>JAFTYU010000011.1 GCA_017461235.1 Clostridia bacterium | reverse complement strand
TGCTGTATTTAAATTGACATTTCTCTTTCCGACCATACTTTTCTCCGCGATACATCTTGTAAATAACTCGTATTTGTGGTACAATGCTTAAACAAGATTTGTTGTTTGTATGTATCTGTACAACATAATGCAGATTATGTTACAGCTGCCGTTTTCGGTGGCTGTTTTTCTATAATGTGTAAACGTTTTTATATAATCAACCGCATTTTTTCCATACGCTGACGATGCTCATTGCCGGGGGTGATAATATAAATTCGTGTGGTATTGATACTGCTGTGACCGAGAATATCAGCGAGTTTAGCAATGTCCTTTTCAATACTGTAAAAGGTACGTGCGAACAAGTGGCGAAGATTATGCGGGAACACCTTTTTGGGATTTACACCGGCCTGAACACAAAGACTCTTCATTTCACGCCAGATGTTAGTGCGGCTCATAGGCTTGCCGGTACAGGTTATGAAAATTGCTCCAGATGATATTTTTTGCTCTGCTGCATAGCGGAGTAATTTTTTTTGAAGCTCTCTTACAATGAACACCGTGCGTGTTTTGCCCTTTAGCGTAACAATTGTTTCTCCGCGCTTCACCGCTTCAATCGTGATATATTGTAATTCACTTACACGGATTCCTGTTGCACATATTGTTTGCAGTAACAAGTTGAGACGTTTATTGCCTTTTTGCTGAGCGGTTTTAACTAACCGTATATATTCTGCTTTGGTCAGCTCCTTTTCTTCGGGACAGTAAATCTGTCGTTGAAGCTTAATGGATTTTACCCTGAAGTCAGCCCACCCGAGAAAAGAGAGCAAGCTGTTAATAGAAGCGAGCATTGAATTGATGCTGCGTGCTGAATAATTTTCAGAAATCAATTTGTTTTTATAGGCAATAACAGATTCCTTTGTGATTTCTGCTTCGCACATATATGAAGAAAATGCTCTTACATCACGAATATATTTCTCTATGGTGTTTTTACTTTTTTCTTCACTTTCGAGATATACGGCAAATGCTGTTATTTCTTTTTTTGTTAAAGTTTTTCCTTTCATTGTATTTACCTCCGGATAGTTTTAATAATATTTTACCCTAAAAGTATGGATATAAATTGTACCAATAATTTTAGAAAAATACCATTATCAAACTGATGATATACCGGATTCTGGTATAATGACAGCCCCGTAAGGAGTGCAGAGAGACTGCGTTCCTGACGGGGCTTTTTTGTGTTTTGTGTGCTGTTTTATTAAAGGTACGGTGAAATTTCGTACAGCTTCTTCACGGCAGCAGATGTGCTTGTGTTATACATTATGTATGGTTATATTATCATCAAACACAATCAGATCGGCATCATAACCTTTTTCAATTTTACCTTTGCGGTCACCGTAGCCTATAACCGTTGCGGGGGTGAGTGATGCCATTCTGACAGCGCTGTAAAGTGGTACGCCTATACACTTGTACATATTACGTACACAGTCCGAAAGTGTGGCTGCACTACCTGCCAGAGCAGAGCGGTCCGCAAGCTTCATAACATTGTCTTCATATATAACGTTAACGCCGTTTTCCTGAGTGTAAACGGTGTTTTCTTTTATGTCGCTGGCTGAAAATTCAAGACCATCGGTTATGAGATACATACCTTCATCGCCTTTGCATTTGTAGATGAGCTTCAATAATCCTTGGGGAAGATGGCGAAGGTCGGCAATGGTCTGTACAGTCAGTTCATCCATATAAAGTCCTGCTTCAACAACACCTGCATTTCTGAAAAGACCTGTTTTAAAACAGGATGAGCAGGCATTGTAGATATGCGTAACATCACTGAAACCGTGTTGTACGGCAGCTTCAACCTGCTCGTAGCTTGCGGCAGAGTGAGCTACTGATGCAACTATACCGCGTTTTTTTAGGGCTTCACCTAAATTCAGAACACCGTCACATTCGGGGGCTGCACCCATCATAAGTATTTTATCCCAAAGCTCAAAAAGCTCTTCGGGGGGATCGCTTTCAGGGCTAAGAATACTTTCGGGACTTTGGGCACCTTTATACTTCATTGAGATGTAAGGTCCTTCAAGGTGTACCCCTAATATATGAGCATCATTAATTTTTTCTGATGCTGTTTTTATGGAGCTTATTGCAGTTTTTAATTGTGAAATCGGTGCGGCGAGAGTAGTGGGCACAATAGACGTTGTGCCGTGTTTGAAATGAGCTAATGCCATTGCTGTAATATCGTCGGGGTTTTCACTCATTGCACTTTTGTTGCCGCCGCCGTGTACGTGAATGTCCACGAAACCCGGGGCAAGGTAAAGACCTTTACAGTCTATAGTGGTGCTTTCGGGTGTTTCTTCAATTCTTTGGCAGATATCAATTATTTTTCCGTTATCGGTAACCACAATACTGTCACGTACTTTATCCGGAAAAACAACTTTCGCGTTTTTATAAATCTTCATTTGTATCACCGTATTTGATTTTAAAATTAATTAACTGATATGTCAACTAAAAATTTTTCAGGCGACCTATAGCGACAAAAGTTTTACCCCGCAATATTTATAATATATTGCGTAAACAGGGGGTGGTGCCATGATAACGGTATATGCCGATATTCTGGTAGGGGTCAATGTATTAATCACATATCTTTTAATTGTTTCAACGAGACTGGTGTGTAAAAAAGCAACAAATAAATGGGGAATCGCGATTTCATCTGTAATAGGCGGATTGTCGTCATTGATAATTTTTTTTCAAAATCTGCCCGCGTTCGGCTCGGTCTTATATAAATTGGTGTTAGCGGCAGTAATAACGGGAATTGCTTTTTTACCCGAGAGTATAAAAGGTTTTCTGAAAGTTCTGCTGACTTTTTTCGGTATAAGCTTTTTATTCGGTGGTGTTATGTATGCCGTTGAAATAACCTTCAATCCGGAGAATATTATTTATCTGAACGGCACGGTGTATTTTGATATGAGTCTTACATATCTTGCAGGGTCGGTTCTTGTT
The DNA here is from genome assembly GCA_017461235.1 of Clostridia bacterium. Lineage (GTDB taxonomy): Bacteria > Bacillota > Clostridia > Oscillospirales > Acutalibacteraceae > DTU089. The sequence goes on along the minus strand of JAFTYU010000011.1, from coordinate 13,128 downwards.
ATATACGGCGTGTTTCTTGTGGTCAATTTTCTGTTTGAAAGATATACCGGCAAACACAGAATATTTAAAGTGAAAATTTTTTACAGGGGTGTGGAGATAGCTTTGCAGGGCTTTGCCGATACGGGCAATAATTTAAGCTTCGGAGTATCCGACAGACCTGTGATTATAGCAGAGCTTTCCGCCGTGGCTCCGTTGTTCAGTTATGAAGAAATAAAGTATCTGAAAAGCGGTGCTTATGATGATATTCCGCAAAGTCTTGTGGGGAAAATGCACCTTGTTCCTTGCAAAACCGTAACAGGTGACGGCTTTTTACCTGCAATAATACCCGATAAAACCGAGTATTCTTACGGCAAAAAGAAATCCGTTACGAATTTTTTATGTATGGCAATATGTGATAAAAAATTATCGGAAGGGGATTATAACGTTATTTTGCATAACAGTATATTTGATATAGATTGGAAGGAGCGAAAAGACAATGCGTACATGGATTGAAAAAATTAAGCTATGGCGTTTGAAATTGTTAGGAATGTGTAAGGGTGGAATTTATTACATAAACAGTCCGCAGATGCTACCGCCACCACTCTCCAAGGACGAGGAACAGGCGGTGATTGATGATTTTCAGAAGGGAAGTACAAAGGCACGTGATAAGCTTGTTGAACACAATTTACGCCTTGTGGTGTATATAGCAAAAAAATTCGAAAATTCAGGAGTTAATATTGAAGATCTGATATCAATAGGTACAATCGGGCTTATAAAGGCGGTTAACACTTTTAAAGCGGATAAAAATATAAAACTTGCTACCTATGCCTCACGTTGCATTGAGAATGAAATACTGATGTATCTGCGCAAAATAAATCAACAGCGGCTTGATATATCGCTTGATGAGCCCCTTAATGTGGATTGGGATGGTAACGAGCTTCTGCTTTCCGACGTTTTAGGCAGTGACGGACTTGAAATCAATGATAATGTTGAACATGAGGATGAAAAACGGATTTTACATACCTGTATGGAAGATTTGTCCGAAAGAGAAAGGCTTATTATGAATATGCGCTTCGGTATGAATGGTAAGAAGGAGCATACTCAGAAAGAAGTGGCAGATATTCTCGGGATATCACAAAGCTATATTTCGCGACTGGAGAAAAGAATAATTTTAAAATTAAAGAGAGATATTGAGCGGCAGACCGTTGAAAAATAACCAATACAGAAGTTCAAATTATGTTCATAATTTCACTTGTTTTTTGTAAAAAAATGTAATAATATGAAAATAAAGTAAGGACTGTTTCGGAGGGGTTTGGGTGAATAAGGCACAGTTAGTTTTTAAAGCGGTTGACGGTATTTGCTACCCGATGCAGAATGCGAAAAAATATAAAAACATTGTATCAATTAAGGATATCCCTTATGGCGAAAGCGAAAGACAAAAGGCTGACCTGTATTTTAAACCGGAAATTTTAAATGACGGTAAAAAACATCCGCTTATCATATATTTTCACGGCGGCGGATTCTTAATGGGCGATAAAAAGTGCCGTGTGGGTGTCAGCGAGTTTTACGCCAATGAGGGTTACTTTGTATATAATGTGAATTACGAAATGCCTCCTGAGGCAGCCTGTCCTGAAATGTTTTATGGTTGCGTAAAGGGTGCAAACTCTGCGCTGAAGCTCTTGGATAAATACAATATCGACGAAAATAAAATCATACTTACAGGTGACAGCTCAGGTGCATTTATTTGCTCCTATGTTGCGGCTCTTAAGTTTGATGATGAATTACGCCAAGCAGTTGAGTGCGAGGATGTAACAATAAATATCAACGGCCTTATGCTTATGTGTGGTATATATGATCTTGAGGTGCTTCTCAAGGGCAGCTCGCTTATGGGTGTTATACCCCAGACAGCGAAAATGGTGCTTGATTTTGATTTGAAAAAAGACTTTTCAAATATCAGAGATTTTAAGTATTATGACTATATTTCACCGGCTCACTTTGTTAATGACAGGTGGTGTTCAACCTTTATCTGTTGGGCAGATGATAATTTGGTGTGTCAGAATCAGGGAGAGCCTATGGCTGAAAAGCTTCAAAAATGCGTGCCTTATTTTGATTCCTACCACGTTAAAGGCTTTCACAATAATCATTGCTTCCACCTTAATTTCGGCACGGGCAACAAACCCGCAGTGGAGTGTATGAATAAATCCCTTGAGTTTTTAGCTCAGATTACAAAAGAAGTAAGTTATAAATAAAGCTGAAAAAACGCGAAGCCTATCATCCCATTTTGCGTAGCAAAAAGGGAGGGGGACCGCCTTGTGTCAAGATGTTTTTACACTCTATCTTGATGCGTGACTGAAACTTAAAATTACAATATGTTTCGTCGGAGCGGTGGTGGGTAGTTCTCTTGCGGTTAGTCTTCAGCAGGGGAGAACAATAGATAATGTATCTATGTGTGTCGTTAAATTACAAATATAATTCAAACCGATATTTATCTTTATAGATAAGTATCGGTTTTTATTTAATCTAAAACTGTTGATAAAAAACAAAATATGTGTTAAATTATTTATGCGAAACAAAACTTAATAGATGTTGAAGAATATTCTCTGTAACAGGGAGTATCATATTATTGTGTCTGTATTCACCCATTGCTTTGCCAAAAACGCAACTCTATCGGGTGAATGTTTCCCTAAGGATTCTTCAACTGTTAAGTTTTGTTTCGCGACAATTGGAGTTTGCGTTTTTTATGCGTCGACTTCGGTTGGCGCATTTTTTATTATAAGGTGATTTTATGACAGAAAAAGAATTAATTTGGAAGATGTACAGTAAATTGTTTAACACTATCACAGATGTATTACCGCTTATAGAGAACAAAAAAGTAGCTGAAATGTTGAAACAAGCACAAATTGAAGTAGAGGAAATGTATATAGAAATAACACCGTTTAATTAATTTTTAATTCGGCTTTGCCATGATAATTATGCATTTTGCATTAAATCACCGTAGTGGCTATGCTTGCATAGCCCGAAATCTCAACAAATCGAAAACCCAACGGGCTAGGCAAGCCTAGCCCCTACATGATTTTATTGTGCTAACAAACCGATGAATAACAGAAAGAGAACTACCCTTTATATCCTTCTGGTGCGATATATCTGACGATGCGATATATACTTCGTACGCGATATGTTTCGCAGAGCGAAACGAGATTACATTCGGCACGAAGTGCCCTAAAACTCCTAACTCCTAACTAAAAAACCGCCTGACCTTTTGGTCAAGCGGTTTTAATTTTATCGAATATTACCCGTATTAGTTTTAAGTGTAACGTCGTGTGCGCCGCCTTCAACAATACTTGTTGCACTAACGAGAGTGAGCTTTGCATCTCTCTGAAGGTCGGGGATTGTAACAACACCGCAGTTGCACATTGTTGATTTAACCTTGTAAAGGCTTTTTGTAACGTTGTCGTGGAGAGAACCTGCGTAGGTTACGTAGGAGTCAACACCTTCTTCGAATGAAAGCTTTGACTGACCGCCAAGGTCATATCTCTGCCAGTTACGGGCTCTGTTTGAGCCTTCGCCCCAATACTCTTTAACGTATGTGCCGTTGATATTGAGCTTGGGTGTGGGGCTTTCATCAAATCTTGCAAAGTATCTGCCGAGCATCATAAAGTCAGCACCCATTGCAAGAGCGAGTGTCATATGGTAATCGTGAACGATACCGCCGTCGGAGCAGATGGGAACGTAAACGCCTGTCTCTTCAAAATATTCGTCACGTGCCGCAGCAACTTCTATAAGAGCAGTAGCTTGTCCGCGACCGATACCCTTTGTTTCACGGGTAATACAGATTGAACCGCCACCGATACCTACTTTAATGAAGTCTGCACCTGCGTCTGCAAGGAAACGGAAGCCGTCGCGGTCAACGACGTTACCTGCGCCAACCTTAACTGCATCACCGTATTTTTCACGGATGAAAGCGATGGTGCGTTTCTGCCATTCTGTGTAACCTTCAGACGAGTCAATGCAAAGAACGTCTGCACCTGCTTCAACAAGTGCGGGAACACGCTCTGCGTAGTCACGGGTGTTGATACCTGCGCCTACCATATAACGTTTCTGGTCGTCGAGAATTTCCTGAGGATTTTCCTTGTGCTGAGCATAGTCCTTGCGGAAAACGAAATACATAAGGTTGCCCTTATCATCTATAATGGGGAGAGAGTTGAGTTTGTTTTCCCAGATAATATCGTTTGCTTCCTTGAGCGATGTTGTAGCAGGAGCGGTAACGAGTTTATCAAGGGGAGTCATAAATTCGCTGACTTTTAAATCCATAGGCATACGGCTTATTCTGTAATCTCTTGATGTAACAACGCCGAGAAGCTTGCCTGTTGCGGAACCGTCATCGGTGACAGCCATTGTTGAGTGACCCAATGCGTCGTAAAGATCAACAACGTCTGCAAGAGTATTGTCGGGACAAAGGTTAGCATCGCTTACAACGAAGCCTGCTTTGTAGCTTTTTACCCGTGCAACCATAGCGGCTTCGTCTTCGATAGACTGTGAGCCGTAAATGAAGGACATACCGCCTTCTTTAGCCAGAGCAATAGCAAGAGTGTCGTTAGAAACAGACTGCATAATTGCAGAAACAAGGGGAATGTTGAGTGTAATAGGAGCCTTTTCGCCCTTTTTGAATTTGCAAAGCGGTGTGCTGAGGTCAACGTTTGCGGGTATGCAATCGGGACCGGTGTAACCGGGGATAAGCAAGTATTCACTGAATGTTCTGGATGGTTCTTGACAGTAATGTGCCATTCAAATCTCTCCTTTGACTTTAAATTATTACCCTATATTGTACTTGCAATTCATCCGAAAGTCAACTATGAAATATAACGATAATGTGCAGTTTTTTTTCGGTTAAATTATTGTAAAATGCCATATTGTGTGATAGAATTAGTGAACAATTTATATTTTTAAAATTGATATAAAAAACTATGTATTCATATGGGGTGTCTTATGGCTCATTTTGAAATTGATTTTCACGATAAAAACAGTGAAAGATATATGATAAGCGGCCGTATTAACCAGATAATGAGAGACCTTCAGAAAAAGTTCCTTATTGTCGATAGTGTTGATACGGGCGATTTCTTCTTCCGCGACGGACAGTATTCTTTCGCTGATAAAGATGCAGGCGAGTGGGTGCCTTTTAAGGCGAATAAGGATTATTGGGGTTACCGCGAGTGTTATTGCTGGTTTAAACAAACCGTCAGAATTCCCGAAAAGTTCAAGGGCGAACACGTTATTTATAAGCTTATTCCTTATGCCAGAGAGTGGAGCGACATCAACCCACAGTTTATCATTTATATAAACGGCAAGGTTGTTCAGGGTGGTGACAGCAACCACCAGTATGTTACCGTAACCCCCTGTGCTGAAGGCGGCGAAGAACTCGAGATTTACATAAACGCCTATTCCGATGATTGGGAGTGGCGCGGTGAAATTCAACTCGGTGCACAGTTACAGGTTTTTGATGATGTTGCTTACGCTACCTATTTTGACATTCTTACACCCTTAAAGGTTTCTAAGTATCACGGCGAAGACAGTGATGCCCGTGTTAATATTCTTAATACACTTAATAATGCTTGTAATATTCTTGATATTGATACCAATGACCGCGAGGTTTTCCACGAATCCTGTATTGCTGTGTCAGAATATCTTGACGAAAATCTTTACGGTAAATTTGAGGAGGCAACCTGTTGGGCGGTAGGTCATACCCATATTGACGTTGCCTGGTTGTGGCGTGTGCGTCAGAGCCGTGACAAGGCTTGTCGTTCATTCTCAACCGTGCTTAAACTTATGGAGGAATACCCCGAGTATAAGTTTATGTCCTCTCAGGCTCAACTTTACGAGTATGTAAAACAGGACTACCCCGAGGTTTATGAGCGTATTAAAGAACGTGTAAAAGAAGGTAGATGGGAAGCGGAAGGCTCAATGTGGGTCGAGGCGGATACTAACGTTGCATCGGGTGAAGCACTTGTGCGTCAGTTCCTTGTCGGTAAACGTTTCTTCCGCGACGAATTCGGCATTGATAATAAAATTATGTGGCTTCCCGACGTTTTCGGTTATTCTGCCGCCATACCTCAGCTTATTAAAAAGAGCGGCATGGAATACTTTATGACAACTAAAATCAGTTGGAACGAATACAACAAATTCCCTTATGATACATTCAAATGGCGTGGTATTGACGGTACTGAGGTTCTTTCACATTTCCCGCCAAGTTGCCACGCAACCGATGACGAAAGACGGGACTGGAAGACTACATATAACAGTAAATTAAGACCCCTTTACGTTATCGGCGGATATAAGAGATATTCGCAGAAGGACCTGGGTAAGGATTACCTTATGAGTTACGGTTTCGGTGACGGTGGCGGTGGTCCTACAATCGAGATGCTCGAATACGGCAAACGTATGTCAAAGGGTATTCAGGGTTGTCCCGTTGTTAAACAGTCAAGTTCCCTTGATTTCTTCCGTAATCTTGAGAAACAGGTTATGGATAACAAGCATCTTCCCACATGGTGCGGTGAGCTTTATCTTGAATTCCACCGTGGTACTCTTACAAGTCAGGCACGCAACAAAAAATATAACCGCAAGAGCGAGTGTCTTTACCACGACGTAGAAACACTCTGTGCTATTGCCAATAAGCAAACCGGCTTCAATTATCCAAAGGAAAAACTTCTGGAAAACTGGAAGCTTATTCTTCTTAATCAGTTTCACGATATTCTTCCCGGTTCATCCATTGCCGTTGTTTACGAAGACAGCAAGGAAGATTATGAGAGGGTTCTCAACGCAGGTTGCGAAATGGCAAGTGAAGCCGAAAGTACTCTTATTTCTAAGATGAACCTTGAAAATGACAGTATTGTTGTTTTTAACACGACTGGTTTTGACCGTAAGGATGCAGTAATCAGTGAAATTCCCTGTGACGGTAATTTTGCATTATTTGATAAAGACGGCAATGAAATCAATTATCAGAAAACGTACGACGGCAAGATTGTGTTTATTGCAGCTGTAGGTGCCAAAGGTTATACGGCTTTTACCGTTAAAAAGTGTGATCCCGCAGTTGCTGAAAACGTTAACGCAACGATAGAAAAGGCGGAAACACCTTTCTTTACGGTTGAGTTTAACTCGGAAGGCAATATCAGCAACCTTCTTCACAAAAAATCGGGCAGAAGTGTTTCTCCCGATAGCGCAACTCTCGGTAAAGTTACTGCATATCAGGACAGACCCCATAACCACGAAGCGTGGGATATCAAATGTTATTTTGATGAGGTTTCCTGGGAGCTTGATTTCAAGAAAGCCGAAATTATTGAGCTTGGCGCCGTAAGAGCTGTTTACAAGGTTGAAAGAACATTCAGAAAATCAACCTTCACAGAGTATTATTGTATTTATAACGACCTTGAGCGAATCGATGTGGACTACGAATCGGATTGGAAGGAAGATCACGTTGTCCTTAAGGCGGATTATCCCGTTGATGTAAACTCCGTTAAAGCTACATTTGATATTCAGTTCGGTAATATTGAACGCTCCACAACTACAAATACTACCTGGGAATTTGCGCAGTTTGAAGAGTCTATGCACAAATGGGTTGACCTTTCCGATAACAGCTTCGGTCTTTCGATTCTCAATGACTGTAAGTATGGTTGCGACGTTAAAGACGGTCATATAAGACCTACACTTTTCAGGTGCGCCACACGTCCGAATAACATTCAGGACAGAGAGTTCCATTCATTTACTTTCTCAATTTATCCCCACGAAGGAAAAGTCTGCGATTCAGATGTTGTTAAACAGGCTTACAATGTGAACTATCCGCTTTATGCCGTTCCTGCAGCTGCACATAATGGTGTATTGCCAAGTGAATATTCACTTGTTAAATGCGATAAAGATAATGTGGTGATAGAAACTGTTAAAATCGCGGAAGACAGCGATGCGCTTATTGTCCGCGCCTATGAAACCTGGAACAGTAAAACTCCTGCAGCTCTTACATTTGCAAGCGGAATTGCAGAAGCAACCGAATGTAATCTGCTTGAAGAGCAGGATGAATCCGTTGATTATAGCAATAATACGGTAAATGCGGTGTTCAAGCCCTTTGAAATCAAAACATTTAAAGTTAAATTCAAATAAGGTGTAATTATGAACTATAGTTTTTTTGCTATGGTATCGCGTATGAAGTATATAGACCGTTGGGCACTTATGCGTAACACCGAAAATGAGAGCCTTGACAGCCACTCAAAGGAAGTGGCTGTTATAGCTCACGCCCTTGCACTTATAGGTAACAGGCGTTTCGGTAAGAATTATAACGCAGACCGTGCGGCAGTTTTGGGGCTTTATCACGATGCTCATGAAATTATAACGGGGGATATGCCTACCCCGGTAAAATATCAGAATGATGAAATTCTTGTGGCATTCAAGGCTGTTGAAGATTCCGCCAACGAGAAGCTTTTAAATAAACTTCCGGCGGACCTGCGTGAAGATTTCCGTGATCTTCTGACTGAAAATGACGAAGAACTCAAGCCTATTCTTAAGGTGGCGGATAAAATCAGTGCCCTTATAAAGTGCATTGATGAACGAAAGGCAGGTAACACCGAGTTCAAAGAGGCGGAAGCCGCAACGAGAAAACGCATAAAAGAAGCCAATGTTCCCGAAGCGAATGTGTTTATGGAAGAATTTCTTCCCGCGTATGAACAGACACTTGATATGCTGTAAAATATTACAAAAAAAGTGCCCGCGATTTGCGGACACTTTTTTGTATGTTTATCCCATCATAAATTTCCAGAATGATTCAAAGAATGCAACCATAAGTTTCATAACGTTAAGGAAGCTGGTCTGGCTTGAAGCGTTGCTGAGAGCATCAAGTACGTCGTTGCCGAGTGTGGGTTTAACCTTCGTGAAGGTCTGGTTGTTAACGTCGTTCTGCATAAACTGGGGATATTCAGGCATATCGTTTACGGTTAACTGAATATCGCTGTTGAAAAGAACCTTGTAAAATTCACCGTGACCGTCGTGGGTGGTACTGTGAAGCATATCCTTAATGAACCATGTGCTTTCAGGTAAAGCGCAGGTTGAAGCGTCTATAACTCTGTCAGGTGAGATGTATCTTGTTTCGGGGTAACGAGCCTGAGTATAATTCTCAGGGAGTGTTTCGCCGATGTAAGCACAGGTTGCGCCGATTGTTGCATATTGGGTGTCAACAGTACCGTCGGAGTTGTTTTTGTAAGCGGTAACAAGGGGAGTGCGTTGCATATTGTAACCGGCTACGATGTAAACTGTTGTGCCGTTTGCCTGAGCTTCTTTAAGAAGTGCTTCAGCTTGTTGCTGAATCTCGTAATGATAGAAGTCGAGTTTTTCAAGAAGAACTGCGTGAGTTTCTTCATCGAGTTTCATAAACTCTTTCGCGCTTTCATAATACTCGTGGGGTACGAAGCTCCAGATACCGGGCATTGTTCCGAAAATGGGGATAAGTGCTTCGTCGAAAACTCTGTCTTTAAGATTTAACACAAGTACATCTGCAATACCCACAAGACCTGACCATACACCGCCTGCATCAAGCATTTCGATAAGGGTGTAGAGAATACCTGCGAAAGCGTCACTGCCAAGGTCGGGAAGAGCACAGGTTGCGTAATTCAGAAGAGCATCCTTGTTAATTTCAACCTTGCCGTTATAAAGCTCGCCTGCGACCGCAGTACCCTGTATCGGACAGCATTGGAAAATAATTGTTTCGATGTCGTCTGTGCCGTAAAGCTTGATGTAAGACATGGTAACAACACCACCCATTGATGATGCTCTGAATCTGACGGTATCGTGCTTTGTAAGCTCCTTGACTTCCTGAATGAAGGTGTGCAGTTTCTGTGCATTTTCAACAGGGTCAAGTCTGAAGTCGTAACCGAAATAATAATTGTGGTCAATGCCGTGGGGCGTATCGGTATCGGGATGGAATTCTTCTGATGTAACTCTTTCGTGTGATTTACCTTCGTTATCGAGAGCGAGCATACCAAAGGATTTATTTACGCAGTCGATTAAGACATCGCCGAAAGCATCGTAATTATGGTCGAGTATAAGTTGACCTGCCGCGGGAACAAGCGGTGCAAAATCGTTTAAAATGTCGCTTGTTTCGGGTCGGAAAAGTGTTCTTTCGTTTTCGGTACCTGCATCAAGAAAAACGTAACCGCTGCCGAGAGCTGCAACGTATATAATGGGTGGTTCACCGCAGGTGCAGCTATCATTTGCCGCAAAGCAGGGAAGCACACTTAAAGCTACAAGCACTACTGTTAAAAAAACCGAGAAAACTTTTTTCATATTAATCCCCCTGAATCTTATAATGTAATTTATTACCAATATATTAACACACATAATTGTACCTTTAAAGTGTGCAATATTTACAAATTTATGATACTCTTTTTTTGCAAAACAACTATGATGCTTTTGTTGTTTAAATGCTTGTATTATGTTAAAATTAGGTATATTTATATGGAGGCAGAATATGTCATATAATTCATTTGCAGGCGTTTACGATGAACTGACTTTCAACGTTGATTATAAAAAACGCGCAGAATATATTTGTGAAATTTTAAAAAATAATAATATAACAGACGGTCTGCTTTTAGACCTTGCCTGCGGAACAGGCTCCCTTTCGGTTGAATTTGCGAAAAAGGGATTTGATGTTATAGCAACTGATGCATCTGCCGAGATGCTTATGGAGGCGCAGAATAAGGCATTTTCCGAAGATGTCAATATAATGTTCCTTTGTCAGAAAATGCAGGAAACCGACCTTTACGGTACGGTGCGAGCGGTTGTTTGTTCACTTGACAGTATAAATCATTTGCCCGGGGTCGATGAATTGAAGAAAACGTTTTCCGTGCTTAAGAATTTCGTTGATGACGGCGGTATAATGATTTTTGATGTGAATACCCTTTATAAGCACGGGAAAATCCTTGGCAATAACACCTTTGTCTATGACGAAAAAAACGTTTTTTGTGTGTGGCAGAATAAATTGTCCGATGACAACAGAACTGTTGGTATAAACCTTGATTTTTTCGTAAAGGACGGGCACAATTATCAGAGATTCAATGAAAATTTCAAAGAGATCGCCTTTAGCGATGATGAGCTTACATCGGCTGTTGAAAATGCAGGCTTTAAGGTGCTTAACCGCTATGCGGATATGACCTTTTCTGCGCCTTGCGAAGATACCGAAAGAATTTATTATGTAGTTCGGAGGGAATATTAATGGAAAATCTTATGTATTTAAAAAGCGGAACCGATATCCGCGGAACGGCTGTGGAAAAGGACGGCAAGCCCGTCGACCTTACCGATGAACGTCTTGTGAAAATTATTTGCTCTTATGCTGATTATCTTAAAGAAAAACTCGGTAAAAATGAGCTGAGCATTGCGGTAGGTTACGATTCACGCGTGTCATCACCCCGTATAGCTTCAACAGTGCTTAAAACCCTGTCGTCATTGGGCGTTAAGGTTTATGATTGCGGTTTATCATCCACTCCTTCTATGTTTATGTCCGTTATTAATTTTGGCGTGGATTCCGCTGTTGAGATTACCGCAAGTCACCTACCCATGGAGATGAACGGACTAAAATTTTTCACCCGTGAAGGTGGCTTTTCCGGGGAAGATATTAAGGTGATTCTTGCCGCCGCCGAGAAAATCGAAAATGTAATTGAACTGAAAAATAACGAAGCATTAATTCTTGACAATATGGAGAAATACTGCTTTGACCTTCGCGAGATGATAAAAAAGGGCGTTAATGCCGATGATTATAATATGCCGCTCAAGGGACTTAAAATTGTTGTTGATGCAGGTAATGGTGTGGGCGCATTCTATGCGGAAAATGTATTGAAAATACTTGGTGCAAGCACTGACGGAAGCCGCTATCTCGAGCCTGACGGAACATTTCCGAATCATATCCCGAACCCCGAAAATAAGGCTGCTATGCAGAGTATCTGCGAGGCTGTTGCCGAGTCGGGGGCAGATTTGGGTGTTATATTTGACACGGATTGCGACAGAGCCGCCTGTGTTGACGAGAAAGCCTTTGAGATCAACAGAAACAAGCTTGTTGCCCTTGCTTCATATATTGCACTTAAGGGTAACGAAGGCGGAACGATCGTAACGGATTCCGTTACATCTGACGGTCTGAATAAGTTTATTGAGCAAGAGCTTGGCGGAGTTCATCACCGTTTCAAGCGTGGTTATAAAAATGTTATTGATGAAGCTATAAGACTTCAGAACGAAGAAGGAAAAAATGCCCCCTTGGCTATTGAAACCTCCGGGCACGCCGCATTCAGGGAAAATTATTATCTTGATGACGGTGCATATCTTGTAACTAAAATTATCATTGAAGCAGCAAGGCTTCGTAAGGAAGGTAAGACGATAGGGGATATAATTAAAAATCTCCGGGTCCCGCAGGAGGAAAAGGAAGTCCGTTTCACCATAAAGCTTTGTGATTTCAGGGATTACGGATTATCTGTTATAAATGATTTCAGAAATCTTTGTGAAAATACGGAGGGTATATGCGTTTCGCCCATAAACCACGAAGGCGTCAGGGTGAACTTCAATGAAGGCTCGGGCGATGGCTGGCAGCTTTTAAGAATGAGCGTACACGAACCGTTGCTCGTTTTGAATTGCGAAAGCAATCAACAGGGCGGATGCGAAAAAATGCTTGGTTTCTTCAAGAATTTTATAACCGCATATGAAAAATTAGATACTTCTAAGCTTTTTTGATATAAAAAAAGAATGCGATATTACAGGTGGTTGTGCCTGTAATATCGCATTCTTTGGCTTTTAAAACAAAATCCACGGAATAATACCCAAAATAAACAAAAAAATCATCTGTTTTTTATAGGAAAAGTCATTGACTTTACATAGTGTTATAAAGTAAAATAGAAAATGTAAAAATATAGGTGTAGAAGTGCACCCTTTTTTAAAATCTGAATGGAGGTTTTTTCTATGAGAAAGTCAAAAAGAATCATATCATTAGTGCTCACAGCAATAATGATAGCGACTACTTTTGCAGTAGCGATTCCTGCACTTTTAGTTGATGCTGAAGCGGCTATCACTATTGACGGCGTTACTCAGGAACGCATCGTTGGTACAGATGGAACTTACAAATCAACTTACGACAAC
>JAFTYU010000010.1 GCA_017461235.1 Clostridia bacterium | reverse complement strand
TGGATACGGCCCGTTTACGGGTAGCAAGTAACAATCTTACGCAACTGGCAGACCGTACTTATGCGTTTACGCATACGCGAAGAGCATAGGGCTATGCCCGCATATGAAAAACCACCCGCTTGGCGGGTGGATGTTTATTGTTATATTAATGTTAATTTTATTGACTTTTTGTCGGTTTTAGGCTAATCTTAATATAGTCATTTTTAAAGGTTGGTTTTTATGAAAAAAGGTAAAAGAAAAATTGGTTTTATTATAGGTTGCGTTGCCCTGAGTCTTTTGCTGGCAGTCAGCAGTTATATCAGTCTTGTTATTGTAGGTGTTGTTGTTGATGAGAACAAAAACGGAACTTTGGTTTCTGGTGATGATGGCGTCGTCGTTAATGATAACAATAATGTTCAGAATAATAATGTGATTATCGGTAATCCGTCAACGGATAACGGTATTGCTCCCCAGGGTAATAACAATGGAGATTACGTTAATAACGGAAATGTAAATAACGGCACTCAGAATAACGGAACTCAGAATAACGGCAATGCCATAATCAACAATAACGGTAATGTGAATCAGCCACAAGGTAATACAAATCAGAATATTACTCAGGTTACAAACGATTTACTCAATACTGATAAAACCAAGGCGGATATTGTGAATATTTACGCCCTTGTTATGAATAAGGCTAAAGCTGATAAGCCCGGTTTTACAAAAATTGAATATCAGCAACTTCCGGGTGGTGCTGAAAACCGTGTTGTTGCCGAAGGTTCGGAAAAGGTAACAGAAGAGGATATAAACAAATTAATGGGCTTTATTGAGGGGTTAGACGTTTTCGTTCCCAAGGAGGAAGCGGAGAAAGATCCTTATATTCACGAAAAGGGTGATGCGGATATGTCTCTTTTTCCCGTGTTCTTCCGCGAAAAGGGGTCCTACCTTACTGACCCTAACGGAATCGAAAGTTTCACCTATAAGATTCTTCCTAACGGTAATGTTAAAATGACCTTTGTTCTCGTTAGCGAAGATAATCCCGAACCTATTGCTGAGAATTCAAATGTATCACCGAGTTATACGGGTGCGGTATTCGCACCTATGTCCAAAGAGCGAATCGACGGCACAGTTTATCACCCGATTGTAACGGTTTTTGCTAAAAATATTGAATATTCGCTCAGATATCACGATTGCTCGGTTGAGCTTGAATTTAACCCGGAAACCTTACAGGTTGTAAGCCTTAATCAGTTTGCTAATGTAAGCATTAAGGGCTCGGGCGATGTAGTTGGTATAGGTTTTATAGGTCTCGAACGTCAGGAACTTTTAAGTAAAGTTTACATAAAGGATTTTAAATATTGAATTATCTCTCCCGTACATTCAGTGCGGGAGTTTTTATATATTGTCATTTGGAAATATATGTGTTACAATATCAGTAGAATTATCAGGGGTGTTTTTATGCTGTTAAAAATTCTGTTTGTATTGTGCATAGTATTACAGGTTATATTTGTGCCTTTATTTTTACAGGCGCAGTGGCCCGGTATATGCCGTAAATCATTGTTTTATAAGATGATTTGCGCTACATCCTTTGTGTGCATTGGCGTACTTTGTATGGCTATTGCGGGTAATAAATCCGTTTATGCAATAATGATGCTTGTAGGTCTTATTTTTGGTTGGTTAGGTGATTTCTTTTTACATCTCAATAACACACAAAAAGCTTTTGCAACAGGCTTTTGTAACTTCCTTGTAGGACATATTGTGTATATTGCTGCGTATATAAGAACGCTTCCTGTGGTTTCAGAAGAGTATAGTTTCTTTAATATCTATGAGATTATTCTGGCTCTTGCTTTAATCGGTTTGGCAATTATAGGTATGGTTAAATTTAGAATCGAGATTTCCATATCGGTTTTAAAATATGGTATTGTTATATACACTTTACTTCTTATCGTTATGAACCTGAAAGCCTCGGCTCTCGGTTTGTGTTATTGGTTAAATGGCGGTAAATATGGTGTTGTAGCATTTTTGGTATTAGCTATTGGTTCTCTTTGCTTTATGCTTTCGGATGCAACCTTAGGTATTATTATGTTTGGCGGACAGAAAAGGAATAAGCCACTTAAAGTGTTTAATATTGTTACATATTTCCTGGCTCAGACCTTGCTCGCTTCATCCATACTTTTTATAAAAGCATAAGCCATCTTAAGAAAGGAAATATATGAGAAGAATTTTAAGTCATACCCGTGCCGCCATAGATGACTATAAAATGATAAGTGACGGTGATAAAATTGCCGTTGGTGTTTCAGGCGGTAAGGATTCATTGATTCTTTTAAAAACTCTGTGTGAGTTACGCCGTTTTTATTCGGCGGATTTTGAAATAGTGGCGATTACCCTTGATATGCGTTTTGATAACAAAGACGGCGATTTTTCACGCATCAAAGAGATGTGCGACAGCTACGGTGTTGAGTATATTATCAAGCCCACGGATTTGTATGAGATTATATTTAATATAAGAAAAGAGACTAATCCTTGCAGTCTTTGCGCAAGAATGCGCCGCGGTATTCTTCATGAAGCTGCCAAGGATGCAGGCTGCAATAAAATTGCATTGGGACATCATCTTGATGATGCGGCGGAAACTTTTCTTATGAATCTCCTGGTGGAGAGTAGGGTTGGTTGTTTTGCGCCCGTAACGTACCTTTCAAGGCGCGATTTGACTATGATAAGACCACTCATATACATCCGTGAAAGAGAGATTACAGCGGCCACTGAACGCCTTGATTTGCCTGTTGTTAAAAGCGGATGTCCTGCTAATGAAAATACTAAGCGTGAAGAAATAAAAATGTTGATTGCCGAGCTCAGCGCCCGTTACGGCGATGTCCCCGAAAGAATAGTGGGGGCAATGCAACGCGGCGGAATTGACAGATGGGGCAAATAATAAAAACGACCTGTTCGGAGGTATCCCGAACAGGTCGTTTTTATTAATAACCGAAGTTTTCAAAGTAGTTTTCAAAGGGGGTTGTTTCGGGTTCGGTTTGTGTGGCTGTGTTGCCCTTGTCTTCAACAAGTGTAACCGTAACATCGAAGGTTGATTCTATTTTACTGTTGTTGTTTACACGGCAGATTGTCAGCTTAAGCTTGTCGCCAACATCGGCGTTCTCAATTTTTTCTAAAAGGACGTCGGTGGTTTCCATTTTTTCACCGTTAACTGCGATTATCATATCGCCGACTTTAACGTCGTGATTTGCAAAATCACTGTTTTCGTTAATTGTAGCTATAACGATTGAACCGTAGGGAAGGTTGTTTTTCCAAGCGATTGCTGAGTATGAATAATCTTCGGAAACGGGCAGATATGTTATACCGAGCATAGGTCTGTTTGTAACATAGCCGTATTTTATAATCTGCTCATAAACGTTAAGAACTGTTTTTGCAGGAACCGAGAAGCCCATGCCCTCGTATTCCGTGCTTGAGATTTTAGATGAGTTAAGACCGATAACCTGACCGTATTCGTTGACGAGTGCGCCGCCTGAGTTGCCGGGGTTGATAGCCGCATTGTGTTGAATGCAGGGAAGGTCATAAGAGCTGTTTGTGGTGGGAACGGGACGGTCAATTGCACTTATCATACCGCTTGTGAATGAACCGAAAAATTCAGTTCCGCCGGGGTTGCCGATTGCATATACTTTCTGACCTACTGTTAAATTATCCGAGTTACCGAATGTGGCGGCTTTAAAGCCTGTCTTTTTAACACGGAGAACACCTACGTCGGTTTTGGTATCATATCCGACTATTTCAGCATCACATTCGCTTGAGTCGCTGAATTGAATCTGGACGTTAACACCCTTGTCGGAAATTACGTGAGCAGCAGTTAAAATATAGGTATATTGTTTGGTTTCGTCAACACCCACTATTATGCCTGAGCCTTCTCCGGCACTCTGGGTCTGCGCAAAAACAAGAATGCCTACGTTGATATCTTTTATTGATTCGTAAATCTGTTCGGAAGACATCGCGCCCTTGCCTGAATACTCCGAATAAGATATGGGAGAATCTTCAACATCAGGGTCCGCACCTGAACCGAGATCTATATCAGGTTGGGTCTGATTGTTATTGTCAATTGTAACGTTATTGTTATTAGAGTCGTTGTTTGCAATACTTACACCAATTGCAATGGATGAGAAGATGATTGAAACACAAATCAGTATGCTGAAAATCACCTTGCCTGCAGTTCCGTTTTTCTTCTTTTTCTTTTGCGGTGCAGGAGCTACAGGTTGTGTGGAGCCGTTAGGGTTGTAATAAACAGGTGATGTCCTGGGATTCTGCGCATACATAGTCTGCTGTGGAGCGTTGTTTGGCACAGTATTGCTGTTATTTACAGAGTTATATGCAAAAGGTGCAGCAGGGCGTTGACCCGGAAAATCAGCAGAAGCTTGAGCTTGTGGTTGTGGCTGTTGTTGAGTTGCGGCTGTCGGAGCAGTATCGGCGGGTACGTTTTCCTGCACAGGCTCTTTATTAACTGCGTTCCCGACATTTTCGGGATTAAAAATATCGTCCATAAAAATGTTCCTCCGTTTCTGCTTAAAGTATAGCAGAAGTATGTGAATAAAATTTTGGCAAAAAGTGAACTATTTGGGAAGTTTTACCGTGAATCGGGTGAATGAGTCAATTTCGCTTTCCAGTGTTATTGTTCCGTTATGAAGGTCTATGATGCTTTTTATAAGGTAAAGTCCTAAACCGGTACTCTTGACATCGGTGCTTCGTGACTGGTCGACTTTATAAAAACGTTCAAAAACCTTTTCAAGATCTTTTTCGGGAATTCCTTTACCTGTGTTTGTTATTGCGAAATAAACACAGTTCTTATCAACGGTGGTGTTAACAATTATTTTTCCGCCTTCATTCGTGAATTTGACGGCATTGTCGGCAAGGTTGTAAACAACCTGATCGATCATTGCGCTATCGCCGTGCACAAGGGCAGGTGAAAGGTCTTCAAACCCGATAATTTCTATATTCTTTTGTGATATAAGCTGTTCAAAACCAAGGAAGGTCGTGACAAGCTTTTGGGAAATATCAAATTGCTCGATATTCATATCCACGTTACCCGTTTCTATTTTCGAAATATTGAGCATTGTGTTGACCATTTTGGAAAGACGGCTTATCTCCGAAGAAACTATTTTGAGATAATAATCCTGCTTTTCGGCAGGTATTGTGCCGTCAATGATTCCGTTTATAAAACCGCCTATGGTAGTCATCGGGGTTTTAAATTCGTGAGATACGTTTGCAACAAAACTCCTTCTTGAGTTTTCTATCTGTGACAGGGACGTTGCCATAGCGTTGAATTTGGTTATGAGTGCGGCAAGCTCATCGTTTGAGTCAAGTTCGGGTACTCTGTATGAAAAATCACCTGATGAATAGCATTTTGTTGCTGTTTCAAGGTTTCTGATTGGCTTTGCTATCCGTTCTGTCATAAATGAAACGGCAACCGTAACAAGCAGCAATGCCGCCGCGGCACAAAGCACAAACATAACAACGGTTTTTTCAACATACTGAACTATATTGTCGTTAATTGGCGCACTTACCACGCAGAAGCCTATAAATGTATCGTTAAGATATAATGGTGACATACACACGGAATAGTATGATGTATAAATATCATCAAGTGTGGAAAATTCGTTGAATTCACTGCTTTTTACCCGTTGAATGTATGTTGAAGGTATGCGGATTTTACCGTGGGTGTCGCATGACGGACTTTCTTTTATGTCAAAGCCTGTCAAGGTTTCGGGACAAACGATAACTTCGCCTTCTTTGTTGCATATAAAGACATCGTAGCCTGTGCTTTTTGAAACAATTTCCACGTTTTTGCACATTGTCATTACAGCAGCCTGTGGATTCTCGCGGATTACATTGGAGTTAAACAGATCGGTAGTCATTTGTGCCAGGTTTGAAGCATTGCTTTTCGTGTCTTCGGTTACCTGGTTAAGAAGGGTATTTGTTACAAGTAACATAAAAGACGTACCGATTATAATAAAGCTCACAAGAACAATTGCGGAAAAAATCATAAAGTACTTAAAAAAGAAAGTACCTTTTTTGTTTTTTAACAATTTCATTTTATTGACTTATTTGGTTTCGAATTTATAACCTACGCCCCAAACTGTTTTGAGTTCCCATTTGTCGGAAACGCCCTCAAGTTTTTCGCGGAGTCTTTTAACGTGTACGTCGACTGTTCGTGAATCACCGTAGTATTCAAAGCCCCATACTTCGTCAAGCAGTTGGTCACGGGTGTAAACGCGGTTAGGATTGCTTGCAAGGTGGAAAATAAGCTCAAGCTCTTTCGGGGGCGTATCAATAGGGTTGCCGTCAACTATAAGCTCGTAGTTTGTAAGATTAACCGTAAGTTTGTCATAAGACACTTCTTTTATTGCGTCAGCGGATGTCAGTTGGTTTGTTGATCTTCTTAAAACCGCCTTTATTCTTGCCATAACCTCTTTGGTTTCAAAAGGCTTGGTTATATAGTCATCTGCGCCTAATTCAAGACCGAGAACCTTGTCAAAGGTTTCGCCTTTTGCGGTGAGCATAATTATCGGGGTCTGTGCTGTCTTGCGTATTTCGCGGCAAATCTGCCAACCGTCAAGACCGGGAAGCATTATATCCAGCAAAACAAGGTCAGGTGAAGCGGTGTTGAAGGCTTCAATAGCTTGCAGGCCGCCGGTTACGACTACTGTTTCAAAACCTTCTTTTTCAAGATAAAGTCTGAGAAGCTCGCAAATGTTAATGTCATCATCAACAATAAGTATTTTTGCATTTGCCATGAATATTCCTCCTTAGGAGTTTATATTTATAAAAACATTATATACCATAATAAATAAAAATATATGAACAATTTTAAAATAAATTGTTGTGATAAAAACAATGGCAATATTGCTGCCGAAAGGCGAGCAGTATTGCCATTATGTCAGTTGTTATTTATTGCTTTTGCGTGCCGCCTTGGCTTCGCGTTTAGCTTTTTTAGCTTTTTCTTTAGCCCTGCGATCTCTTGTTTTGTCACCGCTTGATTTCTTGTTGCGGTTCTTTTTGGTAATTATGAGTGTAGTGATTAAGGCAATAATCAATAATATACATGTAACCAAAGAAACGATTACGAGTATTCGTCTGACACTTTCGGACTTTTGTATTTCTTCGTTATCTTCAGTGTCGGAAACATCAGTGGTATCACCTACGAATATCGTCTGGATAATACCGTCATCAGTAAGGACGTATTTGTAATTCTCCGGGAGTGTCTCGTAAGTGGTCTGACTGATAACGTTACCGTATTCATCAACAAGCTGACCTTTATCGTTCAGCGACAGGAGCTTGCCCGCTAAATTGGTTGCAATGCCGTTTACACCACTCACATAAGGCAGCTGTGGGATTGTGAGTGTAACCTCGGCGTACGTGCCGCCTGCAGATTGATTCGGGTTAGTGGTGTCACCGGGGCCGTAAGTTGGGATAATGCCGGTAAGGTCACTGTCTTCCGGGGGAGTTGTACCCTGGAAAATATTGATTTTATATGAAGATGTTTTTGTAACACCGTTGTCGGTGTTTTTACAAACAATATTTATAACTTGTTTTTCTGCATTTAAAAGTGCAACCTTCGCATATTGTCCGCCGGATATTTTCGTTCCGTTTATTGTCAGAACGGAGTTGCTGTTTAACGCCGTCGGATTTATGGAAATAGTTTCTCGTATGCTCTCAAGATATATGTTGTATTCGTGTATATCGGAATAAAATTCTTTCTCCAAATCGAAACGGGCGGTTTTCTGCGTAACAAGACGGAAACAGCTTTCGTAACTGTATTTTTTCTGAGAAATTGTGAGCTTGGCATCTTCGTACGCCATACGTTGAAGAATGTAATATGCAACGGAATGGGTGTTGGCAGTTTTCTTCAATGTGTCGGGATCGAGACTGACACGATATTGTGTGCCCAGCATTGCAGTCAGGTATTTTTCCTGAAGCTCTTGTGTTGTTGCTTTTTCGGAATCAATGGCAAGACCGTAGTTGCGGATTGTCATAATAGCAACGCGTCTGTAAACCTCTTCACGTGGGAGTGTGGCAATTTCTGCAGCGGAAACGTATCCGTTAGTATAAAGTGCCATAAGAGAAGTGTAGTAAATATAGTCTTCCAGGTCGCCGAGAGAGCTTGTTCCGAAATACTTGTATATAAACTGTGAAAGCTTCGAGTTGTTGCCTGAAAGAGATGCTATGTAGAAAACGACCGCTTTTTCAAGTGGAGTACCTTCAGGAATCGTAAGGTGCTCACCGGTGTAAACGTAGTAAAGGTCGTTTTTCATCATTGCGTAAAGAGCGCTTATCATCAGCACTTTATCAGGGTCATTTTCCTCTTCTTCGGTGATGATTATGCCTTGGTTACGCAGCCATTCTGCTTTTGATTTGTCGGATGCAGACGGATCTGAGATGATTGAAAGGGCTCCGACCTGCTCAAGAAAATATATGTAAGCAGCTCTTTGAGAGTCTTCGTCAAGTGTGTATGTTTTTATATATTCCTCCACTTCGGAGTTGAAGCCCTTTGCATCATTGGTATAAGGGTAATCTGTAACAGGGTGGAGCACAGCTTCCGTAAAAATGCCTTCTGAAGAAAGCATATCTTCTTTAATCACAAGCTTTCGAACCCAGGAAGGATCATTTTCATCGTACATATACTGGGTTTGAATACCGGGATTTGAAATATCAATTGTAGGTGCAAACTCTTTGGCGAAAGCAGACACGGAAAGACCGCCGAACAGTAAAACTACGGCGAGAAAAAATGATATGATTTTTACATTTTTTTTCATTTTTGGTGTCTCCTTTCTGAATTAATTTGCAAATATACAACTCATTATACCAAAAATCAAGGTATAAGTCAATTGTATTTATTTGGAAAAGGCAAATACTGTGCGTGCTGAATATGTTTCACCTGCATCATAAATGCAGGACGGCCATTCAGGATGGTTAGGGGAATCAGGGAAAACCTGTGTTTCAAGGCAGAAAGCACAGCGTTTTGTCATAGGAATACCGTTTTTGCCGGGGATTGAACCATCAAAGAAGTTGCCTGTATAAAGCTGAATACCGGGAAGGTCGGTTTTAACAGTCATTACGATACCGCTTTTATCTGCTTTTGCAATAGCGGCAGTTTTAAGCGTTCCGTCATAATTTGCTATGCAGAAGTTATGGTCATAACCAAGACCGTTTTTCAGTTGTGTATGCTCTTCATCAATGTCTCTGCCGATGTTCTTTTCCTGTGTGAAATCAAAGGGTGTGCCGACAACAGGAGTGAGCTCACCTGTGGGAATACTGATTTCATCAATAGGTGTGAATCGGTCTGCATTTATCTGAAGAATGTGGTTGAGAATATCACCGCTGCCTGTTCCGTTAAGGTTAAAGTAGGCGTGGTTAGTAAGGTTTATAACGGTTTTTTTATCGGAAACGGCGTTGTATAAAAGCTCGAGTTCATCGTTGTCATTTAATGTGTATGTAACGCTGACATTTACGTTACCGGGGAAGCCTTCAGTGCCGTCGGGGCTGAAATAAGTGAATTTAACCGCGTTGTCCGAGAGAATTTCGGTATTCCATACAGCAGAGCTGTATTCACCGCCGCCGTGGAGACTTGTGATACCTTTTTCATTAAGTGTAACGTTGTATTCCGTGCCGTCAATTGAAAATTTTCCGTCTTTGATACGGTTTGCATACTGACCTACGACAACACCCTGATAGTCGGAGCGGTTAACGTGTCCGTCTAAAGTGTCGTGACCGATAAGAATATCTGTCAGCATCCCGTTTTTGTCCTTTATAAGGAGCTTATCGAGAGTAGCACCTTTTTCGATAAGATGCGCTTGTGTGCCGTTTTTGTTTTCAATTATGTATGTGTTAACATCCTTTTCGTTTAACGTACCGTAAAGTGATTTTGTTATAGCCATAGCTAATACCTCCAAATTTCTCTACATTAAATATAACCTATAAAAACTGTCAAAGTCAAGTGACATAACTGAACTTACAGCCAAAAATCGGTTAATTTACACTTTATTAGCAATTCTTTAACATTTCAGTAGTTTAATCGCGTTGATTATTTCCTTTTATTATGGTATGATATAAATAGTGATTTTCAATGGGAGGGATATTATGGAAGCACTTGTTGGCTTTATGACATCGGGGATGCGTTATATTATGCTTGCGGTTGTTGTATATGTAGTGCTGCGTATGTTACTCGCGTTGTTTTTTAAAAAAACTACGGACCCTGTCAGGGGTAAACTCGTCAATACCATAACTGATGAAGAGATATTCCTGTACGACAGAGAAACATCTCTGGGAAGAAATAAAAAGTGCGATATTGTTCTGCCCTTTGATACCATTTCACGACTTCACGCGGTGTTAACTTACCGTAACAAGGGGTTTGTTGTATTCGATACCTTTTCTAAATCCGGCGTCGCCGTAAATGGAGAGAAAATAGATAAAAAGGCTTTTGTTCACCACGGCGATACTATTGATATTGGCGGACTTGAATACACTCTTTATGAAGCTCGTTATAAATTCATAAAGGATAAGAGCAGGCTTATAGCCCGTCCGTCTTACGGAATTGTGCTTATTCTTATAGCTGTCTTTAATATGTGTTCTTTGTTTTTGAATTTGTATTCGGACGGGGTTTTCAAACCGCAGATAATCGTGGTTTATCTCGGGTTTATTGCCCTTCAATGGATTTATTTTGTTTTTGCGACGTTCGTTTTGCGTATTCATAATTTTGAGTTGGAAATGATAGCATTTATGTTCACCTCCGTAGGGCTTGCTATTGTCGGCAGTATCTATCCCGATGCAGTTCTCAAACAGTTCCTTGCAATAGTTATAGGAGTCGTCGGATTCTCTGTTATGATTGTTATAATGCGCAATATTGATACGTTAAAATCAATACGATGGGTGCTTGCAGGAGCATCTGTGCTTATTTTAGGGGCAACGCTCATTATTGCTGAAACTACAAACGGTGCCAAAAACTGGATTTCTTTGGGCGGTATATCCCTTCAACCGTCTGAGCTCGTGAAAATAGCCTTTATTTTTGTAGGTGCCGTAACTCTCGAAAAGCTTCAGTCAATTAAGAATCTTACGATGTATATAATCTTTTCTGCCATTTGTGTAGGCGAATTGTTTTTAATGTTTGATTTCGGAACTGCACTTATATTTTTCTTTACGTTTATAGTAATTGCGTTTATGCGCTCAGGTGATATAAAAACGCTTTCACTCGTCTGCGGCGTGGCGGCAGTCGGTGCGGTGCTGATAATGATATTAAAGCCTTACGTAGCAAGCCGTTTTTCCACATATCTTCACGTGTGGGATTATATGGATGAGGGCGGTTATCAACAGACGCGTACCCTTATATATTCCGCAAGCGGCGGTCTTTTCGGTCTCGGCTTGGGTAATGGTGAGCTGCGAAATGTTTTTGCCGCTTCCGAAGACCTTGTTTTTGGTGTTGTTTGCGAAGAATTTGGTTTGATAACGGGCTTTATTGTACCGTTGGTTTATGGGGCGATAGCCGTGTGGGCGGTGTTGAATGCACAGAAGACTAAATCTGCTTTTTACGCAATAGCAGGTGTTGGTGCAATTGCAATGATGCTTTTCCAAACTATGTTAAGTATTTTCGGTATAACCGATTTGTTGCCTTTGACAGGCGTAACATTGCCCTTTGTCAGCAAGGGTGGCTCAAGTATAATCAGTTGTTTTTGTCTTCTGGCTTATATTAAGGCTGTTGATATGAGAACTTTCGCAAGTTTTAAGCCCCGTCTCGAGGCAGAAGGAGGCGGTGAAGAATGAAAACTACTGCAAGACGCGGATACGTAGTTTTGTTGCTTGTTTTAGCAGTTGCTGTGGGGATGAGTGTTCTCGCCGTGCGTTTTGCAACCAACGGTGAAAAGTGGGCAACATTGCGTGCAAATGAACATCTCAATGAAAACGGCAGTTTTATTGCCGCCGGTAACATAACCGACAGAAACGGTGAATTGCTCGCGTATACAGAAAATGAAAAACGTATTTACAGTGACTCGGAAAGAGTCAGACGCTCTACTCTGCACATAGTAGGGGATACAGAAGGCTATATTGCTTCGGGCGTGCAGACTGCATATAAAACAAGGCTCACAGGCTACAATCCCGTAACGGGCATTTATTCTTTGAAAAAACACGGTAGGGGTAATGATGTTATTCTTACTATAGACAGTCAGGTCAGTGCCGTGGCATACGATAAGCTTAACGGAAGAAAGGGCGTTGTTGCCGCTTATAACTATAAAACGGGTGAACTGCTTTGTTCTGTTTCGAGTCCTAATTATGATATCGAAAATAAACCGTCTGCAGAAGAAATCAATAACAATAAAGACGGAAAATACGAAGGTGTTTACCTGAATCGATTGATAGACGGACTTTATACACCCGGTTCGACCTTCAAAATAATTACTACAGCAAGTGCAATTGAGAATATATCGGATATTTCATCGTGGAAATACACCTGTAAAGGCGAAATGCTTGTCAATGGTGTGAAGGTGACTTGCCCAAGAGTTCACGGCGAAATGGATTTTGAAGAATGCTTTGCAAATTCCTGTAACTGCGCTTATGCACAGCTGGCGTTGAAAACAGGGAAAGAGAATATTATCGCAACTGCTGAAGAATTCGGCTTCGGACAAACCTTTGATTTTGGTAACTCACAGACAAAAGCAAGTATTCTCGATTTATCGCAGGCTGATGACGGCGATTTAGCGTGGGCAGGAGTAGGGCAGTACAATACCCTTGTGAACCCTTACCATATGCTTACGGTGTTAGGTGCTGTTGCCAATGACGGCACAGCAGTATTGCCATATACTGTTGCGTCTGTTACGACTCCATCGGGATACGTGGTTGAAGAAACAACTGCACAGACAAGAGCATATATTTCGGCAGAAATAGCCGATGCTGTGAAAAGTATGATGAGAAACAATGTGAAGATAAAATACGGTGACGGTAATTTTGAAGGACTTTCAATGTGCGGAAAAACAGGTACCGCGGAGATTTCCGATAATCAGACCCCCCACTCATGGTTTATGGGCTTTTCCGATAATCCGCAATGCCCTGTAGCCATAGTGGTTGTAGTTGAAAACGGCGGCTGGGGTTCATCTGCGGCGTTGCCTGTTGCATCGGATGTTATGGAAGCAATTTACAAATCATTGGCGTGATTGTTAAGTTTTTATTACCAATTGTTATTTTCATTGACTTGTTGCGACAAATATTGTAAAATAAACTTTATCGTGAAAAATAATGACTTGAAAGGCTGAAACAAATGAGCTTTATTGAATTTGATTCTGTTTACAAAAGATATAAAATGGGCGAAATCGTCATTAATGCTGCTGACGGCGTTACTTTTAACGTGGAGCAGGGCGAGTTTTGTGTTATTGTCGGTGCCAGCGGTGCCGGTAAAACAACCGTTCTTAACATTTTAGGCGGTATGGACGATTGCGACGACGGCAAAGTGCGTGTTGCAGGTGACCTTGTTAATGAATATGATAGTAAACGCCTTATTGAATACAGACGTTTTGACGTAGGCTTCGTTTTCCAGTTCTACAACCTTGTGCCTAACCTTACCGCACTCGAAAACGTTGAACTCGCTACACAGATTGGTACCAAAGCCCTTAACCCTGCAAAGGTTCTTGAGCGAGTTGGTCTCGGTGAGCGTCTTAATAACTTCCCTGCACAGCTTTCAGGTGGTGAGCAGCAGCGTGTTTCAATTGCACGTGCCCTTGCCAAAAACCCGAAGCTTCTTTTGTGCGACGAGCCCACAGGTGCTCTTGACTATAATACAGGTAAACAGATTCTTAAGCTTTTACAGGACACAAGCCGCGAAACAGGTATGACGGTTATCGTTATTACCCATAACCAGGCTCTTACCCCAATGGCGGACAGAGTTATTTCTATGAAAAGCGGACGTGTTGTAAGTATGCACACTAATCCCAATCCTGTATCCGTTGCTGATATTGAATGGTAAATTTTGAAAGGATAACGTTAAAAATGACAAATGCCTATATTACAGACAGTTTCCGTTCAATAAAACGAACATTCAGTCGTTTTGTATCTATTATAGCTATTGTTGCTATGGGTAGCGGATTGTTCTGTGGTCTTAATGCCGTAGGCCCCGATATGGTCAATACGGCGGATGAATATTACCACAAATACAACCTTATGGACCTTCGGTTACAATCCTTCCTTGGTCTTTATGAAGAGGACCTTGAAAAGGTGCGAGCCATTGAAGGTGTCGAAGCAGTTCAGGGTGCGAAGTTCTTTGATGGTTACGTTCAGGTTAAAAATGATAAAGATGAATATGAAGGTATAGTTGATATCGACGGTTCGGAGCTCACCGTAAGAGTTATGGGAGTTGACCTTGCAAAGGCTGTTAATTTCCAGAACGGCGCAGAAGACCCGTCATATATAAACCGCCTTAATCTCCTTTTGGAGGGTGAGCTTAAGGACGGCAGATATCCCGAAGCTCCCAACGAATGTGTTGTTACATGCAGCGGACTTACGACTCCCGAGCAATTTGTAATAGGCAATACAGTCAAGGTTGTCGGTGACGGAGAAGATGTTTCATATTATCTTAAACATGATGAGTTCACTATAGTTGGTGTTGTTCAGACACCGTACTGGGTTTCCTATGAACGTGGCGTGACAACTGCAGGCAGTGGTAAACTCGGTGACTTTATTTACGTTAACAACGATGCATTCACAGACAAAATTACATATTACAGTGAAGCGTACGTAACCCTTGAAGGTGCAGATGAATTTGAGGCATATTCTGATGAATATGATGAATATGTTGATGTTATGCGTCAGAAAATTGCCGAAGCGGCAGACAGCTTTTCTGCAGAGCGTCGTGCACAGCTGGCGGTTGGTCTTCCACAGCGTGTTGCATCTGCAAAGGTTCTTATTGATAATGCGGAAGCCTCTGTGAACAGTCAGTTGGCAGAAGGAAAAAAGCAAATTGAAGAGCTTTATGAGCTTGAGAAAACAGGTGAACAACAACTACAGGACGCCCAGAAGCTTATGGATGAAGAATACAGTAAGGTTCAGGGTCAGTTACAAAGCGGCAGTAACGAATACCTTGCGGCGGTTAACGAGTACAATGCAAAAGTTACAGCGGTTTCACAAGGTCAGGTTGAGTTTGCCAATAAAGAAAATGAATATAATAACAAAAAAGCACAGGCAGACGAAGCAAAAGCCAAGCTGGACGATGCAAATGTTCAGCTGACTGTTGCAGAAAAAGAAATAAAGTATATAAAAACCCTTATTACAACAACTAAAGCTACTCTTGATACCCTTAAAGAGAATCAGGATGTTGCACAGAGTGACCTTGACCTTGATGCGATGGCTGAAAGGCTTGAGGAAACGAACCCTGAGCTTGCACAGATGCTGAAATCTGCATCAAACCTTACAGCACAGGGTATGGCTGCGGATGCTATTGTAGAGGTTGACCAGCTTCTCGATCAGTACGAGGCGGAGCTAGCCGTTGCTGAAGAGCAGTATAAAGCAGGCAAACTTGAGTATGACAGCAGTTATGCACAGTGGGAGTCGGCAGACGCTCAGCTTAAGAGTGCAAACGCACAGCTGACTGCTGCAAGGAAACAGTTGGAAGATGCCGAAAAGCAACTTGCCGCATATAAAGAGAAAATTCAGTCCAGCGGTAACGAGCTTCAGTTCGGTGCAATTCAGGCACAGACCGAGTATATGACTGCTCAGGCAACACTTGCTCTTAAAATGACACAGTATCAGAATATTAAAGATACTATTGCCGCCGCAGAAAAACGTTTTGAAGAAGCGGAGAACGAGGCTAATCAGAAGCTTGGCGTTGCAAGAACAGAGTATCAGAAGGGTATGAGCCTTCTTGAAAATATACAGGATGGTGTGGGCTGGATTGTTTACACACGTGACGACAGCCCCGGTTATACAGGTTACGGTCAGGCGGCATCCAATATGGTGCGTCTTGCGTATATTTTCCCAACGTTCTTCTTTATAGTTTCCACAATGGTATGTCTCACTACTTTGACCCGAATGGTTGAAGAAGAGCGAACACAGTTGGGTACTTTGAAAGCTCTCGGTTATTCCAACAGAATGATATCGGGTAAATACTTATTATATGCTGCTATGGCAAGCATCATAGGCGTGTTCCTGGGTATTGTTCTTGGTTTCACGTGCGTGCCGGTAATTCTATGCGCCGCGTGGGGTATTATGTACGAGATGCCGGAAACTATAATCAGCTTTATGCCGCTGTACCTTGTTCTCGGTGTTGTTATTTCTTTGGGCTCAACAATGCTTGCGGCATTCCTTGCTTGCCGTAAAGAGCTTGCAGCAGTACCTTCGGTTCTTATGCGACCCAAGCCGCCTAAAGCCGGTAAAAGAGTATTCCTTGAAAACATCGACTTTATCTGGAAAAGGCTCAGCTTCACTTCTAAAGTTACTGTCAGAAACCTTTTCAGAAATAAAAAGCGTTTCCTTGTTACAGTTATCGGTATTGCCGGTTGTACGGCATTGCTTCTCGCAGCCTGCGGTTTACGCGATGCTATCAGCGGCGTTATTGATAATCAGTACGGCAAGGGTAACGGTATTGCGCAGTATGATTTACAGGTTGTTCTTGAAGATGGTCAGGCATCTTATAACGACAGTAAGATTGTTGCGGATATTAACGGTGTTACAAACATTGACTCATCAATGCTCGGTTATCTTAAGGTTTGTAAGGGTTATTCCGAAAGAAGTGATAAGGAACTTGAGATTGATGTTCTCGTTCCCGAGAATCCCGCAACATTAGGCGGATTTATAAATCTTAAGCTGAATGATAAGCCGATACCGTTAACCGATGAAGGCGCAGTTATATCCAAGAAGCTTGCAGATAAAACCAATACTGATATAGGTGAAAATCTGACAATTTCCTGGACAGAAGGCTCCAAGACGGTTGAATATCAGGTTAAAGTTACGGGTATTGTGGATAACTACACCTTCCACTACGTCTATATGACACCGGCATACTATAATCAGATTACGGGTACTACACTTACATTTAACTATCTTTTCTGTAAAATTGCACCTGACCTTGCGGCAGGGGATAGAGCGCAGATAGAAAATACGATAAACGAGATGAAAGGTATCAGTGGTTCGGTGTTTACAACAGTTGTTATTGAGAACTTCAATAACATTGTAAATACTCTCAATATGGTTATTGTCCTGTTCATCGTTGCCGCTATGGCGCTTGCTATTGTTGTTCTTTATAACCTTAACAACATCAATGTCAACGAACGAATCAGAGAGCTTGCTACACTTAAGGTTCTCGGCTTCTATGACGGTGAAGTTTCTGCTTATATTTACCGCGAAAATGTGTTCCTTACGCTTATAGGTATAGTTTGCGGTCTGTTCCTTGGCATACCGTTGAATATAGCGGTTATTGGCGTTGTTGATATTGATACGCTTACTTTCAAAACAAGGCTTGAACCCCAAAGCTTCCTTATTGCTATAGCTGTCACTGCATTCTTTGCCATTCTTGTTAATCTTCTTATGCACTTTAAGCTTAAGAAAATCAGTATGGTTGAATCCCTTAAATCAGTTGAATAAACTAAAAAAGACTTTGCTCAGATATGAGCAAAGTCTTTTTAAATAATCAGTGTTCAGAAGATTCGTAATTCAGATAAAGCTCTTTTGTTTTAACCGAACCGTTTATGTAGAGATTTGCAAAAAATTCGGCAAGATCTTCTGTAGGTATCTGCATACCGTCATTCATCCAGTCTATCATTATCCCTGTAACTGCGGTGAGTGCGAAGTTGGTTGAGTATCTTGCAGGGTTGTTTTCGGGATAGATTGTTTTTGTGTCGGGTATATTTTTCAGCATAAGATAACGAATCTGTTGATAAAGATGGTTGTCGCCGTCGTGGTTTATTATGAATCGGCACAAGGTTTCGTGTTCTTTGCAAAAAATAAGGATTCTGTTTACATACTCGGTGAAACCCTCAACTGTTGATATTGCGGGGGTGGATTCGCTGAGAATTTCTGAAAAAATCTCATAGGCTTCATCCTGAATCTGGTGGAGCATATCGTGCAGATCTGTATAATAAAAATAGAATGTTGCACGGTTAACATCTGCAAGGGACGTTAATTCTGTAACAGTAATCTGATTGATTTTCTTGGTCTCCAGAAGTTCAAAAAGAGCATCTCTCAAGGCTTTTTTTGTTCTTTTCACACGTCTGTCAGTGTGGTTTTTGCGCCGCTTATTCTCATTTATCAAATTCCCACATCCTCACTACGTTATGATATAGCCGAGGGGAGTCGAAACCGTACGGGGTTCGACTCCCCTTGACTATCCCGTATTTTATCATAAATAGCATTATAAATCAAGGGTTTTTGTCAAAAAAGAAAAAAGTTCATTGCTAAAAAAGAAAAAAACACAGTCACTGTCAGGTGACTGTGAAATTGCTATTCGCGGTATAAAGATTTTAAAAGTTCAATCTCTTTTTGGTATCCGTCAATGTCGTTGGGTGTCTCAAGAAAAAACGGGAGCTCTCTGAGCTTCGGATGATTGATAATATTTGTTATTGCCTGCAAGCCGATACCGCCTTCGCCGATTTTTGCATGTCTGTCTTTATGACATCCTAAAGTGTTCATGCTATCATTGAGATGGATTGCTTTAAGTCTTTCGAGTCCTATGATTTTATCAAATTCATTCAACGTGCCGTCAAGGTCATTGACTATATCGTAACCCCCGTCAAAAACGTGACAGGTGTCAAGGCAAACCCCTAATTTATCGTTTAGTTTTACCTTGTCAGCAATATCTTTAAGTTCCTGAAAATTTCGCCCGATTTCACTGCCCTTACCTGCCATAGTTTCTAATAAAACGAGAGTTTTCTGTTCGGGGAATAAAACGGAGTTTAACATATCAGCAATGAACTGAATACCTATCTCTTCGCCTTGTCCTACGTGACTGCCGGGGTGAAAGTTGTACATTGCGCCATCAATATTTTCAAGGCGTGAAATATCATCTGACATGGTGTTTTTAGCAAATTCACGCAAACCGGCATCTTTTGAACAAGCGTTGAGAGTGTACGGTGCATGAGCAAGAACAGCAGTAATACCGTTTTCTTTTCTGTATTCTTCAAAAGCCTTAATGTCATCAAGGTCAAGGGGTTTAGCGGTACCGCCACGGGGATTACGGGTGAAAAACTGAAAATCATTTGCACCTATGCGTACAGCTTCTTTGCCCATAGCAAGATATCCTGCAGAACTTGACAAATGGCAACCAATAGTCAACATATCTTTTGCTCCTTAATTAAACGGAATTCACCGCTTTTCAATATCCTTATTAAATCATCGTTTGTCTTTATGGGCTCATTTGTAACAATACCACCCAAAGCTACACCTGAATCTCTGTGGCAGTCACTGCCGCTTAACATTATGGGGGCATTTATGGATTTTGCCCATTTTTCGGATTTTACGTTATCTTCCGCAGAGGCTTTTCCGTTATATATTTCAACTCCGTCAAGGTATCGGGGGTTAGCACGGGTTATAAACTGCCTGAAAGGATGTGCCTGCAAAAATAAGCAGCCCTTCGCTCTCAGCATTGCACTTGCACGTTTAATGTAAATCGGCAATAAAAACGGCAGTTCATAAAGCATTTCTTCCGTTATGCCATATACGAGATAATCATTGACCGTGGCATAGAATCTGAGCTCCATACCAAGAAGAACCGTGAAATTCTCATCAGAGTATTTTTTTGCTTCTCGATATGCGCGCAGATAATGGTCAATTGCCTTTTTCTTGTTGAAAAAATCGGGCAAATCAAAAGTCATGGGGGAATAGTGGTCTGTCAGAACAATACCTGAGTATCCGGCAGCCTTGTATTTATCAATTAAATCTTTAATACCCAGAGCGCCGCAACGGCTGACAAGCTTTGTGTGGCAATGAGTTTCATATTTGTATTCCATAGTAGTATCACCGACAGATATTATACAATACTGTTTGTAATTTAGCAAATTCTTTTACATTATTTTCACAGAATATTAATATTTTCTTGAAAAAGTGAAACAGTTGTTGTATTATCTTTTAAAGGAGTGATTTTATGGTTTTTTTTGAAAGTGTATGGGCTTTTTTGGTAGCGGTTTGCATGGTTTTTACCGGTTTTATGGATTATGGCACCGCAAAGTCAACCAAGGAAGTTGAACTTGTAAAAGAAGAAAAAATGGTTCTTGATGCGGCTATGTACGCGGGGCAGGGTATTACTACCGATGGCGAGTATTATTACACATCGGGTTCTCTGACCGCTTTTGGTGTTGCAGGTCTCGCTAAATGGGATGCAGAAACATTCGAGCAGGTTACAGTTAATAAAAAAGCAATACCGCAGAAATATATTGATGCTCACAATACCGACCATATCGGCGGTATAAGTTATTATGACGGTATGATTTATGCTGCTGTTGAAAACGAAGCAGAGGATGTTAACCTTATAATTACCTATGATTGCGAAACTCTTGAGGCGGTTGACAGTTACGTTGTACGCACCGACCTTTTAGTTGACGGCATTCCGTGGTGTGCAGTGGATGCAGATAACGGCTATCTTTATTGCTCACCCTTTAATGAAACCGATTATATTATAGCGTGTGATCTTGAAACTATGGAGTTCTCACATATAATTGAACTCTCTGAAACTGTTTACCGTATTCAGGGCGGTGAGGTTTACGACGGTGTGCTTTATCTCTCAAATGACGCTGAATCAGGTAGTGACAGAATCCTTACTGTTGATATCGCAACCGGCGAGGTGGATACACTCTGTAAACGTTCATTACCTTCATTAGCAGGTAACGAAGCAGAAGGCATTACCGTTTATCCTATGGAAGACGGTACACTTATCCATGTTCTCGATTACGACAAAACCGTAGGTGTGTACGTGAGACACTATAAATTAACCGAATAATAAAAAGTCCGTTTGCCTTTAGGGTGAACGGACTTTTTATTACAAAATCTTAATTTGATTTATTCACTGCTGTATGTTATCATTTAAATGGTGATAAATATGGCAGTGAAAATTCTTGTAACTGAAGATGATGTTTTCCTTCGTGACGGGCTATGCGAAATGCTCAAAAAGGAAGGATATGGTGTTGTTACTGCAGGGACAATTGAGGATGCAAAGGCGAGTTTCTTAAAAGAAAACTTCAACCTTATAATCCTTGATGTTATGCTTCCTGACGGTAACGGCTTTGATATGTGTGGATTCATTCGCTCGAAGAACGAGGATGTGCCGATACTCTTTTTAACTGCTTGCGATGATGAGGTTCAGGTTGTCCGTGGTCTTGATGCAGGTGCAGATGACTATGTTACTAAACCTTTCAAGCTTCTTGAATTGCTTTCAAGAATCCGTGCTCTTTTAAGAAGAAACAAATCAACGGTTTACAGTTGCGAAAATATTATTATTGATATAAACACAATGACCGTTAAAAAAGATGGCGAAAATGTTTTTGTTACTCCTACGGAGTTTCAGATTCTTTCTGCTCTTATAAGAAACAGCGGTGTTATTGTTACAAGAGCAATTTTATTGGAAAATATATGGGATGAGGGTGGCTCATACATTGATGACAACACTCTTTCCGTTCATATGAGCCGACTTCGTGAGAAAATCGGTCCTGAGCATATCGTTACTGTCAGGGGCATCGGTTACAGATGGGAGGACGGCAAATGAGTCCTTTGGAAATCTGTTTGATTATTTCTGTTTGCTTATTGCTTTTGGTTGTTCTTATTCTGAGTCTTTTGATTACCCAAAACAAAAGAAATGTGAAAAAACTTACAAAAAGTATCAATAAATATCTTGAAAAAGGTGAACTGACAAAATTCAGTACAAAAGATGATAACTTTGCACCTCTTCAGAATGCAGTTTGCGATTTGGAAAATGCTCTTGAAGTGCAAAAGCAAAACACCGAGTCCGAAACTAAAAAGAATACTGATTTTATTGCGGATGTTTCCCACCAGTTGAAAACTCCTCTTGCAGGACTTCGCCTTTACCTTGAAATGGATAATGCTCAGAATCCCACAGAGCATACAGAAAAAGAGCTTCAGCTTGTGGAGAAAACCGAAGAGCTTGTTGCAAAGCTTTTACGCCTTGAAAAGATAAAAAGCGATACATATGTTATGGATTTTCAGTTTTATGAAATCAGCGAAATTCTTAAAAGCATACTCCTTGATATGAAGCATATTTTCCCTGAAAAACAGTTCGATGTTGTTGGTAAAAGCCGAATGAGATGTGATAAGGAATGGCTAACAGAAGCTTTGGGAAATGTTATAAAAAATGCTTGCGAGCATACCGATAACAATGGCGAAATCAATATAACTATTGAAGAAAATGAACGCTCCACAATTGTCACGGTTTCCGATAACGGTGGCGGTGTTGATAAAGAGGATGTCGGTAAGCTCTTTAAGAGATTCCACAGAGCTAAAAACGCCAAGCCTCAAAGTGCAGGAATCGGTCTTGCGATTACCAAAGCCATTGTTGAAAAGCACCACGGAACAATTAGTGCTGTTAATACTGCAACGGGACTTGATATTATTATGTGTTTTCCGCATATTGATGGATATCAGACGATATAATTGCCAAGTAAAACTTGGCAGCGATATAAATCCTTGCGGATTTGCGATATATCTGACGATGCGATATACCTTCGGTGCGATATGTGCCTTATGGCACGAGAAAACGAGGATTTATATCATATCGCATTTGCAAGGCAAATATATCGCAATCGGCAATATGTCGATTATATCGCATTTTGTGTAAGCAAAATATATCGCAGAAAGGAAAATTTATGGATAATAAAACAATCAAGGAATTAGCAATAGAGTTAACAGTTTAAATAACAACAGTTTGCGACAACATAAAAGGACGAAGTGTTTATGTTAATCAACTTTTAAGGGCGTTCATTCATAGGCGCAAATTCCCACGAAGCCAAATACGCTCAAAGTCGTGCTGATTTCATACATAAAATGGAGATAGCTTTAAAAGAAACATATGAAACTGAGTATTGGCTTGAAATTCTTTATAAAGTGAAATCATTGGATGCTGCAGTATATAAGGAGCTTAATAATAAGTGTGGTACAATTCGCAGAAAACTAATAGCATCAATAACGACTGCAAAAAATAATCAAAAATAAACGGTGGGCGATATAAATCCTTGCGGATTTGCGATATATCTGACGATGCGATATACCTTCGGAGCGATATGTGCCTTATGGCACGAGAAAAACTCTCTCTTTGATTTTATAAAGAGAGAGTTTTTATAATCTTACGAAATCTTAAGATAAAAGTCACCTAAAATTAAGATTGATGTTTTACAATGTAATCAACATAGAGAATCAGTATTCTCAAAAATCAAATTCAAAGGAGAGTTTTCTATGAATATTATTGAATGTAAAAATCTTACAAAGGAATATTTAAGCGGTGAAAATGTTGTTGTGGCTCTTAATGATGTTTCCGTTGAATTTGAAAAAGGTGAGTTCTGTGCTGTTACAGGTCCGTCGGGTTCGGGTAAATCTACCTTTTTACATGTTTTGAGCAGTCTTGAAAACTCAACGTCAGGTGAAGTTATATATAATGGCGAAAGCCTGAAAAAATATAACGATAATCAACTTTCCATTTTGCGAAGAAGACGCTTCGGCTTTGTTTTTCAGGCATATAACCTTGTGGAAGAATTGACGGGTTATGAAAACATTTTACTTCCCATTATGCTGGATAAAAAGAAACCCGATGAAGAGTATCTGAAGAAAATAATTGATATTCTGGGTATTGAAGACAGACTTTCTCATCTTCCGTCTGCTCTTTCCGGTGGTCAGCAACAGAGAATTGCCATTGCAAGAGCACTTGCAAACAAGCCGTCAATCCTTTTTGCTGATGAGCCCACTGGTAACCTTGACGGCAAAAGCGGTAGAGAGGTGCTTTCACTTCTTAAATATGTAAGTAAGGAATTAGGCGTAACACTTATTCTTGTTACTCACGATTTGCACGTTGCCGAGCAGGCAGACCGAGTTATAAGAATCGAAGACGGTTCCGTAGTTTCAGACAGCAAACAGACGGAGGTGTAAACGGTAATGAAAAAGAAAAAACTAACCTTCAATTCACTTGCTTTAGGGAATCTGAAGCACCGTAAAAAACGGTATGTATTAATGGTTTTGGGTATCATTCTTTCAATGGTGTTTTCATCGAGTATAATATATTTTGGCTTTAGTGCGTACACAACCTCAAAGGCTCAAAACAAAGCCGATAGAGGACTGTATGATATGCTGTGTGCTGATTATGACGAGGATATTTTCGATGAAATGAAAAAATCCCATATGTTTGAAACGATCGGTACGGGTTCTGTTATAGGGTTTGTTTTTACTGATTCGGAAGATAAACTCAGCGGTACATCCGTCGTGAAGTTAGATGAGAATTCGAAGGAGCTTGTAAACCCTGTATTTATAAGCGGTACATACCCACAGAAGAAAGGTGAGATTGCCATTGAGCAAACCACCCTCTTGCAGTTGGGCATAGCCGCAAAGCCCGGTGATAAAATCACCCTCAAGTTTCAGGTTCAGAATGATGATGAGTTAATGCCCG
The DNA here is from genome assembly GCA_017461235.1 of Clostridia bacterium. Lineage (GTDB taxonomy): Bacteria > Bacillota > Clostridia > Oscillospirales > Acutalibacteraceae > DTU089. The sequence continues at coordinate 11,289 of JAFTYU010000010.1, read as the reverse complement.
TGGTGAAGGAGAAAACCTATGTTTTATCGGGTGTTCTCAGAGATAAAAGGTCAAATATAGCAACAAATTTTGACGATAAACAAAACATCCCCTCAGCATTTATAAGCGAGTATGAATACGTGGATTTGGGCGGCAAAGAGAATATAATCTGCTACACAGAGCTCACTGATAAAGGTTATAATGATATATGGGGTATGTTCAGTGAGATACCGACTCTTTCATCTTCTTGCGTTTTCTCATTTAATGAAGATTTTGCGTTGAACGATGATGAATCATTATCCCTTGTATATATTCTGATAATTGTGGCGATTCTTTTAATTGCCTCGTCAATGGGCATTATAAATGCTTTTACAACAAATTTAAAGGAACGTAAGAAGCAAATCGGCTTGTACCGGGCGGTTGGTGCCACAAAAAAACAAATATTTACTTTGTTTATGCGTGAAGCTGTGCTTCTCGGCATCGTTTGTACTCCCGTAAGCCTTCTTTTATCTTTCTTCGGAGTGAAATTAATTGTAAATAATATTTTTGACGAAGCCTTTTTTGAGCCTAATATATGGGTGCTTCTTCTTTGCGGTGCTTTCAGTCTCTTGTGTGTTGTTTTAGCGTCACTTATACCGCTTCTTGCCGCTTCAAGGGTTACCCCAATGCAGGCAATAAGAAATATTGAAACTGCAAGAAAACTGAAAAATAAAAAAATCCGTCCGCAAAAGGAATTTATCGTGCATAAGCTTCTTGCAAAAAGAGATTTGACAATATCAAAACGCAAACAGATATTTGTAAGCATTTTCCTTATAATTACAATTGTCAGTTCTTCTTATATAATGTCGTTTTTTACATATGCTGTAAACGATATTTACAAGGAAGATTACGACTATAGCCTGGGTTTGTCACGTTGGTCGGGTGGTTATGCGGTGAATTACCCCGAAGGCAATAACGGCTTTACCGAAAACCATAAACAGACGGTTTTACTTAATGAAAACATACGTACTGCATACGGCTACAAAAATGCTAAAATTAACTCTATTATTGATAATTTCGATTCTCTTTCTGATTATCGGTTTTTAGCAAGTCTCGAATACACCAACGTTCCGGATGCGGGTAAATTACAGAATATTGATAAGGACAATTACAGAAGTATTATAAAATACGATATGCCGCCTGAATATACGGATATCAAAAATGCCGCAGAGTATAAGGGTGAGTTTCTTGATACAGAAATAATAGCTCTTGATGATAAGTTTATAGAAGAACTGAACAATTATGTTTATGACGGAAAAATTGATGTCAATAAGCTTAACAGCGGTGAACAGGTTATTGTTTATGCTCCAAAGGAAGTGTATCTCGTAAGGAGAGTCGATGAATACGGCTCATCTCTTTGTGTCTATGATAATATGGAGAATATTCAGAATGTAATTGACAGCGGTGACGAGGCTGAAATAATCGCAACCGGAAAATCTGATTATCAGGCAGGACAGAAGCTTGATTTGAGTTTGCTGTATTCCGAAGTGCATAACTCGAATTTTGACATTGAAGGCGAGCCTGTAGTTACCAAGGAGAATGTTGAAGTAAATAACAACCAGGTTGAAATTGGTGCAGTTATTGACTTTATGGACGAAACGATCATACCGAGACATGGCGATTGGGGTATCATTACAACCGTACAGGGTATGGAGCAGTTCTTCCCACGTTGTAAGTACAGAAAAATATTCTTTGACCTTAAGGATGAGTGTACCGAGAATATAGATAAAGAGATAACCGCGATTCTTAAGTCCGTTGCCGACTGTGTTGATGAGGGGCACTATCAATCCAATTATGAAATACAGATAGAACAGCGGGAGACTATAAAAAATGTTATGCTTCTTGTGTGCTCAATAGTTATACTCTTTTATACAATCAGCGGAAGTATTATAAACAACACCCTTTCATCAAATATCAAAGAAGATAAAAAGAAAATCGGTACTCTCAGAGCCGTAGGTGCAAATAAAAAGGAAATAACGCTTTCGTATATCCTTCAGCTTTTCTCAATGTTCAAATGGGGCTTCGGTATCGGATTCGGTGTGTTCGGTTTAAGTTATCTTGTCCTTCACGTAATACCTGAGCTTAAACCACTTATGGCAGCTATGACCTTTAATCCCTGGGTGACACTTGCATTCGGTGTAATACTTTTTGCCGTATGTTCCTTGAGTGTCATCGCAAAAATCCGAAAAGAAATGAAAAACAGTATTGTTGAGAATATAAGAGAGTTGTAAATATATCATCCCTGTTTCAGCACTGCTGAAATAGGGTGGGGACCGCCTTTAGTTAAGATGTTTTACACTTTATCTTCAAGCGTGACTGAAACTAAAAATTACAATACAGTTAGTCGGAGCGGTGGTGGGTAGTTCTCTATCTGGTTGCCACCGGTCAGTTAGAACAATAGATTACTGTAGGGGCTGTGGCTTGCCCGGGCCGTGTGATTAGTGGTTGCTTTTGCGGGTCAGGCAAGCCTGACCCCTACGGTAGTTGGTGGTTCTAAGGGTCGGATCTACCCGACCCGCGAGTAAGAAATGTCAATCTCCCTAATCAACAAACTGCACGCGGTACGCATACGATAATGAGTTTATAGAAGGATGTGATTGGATGAAAAAATTATTTGTATTTATTCTGTGCTTGACTATGTGCCTTGTACCTTGTCTGGCGGCGGGAGAAAACGTGACTGAATCTACAGCGGTCACAACCGAAGCCACTACGCAAAGCAGTACGGAAGTCACAACAAAAAAAACAGAAGAAACCACGAAAAAAACAGAGACAACAACCAAAAGAGAAAAAACAACAAATAAAGCCGAAAAAGAAGAACAAGAGAAAGAACTTGAAAAAATCCCGGAAGTTACTGAAGATATGTCACAACCACGGCTTATGGTAACGGGCTACAATATTAAGGACGGTTATCTTACACCCGAAAAAGACGGTGTGGTCTCCGTAACCCTTAAAAATATGCATAATTCAAAATCGGTGAAAAACATTAAGCTTTCTCTTAGTGAAGAAACGGATGAAATTTGTCCCGATGGTCTCGGTACAAAATATGTTTCCGCTATATCTGCAGGGAATACATATACCTGGGATATATCAGTTAAAACCATCCACAATGCAACGGTTGGCGTTCATAAGCTGAATTTTATTTGCGAATATGAAGATAAAAACGGTACACCGTATTCTGAAAACGCCACACTTCGCGTTGAAGTAAGACAACCCGTGAAGCTGACTTTTGACGGCGCAACCCTTCCCGTTAAGGTTGTTCAGGAGGATACGGTTACACTTAACATTAACCTTATGAATACAGGCAAATCCACTCTTTATAACTGTATGGTTGAATATGATATTGATGGACTTGAATCAGGCGGAAGTAGCTTTGCAGGTGAAATTCCATCAGGCGAAAGCGGTACGGCAACGGCTAATCTCCGTGTTGACAGCGAAAAAACCGGTGAGGTGAGCGGTGTAATAACCATTACCTACGAAGACGTTTTCGGCAAAGAGTATAAAGAAGAACAAGCGGTTAAAACTTTAATCGAAAAGAAAGTGGAAAAAGCTGAAAAACAAGAAGAGGAAGAACCCAAAAATCCTCTGTGGTGGTTGTTTATTCTTGTCGGCTTGATTGTGGGCGGCGGTGCAGGCTTCGGCATACCCTTTGCAATCAATTCAAAAAAACAACGTGAAGAAGACGAAAAAAGACTATAAAAACGTTATCGGAAATATTAAATGAAATAGCCCCTGTTTTCCGTAAAAGGAAGACGGGGGCTTTAAAACTATTGACAAAATATATTTTTTGTTTTATTATGTAATTAAATTAAAATAATTACATAAAATACAGAAAGGAGGCGGTTTTGTGAATGTTGATTACAAGGCTTTGTGTGTTGATTTGTTCGGAACCGATGATGTGTCGGAGCTTAGAAAAATTGCTAAGAAAATAGATTATAATCGTAACGCGGGCAGGAAACATAAATTTACCCAGGCACAGGTAAATGAAATAGAGAAACTCCTTGAGCAGGGTGTGACGATGGAAAGTGTTGCAAAACTATACGGAACATCACGGCAGATTGTTGATAAATACGTTAATCATCCGCCACAAAAGGGTTATACATTGCGTATGATGTATATGAACGGACAAAAAACCTGTACTATAATCGATGTGGATTTTACGAATGAAAGAGTATTAATTAAAAATCGCACCGACGATATGTTGCACAGGGCATTTGGCGTGATTGAAAACCCCACTTGGGAGCAGTTCCGGGAGTTTTTAGCAGACAGATGCTTTCCAAAAACAAGGGGAAATTTAAAGAGTCTTTTAAAAGAGCTTGACATCGATTCGTATGACCCGTTGCAGATTGTTGAGAAAACAAAGGGAAGAACCGCCGACGATAATTTATGGATAAAATTTAAATATTATCATCAAAGAAGGGTTGAAAATGCAGACGATTGATTTTACAAATACTAAAAAGCAAGTAACCGAAAACCACACCTCAAAAGGTAATCAACCCAAATGGCACATTGAAAATAAATGGTATAAAGCGGACCATATGGGTTACGAAGCTCTTGCAGAGTATATTGTTTGTGAATTGCTGAAAAAATCAAATGTTGAAAACTTTGTTGTATACGATTTGGTACGTATCAGGTATGATAATAAAGAATGTGTAGGTTGTGTCAGCGATGATTTTAAAAATGACTACGAGATGTTAATACCTCTTGAAAAACTTCATCGCCAATATTTTGGTAAAGGTCTTGCGGATATGATAGCCCAAAAAGAAAATACAAAGGATAAAATACGCTATACGGTAGATTTCATTGAAAATGTAACGGGGCTAACTGATGTGGGTGATTATTTTGCAATAATGCTCGGAATTGATGCATTTTTCCTTAACGAGGACAGACACACTAACAATATTGCCCTTATCCGTAACGAAAAAAACAAAGAATTCAGATTCGCACCGATATTTGATAACGGGTTATCATTATTATCCGATATAAATGATTATTCATCAGATTGTGAGATTTATGAAAATGTAAAAAAAATACAGGCAAAACCCTTTGATATGGATTTTGATGAACAACTGAACGCGGTGGAAAAACTTTACGGTTCAAAGTTAAAATTATACTTTAATCGAAAGGATGTTCAAAAACTTCTGGATGATTTAAAGGGCTTGTACGATGAAAAAATTATAAAACAGGTAGAGTCAGTGTTATATGAACAAATGAGAAAATATCAGTATTTCTTTTGAAAAAAGACGTTGCGTGAATACTCTCCACACAACGTCATTTTTTATTTAACAGTCTTTTCTATATGCTGTTTTAGAACTAAATTGATATATTGTGATAATGAACGGTCGTCATTCTCTGCTCTTTTGCGTAATTCCTTTAATAAATCTTCATCAATCGTGATACTGATTTTTTCTTTCAAGGGCTTCATTTTCTTCACCTCATAGAAATAGTATCACTATTTCGCCTTATATATTGACTAATGCGACAAAGTAGTAAAAAATACTACTAAGAGATGATGGTGATGGATATTTATAAAAAAATGTACTTTAAACTGTTTAATGCAATTACAGATTCGCTTGAACCCGAAGAAAAAGAAAAGGTTGACGAGTTATTGAAAAAAGCACAAATTGAAGCAGAGGAAATGTATATTTCTTATGGTGAGTAATTAAAAAACGGTATTGAAATCCAATCGAATTTCAATACCGTCTCTTTTTATACATTAAATCTGAAAAGAACAATGTCGCCGTCCTGCATAACGTATTCTTTACCTTCGGAACGGACAAGGCCTTTTTCTTTTGCGACCTGCATTGAGCCGCAGTCCATAAGTACATCAAAGGAAACAACCTCCGCACGGATAAAGCCACGTTCAAAGTCAGAGTGAATTTTACCTGCCGCCTGAGGTGCCTTTGTACCTTTCTTGATTGTCCAGGCTCTTACCTCGGGTTGACCTGCGGTAAGGTAACTCATAAGACCTAAAAGGTCATAGCTGCGTTCAATGAGTAAATCGAGTCCGCCTGTTTCAATGCCGAGCTCTGCAAGGAACATTTCTTTTTCATCCTTTTCAAGCTCTGCAATTTGTGACTCAAGCTCGGCACAAATGGGAAGAACCTGGCTTCCTTCCTCTTCTGCAAGGGCTTTTACTGCGTTGTATCTTGCGTTGGAGTCGATTTTAGATGCGAAATCTTCTTCGCTCATATTACAAGCATAGATTACGGGTTTCGCGGTAAGTAAAGCGACTGTGTCTATAATCTCTCTTTCATCGTCTGTAAGGTCAACGGCTCTTGCGCAGATACCGTTGTCAAGGGCTTCGCGTACCTTTTCAAGAACTGCAAGCTCTGCGGCGAGAGATTTGTCACCCTTCATAGCCTTTGTAGTTCTGTCGATTCTTCTTTGGAGAATTTCCGCATCGGAGAGAATAAGCTCAAGGTTTATGGTTTCAATATCTCTCTGTGGGTCAACAGAACCGTCAACGTGCATAATGTCATCATTATCAAAGCAACGGACAACGTGTATAATTGCGTCAACTTCACGTATGTGTGAAAGGAATTTGTTGCCGAGACCTTCGCCTTGTGATGCACCTTTTACAAGACCTGCAATGTCAACAAATTCAATTGTTGCAGGGGTAACCTTAACAGGATTATACATATCGCAGAGTGCGTCAAGACGTTTGTCGGGAACTGCAACTACACCCACATTGGGCTCTATGGTGCAGAATGCGTAGTTAGCCGCCTGTGCTCCTGCGTTTGTGAGTGCGTTAAAAAGTGTACTTTTGCCTACGTTGGGCAAACCAACAATACCAAGCTTCATTTATTAAACTTCCTTTTCATTATTTCGGGTGATATTTTAACACATTATAATTTGTATTTCAATGTTTTTGATACAAATCTTTTTGTATAGGAGCATTTGCCTAAGAAATAATATTTTCGAGGTGATTTTTTGAATTTCAGAACCGACCTTGCTCTTGAACGTAAGGAAATGATAAAAAATGATTTGTCGGGTGTAAAAGTAGAAAAATACGAGAATGATGAGTGCAGGACAACCGTTATCGATATTACAACCCAACAGGCGGCTGAAAAATTGGGGAAGGGGATTGGCAGATATATTACCATTGAAATGAATGCCTTTTCCGATGAGGCGCAGGTTACGGACGGACGGCTTGATGCCCTGACGCAGAGTATTAAATCCTTGTTACCCGAAGGAGAAGGGACGGTGCTTGTAGCAGGTGTGGGCAATCCCGATATGACATCGGATGCTTTGGGTCCTATGACCGCATCAAAGATTTTTGCAACGCGCCATATTGATGATGAGCTGCGCCGTCACGCAGGCTTCACCTGTGAATTGCGTCCGGTTTCCGCCGTATCAACGGGAGTTCTCGGTCAGACGGGAATTGAGTCCGGGGAGTATATAAAAAGCATTTGTGAAGCTATAAAACCCCGTTGTGTTATTACAATCGATGCTCTTGCTGCAGGCAGTATTTCAAGGCTGGGCAATACCGTTCAGATGTCCGACACAGGTATTGCACCGGGCTCGGGTATCGGCAATATGCGCAAACGTATTGATGAAGAATATATAGGTGTACCTGTTATTGCTGTTGGTATTCCGACGGTTGTTGATGCAATTTCACTGGCGTGCGAGATTTCAGGTGTGAAGCCCGAAAAAATTACCAAAAGGGATGTTCAGGCGGGTTCCGGGCTCATAGTTGCACCTAAAGATATTGATATGATGGTGAAAAATGCATCGTATCTTCTTGCTCTGTCTATAAATTGCGCACTTCAACCCACTCTTGCGCCAAAGGAACTTTACGCTTTGATGTAATACCGGTTAAAACCCTTTCATATTGTTTAATGTATTACTATAGCCGCGGCAGATATGGGGGTTACGGGATGCGGAAAAAAAGAAATCTTCAAGGCTTGTTGTGCCTTGCTCTATGCACACTGCTTGTTTCGGGCAGCGTTTTCGGCGGCGAATTTATCGGCTCGAATATGCATTTTGTTTTCGGCGGATTCAGCGGCGACAGCGAGATGGAATCTGTTCTCGATATGAACAGCGGCTCTGCGGATGAAAATCAGATTTACGCAATATCAGGCTATGCAGGCGGCGGTTATGCCACAGCTTCCGTCAGTGAAACGCCGACGGATATACAAACTCTGAAGGAACAAGTCCGCGAACAGTATAAAAATTATAAAAAAAGCGGAGATATTGACGAGGTGCAGATGGGTGCCACTTCAAAAACAATATCCTACGGTATCGTGGAAGTCGATAATAAAACAAATCAGACTGTTTCTTTAAAAAATCTGCTTGCCGCTTCGCCATCATACAACACCAAACCCAATGAAAAACCTGCTATTCTTATATATCACACCCACTCCACGGAGGGGTATGAGATGCTTGATTTGGGCTGGTATTCAAATCAGTATGTATCAAGAACTACCGATAAATCGAAAAATATGATAAGGGTAGGGGATGAATTGACAAAAACGCTTGAAGAAGCAGGCTACACCGTAATTCACGACAGGAATATTTATGATGAGTCGTATAACGGTGCCTATTCGCGTTCAAGGGTAAGCGTTGAAAAATATCTTAAGCAGTATCCCGAAATAAAGATTACACTTGATGTTCACAGGGATGCTATACACTATGAAAGCGGAACAAAATGTAAACCTACCGCCATTGTCAACGGCAAAAAGGCTGCGCAGGTTATGATTATTTCAGGTTGCGAAGGAAACGGTGTTGAAGATTTTCCCACGTGGAAGGAAAACCTTGTTTTTGCACTTGATTTGCAGAGTACCGCAGAAGAATCCAATCCCGGTCTTATGCGACCTGTGTTTTTTTGCCACAGAAAATATAATATGGATGTTACAGCCTGCTCCTTGCTGCTTGAATTCGGTACTGATGCCAATACCCTTGAAGAATCAGTTTATTCTGCCGGATTAATCGGTGAGGCGCTGGCGGATATGCTGAACAGAGAATTTGAATGAGAGATGTGTTATGGAATTTAACAGGTATTTTAATTTTTTCACGGTTTCTGCAATAGTTATATTGCTTGTAACTGCTTTGGCGGCAGCAAGCTTTGCGGTTGTCAGCCGGGCAGAGAGTAATCTCGGGACCGTCAGCAGTTATGAAAATGAGAAAAATAACCAACTAACAGAGCCTATATTTTAACAAAACGTAAAAAAACTGATATTTTTTGTTAAAGTGTAAAAAGTCTATTGAAAAAATAATAAGTTTATTGTAAAATATTAGCAAAGAATGGTACACTCAGTGAGTGTAACATTTTTCGTTAAACCCCATAGGAGATGAACCAATGTCACTTAAGCTTAATACCCGTTACCTTGAGGGCTTCGTTACCAAAGACGATGTTGAATCAATTGCCCCCGAGGTGAAGGCAGCGGTTGACCTTCTCAATTCCCGTACCGGCGCAGGAAACGATTTCCTTGGCTGGTTAGACCTTCCCGTTGATTACGACAAGGTCGAGTTTGAGAATATTAAAAAAGCTGCCGAAAAAATTCGCAACGATAGCGATGTTCTTGTTGTTATCGGTATAGGCGGCTCATATTTAGGCGCAAGAGCTGCTATTGAATTCTGTAAATCACAGAATCGCAATCTTCTTGAAAAACCACAGATTATTTTCGCGGGCAATACACTTTCATCTGCGGCGCTTGCCGAGGCGGTTGCGCTCTGCGACGGTAAAGATTTTTCAGTAAATGTTATTTCAAAATCGGGCACAACAACCGAGCCCACAATTGCTTTCCGTGTTTTCAAGGATTTGCTTGAAAAGAAATACGGCAAAGAAGAAGCCGCCAAAAGAATTTACGCCACTACAGACAAAGCTCGCGGCACACTTAAAGAACTCTCTGACCGTGAAGGTTATCAGACCTTTGTTATTCCTGATGACGTAGGCGGCAGATATTCAGTTCTTACGGCAGTAGGACTTTTACCTATTGCAGTTGCAGGTATTGATATCGACCTTATGATGAAAGGTGCGGCTGATGCACGCGTGGCTTTCGCTGAAGGCGATGTTTATACAAACGATTGTTACAAATACGCGGCTATGCGTAACATCCTTTACCGCAAGGGTAAATCTGTTGAAATGATGGTTTCTTACGAACCTGATTACACTCTTATGAACGAGTGGTTTAAACAGCTTTACGGCGAAAGTGAAGGTAAGGACGGCAAGGGTATTTATCCTTCATCCGCTATTTTCTCTACTGACCTTCATTCACTCGGTCAGTACGTTCAGGAAGGCGAGAGAGTTATGTTTGAAACGGTTGTCACGTTTGACAAACCTAAAAACGAACTCATTATAGGTCTTGACCCTGAAAACGGCGACGGCTTCAATTTCGTGGCAGGCAAGAGCGTTGACTATGTTAACAAGAAAGCCTTCCTCGGAACTGTACTTGCTCATACGGACGGTAAAGTTCCCAATATGATTCTTGAGTTGACAGAGATGAGCGAATACGAGTTCGGTTATCTTGCATATTTCCTTGAAAAGGCTTGTGCGGTTTCAGGTTATATTTTAGGAATCAATCCTTTCGACCAACCCGGTGTTGAAAGCTATAAAAAGAATATGTTTGCACTCCTCGGCAAACCGGGCTACGAGGAACATAAAAAAGCACTTGAAGCAAGGCTTTAATAAAGAAATCACGCCGAACGGCGAGAAATAAACAACGGAGGTAAATCATTATGGTTTCACTTATTATAGGCAACAAAGGTTCCGGCAAAACAAAAAGACTTATTGCTCTCATTAACGAGGCAGTAGCAAAATCCGACGGAACAGTCGTTTGCATTGAAAAATCCCCGTTACTTACTTATGAGGTAACCCACAAAGCCAGACTTATCGAAACAGAAAGATTCGATATCCAGGGCTGCGACGCATTCTACGGTATGGTATGCGGCGTTATCGCTCAGGACCACGACTTAACTGACATTTTTGTTGACGCAACATTCAAAATCGTCGGCAGAGATTATGATGAGTTCGCTGCTCTTATAAATAAAATCTGTAAAGTTTCTGATGAAGCTAACGTTAATTTCGTGTTCACGGTTTCCGAAGATCAGGATAAGCTTCCCGAAGCACTTTTTGCTAACGCTAAAGTTATCTGATTACAAAATAAAAAGCCTTGCATCGCGTGTGCAAGGCTTTTTTGTATAGTAAAACCACGCGTTAGACGCGTGGTTCAATTAAATTATATAGCTGAAACAATTCCAAAAAGAAAACTCCTTCGTGATATAATGAAGTTGCGGTCTGCCAACTGCAACAAAAAAGTACGAAGGAGTGTA
>JAFTYU010000002.1 GCA_017461235.1 Clostridia bacterium | reverse complement strand
CGAAAAGGACGGGTTTTGAATTTATTTATGATTCTCGATATAATATTTATAGAATTTTACGCAATGGGCAACTTCCGAAACGCCTATACTTTCATTGGCGGCGTGCATAGCGGCAAGCTGCTCGTTACTCATTTTAATGGGGCAGAAACGCAGGCAATTGTCAGCGATTTCTTCGTAATGTCGGCAGTCTGTACCGCCCGTCATAAGATAGGGGATAACGCCTGCATCGGGGTAGCATTCGTTAAGACATTTTTTAAGGAAAGCGAATTCTTCGCCTTTATAATCAACACAATCGGATGCATTTCTTGCGTGGATAACTTCGAATTCGAGATCATATTTATCCGCATATTTTTTGAGAACGGCAAGGGATTGTTCTGCGTTCTGATGGGGTGAGGGACGAAGGTTGCAAACGATGTATGCTTCGGAAGGAATAACGTTGGGCGTGTGTGAGCCTTCCGCCATAGTGCAACAGAAAGTAGTTTTGACAAAGGCGTTACACATAGGTGAAACCATGGGCAAAACTTTTGTGAGCAAGCCTTTGAAAAGCCACATATTACCCAGCACCATACGAAGGGGGAATCCTAAATAAGGCGCTGCTTCGTCAAGCATAGCGTACACAGGACCTGATATTTCGGCCTTGAAAGGTTTGTCTTTTTCAATATCTGCAACAAATTTTGAGAGCCTTGCAAGAGGAGTATTGCTCTTGGGGGTGGATGAGTGACCGCCTTTACCCTTTGCGATAATCTTCAGGTCAATGTAGCCTTTTTCAAGAATACCTATTGCGGCACACCAGCCTGTCATAGTGGGAAGCTGGTCTTTAAGAATTGCACCGCCTTCATCCATTGCGACGTCAAGGTGAACACCCTTTGATTTAAGATAGCTTACAAGCTTGGGTGCGCCGTCACCTGAAATTTCTTCGTCGATTGCAGTTGCAAGATAAATATCGCAAGGGGGCTCGTAGCCTTCGCTCAGAAGCTCTTCAATAGCCTGAAATTCCGAAAACACGGTAGATTTACAGTCCATAGCACCTCTGCCGTGGATATTGCCGTCGGCAATTTCGCCCGAGAAGGGATCGCGCTCCCAATTAGGCTCATCCGCCGTAACAACGTCCTGATGACCCATAAGAAGCAAGCCGTTTCTGTTGGGGTCTTTGCCTGCCCAACGGAACAAAAGATTACCTTCAATTTCGGTGCATTCGAGTTTTGAAAAAACAAGGGGGAAGTTGTTTTTCATAACCTCGTGAAGCTTATAGAATTGAGTAAGGTCGTTATTGCCTCTCAATGAAATTGTAGGAATCTTAACCATATCGGAAAGCTTTTTTGCATAAATGTCCGCTTCCTGTTCGGTAGGGTTAATTGCCGGTGTGTTTGTGTTGGGCTTTGCTTTAATTTTAATCGCTTTGATTGCCGCAATGACAAGGAGCAATAAAATAATACCAACAATAACAAGCAATGCTATACCGATGTATTTGAACATATTCTCAAGTCCTTTCACAAATAACTGTATCAATTATACTACTTGTTTTCAAATAAGTAAATACGGAAAAAGGCTTTTCAAAACTTAAAAAATAAGATGATATACCGTATTGTAAACTCAAAACGGGTGTAATATAATAAATATGGTAAAATATGTTTGAAAAATTCGTGTAACGGGTGTATTATAAAAACAAGGTATTTATAAATTTCAGCATTTTCGGGAGATGATAATGTTGAAAGCTGTGTTTCAGCAATTACGGGTTCCGTAAAGGTGTATCAGTACAACGCTTTGTGAGATGGATAATTGATATAGGAGATATGGATATGAAAAAATTAGTTTCTTTTTTGTTGGCGGCTGTGATGGTGTTTTCGCTGGTTGTTCCGTCAGTTGCACAACAAAGTGCTGCCGCGGATTATGACGGTTGTCCGGTTATTATTGTCAGAGGCATTGATTTCGCAGGTCTTACCTATGAAGACGGAAGTAAAGCATTGAATGTGGAGCTCACAACGATTTTCCCTCTTGTTATGCAGTCGTTTTTTGCGCGTCTTAACGTTATTGATGAAAATATTGTAATCGACACAGCTATGGACGTTGCTTATGAAATTTTGTCACCCCTTGCCTGTGATAATGAAGGAAATTCTGTTGAAGCTGTTTCAATGGTGCAGTATCCGGGCTCAATGGCGAATTATCCCGAGTTTGTTGCAAATCTCACAGATGGTGCTGAAACAGGAATTGTAAAAACCGCAGTTGAAAAATACGGCGCAGAAAACACATATTTCTTCACCTATGACTGGCGAAAAACTCCCCAACAGCTTGCAGATGAACTAAAAAGCTTTGTGGATACTGCGAAGGTTGACAGCGGAAAAGAACAGGTTAACATAATCTGTGCTTCAATGGGCGGTATGGTTACAACCGCTTATATGTATTATCATGGCACGGAAAGCCTTAATTCGGTAGTATATCTTTCCGGAGCTCATAACGGTACTTACGTTTGCGGCGAGGCCCTTAACGGAAGAATTGTGTTTGAAAGTGACGTGCTTCTCACGCTTATATATGATGCGAGTGACAATAATTTGTTCTTGAGATTTTTCCTTGGTGTTTTTGATGCATTAGGCGTGTTTGACTATATCACAGGCGTTGCAAACGATATTGTTGCGGATAGTTTTGATAAAGCAAACGATATGGTCTTAAGAGAATGCTTCGGTACACTATGCGGCTTCTGGGCACTTTGTCCCGATGATGATTTTGAAAGCGGAGTTAAGACAATCTTCGGCGGTCATGAAGATGAATATCCTGTACTGCTTGAAAAAATAGAAGAAACAAAAGCTTTTGTTTTCAGTACGGAAGAAACGCTCACAGCTGCAATGAACAGCGGTGTTAAAATATCATTTGTATCCAACTATAACGGCACACTCGTTCCCGTCCACGCAAAAGCCGATGTGAACGGTGACGGCGTTCTTGAAACAGAGCTTACATCAAACTTTGCAACGGTTGCACCTTTCGGCAAGTGTCTTACAAAAGAGCAGATTGCAGGCGTTAACAAAAAATATATTTCACGTGATAATGTTATTAATGCATCTACAGCACTTTTCCCTGAAAATACCTGGTTTGTAAAGGATGCACCACATGTTGCGGCGGATTACGGAACAGGCTTCAGTGATTTCACATTTACACTTCTTGAAAGTGAAGAACAACCTGATGTTGATATGTTTACAGAGTATCCAAGGTTTATGATTGCTGATGAAAATCTGTGCTTATATCCTTTGAGTTAAAAGCCTTGTTGTCTAAATAGACTAAAATTTTCATACGTATTGACATTTTTTTGATATATTGTTATTATATTTTTACAGTATTTAGTCAAAGGAGGAAGAATTATGAATAACAGAGTTTTATTCGGAATTATGTGCATTCTCTTCAATCAGGTAGGTGTTCCTTGTTTTATGCAGGGACAGACAAGTACAGGTATCAAGAGAATTGTTTTCTTAATCATTTCTTGCGGCGTTATCGGTTTTATTAATGTAATTAAGGGTATTATTCTCGGCGTTAAAATCCTTAAAATGACCGATGAAGAATATGAAGAAGGAAAAGGCACTTTCTCTGCAGGTATTCCGCTTTAATAAGATGAAAAAGGACTCCTGACGCTTCGTCGGGAGTCTTTTTATAGTAATAAAGAAGCTAACAAAGATTTTTGAAGGTGATTTTATGTCAGAAAAAGTTATTCTTGTGCTCGTTGACGGTATGCGTCCGGATGGTATGATGCAGTGCGGCAACCCCTTCGCACAAAGGTTAGTTGAAAACAGTACATATTCATTGAAGGCAAGAACCGTAATGCCTTCCGTTACGCTTCCGTGTCATATGTCGCTTTTCCATAGTGTTGATCCGCAGCGTCACGGGATTTTAACAAACGGTTATGTGCCCCAGGTGCGTCCTATAAAAGGTATGTTTGACCAATTCGATGATTATGACAAAAAATGTGCTTTTTTCTATAGCTGGGAAGAGCTCCGCGATTTAGGAAGATTTGACCATCTTGATGTTTCGCTTTGTGTTAACCAACATAAACAGTCGGATACAGATATCACAATCACCGATGCGGCAATAAAATACATCAATCAGTCGGAGCCTGACTTCCTTTTCCTGTATCTTGGTGAAACCGATGAAGTAGGCGGCCACGATTGTGGTTGGATGAGTGAACAGTATATGAAAAGTGTCAGCAAGGCACTTTCCTGTGTTGAAAAATTGCAGAACGGCATTTCCGACGATTATACAATAATTCTCCTTGCAGATCACGGCGGTCACGACAGAAGTCACGGTACGGATATGCCCGAAGATATGACGATACCGATTCTTTTTTGCGGCAAACCCTTTGCAAAAGGCAAAGAGATTGAAGGCGATGTGTCTATAAAAGACGTTGCGGTTACAATCGCAAAACTTCTTGAAGTGCCCCCTGCAAAAGAATGGGAAGGTAAGGCGCTTTGCGCCAACTAAGTTTACCTGACGGTAAGTGAAGTTGCAGAGCAGTGAAGTTTGCTGCGCAAGTGAAATAAAGGTAAACTTAACTTCATTTTTTGTGCAACTAAAAACTTCACTCGTAAGGTATGATGTAAGGTCTCGCTTTTTATTTTGAAAACAGAGATATTTCTCTACGAAAGATAAATTTTTGATAACATTAAAAACAAGTTTTTGCTTAAATCACAGGTGATATTATGAAGCTTTCTACAACTACAGGCAGATTTCATCGTAAGTTCGGCTTTCATAAAGCCATTGATATTTTAGTCGATGCGGGATACGATGCTCTTGATTTTTCTCAGTTTGATAAAGAGATTTATACCGCGGAGCATGGTAAGGAGTATTATACTGAAATAAGGAAATACGCTGAGGATAAGGGCGTTGTTTTTAATCAGTCTCACGCTCCCTTCGGCTCATCATTTGAAGATGAAGAAAAAACGGCAAAACGGTTTGATGAAATCGTGACAGCTATAAAAAGGGCATCATATTTAGGCGTTAAGAATATTATTGTTCATCCTTGTCAACATCTTGAATACAATGTGGACGGTAATCCCGAAAAGCTGTTTGAGTACAATATGGAGTTTTACAAAAAGCTTATCCCCTATTGTGAAGAATATGATATCAGGGTTGCTCTTGAAAATATGTGGCAGAATACTGGAATGATAAATCATTCCACCTGCTCCCGACCGGAAGAATTTGTGAAATATATTGATGCGCTCGATAACGATTGCTTTGTTGCGTGCCTTGATATAGGTCACGCCACTCTTGTCAGAGAAGATATAGGTGATTTTGTAAAAATGTTGGGCAACAAAAGACTACAGTGCTTGCATGTGCATGATGTGGACGGTACACACGATTCCCACACACTTCCGTTTTTTGGTGTAACTGACTGGGAATATGTTATGAAATCACTTGCAGAAATCGGCTATACAGGAGATCTGACCTTTGAAGCAGATTATTTTATGAATGAAAAACCTGATATCCTTTTGCCCGACTGTGCGGTGCTTATGGCAAAAACAGGAAAATATTTAGTTTCGAGATTTGAAAGCAGTAATTGAAAAATATAAAATTATATGGTAATATAAATTGCAAATCAGCATTGAAAGGTCGTTGTTCAGATGCAAAATAAAATCAATAAAATTATTGAACTCATTAAAGAAAAAGACATTAAAATGGTTGACTTCAAAATGGTTGACATTAACGGTCAATACCGCCACGTTACAATTCCCGCAGAAAATTTTTCTGAGGAAACAATGAAGAACGGTATTGGCTTTGATGCTTCAAACTATGGTTATGCGGTTGTTGAGAAAAGCGATATGGTTTTTATTCCCGACCCCGATACCGCCATTGTTGACCCCTTCTGCACAATCCCCACGTTATCTATGACAGGTAACGCTATGATTATTGATTCACCCGCTAACAGACCCCTTGCCCAATATCCCAGAAATATTGTTCTTGCTGCAGAACAGTATATGAAGGATAGCGGAATTGCAGATACAATGCTTATTCTTCCCGAATTTGAATTTTATCTTTTCGATCAGGTGGGTTGGAATGTTTCACCCGACAATATAAGTGCCGATGTTGATGCACAGCAGTCATATTGGAACAGTTCCGTCGCAGACAACGGCGTTATTGTTCCCAAACAAAAAAACTACCACATTGCAAAGCCCTTTGACGTTACATACGAATGCCGTAGTGAAATGTGTTTACACATGGCAGATGCAGGTATCGAAATCAACTATCATCATCCCGAAGTTGCCGCATCAGGTCAGTTTGAGATTGAGCCTCAGTTGGGTCAGATGTCAAAAATGGCAGACAACACAATGTGGATTAAATACATTATTCGTAATACCGCTCTCAAACACGGTAAAACTGCTACGTTTATGCCCAAGCCCATTTATGGCGAAGCAGGTAGCGGTATGCATGTTCATATTCAGTTGTTCAAAGATGGTGAGCCCGTATTCTCAGATGATAACGGATATTCAAATCTCAGTGAGACTGCTCACTATTTCATCGGCGGTCTTCTTAAACACATTTCTTCACTTTGTGCTATCACAAACCCCAGCACAAACTCCTTCAAACGTCTTGTTCCCGGCTTTGAAGCTCCGGTTACAGTAGGTTATGCAACGTCTAACAGAAGTGCGGTTATCCGTATTCCTGCTTATGCAAAGGCTCCCGACAAACGTCGTTTCGAGCTTCGTAACCCGGATGCAACCTGCAACCCCTATTTCTGCTATGCAGCAATTCTTATGGCAGGTCTTGACGGTATCAAAAATAAAATTGACCCCCGTGCAAACGGTTGGGGACCCTATGACTTTAACCTTTTCAATCTTCCCGATGAGGAAAAAGCAAAGCTTAAAGGTCTTCCCACATCACTTGAGGCGGCTCTTGATGCTCTTGAAGCAGATAACGAATACCTTACCGCAGGTGGCGTATTCCCCGAAGAACTTATTAAGAACTTTATCAAATCAAAACGTGCTGAATGTAGTGAAATTTCAAAAGTTCCCCATCCTGTGGAATTTGAGAAATATTACAATCTTTAATAATTCACGTGAAAAAATGACCTCCTGCCGTATTTGGCAGGAGGTCATTTTGTTATTACTTTTATAATTGTGCCGGAACATTTTTGGTTTAACTTATGAGCATTTTTTTAAGTTTTTATCAATGGAAGAACGAGTAACGTTTTAAGTCAGCTATAAGCTTATCCACAGTCTGGTATCTGTTATATATCTGTGTTTCGGTACATTTAGAGATAATTTTTCCGAGTTTACCTGACGGGATTCTGACTGTCGGGTGGCAGTTGATAATCAATTCGTTAAGAAGCACGCCCACGGCATAAATGTCGGTAGGCGGTGTGGACTGATGGACTCCGTATTGCTCGGGAGCGGCGTAGCCTACCGTGCCAAGGTTTATGGTATCTTTATGGTCTGTGTCTGTAACGAGACGTGCCGCCTGCAAATCTATGAGAATTGCCTTGCCGTCGGGGCTGATAATTATATTTTCGGGTTTTATATCACGGTGAATTATTTGTTTTTCGTGTAGTGTTTTTAAAGCTTCACAAACATCAATGGTGTACTTTACCGCTTGTTTTTTAGTAACGCAGCCTTTTTGAAGCAGCTTGCTGAGAGACTCTCCTTCTACATAGCTTTCAAGGACCATAAGGTAATCGTCACAGGCACAAACATCAAAAACTGTAGGCAGATTTGGATGATTTATACCACGAAGAATACGGAAGATATGGTCATTCCTGTTTTTTGAGCGTATAAGTACAAGCTTTTTTCGGATTTTTGTGTGCTTGTAGAGATCGATTTTAATTGAATCGTCATTTTTAAAACACTGCAGATGCGTGTATTCGCTTTCTAAAGTTTTTTCAATAAATTCGCTGTATTTACTCATAACATTTTCGCCAACTGTGGTTGATTATTTTGTTTTAAAAGTGCATCTGTTTCGTACAGAGCCATATGGTGTGTTATTCCGTATATAATTATACTGTCACGTTTGTTTTTGGGATAGAGCGATGCCCAGTTGTAAAGCTTAAGGGTGTTCTGACAAGGCTCCAGACCGAGATTCATAGAGATATGAATTTTACAGATAGTGTCCCTTGAAGGGATTTTTTTACCTTTAATTATATCATAAAAGAAGGTGTAACCAACATCCGCTTTATTTATAATATCCGTTTTCTTCATGGGGCAGGTGCTTAAAATGCTTTGCCAATAATCCTTTAAGTCGTTCTGAATGAAGCTGTCCTGATTTTCTTCAAGATAACTTTCGTAGGATTTGTTCTGGATTTTTAACTGTTCGAGCAAATCCGCAGTTCTTTTATAATCCATTTATCGGTTCTCCTTATCAATGTTTCGGTTAATACGTTTTAATAGTTCCTTTAAAGGTTTTTGCTATTTTCTCGTATTGGGGATGTCCCTCTGCAATATGAATTGTTTTTAGGTTCGGGTAAGATTTATTGTAAAAATGTGTGTCGTCAGGTTTTGATAAGGTACTGCTTAAAGGTAACCACAGCTCCTCAAGATTCGGGTTAACGGTATAAGCAGTTCCTTTCCCTGTGCCCAGGGTACTGTTTTCAGGTAATTTTAGAACCGTATCTGTTTTTGAATAGGGATAAACACAATATTTATATGATGTGTCAGTTGCATAGGTTTTTGCGAATAGTACTCCATCTACTGACATGCAAAGCGAATTGCCTGCTTCAACATTTATAGCTTTTAATTCGTTTGAATAGTGAGCAGAGTATACAGGAATGCCAACAACATTTTTGTGAATATTGATTACTTTGAGATTGGGAACTTCGTGAAAATTTATAGAACCATCTATCTTGGTACACCAATCAGGAATCGTTAATGTTGTGAATGAAGGATGGGCTGAAAACCATTTTAGAGTTTCTTTATAATAATATGCACCATCTATAAATTTTGATTTTGTGGAATCGAAATTCAAATGTTTA
Organism: Clostridia bacterium; assembly: GCA_017461235.1. Taxonomy (GTDB): domain Bacteria; phylum Bacillota; class Clostridia; order Oscillospirales; family Acutalibacteraceae; genus DTU089. Next base: position 74,620 of record JAFTYU010000002.1, on the reverse strand, counting down.
ATAGGGCAATTATACGCAAAACGTGTATATAGAAAAAAATTGTTATTGTATAAATTAATTGTTGTGAGTGAAGTTAAATTGTTTAAGCAGTAATCCTTAAGCCATATATATTTTCTGTTTGAATTATAAGGAATATCAATTTGTGTAATTATACTATTGTTTTTAAAACAATCGGGTCGTATTTCTTGAACATATTTACCATCGATTTGAACAGGAATTGTTACAACAGAAGCGTTTCCGACATATTTTGTTATTGCTATAGGGCCGTCGGGATCACTGCTATTGTGCGGCGCGTATTCAAAATAATAACTTCCGTTTTCAGTTGTTGTAATAGAGCTGGTACCCACGGTTGATGAAGTCGTCTGAGTCGGTTTTTCGGTTGTAGTGACGGGATTGGTGGTTGTTGAAGAAAGAACCGTAGTGTTTTGGGTTGTGCCGTGCTCCACGGTAGAAAGGTTTGTTGTGGGGGCGTTTGTTGATTCTTCTTCATCTGTGCCGAACACTGAGTCAATAATCTGGTCGAAAAATCCTTTCTTTTCCGTGGTTTCGGTAGTTTTGTCGTCGGTAGCTTTATCGTTATTTGTCTCTGTGTTCTTTTTCGTGTCCGAATTAAAAATTTTGTCAAGTAAACCTTGTTTTTGTGTAGTGGAAGCAGGCAAAGTTTCGATTTTTGTAACTTCCACAACACCAGTCACTTGTTCACCGGCTTCATCAGTAACGGCAACACCGTTTGACTCTGTGAGGGGTACGTAGCGTGTTTCTTCCACTATTACTGTGGTGTCGGGTGATTTAAGGGAAGAATGGTTTCCGATTTTTATAGCCGATATGCAAATACCCATAACAATTAAAAATGCCAGAGCAGCCAAGGAGTATTTTAAAAGGTTTTTATAATGAAGCTTAAGCCACAAAATGATGGGGAGAGTTTTTTTCTTTTTTTTACTATCGTTTTGTTCAGCTGAATCAAAAGAATAAAAACAGTTTAAGCAAAAAGAAGCTTCATCAGGTAAATGATTACCGCATTCAGGACAAATTTTTTTCATTACCTACACCTCTGTCGAAAACTGTTTTTGAACTGTATCTTAAGATAGTACACACAAGTATAAGGATAGATGTTTTTGTTTGAAAAGTCAAGGAAAATCCGTAGAAATCCGTCAAAAAATGTAGATAAATTGTATAAAAAGAACTATGAATTAAAACTGTTCCCCGTCAGAGTACACAAAAAGCGGGGTTTTAAAGAGATTTAGTATAGTTGTCTATATTCTATCGGAGTATACCCCGACAGACCATTGTGACAAAAAGATAACTGTGATTTAATAGTATGTACGTAATGGGTATTTTACTATTCAACTAAATATTTGTTTTTATATCATAGGAGCAAACATAAAAATAATTACATAAATAAAAAGGTGGTAAATTTATGAAAAAGTTTTTGAGTTTAGTGCTGGTAATAGTTATTCTCAGTGTATCACTTGTCAGTATGGATATTACTGCTTTTGCTACATCCATCACACAATCTCAAGCTGTCAGTTGGGCAAATTCTAAAGTTGGCGGCTCATGGGACTATGATGGTGTGTATGGAGCACAGTGTGTCGATTTAACAAAATATTACTATGCGTACTTAGGGGTTTCACCCGTTTCAGGCAATGGGTGCGATTATGCAACAAATTCATTGCCTTCAGGATGGCAAAGGATACGATACTATAGTGGTTTCGTTCCGCAACCCGGAGATATTGCTGTGTGGACATATACTACAAGCGCGTACGGACATGTAGCGATTATAACATCTGCAACATCAAGTACAATGTATGTTGTTGAGCAAAATGGTTCGACACATGTTACACGTTCACATTCATACTCGTATTCATATGGTACTTTTTATGGCGTTATACGACCTAATTTTTCTTCGGGAAGTTCATACAATTATCAAACAATAACACCCGGTTACTATTATGTAAGATCCAACGGACAAAGTACATATAATTATTTAACGGTGTCAGGTACTAGTGCCAATAGCGGTGCGGGAGTTAATGCCTGGAGTTTTATGGCGATATCAAGGGTTCAAATCGCAAATAACGGCGGAAATTTTTATACAATGAAATTTCCGGATATTACAACGGCAAATGCAGTAAACGTTCATACAAGTTCAACCTATCCTACATCAACAACAAAGGTTACGAACTACAAATATAGCGGAAGTTCAACTCAGTCCTGGGGTTTTGATAAGGTTTCAGGCGGTTATGTTATAAGATGTAAAGCTAATCCTAATATGGTTTTAACGTGCAATGGCTCAGGCCAGGCGACAATATCTGCCTACAGTGCCGGTAATACCAATCAGATATGGACATTGGTTCCGTATGTTTCCGGAACGGTAAGCTACAATGCAAACGGCGGTTCGGGTGCACCTTCTTCACAAACAAAGTATTTTAACCAAGCATTAACATTAAGTAGCGCAAAGCCGGTAAGAACAGGATATACCTTTAAGGGATGGGGAACTTCATCAAGCGACACAAGTCCTGATTATTATGCAGGTTCTTCCTATAATTCAGAATCCGGAATTACTTTATATGCAATTTGGGAGCGTAGTCAGAGCACTTATACTATAAAATATAATGCTAACGGCGGTTCCGGCGCACCCTCAAGCCAAACCAAGCAGAACGGAACGACGGTAACTCTTTCGTCAAAGGTGCCTGTGCGTTTTGGTTATACTTTTACCGGATGGAGCACAACTTCAACATGTGACTCAATAAATTATTATCCCGGAAGCAGTTTTTCGAAAAATCAAAACACCACACTGTATGCTTGTTGGGATGAAGCGGTTGTGCTGTCACCTACATGGGGCAAAAAAACATATACCGGTAATCCTCCTTTTGATGGTAAGGCTTATTATATGAAGCTGACTCCCACATATAATAAAAAACTGCGTTTTGAAAGCACCGGCAGCATAGATACACAGTTTTTTATTTATGATGCCTCCGGAAAGCTTCTTGCAAGCGACGATAACTCAGGCACAAACAATAACTACAAATTAGAGTATACATTCACCAAAGGCTCTACATATTATTTAAAAGCGTTAGCAAAAACAAAAGGTACATTTAAGTACATTCTTACGGGAATATATTATATTGCTTATGATGCAAACGGTGGAACAGGAGCACCGTCAACCCAATACAGGATTTTTGATGAAAGCGTATATCTTTCTACTGCAAAGCCTACTCGTCCGGGATATACTTTCGTCAAATGGTCAACGAAAGCCGATGGCACAGGAACTCAATATATGCCGGGTGATTTGATCAGTAAAAATGCTAATATAAAGCTTTATGCTTGTTGGACAAAAAACCGGGAACCTGTTCCCGCAACACCAGAACTCATAAGTGTTACAAATACCACAAGTGGTGTTAAAGTAATCTGGGATGCGGCTGAAGGCGCCGAAAATTACATCGTTTATCGCAAAGCGTATAATGCAACTACCAAAAAATGGGGAAATTGGTCAAGACTTGAAAGTGATGAAACAGGCACGTCGTACCATGATAAAACTGCAAAATCGGGTACATATTACCGCTACACCGTAAGAGCAGAAAACGGGACGGGACTTTCAGGTTACCATTCTTCGGGTCTTAAAACATACTTCCTTTCAACACCGAAGCTTTCAAGCATTGCGAATGCAACGGGCAAGGTAAGCGTTAAATGGAACAAGGCTTCGGGTGCTACGGGGTATATAGTTTACAGAAGAACATATAACGCTACTACAAAAAAATGGGGCGGTTGGAGCAGGCTCGCCACAACAAAGAGCAATTCATATAACGATACAAAGGCAAAAAGTGGTGTTTATTACAGATATACTGTAAGAGCATATTATGGTGATTATGTAAGTTATTTCGACACGAACGGATTACAGACAAAATTCCTTGCGACACCCACTCTTAAAACTGCAACTTCAAACAAAGCAGGTGTAAAGGTAACCTGGGGTAAAGTGTCCGGAGCAAAGGGATATAATGTTTACCGAAAAACTTATAATTCTAAAACTAAATCGTGGAGCGGTTGGTCAAGGATAGGAAAAGGTGTAACAGCAGTATCCTTTACCGATACGAAAGTGAAATCCGGAATTTATTACAGGTACACCGTTAAAGCTGTATCAAATTCATATGTAAGTGCCCACAGCACCTACGGAGTTAAAATCAAGTCAAAATATACAGTGCCTAAAAAGACAATAGAGTATCTCCGTAATGGTCATGTGTGGTATGACGAATATGGAATGGGATATTATTTTGCCCCCGACAACAGAGTATACACAGCTGACATATTTAGCGGTGTGTCGCTTGGTTATCAGTCAACTACATATAGAATTGACTCAAAGGGCCGTGTTATAATTAATGATTTTGGTACAGGCGAAAATCGGGATGTGTATGTAACATATAAAAACGGAAAGCTTATCGCACAGGATTATTCGCATTATAACGATATGTTCATCACTGAAACCTATGAGCTCAAGCAATACACTCCTAAAATTACAAGTTCAAATGTAGAAGAAATGATGTTGCCATTATTAGAAGTGTATGAATCCTGCGTGTGCGGACGAATGGGATATACCGGCTATGTGGATTATGATTCGTATGAATATATAAACGGTGAACCGTATGCAAGAATATATGTACCCGATTATCACTTAAAAACAAATCTTGAGTTTTATATGAGTAAATCTCTTGTTGATTTGTTTTATAATGAGGATCAGATAATTGCTGACACGGATAGCTCTTGTTACATTTATGCAGGAGAGTTGTTCAGTGAAGGTTCGTGGTCGTATGACGATATTACACTTGTTTCATCAAGCAACGGTGTATATGAAATCGAAGTAACAATTGATAGTTACATAGAATGTATATTTATAGTAGAATTAGTTGATGGACAGTTGAAAATTACTGACGTAATTTATTACACCTGAAATTGAGAAATTTTGCAATGACTTGTTTTAAATGAAAACAGAACAAATATGTTCGGATATGATACGTACGAGTATAACGAAGAAGGTAGATATACAATAATCGCACGAGACAATTATCGTATGTATATCTTTAAAATATTTGCCGATAACCATTATTACGTTGATTCACTTTATTCGAGTATAATAAATGCAGATAATTATTAATTAAAGGAAGTATAAATATGGCAGCTTTAAACGGAAAAAAGAAAATAGCCATAATAGTCAGTGTAGTTGCTTTAGTCACAGTGATTATCGGTGGTGTAGCTGTGACAGAAATTTTCAGTTATGCTTGCGCTGATTGTGAAAATATGGTTTATTTTAAAGAATACGTCATACCGTCAGAAGATGGAGATGGCGGTAGATGTGTTTGTCAGGAATGCATACAAAAATGGGAGTACGAAGAGTTCGGTATAAAGCGTGGCGGCGAAAGGATATATTAATTAAGAAAGATAAAAATTTGTCCTTTTCAAAGTGCGGCGAAGAAAAAACAGAGTATTGCTGTTGAAGACTGTTGCGACTTTTTAAATGATAACAAATTATGGTGAAGGCGGTTTGAATATGGATATGTTTTATTATTTTTCGGATATTCTGAATGAAGCGGTACCATTTCTCAAGGATATTGAGTCGGCACTCGGAAGTCTGCTCGGTATCGCTGAAATCGGCGTTGCAGGCGTAGTTTTAATTGCCGGTATTATCGGTTCGATTTTTTCATTTATTGTTTCAGTTATATTCTTTATTCTCGAGGCTATCCCGGTTTACTTAATAGCTAAAAAGCATGGCAGAAAATCAGCTTTGCTTGCTTTTGTTCCGTTTTTCTCTACTTATTTCAAGCTTTACGTGCTCTCAGATATTGCAGGGGACAAGCCTCTGAAATTATTGGGAGATAAGCTTGAAATAAAGAACAGAAAATTATCTGTGTGGGTGTATATCGGAATTGACTTGTTCGGAGAGACACTTATATACATGGTGGTTGCATTGCTTTCAGTTGTTATAACAGGTATTGGAGCAGTTTCGTCAGTTCTTCTGTTGGTTCCTGCGGCAGCAAAAGTGATTATGGAATATGCAATACTCAGAGATGTAATAGATATTTACAAACCCAACAAATCCGGTAACAAAAAGGTTGCAATAGTTATATCTGTGTTGGACAGCCTTGTAACTCTGGGCTTTGTTCGTATAGTGTATTTATATACACTCATAAAGCTTGAGCCTTTGTGTGAAAATCAGGTATATGATGTGAAATATACAGATGTTGTACCTGAAGCTCAGGTGAACACAGCGCCTGTCGGAGCAGCAGTACCGACGCAAGAACCTGTACAACAAACATCTCAAACACGAATGTAATGACATAAGTGAGTTAATTACATAATTGCAGATAAAAAGCTCCGCACACCTGAATTGAAATTAAGGTGTGCGGAGTGATTTATTGTTTCTTATGAAGTCCTGAAGATTTTTTCACCCTTGTCTTCAAGAATTTCTTCTGTATCGTACAAAGAAAGGGAATGAGCGAGAGCGTATATAAGGATACTGTCGCGCTTGTTTTTCGGATACAAGCCTGACCAATTGTAAAGCTTAAGGGCTTTTTGGCATTCTTCAAGGCCTGCCCGCATACTTAAAAAGAGTTTAACCAAGGTATCCCGTGACGGAATGCTTTTCCCGCCGATAACATTGTAAAAATACGTATATCCGATATCGGCTTTGTTGATGATATCAACCTTTGTCATATTGCTCTTTTCTATGACTTCGCGCCAATACTCGCTTAAATCCTGCACGACAAAGGAGTCCTCGTTTTTTGCAAGATAATCGTCATATTTAATGTTCTGTTTTTTCAGTTGTTCGAGCAAATCTTCTGTTCTTTTATATTTCATAATGCTGTCCTTTTAATATTTTTGAGTGTTGGTAATTTCGCTGTTTGTGAGAAAATAATCTGCTTTTGGATGGGATGAACCTATATATAGGTTTTCCAGTGCGGAAAATGCACTTCTGTTGAGAATGGAATCCTCGAACTGAATATTTGCCGAACCGGGTATATAAAGTGTTTTTAAATAAGGATTCGATATGTGTTGGGCATAAATCAAAGAGTTTTCGGGCAGAGTGAGTGATTGTGTTGTGTTTTTTGGCGGATACGAGCAAAGATATTGGGAACCGCTTTTCTGGAAAGCAATGCCGTTTTCGTCATAACCGTAAGGATTTGCATCATCAACATAAACGTTTTCACAGTTGGGCGGAAGCAGATTGGTCGAGGGGAAATACATTGTGTTTTTGCTTAGATATATGTTTTTTACGTTTCTTGCCTCTTTTAAGTTAATTGCGGATTCAAAACCACTACAATTATTGGGTAAAGTAATTGTAGTGGTTGGGTGCGCGGGGCAATGCCAACGCAATTTCCACGTGCTGCCTGTGTTGTAATAAAGCGTTCCGTCAATGTATTTGAATTGATAACCCGTAACAGAAAGTTTTTCCACAGAAAGGCAATTTGTAGCAAAATTATTTATAATGCCTAAATCAGTTTCGGGAAAATTGATTACGCGCAGATTTGAACAACTGTTGAAGGTTTGACTCTCAATCCACAAATAGGGTTGATTACTGTTGCTCTCAAATGTAACGGTTTCTATGGTGTCGTTATTCTGGAAAGTGTTTGAACTTATTCTTACAACGTATTTTGATTCGATAACCGCAGGAACGGTTACGTGGGTAGCGTTACCTGTGTATTTTTTAATAGTAGCATATTTGTCGGATAACGTATATTCAAAATCAGTCACCGGAGTCTGCACGGGCTCAGTTGTTTGCGGCTCCGTAGTTATTGGTGTCGTTGCCGTTTCCGTTACAGACGGTTTTGTTGAGCTCTCCTGCGTATTCTCTACAGAATTTTGGGTTGACGATACGGCTGTTTCAGTTTGAGTGGTGCTGTCAGAACCAAACAAGGATTCCCAGAAGCCCTTTTTCTCAGTTGTTTCTTCTGTTTGAGAAGTGTTGGTGGTATTTTTGTTTTCCGTTGTTTTATCGTTAAAAAGCTTATCAAGCAGGCCTTGCTTTTCGGTGGATTCGGGGGCAAGCGTGAGAGCTTTCGTAATCTCTACAATTTCAAAAACCTGCTCGCCGTTTTCGTCAGTTACCGCTTCGCCGTCAGACTCGGTAAGTGCAACGGTTTCTGTAACATTGATTATGGTTGTATCGGGTGATTTCAGAGCCGGGGAAGAGTTAAATGTTTTCATAACAAAAATACAAATGCCCATAACAAATAAAAACACGGTCGCACCTGCAAGAGAAAGCCAAAAACGACGATTTTTGACGATTTTGGAAACAGAAGACCGTATTAATAAAAAGAAAGATGGTTTGTTTTTTTGTTTTTGTGCAACACGGACACCAACCGGAGAAAAGCAGTTCAGACAAAAGGCTGCTTCTTCAGGAATTTCCTTGCCGCATTTAGGACAATTTTTGTTCAATTCAACACCCCTATAGAAATCGGTAAACCCGAATATTCTGAACATCTAACTTTTAAGATATAGCATTTTTGGGGTAAAGTCAAGGAATTTTGTCACAAAGAAAACATAAATAATACAAATAAATCGTCAAGTGTACTCTCCCAGGGAATAGATTTTACAGGTGCGATGTGGTTTAATTTAATAGAGATAAAAGTATGTCCATTTAGTATGTAAACAGTGTTTGCTTATCAAGGGTTTGTGATTTCACAGGGGATTAAATGCGGTTGCAAGCACTGTTTATATAAAAAAGCCTTCCTTTGCCAAAAACAAAGGAAGGTTTTTGTGTTGTTTAATTATTTGTAAAGGGGACCGTATGCTTCGCAAGCACGGAAATCAGCACTCTCGAGTTCCTGTGTACCGAATGCGTTCCAGCAAGCAGGACGGAAGATTTTGCTTTCATCAACGTTGTGCATTGAAACGGGGATACGGAGCATTGAGCAAAGAGTGATAATATCAGCACCAATATGACCGTAGGAGATAGCACCGTGGTTAGCACCCCAATGGTTCATAACCTCGTAAGCAGAAGTGAAGGGGCCTTTTCCTGTAAGTGTGGGAGCAAACCATGTGCAGGGCCATGTGTAGTCTGTTCTTGCCCAGATTTTGTGTGAAACTTCGTCGGGAAGAGCAACTGTATAGCCTTCGCAAATCTGAACTGTGGGTCCAAGACCTTTAACAAGGTTAAGACGAATCATTGTTGCAGGCATTTCTGCACGGGTAAGGAAACGGCTTGAATATCCGCCGCCGCGGAAGTAGCCGTTATCAGCGGCACACCATTCTGTTGCGGCATTGATTGTGTTGATGTCGTTTTCAGTTACATCGTACCATTCTTTGATAATGCCGTTGCCGTTTTCGTCCTTAACTTCACCGCAAGCGTCAAGACAGCAAGCTCCTGAGTTAATAAGGTGGATGAAGCCTTTGCTTTCTTTTGCTTTGCCTTCAAGCTCATAACCGGTTGCTCTCTTAAGGGCTTCGGGACTCCAGTAGGTACGAACGTCTGCAAACATCTGGGGTCTGTTTGTAAGGAGCTTCATAAGGAGCATGCTTACACCGTTAAGAGTGTCATTTTCAGTAGCAAGGATGTAGGGCTCACGAGCACCGTTCCAGTCGAAGCTTGTGTTGAGCATTGCTTCTGCAAAGTCTGCGTTGGGATAGAAGTCAGTCCACTGTCTCTGACCCTGGAAGCCTGCGGCAATAGCATTGTGACCAACCATTTCTTCCTCGCAGCCTTCGGGAAGGTTTTTGTTGCCGTTCATAAGGTCTTTGATGATGCACATCATCTTAACTGTGAATTCCCAGTCTTTTTCCTTCTGCTCGTCACTCTTTTTAACAAAGTCGGGGTTTTTATCAAAGCCTTCTTTGCAGTTTTCTCTTACCCATTTGTATGCTTTCTGGTATTCTGCTTCATCGTAGATGCCCTCAGACATTCGACGGATAATTTCAACTTCGTCAACTGACTCAACACGCATACCGAGATATTCTTCAAAGAAATCGGTGTCGATTGAAGAACCTGCAATACCCATACAGATTGAACCGATCTGAAGGTATGATTTGCCCTTCATTGTAGCAGCTGCAACTGCGGCTCTTGCAAAGCGAAGGAGCTTTTCCTGTACGTCAGCGGGGATAGATGTGTCATCTGCATCCTGAACGTCTTTGCCGTAAATACCGAATGCGGGAAGACCTTTTTGTGCGTGCGCTGCAAGAACTGCCGCAAGGTAAACAGCACCGGGACGTTCTGTGCCGTTAAAGCCCCAGACACCTTTTATAGTTGTGGGATCCATATCCATTGTTTCGGAACCGTAGCACCAACAAGGAGTAACAGAAAGTGTAATCTGAACACCTTCTTTGCGGAACTTGTCCGCACAAGCGGCGGCTTCTGCAACTCTGCCGATAGTTGTGTCTGCGATAACAACCTTAACGGGCTCACCGTTTGAGTATTTAAGATTTTCTGTGAAAAGTTTAGCGGCCGATTTAGCCATATTCATTGTCTGATCTTCAAGAGATTCTCTGACTTTGAGAGGACCGCGTCTGCCGTCGATAATGGGACGAATACCGATTACGGGGTAATCGCCGAGAAATCTGTTCTCTGCCATAGTGTTTATCATCCTTTCATTCGTACAAGTGTACAAATTATTTCATTTAATAGTATATCACAAAAAATAACGTTTTCAATTGGCTATAAGTAAAAAAATTTCGACAGAATATAGGCAAAATGACAATGTTTTTACAGAGAAAAAAGCAAGCAAAAATATTTTTTTATCAAATCGTGCAAAAATCGGTAAAATTTATGTGAGAAACATATATTGAAAAGAAGTAAATTCTAATGTAGAATAAAGTAGACAAAGATATTTGCAAGGAGGTCAAAATTATGAAAAAAACCTTAAGCCTGGTGTTAGCCGCTATTATGCTTTTATCCGTGTTTTCTTGTGTGAGCGTGGTAAAAGCCGAAGCGGCAGAACAGCTTAGTTATATGACGTACGAGCATCCTGAAGGAAAATTTTCTTTATGTGAAAATACCGGGGGCTACTGGTCATATGTTTATGACGAAGAAACCGAAGAATATAAAAGCGTATTTATATATGATTACTTCGATTTATGGCAGGATGGTGCTGAGATTGAGGTAATGTATTTATACGAGCCTTCGGATGTAGCAACATATTTTTACACCTGCGTTGACGGTGAATTCGTTGACGAGAAGGGTCGTGTGCTTGATTCATGGGAGCTTGATTATACAACGGATCAGGAAACTGACCCCTGGTCTGTAGGAACACACTCTTTAACCGTTATTTATGACGGCGGTGAGTGTGAAGTTCCCGTTGAAATTACCGAGTCAACAGTTGAGTCTGTTGAATTTGTACCTGTTGAGCCTATTGAACTCATACAGAATGTTGACGGCTTTAAGTATAAAGACGATACTGCAGAATTTTTCTACTACGATTACGATACACCCTTCTATGCAGAAGGCAATAAGCTTAACGTTACGTTTAAAGACGGCAGCCGTAGCGTATATACATCCGACGGATATTCATACTTTGATGAAAACGGAAACGAGGTGTATTTTTATGATATCGTTTCTGATGATACTCAGGAAGTAATGCCTTGGACAGAGCTCGGCGAATATTCGGTAGAATATTATTTTATGGGTTGTAAATTTCCTGTTCCCGTTAAGATTATGGAAAATCCTGTTGAAAGCATCAGCTTCAATTCGGAAAAACCCGTGAAATACTACGAGAATACCAATGGTATGTGGTATCCAGATTATGAAGATGACGGAGAGTATTTTGCTTACGATGCCCCTTTATATACAGCGGGTACATCCGTTACGGTTACTTATAATGACGCAACGACATCTGTTTACACCTATAATGCTGAAAAGTATGATTATATAAACGAATCAGGTGAGTTTCTTTCTGATGTGGATGTGAATTGTTATTCAGATCAGTCTGAGAAGCCTTGGGAACCGGGTGAACATAAATTTACCCTTGAAATTTTTGACAAGACTTGTTACATACCTGTTACTATTATTGAGAACCCTGTAACGGATATTGAGTTTACAACCGCAAAACCCATTGTTTTCAAGTATGGTGAAGGCGGTGAGTGGGTACCAAGCCTGGATGAGAATTATGAAGAAACAGAAGTCTATATTTACAATATATCTTCATGCAATCCTTATGAAGTGGGTAATACACTTATTCTCACTTTAGAAGACGGAAGTAAAATCGAATATGTATATAGTGCCGAAAAGGGTGATTTTGCTGATAAAAACGGTAACGTTATTCCTTACGACGCGAAAATAGCCTATGAAGATATACAGTTTTTTATTCCCTGGGATGAAACCAGCCCATATAACTATATAGCAGTTGAATATATGGGTGCATATAACGTTGTTCCTGTGGTTATCAATGTGGGGCTGACTTCCGCTCCTGAAATATTCAGTGTTAACAACGGCATGGGTTCTGTCAGCATTTCGTGGGAGCCCGTGGTAGGTGCAGTCGAATACAGAGTTTACCGCAAAGAAGATAATGCTAAAGGTTGGGAATATTTAAGTTCTGTAGCTGATTGCTTTTATGAAGATACTAAGGGCATCAAAAACGGTGTTAAATATACATATACTGTCCGTGGTGTAAATCCCGACGGTAAATACGGCGACTACAATAAAAAAGGTGTGACTACCGAATATATTTCTCCTGTGCAAGGTGTAAAGGTGGAGAATCTTGACGGAAACATAAAGATTTCCTGGAAGGATTACAGCGACATTTATTGTAATGTTTACAAATACACCGATGGTGATGACGGTTGGACATTTTTAATAAGTGTTGAAGGTGAAGGCTATTCTGTGCTTGATTCCGCAGTCGAAAGCGGCAAGGAGTACAGATATGCAGTTTCCGCATCAAGAAACGGCTATGAAAGCGGTTATGAAACCGCTGTTATAAAATATCTTGCTGCACCAAAGCTTAAGAGTGTTGCAAATACAACAAGCGGCATCAATGTCAAATGGAACGCAGTAAAAGGCGCTGAAGCTTACAGAGTTTACCGCAAAGGCTCAACAGGCGGCTGGACGCTTATCGGAACAACGGAAAAAACAAGCTATACCGATACAGCAGTTGCAAACAAAAGCGGCAACACATATAAATACACCGTGAGAGCTGTTTCAGGAAAAACTCTCAGCAGTTATAATAAAACCGGCTTAAGCATCAAGAGATTGGGAACACCGGAAGTTTCAAGCATAGCAAACTCTGCAAACGGAGTGACACTTAAATGGAGCACAGTAAAAGGTGCTGACGGTTACAGAGTTTACCGCCGTATAGGTGACGGTAAGTGGACTTATCTTGAGACAACATCAAAGGCTTATTATACAGATACAGCCGTTAAGTCAAAGAGCGGTGTGGAATACAATTACACGGTGAGAGCCACATACGGAAAAATATACGGCGACTATAACAGAGACGGCTGGGATATCATTCGTCTTGCAGCACCAGCTCTTAAGAGCACAGAAAACGATGCGGCAGGTGCAAAAGTAACCTGGGGCAAGGTGAAGGGCGCGGACAGCTATTACCTTTACCGTAAAACAAAGAGCACAAGCTGGAAACTTATTGCAAAAGTCGAAGGCAATGCGAATACAAGCTACGTGGACAAAGCTGCAGAAAGCGGAATTCTTTACACATATACCGTAAAAGCAGTAAACGGCAAATGCACAAGTGCCTATGTCTCTGAGGGTATTTCACTTAAATATCTTGCCGCACCGAAAATTACTGTAAAAACAGTTGACTCGGGTATTAATGTTAAATGGAATAAACCCGTAGGCACAAAGGATTTCAGGATTTACAGAAAAGCCGAAGGCGAGACAAAATGGACTATATTAAAGGATACAACAAGTACATCTTATACGGATAAAACCGTTAAAAGCGGTGTCACATACCGTTACGCTGTAAGAGCGAAAAACGATGAGGTCGTAAGTGGATTTAATCAAGCTGCGTTGACGTTTATATCCACACCTAAGGTGAAATCTGTTGCTAATAAAACAACGGGAATAGAGCTTAAATGGAACAAGGTTGCCGGAGTTGATGGCTACAGGGTTTACAGAAAAACAGGTGACGGTAAATGGGAAATTCTCAAAGATACTCAAGCATCAGTTTTAAGCTTTATTGACGAAACTGCTGTCGCGGGTGAAACATATTCATATACTGTCAAGGGCTTTAAAGGTAAATGCTTAAGTAATTATATAGCTTCATCGCAGATTATCCGTGTTAACGAGCCTGAGATTGCACTTCAGCTTCAGGAGAATGGCGTGCTTGTAGGCTGGAAGCCTGTTGAAGGAGCAGACAGATATGCTGTTTATCGCAAGCTTGACGGCGCTTGGGAAAAATTGGCTGTTGTAAATAGCGAAGACCTTGTTGTTGATGAAACCGGCTACGCTACGTATTCCGATGAGAAGGTTGACGTTGATTTAGATTATTACTATACAGTCAAGGCCTTCAACGGCAGTTTTGCGAGCTCGTATGTTGCTGATTGCAATTTAAGTGATATCGGTAATATTGTTATGTGAGATTAAAATGGACTGTAAAAAACGAAAGTTTTTTACAGTCCATTATTTAAGGGATTCTTGCAGGAGTGATACCTGTAAGAATCCCTTGATGTGTATTGTTTTATGCGGTTTGCGCTTTTTTACATCCCCGTCTTTCTGTGATTATTTATAAAGGGGATATTTGTCACAGATTTTTGAAACACGTTCTCTGATAGCATCGGCGCTGTTTTCAAAATCAGTTGCGGCAAGCTTAATACATTCTGCGATATCCACCATATCCTGCGCCTCAAAGCCACGGGTTGTAACGGCGGCGGTACCTATGCGAACACCGCTTGTAACGAATGGCTTTTCGGGATCTTTGGGGATAGCGTTTTTATTAACTGTGATATAAACATCATCGAGACGTTTTTCGAGCTCTTTACCTGTTATACCAAGGCTTCTGAGATCAAGAAGAAGAAGGTGGTTGTCAGAACCGCCCGAAACCATATCGACACCTTGTGCTGCAAGAGCGTTTTCAAGGGCTTTACAGTTTGAAATAATTTTTTTGCCGTATTCTTTGAATTCGGGTTTAAGTGCTTCGCCGAAGCATATGGCCTTGGCGGCAATTATATGCATAAGGGGACCGCCCTGAATACCGGGAAAAATAGCCTTGTTGACTTTTTTGGCAATTTCTTCGTCGTTTGTAAGAATAAGACCGCCACGAGGACCACGGAGAGTTTTATGAGTTGTGGATGTAACAACGTGAGCGTAGGGGATGGGTGAAGGGTGTCTGTCTGCGGCAACAAGACCTGCAATGTGAGCCATATCCACCATAAACAATGCGCCTACAGAGTCGGCGATTTCGCGGATTTTGGCAAAATCAATTGTTCTGGGGTAGGCGGAAGCACCTGCTACAATAAGCTTGGGGTTGCATTCTTTTGCTTTCTTTTCGAGAGCGTCATAGTCAAGATAACCGTTATCATCAACACCGTAGCTTTCAAAATTGAAGTAAGAACCGCTGACATTAACGGGTGAGCCGTGTGTAAGGTGACCGCCGTCTGCAAGGCTCATACCGAGAACCGTGTCACCGGGTTGAAGAAGTGCAAAGTAAACTGCAAAGTTTGCCTGTGAGCCTGAGTGGGGTTGAACGTTGGCGTATTCACAACCGAAAAGCTTTTTTGCACGCTCAATAGCAAGAGTTTCGGCGATGTCAACATATTCGCAGCCGCCGTAATATCTGCGTGAAGGATAACCTTCTGCATATTTATTTGTAAGTATACTGCCGCTTGCAGCCATAACAGCAGCAGAAGCGTAGTTTTCACTTGCGATAAGTTCAATATTTCTGCTCTGACGCACCTGCTCTTTTTCAAATGCTTCAAAAAGCTCGGCATCAGAATTTTTAAGAAGTTCAAAATCTTTTTCAAGATATGCGTTCATTGTAGCATCCCCCTTAATAAAATAAACATCTTTTGTCATAATAATACAATAAAATTTTTTTGTTTTCAACCAAAACGGAAGAAGTTAAATTTTTAACGTAAAAGTTTGGATAAATAACCATAAATATGCAGTCAAACGCTCCTTTTTTTGAGTTTTTGTTATTGCGTTAAGAAAAAATAATGATATAATTATTATGAGTTAAAGTCGGTGAGCACAATCCAGAACAGTTTTTGGAATACGGATTGCACTTGTCAACTTATAAAAAGGTGATTTTATGAATAATTGTGAACTCAAAAAACTTATTGTTGAAGAAAAGCAAAAAACCGGTACCGTTATACTTGCTCATACTTATCAGGACCCCGATATTATTGATGTGGCGGATATTACGGGCGACAGCTTTTTTTTAAGTAAAAAAGCGGCAGAAATAAAGGCTGAAAGAGTCATAATGTGCGGTGTGCGTTTTATGGCGGAGAGTGTAAAAATACTTTCGCCGGAAACTCAGACAATTCTTCCCGTACCTTCTGCAACCTGCCCTATGGCAGAGCAGATTTTACCTGAAAGAGTCCGCGAATTCAAAAAGCAGAATCCCGAAGCGGAAGTTGTCGCATATATTAACACAACTGCTGCTCTTAAAGCGGAGTGCGACGTGTGTGTTACAAGTTCATCTGCAATAAAAATTGTTGATAAGCTTAAGGCGGATGATATTCTTTTCATTCCCGATCAACATTTAGGCTCGTTTGTGAAAGAAAAATTACCGCACAAGAACATTATTTTGTGGGACGGCTACTGTCCTGTTCACGCGCAGCTCACAGCGGAAGACGTCATTGAGTGTAAAAAGAAGCATCCCGGTGCGGTGTTTGCGGTGCACCCCGAATCACCTGCGGAAGTAGTGGCGCTTGCGGATATGGTAGGTGCAACAAGCGAGATTATAAATTATGCAAAAGCTCAAAAGGGTGAAGTTATAATCGGTACGGAGCGCGGTGTTGTTGATTACCTTGCTCTTCACGAAGATAACGGTGAGCGTTTTATCCAGCTTGCGCCCGAAAAGCTCTGTTGCGAAGATATGAAAAAAATATCTCTCGAGGATGTTTATAAAGCAATCAAAGGTGAAGTCGGCGAAAAAATTGAGCTTCACGAAGAATTAAGGAAAAAAGCTCTTGTGAGCATCAACCGTATGTTGGAATTGGGGTAATAAAATGAACCTTTCCGAATTGAAAAAACAGTACACAGTCATAATTGTAGGCAGTGGGCTTGCGGGTCTTTATGCGGCGCTCAACTTTCCCGCAGACGTTGATATTCTTATGGTATCCAAAAAAGAACGTCATCAGTCAAACAGCTCTCTGGCACAAGGCGGCGTTGCCTGCGTTCTTGATTTAGAGAACGACAGTTACGCACTCCATATTGAAGATACTCTTATAGCAGGCAGCAGGGAAAATGACCTTGATGCCGTGACCCGGCTCGTGGAAGAAGGACCCGGTGACGTGCTTAAAACCATAGAGTACGGTGTTGAGTATGACCGTTACGAGAACGGCGAGCTTGTTAAAACCCTTGAAGGCGGTCATTGCCGCAGAAGGATTGTTCATCATAAGGATACATCAGGTAAAGAGATGGTGGATAAGCTTATGATTGCCGTTGAAAGCCTGCCTAACGTAACAATTGCGGACGAAACAATGGTTACGTCAATGACCCGTATTAAAAACGGGTTCAAAGCCGAAATAATGAGCAATGATGAGCACAGAACAGTCTATGCGGATTACTGCCTTCTTGCATCGGGCGGTATAGGCAGGGTATATAAATACACCACCAACCCGTCTGTTGCAACAGGTGACGGAATACGCTTTGCCTACGAGATGGGTGCGGCTATCAAAAATCTGAGTTACGTTCAGTTCCATCCTACTGCGTTCAACGGTGCAAACCGCGAGCAGTTTCTTATCAGCGAGGCGGTAAGGGGCGAGGGTGCATACCTTCTCAATTGCAATAAAGAACGTTTTATGGACAGATATGATGAGCGTCTTGAATTAGCACCCCGTGACGTTGTATCGCGCTCGGTAATAATGGAGTCAAGACGTCTCGGCAGTAATAATTTTTATCTTGATATCCGTTACAAAGGGGAAGATTTTATTAAAAACAGATTTCCCGGTATATATGCAGGTTGCCTTAAACAGGGTGTGGATATTTCAAAGGATTTAATTCCCGTTTTCCCTTGTCAGCATTATCTTATGGGTGGTATCGAGGTTGACCTTAATGCCCGCACAACCCTTCCGCGACTTTATGCTGCCGGTGAGTGCGCGTGTACGGGTGTCCACGGAAAAAACCGACTGGCGAGCAACTCTCTGCTTGAAGCCTTGGTTTTCGGAAGGAGAGCCGCAGAAGATATTACAAGATGCATAAAGGCAGGCTTCTTTAAAGCTACAGTCCCCGTTGATGAAAAAGAACCCGACAGAAACGGCGCTCCTTTACCCAAAGGCACGCGCACGGAGATACGCGATATCCTTCAGAGAGCCTATTTTGTTATTCCTGACGAAGGTGCAATACATCAGGGTAAAAAACGTATTGAAAACATACTTAACAGACTGAAAAACGGTAAGTTTGCAGTTACTGCGGATTATTGCGAGGCTTTGTCTCTTGCAACAGTCGCTTATATAATACTCAAGGAGGTTGACAGATGATTTTACCTGATTTTTACGTAGATGATTTAATTAGAAATGCTATTAAGGAAGATATAAACTATATTGACGTTGCAACGGATTATCTTCTTGATGAAAACGAAGTGAGCGAGGCGGTATTTGTTGCAAAAGCCGACGGCGTACTTTGCGGTATCGATGCGGCAATGAGAGTTTTTGAGCTTCTGGACAATACGTTTACCTGCACAGTTTACAAAAAAGACGGCGACGCTATAAAAACAGGCGATGTTATAGCGGAGCTTAAAGGAAAGACCGTCAGACTTCTCAAGGGAGAAAGGACGGCACTTAATCTTATCCAGCATATGAGCGGTATTGCAACACTCACGAGTGAATGTGTTAAAGAAACAGTAGGCACAAACGCTACTATTGCAGATACAAGAAAAACCCTTCCGGGTCTTCGCTCATTGCAGAAATATGCAGTCACCTGCGGTGGCGGCAGAAATCACCGTTACAATCTTTCGGATTGCGCAATGCTTAAGGATAACCACATTGATGCGAAGGGCGGTATAACCCCTGCTGTGAAGGCTCTTCGTGAAAAAATAGGTCATACTGTAAAAATCGAAGTGGAAACCCGTACTCTCGACGAGGTCAGAGAGGCACTCGCGGCAGGAGCAGATATTATAATGCTCGATAATATGTCAAACGAAACAATGGCACAAGCGGTGAAAATCGTCGATGGCAAAGCACTTCTCGAAGCATCCGGTAACCTTACAAAAGAAAGATTAAGAAGTGTAGCTAAACTCGGTGTTGATATCCTTTCAATCGGGGCATTGACCCATTCGGTGACAGCTTTCGATATTTCTATGAGAATGAAATAAAAATTAAGGGTCTGTTTTTACAGACCCTTAATTTTTATTTAGGTGTTTTCACTTTATGAGGAACATTATTATCAATCATTGTAAGCAGTTCGTCAATCGTTACGAGTTCAACGTCTTCATCCAACTGACTTACAAAATAACTAAGGTCATCTACACTTATAGTCCACGGATGAATATTAATTACACTATAACCGTTTATGGAATCAATATCCGCCTTGTAGGAGTTGACAATTGCCGCTTGTTCGTCTAACCATTCATGGGTTATTTCCGTACCTTCACCATCGGGATGCCACAAAGAGAACCTGTTGCTGACAAAAGGCTTGTCATTAGCAAAATAAACCTTACCCATACCACCTGCGTATCTGTCGGGATCAAGGCTGAGTACACCACCCTTTATATTATCGTACCGTGCATAATATTCAAGGCGTGTTACAAGAAGTGCGTCATCAACGGCGTTTTTGGGAGTGTTATCGAGAATTGAAACATAGCTCAAATCGCTTTTCTGCATTTGTGCTGCTGTTAAATCCGTAAACTCACCTAAGGCTTCAACAGGATATTCCGTAGGATGACAGTATCCTGCACCCGATACACCTGCAATAAAGTAATCGTTTTCACCTGCCGCATTATAAATCATATTTACTGTAAGGGGTGAAAACTCCTGAAGCGAAGGTGAAAATGACCATGTTACGGGAAAATCTGTTTCTAATTGAAGCTTTTCATAATATTCAGAATATCCGTTCTGAATCCATTGTATATTATCACCATCGCTGAAAACCAATGCACAGTAATGCTTTGCAGTATCGGTATGCTCAGTCACTATCTGCTTTTTTTGTAAAGGAATTTCATAATCAAAGGATGCAAGCAAACTGTTATTATGACTATGGTCAGAGGGTATAACAAAATTGCCGTTCACAGAGGCTTGGGTAACGTATTCAAGCTCATATTTACCCCAACCCAGAACAGGCACATTATCTCCTGCCTGCTTCAAAAGACTTTCTCTGAAAAGCTTTCCTTCTTCTCCGTCAACATCTTCGTCTGTGTAGAACATATAAAACCCTTGTTGAATAGCTAAATCGCGAAGTCCCGTGGATTCATATTTAAGGCTCACTATGGCGTTGTATTCAAAGTCATTTTTATACTTTTCGAAAAAGCTTTTCTGGAAATCTATATTATATATATCATCAGAAAAATCCTCTTTGAGAGTAAGTCCCGCTTCAATTGCCAGATTTTCAAGGCTTTCAGGTACTGGTAACCAACCCTTTAACGATGCAAGATTGGTTGCCGCGTTAAGTCCCTCGCCGATTTCACTTGCTTTGTAGAGCACGTAACCTTTATCACTTATACTTCCTTTGAATTTTTTCAAAAGAGCTTCAACTGTCCAGGGTTCGCCCTTTTCATCGATGTATTCAAGCTTTATGCCGCTTTTTTCGATGTGCTTGAGATATTCTCTTGAAATGTCATTTGTAATAATAAATATAGCGGGCTTCTCCTTTGCAACAATACCTTGTAACGCTATTGCAAGGTGACGCTCTTCAGTATTTTTAAAGGTTCCTGCATCAATAACGCAAACAGCTTCGGCTATTTCGTGATTTTTACAAATATCACCAAGTGCCGATAAATCTTCTTCGGTTTTTATAACGGGAACCGTGGGACTGAAAATTGATATAAAAAACACAATTACAGAAACCAGACACGCTGTAACAGACTTCAATAATACCACTCCCTGTTGTATAAATTGAAATTGCAGTAGTGATTTTATGACAACTCAAATTGTCCCGTATAAAGCTTGTAATATTTTCCCTGTTGTTCTATGAGTGTATCGTGGTCGCCTTTTTCTATAATTTCGCCGTTTTCAAGCACCATAATGGCGTTAGAATTTCTGACGGTGGAAAGTCTGTGGGCAATAACGAAAACTGTTTTGCCTTCCATAAGCTTATCCATACCCTTTTCAATAAGCCGTTCTGTTCTTGTGTCGATAGAGCTCGTTGCTTCATCAAGTATAAGAACGGGCGGGTCGGCAACTGCCGCACGTGCAATGGAGAGCAGCTGTCTTTGTCCCTGTGAAAGGTTACTGCCGTCACCTGTAAGCATAGTGTTATAGCCTTCGGGCAAACGTGAAATGAAGCTGTGAGCATTGGCGATTTTTGCCGCTTTTACAATGTCATCGTGAGTGGCGTCAAGCTTGCCGTAACGTATATTTTCCTCAACAGTACCCGTGAAAAGGTGTGTATCCTGCAGAACCATAGCAAGTGAACGGCGTAAAT
Organism: Clostridia bacterium; assembly: GCA_017461235.1. Taxonomy (GTDB): domain Bacteria; phylum Bacillota; class Clostridia; order Oscillospirales; family Acutalibacteraceae; genus DTU089. The sequence continues at coordinate 52,956 of JAFTYU010000002.1, read as the reverse complement.
CGTCCTTTTTGATTTTCTTAATGTTGATTCCGTCGTATGTTATTTTACCTTCCTGTACGTCGTAGAAACGGTTGATAAGGTTTGTTATTGTAGTCTTACCTGCACCGGTTGACCCTACAAATGCAATTTTCTGACCGGGCTTTGCGTACAATGAAACGTTTTTGAGAACGGTTTTCTTTCCGTCGTACGAGAATGTTACGTCATGGAAACGAACGTCGCCCTTAAGAAGGGTGTAGGTAACGCTTCCGTCTGCGGTGTGGGGATGCTTCCATGCCCATACACCGGTTCTCTTTTCGGCCTCTGTGATGTTTCCGTTTTCGTCAACTTCTGCATTGACAAGTGTAACGTATCCGTTATCTTCTTCGGGCGTTGTGTCGATAACGTCAAAAATTCTTTCTGCACCTGCAAGAGCCGCAAGAACGTTATTCATCTGTTGCGAAACTTGAGTTATGGGGTTAGAGAACTGACGTGTGTACTGAAGGAAAGAGGCGAGAGAACCTATTGTGAGCGCACCGTTCACACCACCAAGCAGTAAGCCTGTAAAGCCCTGTTGATAATCGGTAAGATTGAGCATAATGAATGCACCGAATGCGGCAGAAAGGGCAAAGTTGATATAAGAAATATTACCCATAATCGGCATAAGGATGCTTGCGAAGGTGTGAGCGTTTGTGGCAGCTTTTCTGAAATTCTCATTGATTTCAACGAAAGCATCTTTAGTTTCTTCTTCTCTGCAGAAAACTTTAACAACCTTAAGACCTTCAATAAGTTCTTCTATATATCCGTTAAGACTGCCCACAGCCATCTGCTGCTTGCGGAAATAATGTGAGCTTTTACCGCCTATGAATTTGATTATCAGAAGCATAATGAAAAGCATCAGTATAATAAGACCCGTCAGAGCGGGGCTGATGTACAGCATCATGGCGAAGATACCTACTGCCATAATAAAGGAAGATATTACCTGAATGAGACCCTGACTGATGGCTTCGCGCACGGTGTCAACATCGTTGGTAAAACGGCTCATAAGTTCACCGTGGGTGTGGGTATCAAAATATTTGATGGGTAAATCCTGCAGGTGGTCAAAAAGGTCACGTCTTAAAAGGTTAAGGGTTTTTTGCGATACGTTAAGCATAAGTCGGGCGTGGAGATACTGTGCAAGAGCACCTGCGCCGTATAATGCCGCGAGAATTACAAGATATTTTATAACCGTGCTTAAATCCGTTGACTTGGTTTCAACAAGAAAACCGATTTCATTAATAATGGGGGTAAGGAAATAGGTTCCTGCAATATTTGCGAAAGAAGCAAATATAACCAGAAATATAACAACCGCAAGCAACCCCTTGCTTTTTGCAACGTACGAAAGAAGTCTTCCCAAGGTTTTAGCGGGATTTTTCGGTTTTTCAAATTTCATTTTACCGCCCGGACCCTGTCGGGGGTCTTTTTGCTTTTTAGCCATAGTAAAACTCCTTTCTTATTGTTCCATTTTGCTTTCCTGTTGCGAAACAAATACTTCTTTGTATATTTCATTTCGTTCAAGAAGCTCATCGTGGGTGCCTATATCGTCAATTTTGCCGTCATCAAGAACGATGATTTTATCGGCAAACTGTATTGAGTTGATTCTTTGTGCAATTATAATTTTTGTGGTTTCGGGAAGAAGATTTTTCATACCTTCGCGGATTTTGCCGTCGGTTGCGGTATCAACGGCGCTTGTTGAGTCGTCGAGAATAAGGACCTTCGGCTTTTTGAGAATGGCACGTGCAATGCACAAGCGCTGTTTCTGACCGCCTGAAACGTTTACGCCGCCCTGACCTAAATCAGTTTTATATCCGTCAGGGAAGTTCATAACAAAATCATCCGCCTGGGCAATTTTAGCTGCGGCACGTATTTCGTCAAAAGTAGCGTTTTCGTTACCCCAACGCAGATTATCTTCAATAGTACCGGTGAAAAGAAGATTTGTCTGAAGAACCATTGAGACGCTGTCCCTCAAAGTTTTGAGCTTATACTCCTTAACGTTTCTTCCGCCGACCGTGACATCGCCTTGCGTTGCTTCGTAAAGACGTGGTATGAGCTGTACAAGAGAGGTTTTGGCACTACCCGTACCGCCAAGAATACCTACGGTTTCACCCGATTTGATTGAAAGGTTAATATCCTTGAGTACGTTGTTCTCTGCCTGCTTGCTGTATTTGAAGCAAACGTTTCTGAATTCTATACTGCCGTCTTTTACTGTTGCATTTTCATCTGCGCCTTCATCGTTGATGTGTGGTTTTTCGTCGAGAACCTCGTTGATACGCGTCATAGAAGTTCTTGCCATAACTGACATAACGAAAATCATTGATACAATCATCAGAGACATAAATATCTGCTGAATATAAGTTATGAAACTCATCAGATCGCCCAGATACATATCACCGCCGAGAATAAGCTTTGAACCTATCCAAAGAACAAGGATAATGCAGGAGTAGATAGAAACTGCCATAATGGGGTTGTTGAGAATTATGAGCTTCTCTGCAAAGATTGATGCATCCTTGAGTTCATCGTTTGAAACGCGGAATTTATCTTTTTCGTGTCTTGCTCTTACAAATGCCTTAACAACACGTGCGGCGATAAGATTTTCCTGAATGGCGTTGTTAATGCGGTCATATTTTTTGAACATTTTTGTAAAGCGCTTGTGTGCCGCCGCACCGATAAGGAGAATGAGAGTAAACATAACAGGGGCAATTGCAAGGAACACGAGAGATAATTTTGTGTTTATTGAAAATGCCATAGTTATCGCCATAGTGAACATAAGGGGAGAGCGTATGAGCATACGAAGAGCCATCATAAATGCCATTTGTACCATATTGATATCTGTGGTCATACGCGTTACAAGAGAGCCTGTTGAGAATTTGTCAACATTTGAGAAGGAGAAATCCTGTATTTTGTTGAAAATACCGCGCCTGAGCTCTGCGCCGAAGCCCATACCTGCCTTTGAAGCGAAATATGCCGCGCCTGCACCGCAAGCGAGAGATATGAGTGAAATACCAAACATAAGAGCACCAAGGGCAACTATAAGGCTTGTGCCCTGAAGGCTGTCAAAACCGAGCTTAATAAGTATATCGGCAATAAAACTGTCTTTTTCGGTTAAGGATTGACCGCTGACACCGCAGTCGATAATAACCGACATCAAAAGGGGTATAGTAACTTCGATGAGTACCTCAAACACAATGGATACGGGTGAAAGGATGGCGTACCATTTGTATTTTTTTGCGTAGGGTAAGAGTTTTTTAATCATTCTTATAATTCCTCCTTCCGGGGATGTAAAACTTTATTGATTTCTTCCTTTGTAAGCTTTTCCGAATCCAGATTTTTGTGAAGCCTTACAAGAAGGTTGTGGAGCGTTTCCCGTTCTTCGGTAGAAAATCCGCGGAACATAGCTTCGTCCGTGGCGTCACAGATTTTACGGAATTCCTTTAACGAGTCAAGACCCTTCGGTGTTACGGAAAGGTGATTTTTCCTTGAATCAGATGTATCAGGGTGCCTTGTTATAAGCCCTGCTTTTTCAATGCGTTTAATTGTGACGGCAACGCTTGCGGGAGAAATGTGCATAGCCGCAGCCAATTCTTTTTGTGTACAGGCATCGTGGTCTTTTACGTATTCTAAAATCATTGGTTGACCGAAATATAAACCTGCTCCCGATGCCGCTTTTGTTATGCGGTAACGGTGAATAACGGAAATAGAAATCAGTTCATAAACAAGTTTTCGCAGTTCCATGTTTTGCCGCCCTTCAAAATAGCCGAGGGGAGTCAAACCCCGTACGCCTAAAATTTAATTCTTTCGGCACATCAAGGCGTTTTTCGTCTTGATATACAGAATAGTTAAACGTTTAATTTATTTACCGCAATATGATACCACTTTTCCGCTGTTTATTTTTACAAAAAAGAAAAATAACACAAGTTTTCAATTTATTTACAAACAAAAAATATCGTTGCTTTCATGTATTTTACGAAAAATTTTCGCAAAAAATGACTTGTAGTAGCATTTTTTTGCCGACTATTTGTGCAAAAACACCAACAGAAGTGGTGGAAATTTATACTTTGTTTGAACAAAATATATCAAAAACGCTTGAAATGAAGAAATAATTTTGTTATCATTATCTTGATATTTCATAAATGTTTGAAGGTGGTGGCAAAGTGAAGAAGAAAATTGAAGAAACTAACAGTTCTGATTTTCCGTTGTTTGTTTTTCACCAAGGCAGGAATTTCAAGGCGCAAGAGTTTTTAGGTGCTCATCGTGTTGAAAAGGACAGATTTGTATTCAGGGTATGGGCTCCCCATGCGGTTGCGGTTTATGTAGTGGGTGACTTCAACAATTGGAACGAGGAATATTCACCGATGTACAAACTCAACGATGCCGGTGTTTGGGAATGCTACGTTGACGGGGTCAGCAATTTTGATGCTTATAAATTCCTTATATACTCTGCGGATTCCGCAAAGCACTATAAAGCCGACCCTTACGCCTTCCACGCTGAAACACGACCGGGCACTGCATCAAAAATCTTTTGCAGTGATTACAAGTGGCGTGACGGAGCTTGGCTTAAAAAGCGGAAACAGACATCGGTATATAAATCACCCGTAAATATTTATGAAGTTCATCTGGGTTCGTGGCGTATCTATGAAGACGGCAACAATTTAAGTTACCGTGACCTTGCAAAGGAGCTGGTACAATACGTAAAGGATATGGGTTACACCCATATTGAAGTAATGCCCGTTGCAGAGCATCCGTTTGACGGCTCATGGGGTTATCAGGTGACAGGTTACTTTGCCGTAACTTCAAGATACGGAACACCTGACGATTTCAAGTATTTTGTTGATGAATGCCATAAAGCAGGTATCGGCGTTATTGTTGACTGGGTCCCTGCTCATTTTCCCAAAGACGCCCACGGGCTTGCTCTTTTTGACGGCGAGCCGTGTTATGAATATCAGGATGTTAAAAAAGGCGAGCATCTTCAATGGGGCACGAAGGTTTTCGACTACGGCAGGAACGAAGTACAGAGCTTCCTGATTTCCAATGCTTGCTTCTGGTTTGATGAGTACCATATTGACGGGCTCAGGGTTGATGCCGTAGCATCTATGCTGTATCTGGACTACGGCAGGGAAGACGGTCAGTGGATTGCCAATGAAAAAGGCGGCAACGAAAATCTTGAAGCCGTGGCATTTATGAAGCTTCTTAACGAAACGGTGTTCAGAGAACACGGTGACGTTATGATGATTGCGGAAGAAAGCACTTCCTGGCCAATGGTTTCAAAGCCTGCATTTATGGGTGGTCTCGGTTACAACTTCAAGTGGAATATGGGTTGGATGAACGATATTCTCCGCTATTTCTCGCTTGATGGTATTTACAGGAAATATAACCACGACCTTATAACCTTTTCCTTCTTTTATGCGTTCAGCGAAAATTTTGTTTTACCCATTTCTCACGATGAGGTGGTTCACGGCAAATGCTCGCTTATAAACAAAATGCCCGGCAATTATAACGAGAAGTTTGCAGGTGTCAGAGCATTTTTGGGTTATATGTATGCTCATCCCGGTAAAAAACTTCTCTTTATGGGCTCCGAATTCGGTCAGTTTATCGAATGGGACTACAAAAAGGGTCTTGATTGGCTGCTTCTTGATTATGATATGCACGTGCTTTTGAAGGATTACACCAAAGCACTTAACAAATTCTATAAAAAGAATGCACCCATGTGGCAGATAGATTACAGCTGGGAAGGCTTCAACTGGATAGTCAGTGATGACAACACAAACTCCGTTATTGCCTTTGTCAGAAGTGACGAAAATGATGAGAAAATTATTGCTGTGTGCAACTTTACCCCTGTTCTCAGGGAAGACTATAAAATAGGTGTGCCGAAAGCCGACGCTTACGAAATTGTTTTTAATTCCGATGCACAAAAATTCGGCGGAACAGGCGAAAAACTCAAAAAAAGTTATCAGGTGCGCGAAGGAGTTATGCACGGCTATGATAACTACATAGAGTTAAAGCTTCCGCCTATGACAACCATCTATTTAAAACAAAAGAAAACCAAAAAAGAAAATAATTAATTCATATATATCGAAAGGAACGTGACAACAATGGCAAAAAAGACAGAATGTATTGCAATGCTTCTTGCAGGCGGTCAGGGCTCAAGACTTGGCGTTCTTACAAAGAATATTGCTAAGCCTGCTGTACCCTACGGCGGCAAGTACAGAATTATCGACTTCCCGCTTTCAAACTGTGTGAACTCAGGTATTTATACAGTCGGTGTTCTCACACAGTATCAGCCCCTTGAACTTAACGATTATATCGGCAACGGCGGTCCCTGGGACCTTGACCGTGCCAACGGCGGTGTTCATATCCTTTCGCCCTATCAGCAGATTAAAGGTACCGAATGGTATAAAGGTACGGCTAATGCGATTTATCAGAATATTCAGTTTATCGACAGATACAACCCCGAATATGTAGCAGTTCTTTCCGGTGACCACATTTACAAAATGGACTATGCAAAAATGCTTCAGTTCCATAAGGATAAAGATGCGGCGTGTACAATTGCTATGCTTGAGGTTCCGTGGGAAGAAGCATCACGTTTCGGTCTTATGTTTACCGATGATGATGACAGAATTACCGCTTTTGAAGAAAAGCCGAAAAATCCCAAGAGCAACAAGGCGTCTATGGGTGTTTATATGTTCACCTGGTCAAAGCTCCGTCAGTATCTTATTGATGACGAAAATGACCCCAATTCATCAAATGACTTCGGTAAAAACGTTATTCCTGCAATGCACGAAGCGGGCGAAAGACTGTTTGCATATGGCTTTGAAGGCTATTGGAAGGATGTCGGTACTATTGATTCTCTCTGGGAAGCAAACCTTGACCTGCTTAATCCCAAAGCAAATATAGACTTAAGTGATTCTACCTGGAAAATTTACGGCAGAGGAAATGCTACTGCACCCCAGTACGTTTCAGATAAGGCGGTTATCGAAAACTCTATCGCTGCTGCCGGTTGCGAAATCGAAGGTAAAATTGATTATTCCGTTCTTTTCTCAGACGTTACTGTTGAAGAGGGGGCATTTGTTGATTATTCAATCATTATGCCCGGCGCGGTTATCAAAAAAGGGGCTGTTGTCCAGTATGCAATGGTTGCAGAAAACGCCGTTATTGAAGAAGGCGCAGTTGTAGGCGAAAACCCCGAAAAATGCGAAGATCTTGAAAAATGGGGCGTCAGCGTAGTCGGCGCAGGCGTTAACGTAGGCAAAAATGCAAAAGTTAAAGCACAGTCAATGATTTCTGAAGATGTTAAGGAGGGTGAAACCGTATGATGCCGAAAAATGTTCTCGGAATTGTTTACTCAAATTCCTATGATGCAAGCCTTGGTGCACTTACCGCAAGGCGTACAATGGGTTCAGTACCCTTTGGCGGAAGATACCGCCTTATAGATTTTCCGCTTTCAAATCTTGTGAACAGCGGTGTTACAAAAGTTGGCGTTATTGCAAACAGTAACTTCCGTTCCCTTATGGACCACGTAGGCAGCGGCAGACCATGGGATCTTTCAAGAAAGGTTGACGGTCTTACAATGCTTCCGCAATTTACACCCACGGTAGTTGACGGTAACAACAGAATCGACTCTTTGAGCAGAATAATGGATTTCATTTCTTATGCAAAGCAGGAATACGTTGTTCTTATGGACTCAAACTTTGTCTGCAATACAGATTTATCAAAGCTTTTTGATTTTCATTCAAAGAAAAATGCGGATATCACTATTGCGTATTGCACAGGCACACTTCCCAAGCTCTTGAACCAGGCAGTTCTTGACGTAAACGAAGATGCAAAAGTAACAAATATCGGCATTGATGTTAAAACAACCGCAGATGTAAATTATTCTGCAAACATAATCCTTATAAGAAAAGCACTTCTCGAAAGACTTATCGGTGATGCACAGAGCTACGCATACACAAGCTTTGAAAAAGATATTCTTCAGAAAAATGTTTCTACACTTAACATCTACGGTTACAAAATTCCCGAGTGGAACTGCACCGTTGACAGTATGAACACATATTTTGAAGCAAATATGGAGCTTCTCAAAAAAGAATGCAGAAGAGAGCTTTTCAACGATTCAACACCCGTTTATACAAAGGTTCGTAACGATATGCCTGTTGTTTACGGTATAACATCAGAATGTAAAAACTCTCTTATTGCCGACGGTTGCCAGATTGAAGGTACTGTCAGAAACAGTATTATTTTCCGCGGAGCAAGAGTGGCAAAGGGTGCGGTTGTCGAGAACTCTATCCTTATGCAGGACGCCTTTGTTGGTGAAGACGCAAAGCTTAACTGCGTAATTATGGATAAAAACACAGTTATCACACCTAAAAAGGTTCTTTCGGGCGACAAGAGCTATCCCTTGTTCGTAGGCAAGGAAATTGTTATCTAAAGTTATAGACTTTCTTTATGAAAGGAGAAAATAAAATGAAGGTTTTATATGCTGCAAGTGAAGCATTACCTTTTATTGCCAGCGGCGGTTTAGGTGATGTTGCAGGTTCTTTACCACAGGCTTTGAGAAAAAGGCTTATCGGTTGCCGTGTTGTTATGCCGCTTTATGACAACATAAAGCAAGAGCTTAAGGATTCTATGAAGTTTATAACAAATATTTCCGTACCTGTTGCATGGCGCAGACAATATTGCGGAATATTTGAGGCGAGAGCAGGGGGAGTAATATACTATCTCCTTGACAATCAGTATTATTTTAAAAGGGATTCTCTTTACGGCTTCTATGATGATGCGGAGCGTTTCGCATTCTTTTCAAGAGCCATACTTGAAATAATTCCCCACATCGGCTTCAAACCCGATATTATTCACTGCAATGACTGGCAGACTGCTTTGACGCCTGTTTATTACAGCACAATGTATGCTGATAAGCCGGGTTATGAAAACATCAAGACAATTTTCACAATTCATAACATTCAGTATCAGGGCGTTTACGGTGAAGAGCTTCTTGATAATGTTGTAGGCATTAACCACGCCCATAAAAACCTGCTTGAATATGACGGTACCGTAAACCTTATGAAGGGCGCAATTGAATGTGCAAACGAAGTTACAACGGTCAGTCCGTCTTATGCTAAGGAAATTCTTGACCCGTGGTATTCACACGGTCTTGATACTATCCTGAAGGAGCGCAGCTTCAAGCTTCGCGGCATTCTTAACGGCATAGATGTTATTAACTATGATCCCGAAACCGATAAGGACATATTCAAGAATTATACTGCTGATAATATCCGCGGTAAATATGCCAATAAAACAGAACTCCAGAAGCTTTTAGGGCTTCCGGAGAAGAGTGATACTCCCGTAATGGGGATGGTTACAAGACTTGTTTCTCACAAGGGTCTTGACCTTTGTAAAGCGGTTCTTGACGAGCTTCTTGCAACTACGGATATTCAACTTGTTGTGCTTGGCTCGGGCGACTACCAGTACGAAGAATTTTTCCGCAATCTTGCGGCAAGATATCCTGAACAGGTTGGCTTGTGCTTAGGCTTTGTGCCCGATCTTGCAAGAAAGATTTATGCAGGCAGCGACTTGTTCCTTATGCCTTCAAAGAGTGAGCCATGCGGTCTTTCACAGATGGTGGCCTTACGTTACGGTACAATTCCCATTGTGCGTGAAACCGGTGGTCTGAGAGACTCCGTGCGTGACAGCGGTGACGGCGAAGGAAACGGATTTGTTTTCTCAAGCTACAATGCACACGATATGCTCCACGCCATCAGGAGAGCCTGCGAAGGCTATCAGGATAAAGAAGGCTGGCAGATTCTTGTTAAACGCGCTATGGACAGCGATAACAGTTGGGGCAAATCCGCCAACGAATACATCAGAATGTATAAAGAAGTTCTTAAGAGTTAATCGAGGATTTTCTTATTATATTTTCTATACCTTTAATGACGGCCTCGATGCTTTTGGGTTCGGGGCCGCCGTATCGTCTTGCATTGACGGTCTTCTCAGGGAAATCACTGAGATAGGCTTCCGTAATGGCAAGAGATGCAAATTGAGCATATTTCGGCGAGATGGTAAACCAACGCTTGGGTATATAACCCTTCTGGGCAGCTGCAAAAAGAATGCGGTATAAGGTGATGGCGTAGAGAATGTCTGCGAGGTCACCCGCCTGTGCGGAGCCTGCGTGCATACGCTCCTGAGTAAGGATAGCGGCACGGTAAATGGAACGGGTATTAAATACGGAGTCCTCATCACGATCTTCAAATGCAGAGGTATCAACACCTGCACGGCTCTGGGTTCTTCCCAGAAGATAATCGGCAGTTACTCCGTAATAATCTGCCGCACGGCATAAAAAATCAAGATTAAATTCGCGAATACCTTTCTCGTAATGTGATAAAAGTGCCTGGGAAACGCCTAAATCAAGGGCGGCGGCTTTCTGACTCAGACCCTTTTCTGTTCTGAGCTCTACGAGTCTTTCCGAATATGTTGCCATAAATTAACACTCCATTATACAGTTTGTATAATATATTACACTATCTTTCAGGAGAATGCAATGAAAACTTATACGGTTCATTTAATCCGACACGCTCTTACACGGGGTAATCTTGAGGGTCGCTACATAGGTCAGACTGATGAAGAACTGTGCAAAGAGGGTATTGACCAACTCAACAAAATGAAAAGCGATTATGACTATCCTTATCCCGATGTTGTTTTTACAAGTACTCTCAAGCGTTGCGTGCAGACGGCAAACATACTTTATCCCGACAAAACTCCCATTGAAATGCGGGGCTTTGAAGAATGTGATTTCGGCGAATTTGAGGGTCACACCGCCGATGAGCTCCAACCCTATGAAGAATTCAGCGCATGGTTGGCAGGCGGCGAAGATGCGAGACCGCTGAATGGTGAAAGCAATGGCGAATTTGCAACAAGAGTATGTGATTGTTTTATAAAAACCGTTGACGGACTTATAAAAACAGGAACGCAGAATGTTGCCATTGTCACCCACGGTGGCGTTATAATGTCAATACTTGCGGCATTCGGCTTGCCTGAAATGCCTATGACGGAATGGCTTTGTCCTTCGGGATGCGGTTATACAATGCGTATAACTCCTTCTCTTTGGAGCAGAATGAAAAAGGTTGAAGTTATAAACGAAGTTCCGGCAGAGCCCCTTACCGCAGCGCAGGAAGAACGCCTGTGGGATTATTACGGTGAGCTTCCCGAAAATGATGAATGGGATATTGAAGGTGATCTGAGTGTCTGATTACAGAATTTTTGCAAACCACGCCCATCTTTTTCCGAAAAACACAAAACCAAACGGTGATATAGATTGTTTGAAAAATTTACTCGATAAATGTGAAATTGAGGGTGCAGTCTGTTTTTCTCCGTTCCGGCACCAGATGGATATGTACGCTCATACAACGGGACAGAATCCTTGTGAATGGATAGCGGATGCACTTAAAAATGAACCTAATCTTATAGGCTTCGGAACAGTTGATTTTGATAAAAAAGATCTTAAAGACCAGGTTAAAAAAATCAAAGCTCTGGGTCTTTACGGTATAAAAATACATCCTGCGGCGCAGGAGCTTAAAATTGATTCACCCGAATTATTTGAAGTCTATGAAGAAGCAGAAAAGCAAGAGCTTTTCATTTCTTTCCACACGGGTCTTCATTGGCATAGAATTTCCGATTATCAGATGCTTTTATTTGATGAAGTAGCCTATAACTTTCCTGAATTAAGGTTCAGTATGGAGCACATCGGCGGTTACAGTTTCTTCAGAGAAGCTCTTCTTATTATGAACAATAATTCAAGAAGTGAAATTCCCCATGTTTATGCAGGGTGGACAAGCATAGCAATGGAAACTGATGAACTTGGAAACACCCGTCAGGGGGCTTGGTCTTTAACTGACGATGACCTTTGTACACTTGTTCATCAGGCAGGGTATAAAACAAGCATTTTCGGTCTTGACACACCTTACAAAGGAATTGAACAGACACAACAGGCAATCGAACGCATTAAAAATCTTCCGATTACCGAGGAAGCCAAACGAGGAATACTTGGTGAAAATTTGAAAAGAGTTTTGTTTGGATAAAATGAAGTTGAGAATCAGGGATTTGCGAGAGGATAACGATTACACACAAAAATTTGTTTCTGAATATCTTATGTGTGACCAATCGTTATACTCCAAATACGAAAGAGGAGAACGACAGTTACCTCTTGATTTTGCTGTAAAACTTGCAAAATTGTATGAAACAAGTATTGATTATATTGTAGGAATAACAGATAAAAAATAAAAAGAGAAGACCGCTGCTTAGGGAGTGTAAATTAGGGATTTAAGGTGCAAGGCAGTTTAATTCAAATAGTTTTCGTTTAGACATGGAAAATATGGATTAAAACCTAATAAGTCCCTGTTTTACGCTCCCTTTTGTCGGCGGTTTAATTTTTTATTGAAAATTTCAAAAAAGAGTATTATTATTTATAAATAAGTTAAACTAATTTAAAAATTATGAGGCGAAAGAATAAATGATAATAGATTTTCATACCCACGCATTTCCCGAAAAAATAGCAGAAAGAGCAATAGAAAAGTTAAGCTTTACTTCGGGGGGACTTATTCCACAGACCGACGGCACTATTGATAGTCTTAAGGCTTTGATGAAAAAAGACGGTGTAGATAAAAGCGTTGCTCTTGCCATAGCAACAAACGAAAAACAACAAACCGCCGTAAATGATTTCATAAAATCTCAGGAATGTGACGAAATAATACCTTTCGGGTCTGTGTATCCTCACGCAGAAAATGCCATTGAGGAATTGGAGCGTATCCATTCAATGGGGTTAAAGGGAATTAAGCTTCATCCCGAGTATCAACAGTTTTTTGTGGATGATGAAAAAATGAAACCTCTTTATAAAAGAATATCTGAACTTGGTCTTGTTGTCCTTTTTCACGCAGGTGAGGATTTCGGTTATCCCGCACCATACCACGCAACACCCGAACGCCTGAGAAAAGCGGCAAAGTGGATAGACAGTCCTATGATATGCGCCCATTGGGGTTCTGCCAATATGGGCGAGGATGTTTTAAAATACCTTTGCGATATACCCGTGTTTTTTGACACCGCTTTCGGTTACGGCACTATGCCCAAAGAACGCGCCCAACGAATACTTGATAAAAAAGGTGCGGATTATATTGTTTTTGGTTCCGATTGTCCATGGAACGCACCGGCCTGGGATATTAGAATGATAGAAACCCTTGAACTTAGTGAAGCGGAAAAAGAGAAAATTTATTATAAAAATGCAATAAAACTATTAGGACTTTAAAAAACTCGGTCAGACAGCAATCTGACCGAGTTTTCAATTATTTTATAACCTTATATATCAAAGGCTCTTTATTTGGCTCATTCTTAGAAAATTCAAGCGAACCCATAAATTGTTTTTCAGCACTGTCAAAGGCTTTTTGGTTGCAGGAATAAAGCGTTGCAATTACGTCTCCCTTGCTTACTTTGTCGCCTGTTTTTTTATTAAGGATGATACCTGCACTCATATCAATGGTATCATCCTTTTTTTCGCGTCCTGCACCTAAAATAACTGCAGCAATACCGATTGCTTCTGCATCGATTTTTGAAATATAGCCGTCTTTATCGGCTTTTATTTCATAAGAAAACAAAGCCTTGGGGAAAAGGTCGGTATTATCAATCCAAGCCGTATTTCCGCCTTGCGAAGAAATCCATTCCTTGAATTTTTCAAAGGCTTTACCTGAAGCGAGAGCATTTTCGGTAAGTTTTCGCGACTCTGTTTCAGGAATATTTTTTGAAAGGGAAAGGATTTGTGTTGCAAGAGTCAGGCAGACTTCTTTTAAATCGTCGGGACCCTTGCCTGTCAAAATTTCAATTGCCTCGATAACTTCAAGGGAATTACCGATATTTCTTCCCAAGGGTCTGTCCATATTGCTTATGACTGCTGCAGTATTTCTGCCACAGTTGTTGCCGATTTTCACCATTTCGATTGCAAGCTTTTCGGCATCTTCCCGTGTTTTCATAAAAGCACCCGAGCCGCATTTTACGTCAAGGACAATTGTGTGGGCGCCTGCGGCAAGCTTTTTTGACATAATGCTTGAAGCAATAAGGGGCATACTGTCAACGGTTGCCGTAACGTCACGCAATGCGTAGAGCTTTTTATCGGCAGGGGTGAGATTGCCTGTTTGACCTACAACTGCAAGCCCTGTTTTTTCAACCTGTTCAAAAAACTCTTGTGGTGAAAGAGCAGTATTGAAGCCTTCGATAGACTCTAATTTGTCGATAGTTCCACCTGTGTGACCTAAACCGCGACCGCTCATTTTAGCCATAACACAGCCGAGAGAAGCACAAATGGGTGCTACAATGAGTGTGGTTTTGTCACCTACGCCGCCGGTACTGTGCTTATCGGCTGTAAGAGTGCCGAAACGGGAAAGGTCAATAGTGTCACCTGATTCTGCCATAGCTGCGGTAAGGTCTGCTGTTTCTTTTTCCGTCATACCGGTAAAGAAAACCGCCATACAGAATGCAGATGCCTGATAATCGGGGACGGAGCCGTCAACATAGCCCCTGATAAAAAATTCTATTTCTTTTTGCGACAGCTCACCGCCATCGCGCTTTTTCTTTATAATATCGTACATTCTCATACTGTTACCTCACATTATCAGGTGAGAAAGAATGCGGCAAAAGTTCTTTTAAAGTCACCTTTTTATAAGCTTCTTCGCTTTCACCCATAATTATTTCAAAATCATCGTCACAAAACTCGCGCATTACCTGACGCCATACACCGCAAGGAGCAAAAATACCGTCTATAACACCGTTTTTACCACCTGCAACGGCGATTTTATTGAATTCGTTTTCGCCTTCTGAAATCGCCTTGAAGAGAGCGACTCGCTCGGCACAGATTGTGGGGGAGAAGGCTGCATTTTCAATATTTGTTCCTGTATAAACTTTGCCGCTTTTTGTAAGGAGTGCAGCCCCTACCTTGCATTGAGAATAGGGCGAATATGATTTATCCATAGCCTTTATTGCCGTAAACAGCAATTCTTTATCTGTCATAATATCATCCTAAAAGTTTTTTTACGCATTCCGAAACATAGGTGAACCCGTCTATTGTACCAAGGTTTTCGGGATGTATATTTTTGTTGTAGAGTATAAACGGCACATACTCCCTTGTGTGGTCCGTGCCTTTAAAACCGGGGTCACAACCGTGGTCAGCGGTTATTATCAGGGCATCATCGTCTTTCATTTTTTCTGTGAAGGCTTTTAACCAAAAATCAAACTCCGAAAAGGCTTTTGCATAGCCGTCAATATCGTTTCTGTGGCCGTAAACCATATCGAAATCAACAAGGTTTACAAAACAAAGTCCGTTAAATTCTTTGTTCTGATATTCGAGAGTCTTATTCATACCATCACAATTGTTTTTGGTGTAAACGTATTCGGTGATACCTTTGTTTACAAAAATATCGTTGATTTTACCAACGGCAATAACATCAAAGCCCTTGGATTTTAATTCATCGAGCAGGGTTTCTTTTGGGGGTTCAAGTGAAAAATCGTGTCTGTTAGCGGTTCTTTTAAAGGGGTATTCACCCTCAAAGGGTCTTGCTATAACTCTGCCTACACCCCGGTCCCCCTTTAGCATTTCCCGTGCGATTTTACAGTAGTGGTAAAGCTCATCAGGCGAAACAATATCTTCGTGGGCGGCAATCTGAAAAACGCTGTCTGCAGAAGTATAAACGATAAGTGCTCCCGTTTTCAGATGTTCTTCACCATAATCCTTGATAACTTCCGTTCCTGAATAAGCCTTGTTACAGATAACCTTCCTGCCTGTTTTTTCGGAAAATTCACGAATCAAATCATCGGGGAAGCCGTCGGGGAATGTGGGAAGCGGTTTTTCTGAAACAACGCCTGCTATTTCCCAATGACCGATGGTTGTGTCTTTTCCTTGGGAACGCTCTCTGAGCCTTGCAACCGTCGCGCCAAGCTTGCCGTCACCTAAAAACGAAAGACCGTCAATATGGGTATAACCTAAATTGCGCAAGGTTTTTATATTAAAATAGGGGGATTGTGATATTGTGCGTATGGTATTGCAACCCTTGTCGCCGAAGTTTTCCGCATCGGGGGCTTCGCCTATACCGCAACTGTCGAGAACTATAAGAAAAACGCGTTTGATATCTTTCATTATAAACTGACCGCCGTTTCAAGAGAAAGTTTCATCATATCTGTAAATGTGTTCTGTCTGTCTTCCGAAGAAAGGGATTCGCCTGTCAATAAATGGTCTGACACTGTGAGAACAGCAAGGGCGTTTTTGCCGCTTCGCGCCGCGTTCATATATAATGCCGCCGCCTCCATTTCTACACCTAAAACACCCATTTTTCCCCATAGTGCCGTTGGAGTCATATTTTCCGGAACATCTTCAAGGTCATTATAGAATATGTCGGAAGAAAGAACGTTACCAACAGAGTAGGAAAGGCTGAGTTCATCTGCTTTTGCTGTTGCAGTTTTTAAAAGTCTGAAATCTGCAATGGGCGCAAATGTGCCGGGAAGGTTGAAGGTATGAGCATAATTCCCGTCTGTGCAGGCACCCTGAGCGATAATAATGTCGCGCAGCTTCACCTTTTTGCTCATAGCACCTGCGGAGCCTACACGTATAATGTTATCAACATCGAAAAAATTAAAAAGCTCATAACTGTAAATACCGATAGACGGCATACCCATACCGGAAGCCATAACGGAAATCGGAGCGCCTTTGTATGTACCTGTGTAACCGTGAATACCGCGTACGTTATTTACAAGTTTTGCATCGTCAAGAAAATTTTCGGCAATAAATTTTGCACGTAAAGGGTCACCGGGCATAAGCACGGTTTTAGCAAAATCCTTTGGTGTAGCGTTGATGTGTGGAGTAGGGTAGTTTTTCATATATGGTCCTCCTTTGTTTATGCCGAAGGCAATTCATGATGAAATCAATTCATGCTTACAAAGCAAATCATGTGAAGCAAAATGAATTGGCAAAAGCCATAAATTGACCAACGGTCATGAATTCTCGCGATGCTCCGTGAATTGATTTGTTTCACAAATCATTGATTATATTCTATACATCGTATACATATTCGCGTATATTCCGTTTTTCTCGGTTAATTCCTGATGTGTGCCGCTTTCGGCAATTCCGTCTTTTGTTATTACAAGTATTTTATCGGCGTTTTTGACTGTAGTTAATCTGTGGGCAACTGTTATTGTTGTTCTGCCCTTTGAAAGACGCTCCAGAGACTGTTGGACAAGATATTCGCTTTCGTTGTCGAGAGCGCTTGTTGCCTCGTCAAGAATAAGTATTTTCGGGTTTTTAAGAAATACACGGGCAATGCTGATACGTTGCTTCTGACCGCCTGACAGCTTTACTCCGCGCTCACCCACATAGGTGTCAAATCCGTCAGGAAGGTTATCAATAAAGTCTTCTGCACCTGCAAGGCGCGCGGCTTTTCTTATTTCTTCTTCGGTAGCACCGGGCTTGCCGTATTCGATATTTTCTCTTACTGTACCTGAGAAAAGATAAACGTCCTGTTGAACAACACCGATGCTTTCTCTTAAGCTTTTTAACGTGACGTCGCGTATATCGGTGCCGTCAATTTTTATGCTTCCGCCGGATATTTCATAAAATCTGGGAATAAGGTTGCAAATTGTGGTTTTGCCGCCACCTGATGGACCCACAAGGGCAAAGCTTTCACCATTGCCGATTTTAAGATTGATATGGTTGAGAATTTCTTCACTGTCTTGTGAATACCTGAAGGTTACGTTGTCAAAGGTGATTTCACCTTTTTCAACGGTGAGCTCTGTGGCGTTTTCTTTATCTTTAATTGCAGGCTCAATATCCATTATATCTGCAAAACGCTCGATACCCGTCATGCCACGTTGGAATTGTTCTACAAAATCAACAAGCTTTCTGATAGAAGTCAGAAGCATTGATGCATACATAAGATATGCTACATAGTCCGGAGCGCCGATGCGGTTGTTTACTAAAAAGAAAGCTCCTATTACTGCAACTATTATGTACATAATACCTTCAAAAACTCTGTTTACAGAGCTGTAGGAGCCCATATATTTGTACATAAGTGATTTGATCTGAAGGAATCTTTCGTTGCCTGTTTTGAATTTGCTTTCTTCAATTTTTTCGTTCGCAAAAGATTTAACTACACGCACGCCCAGAAGACTGTCTTCAATACGGGCGTTCAGTTCGCCTAAAGTAACTCTCGATTCGCGCATACTTTCTTTCATACGGTGTTTAAAGTATTTAAGGCACAGAGCCATTAAAGGAATTACCGCAAACATAATAACCGTAAGCAAAATATCCATCCTTGCAAGAATGACGAAGGCCGCGGCTATTTTTATGCCTGCAATAAAAAATTCTTCCGGGCAATGGTGCGCAAACTCCGTAACGTCAAAAAGGTCACTTGTAAAGCGTGACATAATTGTGCCTACTTTAGTTTCGTCATAGTAAGAATAAGGGAGCTTGTGAAGATGCTCAAACATATCCTTGCGCATGGCAGTTTCCATCTTTGTTCCCATAATATGACCGACGGATGCCATATAGTAGTTGGCGAGAGCATCTATCACCCTTAAGAAAATATAAATACCACCTATGGAAAGAATGGTTTTGGCGGTTAAAAGGGCAATATTTTCAATGGCGGCGTCGGTAATATAGCGTACAAACATAGGCAGCACGAGCTCGCAAACCGTAGTCAATGCCGCGCAGAATAAGTCAAATATAAGGGTTTTTAAATGTGGTTTGTAATAAGGAAGGAAACGCCGTATTAATTTTGCATTTCCGGTTTTGTTTTGTTCATTCATAATTTTCACCGTTTTAAGTCGATTTTTACAACGATATGTTATCACAAAATTTGTTTTCATTCAATAAAGCATAAATATGATAATTAAAAAAATCGTGTTGAAGAAGTAAGATGACCCGTATCGTTAAGATATTTGAGCTTGGTTTTAATAACGCCGTTTTCATTAAGATAATTTACTAAAGTGACACCTGTGTTAAGGTGTGAAAAGTTGAAGTTCTCTTTTAAAGGAAAATCCAATGCCGCAAGAACCAGAAAAGAATTGAAGGTTCCGTGAGCAACGATTGCTACAGTTGAGTCAAAATCGTTTTCTGCTTTTATTTTATCAATAAATCTTTTTGCTCTCTTGTAAGCGATTTCATCATTTTCTTCACCCAAGGGCGTACGCTCATTGATATGCGCTGTGGGTAAGTGATACAATAATTCATCATCAGAAAGCCCGCAATAGTCAGGTGCAGTGCCTTTTTCCAGAAGGTCGGTATCAATAACAATTTTTGTGTTATTATGATGTTTTTTAATCGCCTTGGCTGTTTTTACCGCCCGTAGAAGGGGACTGGTATATATTTTGCGGATTTTTTCGCTTTTGAGTCTTTCGCCTAAAAGCTCAATCTGTTTTTCACCGATAGGTGTAAGGTCGGTTTCCGCAAAACCGTCACCGTTTAAATTGCCGTACGTTTCCCCGTGGCGAATAATGTAAATAAACATATCAGAGTTCACCTCTGCCTTTTATTATACATATATCTGTAAAGTGTTTCAATTGTTATTTGTTGAAAGATACGCGGATATGTAGTATAATATAAATAACGAAAACGAGAGGTGTATTTTTATGAAGCTTTGCGAAACTAAATTATCATCCACAGAGATTTTTGACGGTGTGGCGATACATCTTTACAAGGATGAAATTCTTTTACCCAACGGCAATAAGGGGGTAAGGGAGGTTGTGCGGCATCCCGGTGCGGTATGTGTTATACCGATAACCGCAGAAGGAGACGTTGTTTTTGTAAATCAGTTCAGATATGCATTTAATAAAGTTACTCTTGAAGTACCTGCAGGTAAGCTGGAAAAAGGTGAAGACCATCTTGAGGCAGCTCTCAGAGAGCTTTCGGAAGAAACGGGTTTAAGTGCGAAAAATGTTGTTCCTATGGGCGAGCTTTACACAACCCCTGCACTCATTGATGAGATTATTTATATGTACCTTGCAACCGATTTGACCCAAGGCGCACAACATCTTGACGAGGATGAATTTATAAATACGGTAAAAATACCCCTTGATAAAGCGGTAGAAATGGTTATGAACGGTGAAATCAAGGATTCGAAAACACAAATAATGATTCTTAAAGCCGAAAAATATCTCAACCAAAAATAAAAATGAGCTGTAAAAAACGAAAGTTTTTTACAGCTCATTTATCATTATTATTTGGATTCTTTTTTATCAAGGAAACCGACTTTATACATAACGAATGTTGCCAATACAGAAACGATGATGCCGGGGAAGATAAGTGTTGATGCACCAATATCTGAAACAAAAACAAGAATAAGGAGCATAACGAAAATGGGAACAACGGAAAGCTTCCAATGCTTCAAGAAATATCCTGCACCCAATGCACCGAACAGTGCGGGGATAACCTGTTTAAAGGCAGGCATAAGCAAGGGGCTTTCGGTAAATGACTGAAGGAAGGGAGCGAAAGCAATAACACCGATTGCAAGAACAATTGTTGTAACAATTGAAGATGTTGCAATAGCGATTGTTGAAATAACTTCGCCTTCTTCAGAGTTTGCTTTAACCTTTGCGTTTTCCATTGCGCTGATAGCACATGGGAGCTTAAGGTTAACAATATTACCTGTAACGAATGAAAGGTATGTACCGCCGGCACCAAGCATAGGTGTATAGAAGATAACCTCGACAACAGCCATTGCCCAATACAAAGGCAATACTTTAAGCAAGCCTTTGAACAAAAGGGATAAATCGGGGAATACTCCGAGATAAAGGCATATAGCCGCAGGGAACATTAAAAGAACACAAAGGGCGGATATGGTAGAGACTCTGCCCCAACCGTGGACTTTGTCATAATAAGATTTTTGTTTTTTATTCTTAGCCACAATTAACCCCTCCATTCAATTAATGCTATTTCAGGTGCAACGTTATATACAACGATAGCAACCGCCATAGCGGCAATCATACCTAAAGGCATAACGAAAGGTTCAAGCCAGGTAAGTCTGAGCTTTCTGCTTAACAACTCGAGTAAAATCGAAACTACGATAGCAGTTGCAAGGGTGATTACGGAAAGCACGCCTGCACCGTCAAGGTTAACGTCTGCTTTACCGGAGCCGAGAATTGAGTTTGTAACAAATGCGCCGATAAGACCTATGAAAAGAGCAGGGGTGACGTAATCTACGAAGCCGGCAAAGCCTCTTTTCTTTTTGCCGTTTGTGGATGCTTCTGCAGTTTCTTCTGTTGATGCGTTTTCGTCAGCATTTTTCTTCTTGCCGGCGTTAAGGAACTTCTTGTGAAGAGGTTTCGCAACGAAAGGAAGAATTACGAGAGAGAAGCAGATACCCAATGTCATAATCCAGGCAACGCCTGCGAAAGCTTCTTTGCTTGTAACCGCTTCGGTAATACCTGTTTCAACGCCGAAGGCCTTGAGAGCTTCAGTTGCGGCGAATGTTTCGTATGTAATGTTACCGATAACGGAAAGTCGCACCCACGGAATAACAAGACCTAAAGCAGGTGCAAGTGCGATAACGGTTGCGAGAACGGAAAGTGCTGACGGAAGTGTGAAGAGAGCACTTGATGTAATCGCATTTTTGAGTTTACTTTTGTCAATACCTAATTCTTTGCCGTGCTTCCATGATTTAACAAGGAAGAAAACAGATTGACCGAGCACAAAAAGGATAACGGCTCCGGCTATCAGATACAGCACAATAGAACTTCTGAAATCTTCAGGCATAGTATCACTACTTTCTTTTAATAATAGAATGATTATAAAAAATATTTCATTTTGTGTCAATATTTATCGGCATTTTAAATGTTTTTATTAATACACATAACACCCTGCGGTGTTATATCCACCACGCCGTAAAAGCCTTCACGGATACTGCCGGGGTTAAAGTAATGAACGCCGTCTTTGTAGATTTTTAGTGGCTGATGTGTGTGACCGAAAAGAACGAGAGAGCAATTTTCATTTTTTGCCTGTTCTTCAAGCCCCCAAAGACCGAATTTTACCTTTTCTGCATAGCCGTGGGTGGCGTATATTTTTACACCTTCAAGATTTCTTATATCTTTTGCAGGAAGGGTGCAACCGAAATCGCAATTGCCGTTAACGCCGATAAAGGCTTTTTTATTTGCGTGAATGCTTTCGGCAGCTTCAAATTCTCTGTAGCCGTCACCTAAAAAGTACACAACGTCGGCAGACGGTTCACGCTCTATAGCTTCAAATAAATTCCAACGGCTGCCGTGTGAGTCAGAAACTACTACCAGTCGCAATCATAATCACCGCTTTTCAATAATATGATATATAGATTATATATTTTTACGGCGGTGATTTCAATGAATAATTCCCAAAACAACAAACTTGATGTTAATGAACTTATAAAAAAAGCATCACAACAAGGCGCAAACGGGCAGGTCAGCGAAAAAAACGTAAATGATTTTATAGATAAAAATTTATCCGATACGCAGGCAAGAGCTGTCAGGGAATTATTGTCAGATGAAGAAAAAACCAAAGCACTTTTAAACAGTGATGCGGCAAAAATGCTTTTTAAAAAGTTTTTCGGAGGAAACGGTAATGCCTGATTTGGATATAGGTTCAATTTTAAATTCTCTTTCCCCCGAAGATATTGAAAATATAAAAAAAGCTGCATCGGGCTTTTTGGGGAATATGGGTGAATCCCGCGAGCAACCCCAAGAGCCTAAAAAAGAGAACAATTCGGCATCCATCCTTGATGGCTTGTCGGGATTGGGTATGCCTGATTTGTCGCAGCTGTCACAGCTGGCGCCTGTTTTGCAGGCGTTTAATTCCCACGATGAACGTCTGGATTTTATTAATGCATTAAAACCGTTACTTTCACAGGAGCGGCGCACCAAAGCCGACGAAGCAATGAAGCTTGTAAAGCTTATGTCGGTTTTGCCGTTGCTCAGGGAAAGGGGGATAATGTAAATGGCGGAATACACATACTCGGAAATTATGAAAATGCAGAATGACGCTATAAAACGTGTGGAGGATATGCAAAAACGAGCCCGTAAAACCGTCGGTATTGATGATGAGACGGATCGAGAAAATGAACGGGAGCATCATTCCGTTACTCCCGATGAGCCACGTCGGGTGCCTATGCCTAAAGATTATCTTGAAAATCTCAAAAAATTTGCGGCAAATTCGTCACATAAGGAGAATGATGAAAAGAAAGAGCAGAGAACCGAAGCTGCTGAAAAAAAGAAAAAACCGAAAGAAGCTTTCAATGGTGAAAGTCCTTTCGGTGAGCTGAATATTGATGAAGATAAGGCGTTGATTCTGGCGCTGATATTACTCCTTTCGGAGGAAGGTGCAGACGAACTTCTCATAATGGCGTTAATCTATATGTTGACCTGACAGAAAAGTCACGCCTGAAAAACGCGGCTTGGAATTTGCTTTTTCTAAAAGCATCTCCGTAACAAAAACGCACTTGCATAATTTAACATACGGCACAACGTAAATAATGGGTGCTGCAAAGATACAGCTTAACATCCAACCTGCCAAAGAGTATTCAAGCAACACGTTTTCTGCAAGAAAACCGTCCGTGAAATGAATACTCTTTTTTATTGCCGCTGATACTTTCATTGACGGGTCAAGGCAAAAGTAGTAGACGGCGGCAGAATAACGTGCAGAAGAAATGCGCCACATAACAATGCAGACGGAAAACAGCAGACTTATACTTATTGCAAGGATTATATGGATTATCGGGGGATAGGAGAAATATCTGTAGATGTATATATCACAACCTACACAAAGAGCGCAGGGCAAAAGAAAATATAACAGCCAGGTGAATTTGAAGAAATTAATCGTGGCATAAAAACGCAAGGCACGAAAGGCTTTTTTGGGTGCGATATATTTAAAAAGAAGCCGCAGACTTCCCCGAGAACCCTGTGCTCTTGTGAAATATAAAAATTGCTCACCAAGCCTTATGCCTGATGCTGCAAGTGCAGTAAGAAAGAAAAGCCAGGCGTAAATAAGGACACTGACAACAGATACCTCTGCTACGCCATATGCTGATGTAAGAGCTTCAAATAATGGAGAGTTTATGAAAATAAATATGCTTGCAATAGTGAAAAGGAGTCTGCCCCATCTAAGACAAAGGCTTGCGAAACTGATTGAAAACAGACGCAGGGTATTTTTGGACAACAGGTATTTTGACTGTAAGCGAATATGAGTGTTCATAAAAACCTCCAAAAAAATATATCCGCAAAGAAAATCTTTACGGATATATTTTTCACTTGTTTTTACGATTTTAATCTCTTTCGCGGATATTTTTTAAATTTTTAAAAATATAGTAGGGAATTCGCAGAGAGCCTGTACCTACACCTATTTCAATATGGGGCTTCATATCTGCGTGATAATCGGAGCCGCCGGAAAGGGCAAGGCTCAGCTTTTCTGCCAATGCGCGGTACTGTGCCACGTGGTCCTTTGTATATTCGGGGTAATATCCCTCAATGCCGTTAAGACCGACTTTTTTAAGGGATGTCAGAAGGTTTTCAAGTTCTGCGATATCGTATCCTGTCTGGTTAAGATGTGCAAGAAAAGAAAGTCCGCCTGCCGCACGTATGGCTTTTACCGAGTCTGTTGCCGTAAGTTCATTTTTTTCGGAATAAGCAGGTTTACCTAACCCGATATACTTGTCAAAACATTCCTTGATTGTTTTGCAATAGCCCTTTTTTACCATTAGCGTTGCAATGTGGGCTCTGCCTACAAAGGTACCGCCTGCAAGCTCAAGGGCTTCATCGTGGGTTATATCAAACCCCAATTTGCGTAATTTTGAGCAAATGTCTTCCATTCGCCTTCTGCGGCTGTCTTTGAGTTTTTGTATGGTGTTAAGTAAAATTTCGTTGTTGGGGTCAATAAAAAGACCTATAATGTGGGTTTCTGTGTTATCTGCGGCGGAGAATTCAATTCCCGGAACAAATTCAATATTGCATTTTTCCGCTTCATCCATAGCCTCTTTAATGCCGTCAACACTATCGTGGTCTGTAAGAGCAATTACGCTGAGCCCTTTCTTTTCGGCGTAGCGTATCAGCTCGCGCGGAGTGAGAGTACCGTCGGAGCAGGTGGAATGTGTGTGAAAATCCACATAGCGCTCATCGTAAAGAATACTCTCTAACTCTTTTACATCGGGAACGGTAAAGGCGTTGTGCTCTTGTAACAGCTTCTTGCCCTGGTGTCCGTATTCCACAAGAACACAGTCGATACCCAATGCGTTTGCTGTTTCAAGGTCATGCAGAGTGTCGCCTATAAAAATCGCTTCGTTCGGATCTATGCGGAGAGAATCAAAAAGCGTTTCAGCCCTTTGTATTTTGCTCTCTGCCAGAGTATTGTCCGCGCCGAGAATTTTATCAAAGCAACTGTAAATACCGAATTTGTTTAAAAGGTCAAGAACTTCATCGTTGTGATTGGCAGTAACTATGTATTGGTGCACACCCTGTTCTTTCAGGCTGTGCAGTAATTCATACATACCGTCTGCAAGACGTGTATCATCAATATACCGGGCATAATCCCTGTGATAATCACGGGATATCTCGGCAAAATCCAGCTCTTCCGGCGGAAGAATATGACGATAAAAACCGATTATGGGCGTTTCAACATAATTGTAATAATCGTTAAGTGTGATAAGCGGACGCTTTTTACGTATCAGAAGGTCGTTGACGCATTTGAGTGCATTACCTACATCATCTATTATTGTGCCGTTGAAATCCCAAAAAATATATTTGTAACGCATAAATTACTCCTAAAACAATATGGAGTAATTTTATCATACATAAAAATAAAAGGCAATCGGCTAATTGAATATTGCGAAAAAAATAAGGGTGGTGATAACTCCTGTAACAAATGCACCGCCTACGGCACATAACCCAATCATTTTTTGTGGATAAGAGCGTTTTGTAACAGGGGGCTTACCTGCGTTTTCGATTTCCTTTCGCGCACTTTCTCTTAATCTGCCTTCGGACATACCGCTATATTCGGGCTTTACGAAGAATATTGCCTTTTCAAAAAATCCATTTCCTGTTTCTGCTATTTCCAGTACTTGCTTGTTGACTCCCTTTATCATAATTTTTCTCCTTTTCTTTTATGATTTATGTTGTGTTGAAGGGAATATTTTTATGCAGTTAAGAAAAAAGTAAACGAGAAAAAATTTTTTACCATTTTTGTTTATTTTGACAGTTGATTTTTTCTAAATTTCCTTTTTAAAAAATAGCGGATTCAAAATCTTTGTCAAAAATGACAAAGCCAAAATTATACAATTAGTATAATAGATTTTTTGCAGAAAATGTTCAAAACTCTGTTCAAAATGTTGACAACTGACCCCTTGAACAGGCTATACAACAAGGTTTTCGACATTTTCTATAAATTGATTGACAAAATTTGCGCAATGTTCAAAATATACGATTTGTTGATAAAAAAATGGAATTATACAAAATGGAAAGTGTTTTACTTGCCAAAAAATAAATGTTCGTTGTTAAAAACAAACAATAAGAAAACTTTATAAAAAACCATATTAAATACTGTTAAAAAAGTAGAAAAACCTTAATTTTCTAAAAATAGGTTGACAAAAAAACTTTACTAATTTTCAAAAATAGTTTATTGTTATTTTGGTGATAAAAATGAAACAAAGTTTTGAAAACGGTAACGTGATTTTAGAGTTAAACGATGATTTTGATGTGGGCTTGTGTCTTGATTGCGGACAGGCATTCAGATGGAAGCAGGACGAAAACGGTGAGTGGAAGGGCGTTGCTTTTTCCAAAAAATTGAGAATAGGCCAACAAGGTCATACAGTAACTTTTTTTGATACAACGCCTGAAGATTTTGAAAAAATCTGGTACAGTTATTTTGATTTTCAAAGAAATTACAGAGAGATTATAAAGAAATATGATGATAAAAGTCTGCAGACAGCCTGTCTGGCATATCCGGGAATACGGATTCTCAAACAGGATGAGTGGGAAACAATCTGCTCTTTCATAATTTCAGCAAACAACAATATACCACGAATTAAAGGTATTATTGAGCGTTTGTGTGAGAATTTCGGTGAAGATTTAGGCGGAGAATATTCATTCCCGTCTGCCCGGAAATTATCAGAATTGACAGTTGAAGACCTGGCACCGTTGCGTGCAGGCTTCAGAGCAAAATATATAATTGATGCGGCACAGAAAATATCTTCGGGCGAAGTGGATATTGAAAAGGTCAAGCAAATGCCTTTTTCACAGGCGAAGGATGAGCTTATGAAAATCAAAGGTGTGGGTGAAAAGGTTGCCCAATGCGCCTTATTGTACGGCTTCGGAAGGGTTGAGGCATTCCCCGTTGATGTGTGGGTGAAAAGGATAATCAGCGAGCTTTATCCGGATGGTCTGCCCCAATGCATTGAGGGTACACAGGGAATAGCGCAACAATATTTGTTTCATTGGCGCAGAAATATATAAAAAACCCCGTCTGTTTCGTAAGAAGCAGACGGGTAAAATTTTACTTTTTATAAATTGGCGGTTTTGTGTTGATATATTCTTTAGCAAGACGGTAAAGGGCACCTGCAAGAGGTACGCCTATAAGCATACCGAATATTCCGAAAACGCCACCGCCTACGGCAACTGCCGCAAGTACCCACATAGCAGGAAGTCCCATGGAGGAACCTACAACCTTGGGGTAAATTATATTTCCTTCAATCTGTTGAAGAATTATAAGGAAAACAAGGAAAATCAAGGCTTGTGTAGGTGATTCCGTAAGAATAAGAAAGGCGCCTATTCCACCGCCTATAAATGCACCTACAACGGGAATAAGAGCAGAAAAGCCTACAACCGTACCTACCATAGGAGCATAGGGCAGCCTTAAAAGAAGCATACCGAGAGTACACAAGCCGCCTAAAATGACAGCTTCCGTGCATTGCCCCACAATAAAACGATGAAAACTATTGTTGAGAACGTCACCTACGTGCTTGATTTTTTTATATAAATCGGGTTTAAGAAAATGGGTGAGTACGCGTTTCGTCTGAGCAAAAAGCTTGTGCTTGCTCAACAGAAGGTAAACGGCGAAGATAACTGCAACAACTATGGCGGTTACGCCTGAAACAACGCTTGAAACAGTTGAAACAACTACACCGAAAACATCACCGAAGCCTGAAACAGCAGTTTCAATCAATTGGCTCACACGTGCCTGCCAATCCACAGACTCGAGTTTTTCCAATAATACGGTAGAATTGATTTCGTGCTTTTCAAGGAATAAAATCACCGATTCCATAAATGACGGTATTTCCGCAATCAACAGCTTTATGCAAGAAACAAGCTGGGGAACTATCAATACCACAATAAGAGTAATAAAGGCAACCAGGCATACTATTGCCAACAATAAGCTTACGGGGGTGCGAGTTTTCGCCACCGCCTTTTTTTGTGAACGCGGAAAATAATGGCGTTCAAAAAAACTCATAAGTATATTCAGCGGATAGGCTATAACAAAGCCTAAAACCAACGGAGTAATTGCGCCTGCAAGTTTGCCGAGCAAGCCTGATATTGAAGACCAATAATGTATTCCCAGAAACAGAGCAAAAACAGCAATTGCTACTTTTACAATTGTTCTTGTTTCGATTTTTTTCATAAAATCACCTGTTATTATCGGGTAAGTTTTTCTGCTTTTGAAAGAAGTCTTGAAAGGGGCAGAATGAGCATTCCGCAAAAGAAGTTACTGACACCGTGTATTGCATCGAAGCTAAGACCTGCAGCTATCCAGGCAAGCATTCCTTTAAAATCAAGTCCGAAAGCCAACGCCTGAAAGGGTGCGTACAGAGTGCCGTATAAAAATCCGTGGGCAGAGCATAAGAGCATATATACCACGGCGGCCTTTTTCGGTGACATATTTTTTGGTAACAACATTGCGGCACCCCAAAGCAAAGTCCATATATATAAATACGGTATCCACCATATTCCGAAACCGTTCAGCAGTCCTGTCAGAAGAACAAAAATATAGATGGGGTAAAGAGCTTTTTTGCGGTAAACAACAGTCATTGCTATAATGAATACGCCTATCAGATGGGTGTTAGGTATAGCTTCCATAATGACCTTCGAGGCATACATAATTGCCCCGAGCATACCGAAAACAGCAATTTCTTTGGGGTTGATTTTCTTTTTTTGTTTATTCTGCTTTGAATTCATAAACTGCGTCGATTTCTATTTCGGTTGAGTCAACGCCCTGCATAGCCATCTCTCCGTTAACATAGAATGCCCAATATTTGCCGTCTTTATCATAGTCAACGGTTTCGTTATCGACGGTTTTAACGTAAAGGCCGTAATCGCCCTGTTCGCCGTCAATCAAACCAAGCTCTGAAAGGGCTTCCCCTACAGTTGCCTTGTCAGTGCGGATATCAAAAGTTGCTTTTGTGCCGTCCAAATGAGTTACGGCAAAAGCGAAGGTCTTTTCACCTTCGCCCAAAACAACCGATGAAGTATCGGCAGTTGACGGGTCTGATGGCGTCTGGTTTTTATCGGCACCGCAGCCTGTTGCAAGAAGTGCTGTAACCGCAATAAGCACAAAGCACAGGAGCAATGACAATACTTTTGTGAAGTTTGTCTTTTTCATAAAAATTCTCCTAAAATTATATTTCATCTTTATGTGTAAACACTTGTCGGCACTCGCAACTTAATAAAGATGATTTTATCAGCCAAGTATTTCGACTCGGTGCATGTTCTTCACCTTCTCAGGCATTGCCCAATGGTTTGTCCTCTTTTTGCGGTAAAAGAGCAAGAAAAACACCTTTTTTGCATCTCACGGCGACGGGCTCGTACAGGAATCTCACCTGTTTCCTTGAGCTGACAGGGTGATTATATCACAATGATATGAAAAAAACAATAAAATAGTGCCTGACAGGGAGAGAAAATCCGTGTCAGGCACATAATTATTTGTGATAAAGTTTTTTGCTTTCGTGTTGCGGCTCGCAGGTAATGTTTATACCCAGCTTTCTGAAAGTGTCAAGGTCAACCTGTGAAAGGATAACCGTTGCGTGAGCTTCACTGCCCTTTAAAAGCTTAAGGGAGTCGAAGGCTTTTTTTGTTTCTTCGTTAGTTACCGCACTCATCGTAAGAGCGATAAGAACTTCATCGGTGTGAAGTCGGGGGTTATGGTTGCCGAGAATACTTGTTTTAAGCGACTGTATAGGCTCGATAACCTCGCGCTGTATAAGGAGTGCCGAGTCATCAATATCTGCTACAACCTTAAGAGCATTAAGCAATGCCGCGGAAGCAGAGCCTAAAAGGTCACTTGTTTTACCTGTAACGATATCGCCGTTGGGAAGCTGGATTGCTACTGCAGGTCTGTTGCCTGTTTCTTCGCTTTTTGTCAGAGCGGCTTTAACTGTCGGACGTTCGCTTTCAACAGATATACCCGCCTGATTCATAAGGCTTTCGATTTTTGCAATTGCCGCATCATTTTTGTGCCCCATCTTTTTGTCACAAAGGGTATTGAAATAACGGCGGACAATTTCTTCGTGTGATGCCTTGCAGCAAACTGCATCGTCGGTTATGCAGTAGCCTGCCATATTTACGCCCATATCTGTGGGTGACTTATAGGGACTGACACCTTCGATTTTTTCAAACATTGCATTAAGCACGGGGAAGACTTCAACATCACGGTTGTAGTTTACGGTGGTTATGCCGTACGCTTCAAGATGATAGGGGTCAATCATATTGACGTCGTTAAGGTCTGCCGTTGCTGCTTCGTATGCTAAGTTTACGGGATGCTTTAAGGGAAGGTTCCAGACAGGGAAGGTCTCAAATTTAGCGTAGCCTGCTTTTACGCCGCGTGCGTTATCATGGTAAAGCTGTGAAAGACAGGTGGACATTTTACCGCTGCCGGGACCGGGTGCCGTAATAACAACAAGGGGACGGGAAGTTTCGATATAGTCGTTTTTACCGAAGCCTTCGTCACTTACGATTTTTTTGACATTGTAGGGGTAGCCGTCAATAGTGTAATGCATAAAGACTTTTACACCGAGAGTTTCGAGCTTTTCTTTGAATTTAAGGGCGGTGGGTTGACCGTCAAACTGCGAAATAACAACACTGCCGACAAAAAGTCCAGCACTTGAAAAAGCATCCATAAGACGCAGTACGTCACTATCATATGGGATACCCAAATCACGGCGGATTTTATTGTTTTCGATATCACTTGCAGAAATAACGATAACAACCTCGGCGTGCTCTTTAAGGTTAAGGAGCAGCTGTAGCTTACTGTCGGGCTTAAAACCGGGAAGCACGCGTGATGCGTGATAATCGTCAAAAAGTTTTCCGCCGAACTCAAGATAAAGCCTGCCGCCGAATTCGTCAACACGCTTCATAATCTGCTCGGATTGCTTGGCGATGTACATATCATTGTCGAAACCGATTTTTCTTTGTATTTCCATAACACCAACCCTTTCACAAAGAATAATTTTAGCAAATAGCCGTTGATTTGTCAACGCAAAGCAAAAGTAAAACTGCACAAATTGTAGGCGGATATTTGTCATATTTAATTAATGAGTTTGTTGACTTTAAGAGCATATAGATGTAT
The DNA here is from genome assembly GCA_017461235.1 of Clostridia bacterium. GTDB lineage: Bacteria > Bacillota > Clostridia > Oscillospirales > Acutalibacteraceae > DTU089. The sequence continues at coordinate 21,371 of JAFTYU010000002.1, read as the reverse complement.
TATATAATAGAATGAATATGAAACAAAAATACACTTTAAAGGAGTATTCTATGGAACGTTTTTATGACAGATTCAAACCGGATTGTTCACCCGTTGCTCACAAAACTCACACAATAGTGCGCGACGACGTCAGATTAACCGTGCTCACACCCTGTCTTCTGCGTGTTGAGGTACAGCGTAACGGTAAATTCTGCGATGAACCTACTCAGAGTGTCTGGTTCCGCGATTTCGATAAACCTGAATTCAAAGTGAACGAATCATCCGATACTGTTGAGATCAAAACAACTAAAGCAAATTTCCTTTATTCTTTTAAAACACACAGGATGATCCGTATTAAGCTGCGTGACGGCAGAATAGTTACGAATTATACTGCCGGTAACCTTAAAGGCACCTGCCGTACCCTTGATATTACTGCAGGTCTTCCCATACTCGGCGACGGCGTTGTATCCAAAAACGGTGTAGCTATACTTGATGACAGTGAAACACTTGTACTCAAACAGGACGGAACTATTCTTCCCAGAAGATACAAAGAGAGCGACAAATATTATTTTGCTTACGGCAATAATTATGTGGGTGCAACTACCGATTTATACAAGCTCACAGGTAAAGTGCCGCTTATCCCCAGATATGCACTCTCAAACTGGTGGAGCAGATACAAGGCATACTCTCAGGATGAGTATCTTGCACTTATGGACAGATTCAAAGATGAAGAGATACCCATTACGGTTGCCACCGTTGATATGGACTGGCACTGGGTTGATATTAAATCTAAATTCGGCAAGGACAGCCATAAAGTAACTACACATAAAAACGTGATGGAATATGTTTATGACGTGTGGTCCACGGGTTGGACGGGTTATACCTTCAATACCGATCTGTTTCCTGACCCTGCAGGCTTCCTTAAAAAATTAAAGGATGATAACTACAAGGTTACATTCAACCTTCATCCTTCAATGGGTGTGCGTTGGTTTGAAGAACAGTATGAAGATATGTGCAAGGCAATGGGTCAGGATCCGTCTAAAAAGAAACCCGTTGAGTTTGACATAACCGATAAAAAGTTTACGGAAAATTATTTTAAAATTCTTCACCATCCATATGAGAAAATGGGCATTGATTTCTGGTGGATAGACTGGCAACAGGGAACAAAAACCAAGACTCCCGGCCTTGATCCGTTGTGGGCTCTCAACCATTATCACTTCCTTGACAATGCCAAAAACAATAACAGACCGCTTATCCTTTCGAGATTCTGCGGCGCAGGCAGTCAGCGTTATCCTTTAGGCTTCAGCGGTGATACTACGCAGACATGGTCAAGTCTTGATTTCCAGCCGGGATTTACGGCAACTGCATCTAATATAGGCTATCCGTGGTGGAGCCATGATATCGGCGGTCACTGTATGGGTAAAAAGGATGATGAGCTTTACATCCGTTGGTTGCAGTTAGGTGTGTTCAGTCCGATTATGCGTCTTCACTCCACCAACAACGAGTTTATGGGTAAAGAACCGTGGAACTATTGCGGTCCTATTGAAAGAATTGCCAAAAGAAATCTTCGTTTGCGCCATAAGCTTCTTCCCTATATTTACACAATGAATTACCGTACTCACACGGAGTGCCGTGCTATTTGTGAGCCTATGTACTATGCATATCCCGAAGAAAAGAAGGCATATGAATGTAAGAACGAATTCTTCTTCGGTACCGAGCTTATAGTTGCACCTATAACAGAACATACATCAACCGATAACAATATGGCAGGTGTAAATGTATGGATTCCCGAGGGCAGATTTACTGATATTTTCACAGGCAGGATTTACAGCGGCAACCACTTTGTAAAAATGTTCCGCGATATTGAAAATATCCCTGTTCTTGCAAAAGCAGGTGCAATCATTCCTATGAGTGTCAATGACAAGGATAATGATTGCTCTAACCCCGACGCTTTTGAAGTCTGGGTTTACAGGGGTAACAATACCTTCACTCTTTACGAAGATGACGGCGAGTCACTGTCATACAAGGACGGTGCATATTTAAAAACAGCATTCACCGTTAAGGAAGACGGCTCAACGGTTACGTTCAATATTGCTCCCGGTGAAGGTGACACAAGTGTTGTTCCCGAAAAGAGAACGTTCAACATTCACTTTAAAGACGTTGTCGGCGCAGACATTACGGTGAAAGTAAACGGCAGAAAACGTAATGCCGATATTAAAAAATGCGGCGGTGCAGTTGTTGTAAGCGTTTCTGTTGCACCTTCGGATAATGTTGATATTACACTTGCTGATGCTGACTATCTTGCAAATAAAGATAAAAAACAGGAGCTTACCGAAACAATCGCAAAATATCAGATGGCAAACGATTATAAGGGTATGCTGTTTACGGAATTCCTTAAAACCGAAAAACCCCTGCCGCCCCTTGCTGAAACATATACGGGTCCCATAAAAGAAATTCTTAAGCTTTACAGAGGTTAATATGTCCGTAATTGAAACATTAAAAAGCAATGCCGAAAATTACGGTGTTGCGGTGAGTGACGAACTCGCAAAAAAACTTGATATTTATGCCCGACTTTTAAAAGAGTGGAACGATAAAATAAACCTTACTGCAATTACTGATGACGAAGGAATTGCCGTGAAGCATTTCCTTGACTGTCTGCTTGTTTCCAAAGCCTCGGATTTCAGGAAAGGCGACAGGGTAATTGACGTTGGTACAGGCGCAGGTTTTCCCGGTCTTGTGATTGCGGCGGCTTACCCCGATGTGAAGGTCACACTTCTTGATTCTACAGGCAAGAAGCTTAAAGCCGTTGCAGATATTGCAGAAAAAATGGGTGTAACAAATGCAACCGTGGTGCATATGCGCGCTGAAGAAGCAGGCAAAAAGCCCGAGTTCCGTGAAAAATACGATTTTGCAACTGCCAGAGCTGTTGCAGAGTTAAGGGTATTGCTTGAATATACGTTGCCCTTTGTTAAAGTAGGCGGAACGTTTTTGTCTTTAAAAGGTGCTTCTGCAGTTGATGAAATTGACGGTGCGAAGGTATCTTTAAAGACTTTAGGCGGCAAAATTGACGGTGTAAACGAGTTTGTTTTGCCCGGCGGAGACAAAAGAGCAATAATAAATGTGAAAAAGATTTCGCATATTCCGTCAAAGTTTCCGAGGGTATCGGCACAAATCGCCAAAAAACCTTTATAAAATTCCCGAATAGAAGCATTTTCGGTCGATTTATCCCGACCGAAAATGCTTTATTTTTTTTGTTCCGGGTGTTATAGTGTAGTCACAGAGAGGGAAACAAGACAGGCTTTGTGGATGAACTTTAAAAACGACGTTCAGTCGGAAAGGATACCAAATGCTGAAAACATCATCAAAGAACAAAGCAAACTGTCAGATACAGCTTTTGCCCCACGAAATTATTTTACCTAATCCGAACCAACCCAGAGTGCGATTCGACTACAACGAGCTGGAAGGTCTTGCTGTTTCTGTTCGGACTAACGGAATGCTGCAGCCTATCAATGTGCGCAAACGTTCCGACGGAAAGTACGAGCTTATTTCAGGCGAGAGACGTTTAAGGGCGGCGCGTATGGTAGGTATGAATAAAATACCCTGCGTGGTTATGGATGTTTCCGATGAACAATCCGCTTTGTTTGCCATAATAGAAAACGTTCAAAGACAGAACCTTGATTTTTTTGAAGAGGCGGTAGCTATCGAAAGACTGATGACGGAATACGGTCTTTCTCAGGAAGAAATTTCAAGAAAGCTGGGAAAAGCACAATCAACCCTTTCAAATAAATTAAGGCTTTTGCGATTACCCGAGGAGCTTCGAGATAAAATTACTTATGCGTCACTGACGGAACGCCATGCAAGAGCATTACTTACTCTACCCGATAATTCAACGCGGGGCAGGGTGCTTGATATAATAATTGAGCGCCACCTGACCGTAACGGAGTCGGAAAGACTTATAAACGATGTATTACGCCGCAAAAAAACAAAAAACAGACCACAGATGCGAGCGTATAAGGATATGCGTATCTTCATAAATACATTGAATCATGCTGTTGACGTCATAAGAAAAGCGGGTATCGAGGCGGATACTGCCAAGAGCGAAACGGATGAATATTTTGAATACGTAATAAGAATATCAAAGCCCGATGAAACTGCGGTTACAACAGTAACGACGCAGGCGGTTTAATAAATGCAAAAATGAGAATGCAGAATGCAAAATTATAGGGGCAAAGCCGATTATATTTTTTGCAGTACTAATTATTTCGATATATTCTCCGAAAGGAGTTTATATAGTGTAACAGCCCCTCTGTTACACAAGCCATATCTTTCTCTTTCACACCCCACATCCACAGCGGAACACCCTTGCCGAAAGGCAGGGGTGTTCTGCTTTACCAAAACTACGGGAAATATTTTGGTTATAACTTCCATTTGTTTGTGATTGAATGTTTTATAAATGTATGGTATTATATATTAACAATATTTTGAAATACGGTTTTTAGGAGAATTACTATGAAACGTGCAATAAGTCTGGCTCTTTCATTAATAATGGTACTCAGCATATTCATAAGTGCACCTTTTGTGAAAATTCAAGCTGAAGCAGGTGAAATTTCTGATATTTTCACCGTTAAAACAAGCGGCTTTGAAGACGGAAAAATCACATATAAGGTGTATCTTAATGCGGGTCTGAATGTTTCCGGTGCAGTTGTTCAGGCAAAGTTTGATACAACTGTTCTTCAGGTGGTTTCAGGCGGTGCTGCCGTTACAATTGACAAATATGGTGACGAATGTTATATCGTTCCCGGTATGTACGTGTCCGGCTTTACTGTGGATACAGACAACACGTATAGCGTCGGCTTCCTGGCAAATGATTTAAGCAAGGGTTATAATGTGGGAAATTCAACTAAACCCTTTATGCAGTTCGTTTTTGAGCCGATTGGTGAAGCGACTCCTGAAAGTGCAGTTGAGTTTTATTGCGTTGAATATACAAGCATAACTGCTCCTGATAACAATATTGAGCACGGCACCAATGTGTTGATTACAGCCTTATCAACAATTCACGAGCATTCTTACGGTGACTGGGAGCAGGTAACTGCGGCAACTGAAACAAAAAACGGCGTTAAAGCCAAAATCTGCGCTACCTGCGATAAAGAAATAACAGAAATTATCCCTGCTACAGGCAATAATTATACAGATGTTTTCCACAAAGAGGTCTTTGGTCTTTGGTGGAAGCTGGGCTTTATGGGTGATGCTCAGATTTATGATTTTGCTCCTGATGTTATTAAGTTCTATACGTTAAGGCATATTGACCTTTATGAATATTACGCAGGGGAAAAAGAGATAGAAACAGGAAACGGTACAATCAGTATTACTTATTCCGCCATTCCTGCCGATGTTTTTGAAGGTCAGGCTTTAAAGCATTTCTATATAGATGATATCAATGTTTTAAGAAATGATGACAGCGACCCTGTATATAACCCGGAAACAAATACCTATGATATGCCTGATGTAGGCGGTTGGGGCGACAGCATAACTTATGCAACAAAGGGCTATAAAAATATAGGTAACGGAACATATGAAGTGTACGGTTATACTGTCGAAAGAGCCTACGAAAAACCCGAAGATGCTGTTGAAGGCGTTGACTATATAATCCACGAAGATTGGCCTTCAGAAATCGTAAGGTGTCTGAAAGTTACAATTGAGTATAATACAACCGACGTGAAATTTGTTTCCTGGGAAACAGTTTCATTGTCTGATGTTCCCCACATTACAGAGCTTGTTCATAATCATATTCTTACTGACTGGATAACCGACAAGACCGCAACAGTAAACGCCGCGGGCTCAAAGCACAAGGAATGTACAGTCTGCGGAGAAACGCTTGAAATGGCAGAAATCGCCCAGCTTAAATGCGCAACACCGATTCTCACAAAGGTTACAAATACGGCAAGCGGTGTTCAGTTTACCTGGGGAAAGGTAAGCGGTGCGGATAAATACGTGGTTTATCGTAAAGCATACGATGCAAAAACTAAAAAATGGAGCGGCTGGTCAAAGCTTAATGATAAGGTGACAGGCACATCGTATCTTGATAAAACAGCAAAATCAGGAACATACTATCTCTATACGGTAAGAGCGAATAACGAGGCAGGTCTTTCGGGTTACAATAAAACAGGTCTTAAAATATATTTCCTTTCAATACCCAAAATTACTTCAACAGCAAATACAAACAGCGGTATAACGGTTAAGTGGAGCAAGGTATCAGGTGCAACAGGATATATTGTTTACAAAAAAACAGGTAACGGTAAATGGACCAATCTCGGAAAAATCAAGGGAACAACATTTACTGATAAAAAAGCAAAAGCAGGTGTAACGTATAAATACACTGTTAAGGCATATTACGGCTCATACGTTTCTGCATACAATACAAGCGGTGTTGCGGTAAGAAGACTTCTTACACCTACCCTTAAGAGCGTAACAAGTGCAAAAACAGGCGTGACTCTTAAGTGGGGAAAGGCAACGGGAGCAACAGGATATATCGTTTACCGTAAAACAGGAAACGGAAGCTGGCAGAAGATAGCGACAGTTAAAGGTGCTTCAAAAGTAAGTTATCTTGATAAAACTGCAAAGAAAGGTGTAACCTACACCTACACAGTCAAAGCCTACTATGGCACGTCAAGAAGTGCACATAATACAAAAGGTCTTACGATAAAGGATAAATATTAAGATAAAAACCGTCTGCGTAAGCAGGCGGTTTTTAAGTTTTTCTGCTGTAGTCCGTCCCGAAGAAAGGAAGGTCAATGTCCCTGACCAATAAAGTTAAAAGATAAAGCTTATCTTTTAAAATTCATTTTTCTCAATTTCTTTTGTTGAAATAATACTGCGTGTATGATACAATTATTGTGTATATTTTTTAGTGGGGTGTAGGGAATGATAAAAGCGGCAGTATTTGACCTTGACCATACTCTTTTTGACAGATACGCAACCATAAAAATACTTGTTCCGCAATTAAGAAAGCATTTTGAACTTGGGGACGGTATTACAGACGAGTATTTTATTCAGGAGCTTTCCTATGCCGATAAGAATTTTGTTCACAAAGGCTGGAAGGGTATTTATAATCATCTTGTATCAAAGGGGATTTTTAAAACAGCGCCATCTTTTGAAGAATATACCGAGATTGTTCTGCGTCATTTCAAGCATATTGCGGTTAAATTTGATTTTGCCGAATCCACCCTTAAAAACATAAAGTCAGCAGGTTATAAAGTCGGTCTTATTACAAACGGTGACGCGCAATTGCAATACAAAAAGCTTGGAATGCTCGGTTTGACGGAAAGCTTTGATGAAATAATAGTCAGCGGTGAGACCCCTTACGAAAAGCCTGATAAAAGAATATTCCTTATGATGGCTGATAAAATGGGGATAAGTCCTGACGAAATACTGTACATAGGCGACCATCCTTTAAATGATATAGAAGGGTCGAGAAGTGCAGGGATGATACCCGTTTGGGTTAAAACCACGGGTACATGGATATACCCTGAAATTGAAAAACCTGAGCTGCAGGTTGATACGGTTGCAGAAATTCCCGAATTATTAAGCGAAATAAACGGTATATAAGGATTTTGTTATGAAAGGTGAAAAATTTTTACCTGTAAATTTAAAAGAAGTGCAGGAACGCGGATGGGCAGAGGTTGACTTTGTCTATGTGTGCGGAGATGCGTACGTTGACCATCCGTCCTTCGGTGCGGCTATTATAACCCGAGTGCTTGAAGCGCAAGGGTTTAACGTGGCATTTCTTGCTCAGCCGAATTTTAAAAATTGCGAAGATTTCAAGCGCTTTGGTAAACCGCGTCTGGGTTTTCTTGTTTCTGCAGGAAACATCGACTCCATGGTTGCCCACTATTCCGTGGCAAAGCGCAAAAGGAATTATGACTATTATTCTCCCGGCGGAAGGTTCGGACTGCGTCCTGACAGAGCCACAGAGGTTTATTGCAGACTTATCCGCAAAGCCTATCCCGACAGTCCGATCATTATAGGCGGACTTGAAGCGTCATTAAGGCGTTTTGCTCATTATGATTATTGGGATGACACGGTTTTCGACAGTTTGCTCATATCATCCGGAGCGGATATTCTCACCTACGGTATGGGTGAAAACATTATCAGAAAAATTGCCCGATTGCTCGATAAAGGTGTGCCTGTAAATAAAATACGCGATGTGCGCGGTACTGTATGGGTAGGCAAAAAAGGCGATAAAATCCATTATGAATATACAGGCGAATGGGATATTGAAAAACTGAAAACCGATAAAGAATACTATGCGAAAGCCTTTGCTGTACAGTATAAAAATCAGGATAGTGCATACGGCAAAGCTCTTGTGGAATATTACGGCGATAAAATGCTTGTTCAGAATCCGCCTATGCCGCCGTTGGAAAGGGCGGAGCTTGATGAGGTTTACGCACTTCCTTATATGCGCACATATCATCCGTCGTATGAGAAGGACGGGGGAGTGCCTGCTATAACCGAAGTTCAGTTTTCACTCACTCATAACCGCGGATGCTTTGGCGGTTGCAACTTTTGCGCCCTTGCGTTCCATCAGGGCAGGAGTGTGCGCTCAAGAAGTATCGAAAGCGTTGTTGAAGAGGCGAAGCTCCTGACACAGATGAAGGAGTTTAAAGGGTACATAAACGACGTTGGCGGTCCTACCGCGAATTTCAGGTATCCTGCCTGTGATAAACAGCTAAAAAGCGGTGTCTGTGCCGATAAAAAATGTCTGGCACCCGAGCCCTGTAAAAATTTAAAAGCGGACCATAGTGAATATATAAAGCTTCTTTCGGAAATTGAAAAAATACCGAAAATCAAGAAGGTGTTTATCAGGTCGGGTATCCGTTACGATTATCTTTGTGCGGATAAATCGCCGTCGGGTAATGCGTTTTTTAAAAAGCTTGTTAAAGACCATGTCAGCGGTCAGTTAAAGGTTGCTCCCGAGCATTGTTCGGGTAATGTGCTGCGCCTTATGGGTAAGCCTGATTTTAAGGTTTACGAAAAATTCAAGGACCGATATTTTGAATTGACAAAAAGTTTCGGTATGGAGCAGTATCTTGTTCCGTATCTTATGTCGAGTCACCCCGGAAGTACCCTTTCCGATGCGGTAAAGCTTGCGGAATATATCAAGCGCTGGAATTACAATCCCGAGCAGGTGCAGGACTATTATCCCACACCGGGTACGGCGTCAACGGTTATGTTCTATACGGAGCTTGATCCGTTCACTATGAAAAAAGTGTATGTTCCGAAAACGGCTGATGAAAAGCGTATGCAGCGAGCTCTTTTGCAATGCGGTGATCCGAAAAACGCGGACCTTGTGCGAATGGCGCTGAAGGCGTGCCATCGTGAAGATTTAATAGGGTTTGATAAAAAATGCCTTGTGAAACCGTCATACAAGGATAGGGTAGAGCAGGCGAAGAAGCAAAAATCACAACAGCATTCAGGGAAAAATTATCGTATGAAAAATGCAAAAAATAAAGGAAAGAGAAGATACTGATGCAACTTTTAAAAATTGATAAAGATAATTACATCGGTCAGGCAGACCCTTATATTCTTGAGCATAACGGCAAATACTATATTTACACAACGGGTGATGACGGTCTTTACGGCTATTCCTGCGATACTCTTTTAGGTGAATGGAAGTTTGAAGGTCAGATTTTCACCATACCCGGCAGAAGAAATTTCTGGGCACCTTCCGCTATATGTCTTGACGGTAAATTTTATGTGTATTTTTCATTCGAGCTTGATGAAGCTCAGCCTGACCCGGGCGGACATCACGGCGCAATGCACGTATTGGAAGGTGAAAATCCTATGGGGCCTTTTGAGTTAAAGGGGCAGATAGCACCGCCTTTCAGCATTGATTCGCACATTGTAAAAACAGATGCAGGACTTTTCCTTTTCTATTCACCCAATACATTTGAAGGCGAAAGAATAGGAACACATATAGTTGTACAGAAAATGAAGGACCCCTATACCCTTGAGGGTGAACCCACTGTCGTTCTTCTTCCGTCAATTGATGAAGAAATTTTCAAGCGTGACCGTTATAAAAAAGGTCAGCACTGGCACACTCTTGAAGGTGCATTCTGGTTTCAGGAAGGTGAGTGGCAGTACCTTATGTACAGCGGCGGAAGATATGAAGACGAAACTTATTTTGTAGGCTATGCCGCCGCAAAAACAACTGAGCAGGATCTGACAAAGGTTAAATTCCAAAAAATGCCCGATGACAATACTTATGCCCCGCTCCTGAGAAGCAACGAGTGGGAGGAAGGTACAGGTCACAACAGCGTTATCAAGGTTGACGGAGAGTATTATTGCATTTATCACGCGAGAAATACTGAGATTGACGGACTTCCCGGTGACCGTCGTAACGCAAGGATTGCTAAAATGCACGTGAGCGACGGTGTTCTTGAAATTGAAAGATATCCGGACCATATATAAAAACGTATAAAGGTGATTAATATGATTATTGATGAACTTGTAGGCTTTTCCAATTTTTATGGCAGCAATGAAGAACTTGTGCTTGCAGGCGGCGGAAATACGTCTGCTAAAGATGGAGATATAATGTATATAAAAGGTTCAGGCACACGTCTTTGTGATATTACAGCCGACGGTTTTGTAAAAATGAGCCGTAGCAAAATTGCGGAAATTTTTACAAAAACATATCCCGACAATGACAAAGAGCGTGAGGCGCTTTCTCTCAAAGACCTTATGGACGCTAAACTCCCGGGACAGGAAAATAAACGTCCCAGCGTTGAAACAACTTTGCACAGTCTCTTTCCGCAACGTTTTGTTTTGCATCTTCACCCCGCAATGGTGAACGGTATAACCTGTGCCAAAAACGGCAAAGAATGGGCGCAAAAGCTTTTTGGCGAAGACGTCTTGTGGATAGATGCCTGCAAACCCGGCTATACTCTTGCTAAAATCTGTTGCGATACTCTTAAAGAATATAAAAATAAAAACACTAAAGATGCGGATATTGTGCTTCTCCAGAATCACGGAATATTTATTGCAGATGATACTGTTGAAGGTTTGGGAGATAAGCTTTATTCTGTTATGGCAAAAATCAGGGCGGAAATTAATGATGAATCAGATTTCTCCGTAGGTGAATTTGACGGCGACAAGGCGCAGGAGATTTTTAACGAAATTTCTGAAGTGTTCGGTGAAGACAGCGTGGTGACCTTTGAGCCTTCCGCAGTATCCCTTGAATTTGCAGAAGATGATGACAGTATCAGCAAGGTTTATAAACCCTTTAATCCCGATCAGGTGGTTTATTGCAAGCCTTATCCCGTTTATGTGCAGAATAAAGGGGAAATAGCCGATAAGGTTAACCAATACAAAACCGCAAACGGTTTCCTTCCCAAAATAATCTTTGTTAAAGCTTGCGGTATTTACGGTGTGGATTATTCTCAGAAGGGTAGTGAAACTGCAGTTGCGCTGTTTAACGATGCTATGAAAATAGCAGTTTTTGCCGAATCTTTCGGCGGCGGAAAGCCAATGAGTGACGAGCTTACCGATTTTATAGTGAATTGGGAAGCAGAAAGCTACAGAAGCAAGCAGTAAATTGAATAAATAAACAAAAAAGAGCCGTATTATTTATGGAAAGTTCCAAAAAATAATAACAGGCTCTTTATTTTGTTGGATTTTTTGAATATGTATGTTAGAATAACCTTTGTACAATAACGGTTTTTAACCGCAAAGGAGAAGTTTTATGAGCAAACAAGAACTTTTTTGCGAGAAAAACGGAAAGCTTCATGTAGGACATACTATACTTACAGGCTTTGCTTTTCTTGCATCATCAATTGCGTGGGCGATTTACGACCCCTACATTACAAAAATTCTTAACCGATTACTTACAGAATCTGCCTGGATTACTGCTTTAAGTGCTAAGTTGAATGAGCTTTTTCCTGTTTTGGCAGATTTTGCTAAGTCACAGGGACAGGATGTTGGTACTGCAGCAGGCGGAATAACCCTTGTTCCTTTATTTATCGGCGTCATTATGACATTCGATAATATTTTTGGTGTTATTTTCCAACCTACATTCGGCAAGCTGTCAGACCGTTGTCGTTCTAAACTCGGCAAACGCAGACCGTTTGTTGTTTACGGTGCACCTGTTTCTGCCGCATTATTTGCAATCATACCATTGGTCGCATTGACTAATTCTCTTCCTGCAACAATGCTTTGCATCATTCTTTTCGTGTTCTCAATGTCATTGTGGAGAGCTCCTGCGGTTGCTCTTATGCCCGCTCTCACACCGCCTAGCCTGAGAAGTGAAGGAAACGCTATTATTAACCTTATGGGTGGCGTAGGCTCCGTTATCGGTATGGCTGCAGGTGGTGTTGTAGCTGCTGTTTATGCGTTGGTTACAAGTGTTGAGGTTACAGCAGAAAATGAACAATCAACAACATTCCCCTTCGTTTTCCTTGTTGGCGCGATTGTTATGGTTCTCGGTATGCTTGTTATCCGTTTCTTTGTTAAAGAGCCTTCAAGCAAGCTTGAAGCTGTTGCTGCAAAGAATCAGCTGGCTGACGAAAAAGCTAAAGCGAAAGCAGAAAAAGAAGCTAAAAAGGCAGAGAAAGCCGCCGCAAAGAAAGAAAAACTTTCAAAAGGCGAAAGAAAGAGCCATATCTGTATGCTTGGTGGTTTGTTCTTCCTTTTCTGCGGTACAAATGCAATTACAACATTCTTTGCACTTTTCGCTGCAGAAGTTCTCGGTAAAACAACAGGCGAAGCAACCTTTATGACAACATTGTTTGCGATTTGTTCTGCTATTGCCGCTATTCCTGCCGGTAAAATGGGTAAGAAATTGGGAAGAAAAAAGACAATTCTTATCGGTCTTATCGTGTTTATGACTGTATTCTTGCTTTATGTTGTAACAGGCAGCATGGCTGTTATCTGGGTAGCACTTGTATTCGGCGGTTTTGCAAATATGCTTATTACCGTTAATACATTACCTCTTGTGCTTGAAATCGGTGGTATTAATAAGGTAGGTACATTTACCGGCTATTATTATACAGCTACATTCTCTGCACAGATTGCATCACCCATAGTTTACGGTATTGTTCGTATGTTTACGGGTTCATATCTTTCCCTTTTCGTTTACAGCCCCGTAATGTTCGCGTTATCAATACTTCTCATATTCTTCGTTAAACATGGTGAAGCAGTTCCCGATGATGTAATTAAAAAAGTAAAAGAAGAAAATGAAGATTAAATAAAAAACACAGACTCTGCGGAGTCTGTGTTTTTTTATGTTTTTTAAGAGATTTTAAGGTTTAAAGCATCAAGGTCAGATGTATCGGCAATGCCGTCGTTGTTCAGATCCGCGGCGGATATTGCGTAGCTATCAAGTTCTGTGTGTTCGTTAATATAGTTACTTAAAGCTGTATAGTCGAGAACATCGCAAACACCGTCGCCGTTAACATCGGCTTTTACAACAAGTGTATATGTTTTTACATTTTCGCCATCTTTATAAACATTGATTGCAGAGCCTGTGCCGTAATATTCGCCTTGTTTGACTGCGTCAAGGGTATAGCCTTCAATTGCAACGGCGATAACTGAGAAATCGTCACAACCTACGGTGTTTGTGGTGATAATGCCGTCAGCAACAGAATCTTCTGTATCATTCAGTATTACGTAATCAATTTCAGGTTCTTCGGGAGCTACAGGCTCTTCAGGTATAACGTCTTCCTTATAAAAGAAGGTTTCCTGATTGGTTACCGTGCCTCTGTCGGGAGCGGTAGCATCCACTCTGTATGTGTACTCAACGTTCACGTCAACGTAGTCAATGTACTGTAAACCGTCGGCTTCATCGGAATCAACGTATAAGAGCTCCCAGTCTGTATCTGCCGTTTTACGGAAAAGCTGATATGATGTAGCGTACTCTGTGGGCGCCCACGAAACAGTAACGCAAACCTTGCCGTCCTGAGTCTTTTCAGGATTTTCTATTTTAAGGCCTGTAACACTTCCGAGCGGAGTAGGGATAAATACTGTAGCAATGTCTGATTCGGAAGCGTCACGTTCGGATGAAGTGGCAACAGCTTTTACCTTGTAATTATATGTGATTTCTGTTAAAACATCCGTGTCTGTGTAGGTGTAGCTGAGAACGCCATCCTGTGCGGCAACGGTTACAATTTCAGACCATTCATTGTTCGAGTTGCTTCTTAATATAATGTATGCATCTGCAAACTCAATAGTATCCCATGATAATGTAACGGTAGGCTCATTATTGTTATAATCACCGCCACACTGCGTAATTACGGTAGCGTTAAGCGGGGGATGGGGGTATTTTGCAGCGGCAGATTTTTCGCCTGCTACTTTACCTTCTGCAAAAGCAATAACGGTGTAGGTGTACGTATTGCCGTCTGTAATGCCGTTATCGGTGAAGGTACCTGTAACACCTTCAAGTAAAACGGGCTCTTCGTCATTGGCGTTTTTGTAAACTTCGATGGTTTGTGCTTCGGGACAATTGATTTCTACATTGATATAAGCAGGGGCATCGTCGATAGCATCAACAAGCGTTGCTGTGATTTCTATTTCAACAAAGTTCGGCAAGCCGTTACCGTATTGGCTTTCGGTTTCACCGAATGTAGCAGAAACAGTGTAGTAGAAACGTTGGGTTTTACATTCTTCGGAAATGTCTGTGAATTCAGTTGTTTCCGATGTGCCTGCGATTTCCCATACATCAGAATTCTCTGCACGGCGATAGATTGTATATGATGTTGCGTTGTCCAACGCATCCCATGTGAGAGCACAGCCTGTTTCCGTAAGCATTACAGAATTCAGTTCGGGGATAAGAAGTGGCATAACGGTTGCAGTGTTATAGTGACTGCTGTGGCCGTTATCATTGAATGCGCGTACTGCATAATCGTAAGTGATGCCGCATTCGGCGGTGGTGTCAAGGAAGGTCAGTTCAGTTGTGGATTTTGCAAGAACTGTCCAGGATTCACCGGGAAGTCTTCTGTAAACGTTATATTTTGTTGCACCGTCAACAGCGTTCCATTTAACTTCAACACAAAGGGGATTTTCCGCAGAAACGATTTGTTGTGCCGTGAAGACGGGCTTTTCAAGGTAAATTGCAGAAGTTCCTTTTGTTACGAAGAAGCTGAAATTGTTTTTGCTGTCGAAAGCACGTACTGTGTAAGAGTAAGTGTAACCGCTTGTTTTTTCGCAGGGGTCATAATATTTTGTTGTTTTGCCGTTCTTGATTATAGTTATCATAGACCAGCTTTTTGCGTTATTTATTTTGCGGTAAACTCTGTAGCCTGCGGCACCGTCAACGGCGTTCCATTTAACAAGTGAACGGTCTTTTGAGTCAAAGGTAAGTGTATTGAGCTCGGGTGTTGCCATATATTTGGCGGTTATGCCTGAAGCCTTGTATGCGCCTGCGTTTGTATCGGAAAGAGCTTTAACCGTGTAGATGTAGGATTTGCCGGAAACGGCAGTTTTATCAATGAAGGTTTTTTCTGTTGTTGAACCGAGAAGCTTCCATGAAGTGCCGTTTTTACGATAAACGTTGTATTTAATAACGTTAGGATTGGAGCTTTTCCAGTCAATTTTAACACCGCCGTAAACGGAACTTGTTTTTGTAAGGTTGGGTGCAGGGATATAGTCAAAATCAACACCGACCTTGTTATAGGCGCTGATGGTTTTACCGCTGTATGCCTTGACTGTATAGGTGTATTTCCAGTCGGTGCTTGTAGCGGCTTTGTCTGTGTAGGATATTGTTTTGCCGTTTTTGATGGTTGCTATACGGACCCAGCTGTAATCGCTGAGTGAACCGCCCTTGCGGTAAACGTAGTAGCCTTCTGCACCGGGAATGGCTTTCCAGCTGAGCTTTGCAACACCTGAGGCACCCGAGCCGTTTACCGATACAGCGGGTGTGGCAAGATATTTTATTGAAAGTCCGGTTTTGTTATAAAGGCTCACAAGCTTTCCTTCGTAACATTTAACTGTGTAAGTGTAAACAGTTCCGCTTTTTGCGGTTTTGTCGGTGTAGGTTGAGGCGTTGGCGCCGAGAGTTGCAATACGTGTCCAGCTTTTTTCACCTGCGGCACGTCTGTAAACATTGTATTTTGTGGCAGTTGAAAAAGGTGTCCAAGTGATTTTGGGACCGCTTGCCGTGTTAGTAAGTGATTTCAGCGTAACCGTTTTTTTGCTTATACGGTCAACGTTTATGGTAAACGTTTTCATAGATGAAGAGTCTATTTTTCTGTTACCGTCGGATTCGATAAAGGTATAACATCTGCCGTAATAAGTGCCGCTGGGAAGTGTTTTGAATTCCCAGGTTACCTTAAGGGATTTGTTACCGGGGGTTGAGTCATAGCCTTTTGAATAGCTTCTTATCTGCTCCTGATAATTGCTGTCGGCGTATATTTCAACTGCAAAGAAAGCGTTTGGCTTGCCTGTGCTTATTCGCATAAAGTAAATATCGTCGGAGTCACCGTACAGAGAGTAGGTGAATTTCTGCGCTTCAAGTTTTTCGTCAGTGGGAACAATCTCACCGTATGCGAGTTTATAGTTTGCGAAGGTGTCGGCGGCGGATGCGACCGTAACGACCGAACCGAGAACAACTATAACAACAAGAAGGGAGAGCAGAACTTTTGTTGTAAATCGAGTTTTGTTCATTGAAAAACCTCCTGTATTTTAAAAAACAGTTATACCCATACATTATAAATGATTATAAATGTTATTTCAATAAGAATTTAATAAATATAAATGTCAAAAAAATGTATATAAAGTAAAAAAACTTTGAACAATCGCGCAGAGAACCGAGCGGTATGTTCAAAATGCGTTCATAAATGACGGTGTGATACCCTTTATAACGCCCGGATTTTATAAACACTCAACAAAAAATGATCCTGATTTTTGGAGAGCGTTTTTTGTGTTTGTGTTGCTTTTTTTCGGCAATGGTGTTATGATATAGTATGATTATGGAGAATTATGTTCAAGAGGTGTATAATGACGGATCCAAAGGCTCAGCTTTACAAAGCCGCGTTTGAAAAGCTCCCCCGTGAGAAGCAGGAGCGCATTCTCAACGTTGCAAGGAACGAGTTCGCAGACAACGGTTTTGAGAATACGTCAATCCAGCAGATTGCCAAAAAATCGGGGATTAGCGTAGGCTCGGTTTACAAGTACTTTGAAAATAAGGAAACTCTTTTCACGGCAGTTGTTCAGGAAGGGTTATCTTCGCTGGAAAAGCTGTTGTTGGATTTGTCATCGTCTGAGGAAGATATACTCCTTAAAGCAGAAAAAATAATCCGTGCGTTGTTGGTTTATTCCCGTGAGAATCCCGAGCTTGTGAAATTATACTGTTCGCTGACCACGGGTGGCAATTCGGAATTTTTGAACGAATTGTCGCAGCGTATTGAGGCGGTATCCGCTTCAATTTACACCGTAGCTATCAGCAAGGCGCAGGAAACGGGCGATGTCCGCAGTGATGTTAACCCTGCATTTTTTGCATTTCTGCTTGACAGTATATTTATGATGTTGCAGTTTTCAACTGCGTGCCCCTATTATAAGGAACGGTTCTTTATCTACACCGGCAAGCAGGCTCCGGAGAGTGACGAACAGATAGTTGAACAGACTTTGCTGTTTTTAAAAGCCGCATTTAATTTCAAATAATCTTCAAAAACTAAAAGGAAAGGTGATAATTTTGAAGAAAGCATTATCTGTAATTCTCGTGTTAAGCGTGTTAATGGGTATGTTTGCAATCTGCGCAACTGCCGCGGATACTGATACCACTCTGACAACGGCTGAAAAAAGCATGTTAAAAATTCAGCGTGTTGATGCAGACGGCGACGGCTCATACAGTACCGCTGACGCCAAAAAGCTTCTTCAGGCGGCGGCAGGTATAATCGAAAATGCCGATGGTGAGCAGTACGATGTTAACTTTGACGGCGCAGTTTCCATAAGCGATGCACAGGAAACGCTCAGAATAGTTTCCGGTATTTCACCCGTATTGACTCAGAGCGAAGCTCTTGAGCTTTTCAATGCCGAAATCAACACTGTCAAGAGCGTGCGCCCCGGTTTTGAAAAAACTGCCACGGTTGTGTGTCCTTCTATAAAAATCACAACAACAAATGCTCCTATTGCGGATATGAACGTTACAGACCTTGAGTTTGATAAATACGTTGATAAAATAATCAAGCTTATGAACACTTTCCCTTACAATGTGGCTCTCAATGACGAAATGAAGGCGCAGCTCAATGAAATGAAGGTTCAGGCGGAAGAGGCTTATGAGCCCCAGACTTCCGAAAAAACAGTTGCAAAGCACTCTAACAGTCACTATTCGTATTTCCCCGTGAATAACCTTGGTTGGTCCAGCAAGCTTACCGTTGCGGATATTTCAGGTGCAGCCTGCAAGGTTGTTGACGGTAGCATAGTTTACACAATAACATTACCCGACGTTACTTATGTGGGTGATGAATATCCCACAGGTTCATCAGGCTTTGCAAAAAGACAGACGCTTCCTTACGGCAAGGTGTTTACAATACCTGCCCTTGATGAGAGTGACGGCTCAACAGTCAATAAGGTAGTGTTTAAAAAAGGTAAAGTAGTGCTCAGGCAGGATGTTCTTACAGGTGATATTCTTTCAGCAGATTATAGCTATACCTACATCAGTGAAGTTATGGCACCTCCGCAGGAAGATTCAGAGCTCACTATGAAAACTGCAACAACAGCAAATCTTACTGAAAACTACATTATGAATAGGGTTACGGTGTAAATTATGTCAAAAGTAAAAGTAACAATGGAAAACGGCAGCACATTTGTTATTGAGTTATGCCCCGAGCAGGCACCAATTACCTGCGAAAACTTTTTAAAGCTCGTGAAAAAAGGCTTTTATAACGGTCTTACATTCCACCGCGTTGTAGCGGATTTTATGGCTCAGGGTGGTGACCCCGAGGGTACAGGCTGCGGCGGAAGCGGTGAAAACATCAAAGGTGAATTCGCTGCTAACGGTGTTATGAACACACTTTCACACACGCGCGGCGTCATTTCAATGGCACGCTCACAGCATCCTAATTCCGCAAGCAGTCAGTTCTTTATCTGCTACGGTAATTGCTCCTTCCTTGACGGTCAGTATGCCGCCTTCGGAAAGGTTATTGAAGGTATGGAAACTGTCGATGATTTTCTTAAAATCGACCGCCGTATGAGCTTCAGCGGCGAAAGGTCAACACCCGTGGAACCCATAGTAATGAAAACCGTTGAGGTTATAGAATAAAGGAGATAGAAAAATGAAAATCAATAATTTGTTGCACAAATTATACGGTACCACTCCCGGCGGAGATGGTTTGCAACCCAAGGAAGCTCTTGCTTACGGTATTGCAGGTTTTGGTCAGAACTTTGTTTGCACCATTATCGGCTCGTACCTTACAATTTTCCTTACAGACGCACTCCTTTTCGGTGCCGAAGGTGTTACAGTCGGTAAAATAACAGGTGCTATGGCTGTTGCGTACCTTATGTTAGGTACTCGTATTTTTGACGCCCTTAATGACCCGATTATGGGTTCTGTTGTTGACAAAACCCGTACAAAATGGGGTAAATGCCGTCCTTATCTTAAATGGATGGCTATTCCGATTGCGGTTATGACAATTGCTTGTTTCCTTCCTGTTTTCCAGGCAAAGGCAACATGGTCTTTCATAGTTGTTGCAATCGTTTACGTTATCTGGAGTGTTGTTTACACAGTTGCCGATGTTCCTTATTGGGGACTTTCAACCTGTATGACTAATGATACGGTTGTTCGTGGTAATTTGCTTACAGTTACCCGTCTTCTTTGTACATTGGGCGCAGGTATTGTTACTGTTTTCCTTCCCATTATTACAGATAGTATAACAGCTAAATACAAATACACCGATGCTGATATTACTAAGATTATGGCAGACAAGGGTGTTGATGCTGAAAACGCAAAGAATTTTATCGGTACTGTTATTAAGGGTATGGAAGAAACAAATGCAGATACCCTTAAATGGACATATTTCATTGCTGCAGTTGTACTTGTTGTAGCGGCAATTCCTATGTTCTTCTATGGTTTCAAGCACACCAAAGAGCGTTTCACAGCGGACGATAATCCCCCCAGCTTTGGTCACAATATCAAACTACTCTTCAAGAATAAAGAGCTTCTTCTTATCGTTCTTTCCGGTGTTCTCGGTGGTGCAAGAATGGTTTATACATATACAGGCGGTCTTTATTTCGCGAAATACGTTCTTCAGAACGAAGGTATGTATAGCCTTATAACTCTCCTTGTTGTTCCCGGTGGACTTGTTGCTTCAATTCTCGTTCCCTGGATGTCAAAGAAATTCACAAAGAAATGGACTTATATTACGGTACACCTTTTCGGTGGCGTGGTAATGGCGGTTATGTACTTTGTAGGTTATGATAAACCTTGGAAGCTTATTGTAGCAGCAATTGCCCTTGTTCTTCTTGGTATTCCTCAGGGCGTTAACAACATTATCACATATGCTATGATAGGTGATACGGTTGATTACCTTGAGTGGAAAACAGGTGAACGTGGTGAAGGTATCTGCTTCGCTATGCAGACTCTTATTAATAAAATCGGTATGGCAGTTGGTGCATTTATCGGTGTTATTTCCTTCTCTGCCGCTAAAATCAATGCTGAAACAGGCTTTATTTCACAGGCAGGTAAAGATACATTGTGGAATATGCTCGTTCTCTCGGGTGTAATCAGTATGTTTGCTTGTGCAGTTCCTATGTTCTTCTACACAATTACAGAAAAACGTCAGGCAAAAATGGTTGCAGAAATCGAAACAAGAAAAGCAAGCAAATAAAGTATATGGAAAAGCCCCTCGAAACCATCGGTTTCGAGGGGCTTTTTGAATGCAAAATACAAAATTTTGGGGCAAGCCGATTGTAAAGCCTAATTATCTGAACTAACAACTATCGTAGGGGACGGATCTATCCGTCCCGAAGAAGAGCCGACTTGAGTCGAACGGTACGCACAGGTGCGTACCCTACGGTGTTGTAGATTTAAAATTAAAAATCATACCGTAGGGGACGGATCCATCCGTCCCGAAGAAGAACCGACTTGATTCAAACGGTACGCATAGATGCGTACCCTACTGTGGTATCAATTTAATATTAAAAATCATACCGTAGGGGACGGATCCATCCGTCCCGAAGAAAAAATCACCCCGTAGGGGACGGATCCATCCGTCCCGAAGAAGAACCAACCTGATACAAACGGTACGCATAGATGCGTACCCTACGGTGGTATCAATTTAAAATTAAACATCATACCGTAGACGGATCCATCCGTCCCGAAGAAGAACCAACCTGAATCAAACGGTACGCATAGATGCGTACCCTACGGTGATATCAATATAAATTAAAAATCATATGGTAGGGGACGG
>JAFTYU010000009.1 GCA_017461235.1 Clostridia bacterium | reverse complement strand
GGTGACATGGACTTTGCCCCTCTCCTTCAGAGCGGTTCTTTCGGTCTCTTCTCATCTCACACTGCTTATCAGAGAAGCCACGGTGACATCAACGTTATTATGGCTCTTCTTGAGTTCATCGGTAATGACAACAACTCAAACCTTCTCTCTAAAGCAGCTTACCGCAGAAGAGTCCGCAGACCTTGCACTCGACATGGTCGACAACGATCTCCTCGCAGGTATGGAGACTATCGACCTTTCAATCCTTGGTTCACTCAGACTTAACAAGATTGACTATATCATTGAAGATATTTGTACTCTGAGAGATTCCGTCGCCTGGACATTCGGTTCATGGCTTTTAGGTGACCTTGCCGAGATGGATTTTTCACCGTTTCTCCAAAGTGGTTCGTTCGGTCTCTTATCATCTCACACTGCTTATCAGAGAAGCCACGGTGACATCAACGTTATTATGGCTCTTCTTGAGTTCATCGGTAATGACAACAACTCAAACATTCTCTCTAAAGCAGCTTACGGTTTGAATGGTGGCAGTGGTATCAGTCTCGGTCTCATTGGCGTTTTGCTTAATCTGGGTGAAGTAGGCGATATGCTTCTCAAAGATATTTTCGCCTTATTTCCGAATTTTTATTGTGCATTTTTAACAAACACTACTGTAAAGTGTTTTAACATTACACTTAATTTTCTTACGCACAGCAGCTATAACCTTTATTTTCCGTTGATTTATTTGAAGTTTTTCCTAATCTTTTGTGTTTTTTGTAAAACACAAAAAACAATGGTGTAAAGTTTTTTATCTTTACAATTCGAACATTTTAAAGCAATCATAGTTCGTGGTTTTATTTAATTAGTTGTATATTTTGACGAAACAATAAATCCCCCGTTTATTTGTTCAAAATAACGAAAAAACAAATAGTGACAAAAATCGTCAAAATTATGCTTGCAATCCACGTGCGTTATAATGTATAATTCAAAACATAATAGGGTTTTATTTTTGACGGGAGTAATGGCTATGAAGCTTCTTGAAGAAAAAATTGCAAATGAAGGTGTATCCTTAGGCACCGATATTCTTAAAGTCGATATGTTCCTTAACCACCAGATTGACGTCAATATTCTTGACGAAATGGGTAAGGAATTTTTTCGTCTTTTTAAGGATTGCGGCGCTACGAAAGTCGTGACTATTGAGTCATCCGGTATAGGTATCGCGGTTTTCACCGCAAAATACTTCAACTTGCCTGCCCTTTTTGCAAAAAAAGCCACTCACAAAAACGTTGGCAACGAAGTTTACTCCGCAAAATGCTACTCTTTCACCCACGGCAAAGAATACAATATGAACGTTTCTAAAAAGTACCTTGATTCTTCGGACAAGGTTCTTATCATCGACGATTTTATGGCAGGCGGCAATGCCTGCAACGCCCTTATTGATATTATTAACCAGGCAGGCGCCGAAGTGGTCGGTATCGGTATCGCCATCGAAAAGGGCTTCCAGCCCGGCGGTAAGGCACTGCGCGACAAGGGCTACAAGGTAAGGTCATTAGCAATCGTAGAAAGTATGGATGACGGTAAAATCACATTCAGAAATGACGATTGTTGACAAATAAATTCCTTAACGGAGGTAATGAAAATGAAAAAGTTTGCAAAAGTTCTTGCTCTCTGTCTCGCTCTCGTTATGGTTGTAGGCTGCTTCGCAGCTTGCGGCAACAATAATGCTGACAAAGACGCTGACAAGGACGCACCCGTTGTTGACCTTAAGGTTGGTTTCATCTTCCTTCACGACGAACAGTCAACATACGACAAAAACTTCATGGACGCTGCTAAAGCTGCTTGTGAAGAAATGGGCGTTGAATATGCTCAGAAGACTCAGATTCCCGAGTCAAAAGACTGCTATGATGCTGCTGTTGAGCTTATTGAGGTTGACGGTTGTGACATCATCTTCGCTGACAGCTTCGGTCACGAATCATTCCTTATTGACGCTGCTAAAAAATATCCTGATGTTCAGTTCTGCCACGCAACAGGTACACAGGCTCACACAGCAGGCGTTGCTAACTTCCACAATGCTTTCGCATCCATCTACGAAGGCAGATACCTTGCAGGTGTTGCTGCAGGTCTCAAGCTCAACGAAATGATCGATGCAGGCGACATCACAGCTGAAGAAGCTAAGATGGGTTACGTTGGTGCTTTCACTTTCGCAGAAGTTATGTCCGGTTACACATCATTCTACCTTGGCGCAAAATCAGTTTGCCCCACAGTTACAATGGACGTTAAGTTCACAGGCTCTTGGTACGATGAACAGCTCGAAAAAGAAGCAGCACAGGCTCTTATCGCCGGCGGTTGCGTTCTTATCAGCCAGCACGCTGACTCAATGGGTGCTCCCACAGCTTGCGAAAACGTAGGTGTTCCCAACGTTTCTTACAACGGTTCAACACTCGCTGCTTGCCCCAACACATTCATCGTTTCTTCAAGAATCGACTGGACTCCCTACTTCAAATATATGATCCAGTGCGTAATGGACGGCAAGGCTATCGATACAGACTGGACAGGTACTATTGAAACAGGTTCTGTTGTTCTTACAGACGTAAATGAAAAAGCTGCTGCTAAAGGCACTGTTGAAAAACTTGAAGCTGTTAAGGCTGATCTCCTTGCAGGCAAGGTTAACGTTTTCGATACAGCTAACTTCACCGTTGGCGGCGAAAAAGTTGACAGCTACAAAGCAGACGTTGATACCGATGCTAACTTCGAAAAAGATACCGAAGTTATCGAAAACGGCGTATTCTACGAATCAAAACACCGTTCAGCTCCTTACTTCGATATGGAAATCGATGGCATCACTCTCCTTGACAGAAACTACGGCTGATAACCTTAAATTGTCTGAGACGAGAGGCAACTCTCGCCTCAGACTAATTCTGAAGAAATGGCTGTATTTACCTGCAACCATTTCTTGAGAATTATATAGAACGGAGGTTTAACGTGACTAAACAACCTGCCATTGAACTTAAGAATATCACAAAAACATTTGGCAAAGTGGTTGCCAACAAAAATGTTAATCTTACCGCATACCGTGGTGAGATTCTTTCAATTTTGGGTGAAAACGGTAGCGGCAAAACTACTCTTATGAATATGATTTCGGGTATCTACTTCCCCGACGAAGGTCAGATTTTCATAGACGAGAAAGAAGCTCATATCACATCACCTAAAGATGCTTTCACGTACAAAATCGGTATGATTCATCAGCATTTTAAGCTTGTTGATGTTTTCAGTGCCGCCGAAAACATTGTTCTCGGTATCGAAGACGGAAAGTATAATCTTAAAGCTTCAACCGATGAAATCAAAAAAATCAGCGAACAGTACGGCTTTGACCTTGTCCCCGAAAAGAAAATCTACACAATGTCTGTTTCCGAAAAACAGACCGTTGAGATTATCAAGGTTCTTTACAGAGGCGCAGATATACTTATCCTTGATGAACCGACTGCTGTTCTTACTCCACAGGAAACCGAAAAGCTTTTCAGTATCCTGCGCCGTATGCGTGATGACGGTAAATGTATTATCATCATTACCCACAAGCTTCACGAGGTTCTTTCTCTTTCCGACAGAGTTTCTGTTCTTCGTAAAGGTGAATACGTAGGTACAGTCAACACCGCAGAAACCAACGAATCAGAACTCACGGAAATGATGGTCGGCAAAAAGGTTGACCTTAATATCCAAAGAACAGAACCCAAAAATACTCAGGACAGGCTTGTTGTCAACAGCATCACCTGCGTTGACAGAATGGGCTCAACCGTCCTTGATAATGTTTCATTTGCAGCTAAAAGCGGCGAAATTCTCGGTATTGCAGGTATTGCAGGCTCGGGACAGCGAGAGCTGCTTGAATCTATTGCAGGTCTTCAGAGACTTGAATACGGTGATATATTCTATTTCGACCCCAAAACAGGCAAAAAAGAAAGCCTGAGAGACAAAACTCCCATGCAAATCAGAAATATGGGTGTACGTCTTTCATTCGTTCCCGAGGACAGACTGGGTATGGGTCTTGTAGGTAATATGGACATCGTTGACAATATGATGCTCCGAAGCTACACCAAAGGTCACTCTATGTTCCTTAAACGTAAAAACCCGAAAGACCTTGCTATGAAAATCATCAACGACCTTGAAGTTGTAACCCCAAGTGCAAGTACACCTGTCCGCCGTCTTTCCGGCGGTAACGTACAGAAGGTTCTTGTAGGTCGTGAGATCGCCGCATCACCTACCGTTCTTATGGTTGCCTACCCCGTCCGCGGTCTTGATATAAACTCATCATATATGATTTATAACCTTCTTAACGAGCAAAAAGAAAAAGGTGTTGCCGTTATTTTCGTAGGCGAAGACCTTGACGTTCTTATTGAACTTTGCGACAGAATTATGGTTATAGGCTCCGGTAAAATTACCGGCGTTGTTGATGCACGCAACATCACAAAAGAAGAAATCGGTCTTCTTATGACAAAATCAAAGGACGACGGAAAGGAGAGTAACAATGGCTAAACAGAAAGACAACAAACATCACGAACCGCTTTTCCACATTGTTAAACGTGATGATATGCCCCAGTGGCAGGCGTGGCTCATACGCGTTTGCACAATCATAATCGGGTTCCTTTTTGTAGGTCTCCTTTCTATGGCAATTACCGAAAAGAGTCTGGGAGATACATATGAGATTATGTTCTCGGGCGTTTTCGGCAGGCTGTTTGAAGGCAGCACCACAATGCTCTGGAAATATTTACAGGAAATTGCTATTCTTCTTTGCCTTGCGCTTGCCCTTACCCCTGCTTTCAAAATGAAGTTCTGGAACTGCGGTGCAGAAGGTCAGGCTCTTATGGGCGGTCTTGCTTCTATCTTCTGTATGATACAATTCGGCGAAAAGCTTCCCTACCCTGCACTTATTGCAGTTATCGTGGTTACAAGTATTCTTGCCGGTGCAGTATGGGGCGTTATTCCTGCTATTTTCAAGGCTTTGTTCAACACTAACGAGACCTTGTTCACGCTTATGATGAACTACATAGCCACACAGATTATCGCTTATTACGTTTACATTGAAGGCGGCGGTTCAAACGTTATCAATCCCGTTGCTTACGGTAACTTCCCCGCAGTCGGCAACAACGATTACTTTGTAAATATCGTAATTGTTGCCGCAATCACCGTCTTTATGTACATCTACCTTAAATACAGCAAACAGGGTTATGAAATCTCTGTTGTCGGTGAAAGTCAGAATACTGCTCGTTACATCGGTATCAACGTTAAAAAGGTTATTATCCGTACAATGATAATTTCAGGTGCTTTATGCGGTGTCACGGGTATGCTCCTTGTTGCAGGTAAAGACCATAGCATCAACACAAGCCTTGTCGGCGGTCAGGGCTTCACAGCTATCCTGATGTCCTGGCTCGGTCAGTTCAATCCCTTCATTATGGTGGTTATGACCGGTATTGTTGTATTCCTGAGATTGGGTGTTGCTAAAGTTGCAGATACGTCCCTGCTTAACTCATCCTTCTCTGAAATTATTGTTGGTATTGTAATTCTTATGCTTGTTGGTTGTGAATTCTTTATTCACTACTCAATCAAGTTCCGTCACAGCAAAAAGGAGGTTAAGGCATGATTATACAGTTCATTTGCCGCGCGATTCTCCTGGGCGTTCCGCTTCTTTACGGTTCAACCGGCGAAATAATTACAGAAAAGTCGGGACACCTTAACCTTGGTATTCCCGGTGTTATGTACGTTGGTGCCATCAGCGGTGTTGTAGGCTCATTCCTTTATGAAAATGCCTGCGGTAACGACATTAACAATATGAACGGTTTTCTGGCAGTTATCATTCCCCTTCTTTGTGCCATTGCCGGTGCAGTAGTAATGGGCCTGATTTACAGTTTCCTTACAGTAACACTCCACGCAAACCAGAATGTTACGGGTCTTGCTCTCACAACACTCGGTATCGGTTTGGGTAACTTCCTTGGTGCATCACTTATCAATATCACAAAGAGCGAATTACCTTCAATTGCACTTACAAAGACAAGCTCCTTCTTCTCAACAACACTACCCTTTGCAGATGATTTAGGCTGGTTCGGTGAGCTTCTCTTTTCACACGATTTTCTTACATATCTTGCTATTGCAATTGCATTGGTTGTTTCATTTGTTCTCAACCGTACTCGCGTAGGTCTTAACCTTCGTTCAGTAGGTGAAAATCCTGCTACTGCTGATGCCGCAGGTATCAACGTTATAAAATACCGTTATGCCGCAACCTGCATCGGTAGTGCAATTGCAGGACTTGGCGGTCTTCAGTACGTTATGTCATACGCCAGCGGTGTGTGGTCAAATAATGCTTTCGGTGACCGTGGTTGGATGGCTATTGCTCTTGTTATTTTCGCTCTGTGGAAACCTTCCATGGCGATTATGGGTTCATTCCTTTTTGGTGCCCTTTGTAATGCAAACAACTACATACAAGGTCTTGGTACAGAAACCCAGGAGCTTTTCAAAATGCTTCCTTACGTTGTTACAATCATCGTTCTCATTATTACAAGCATGCGTAAAAAGAGAGAGCATCAACCGCCCGGAAGTCTTGGTGTAAACTACTTCCGCGAGGAAAGATAAAAATCCCTGAATAAGACAACAACCCCTTGATTATCGTCTGATAATCAAGGGGTAATATTTTATGCTAATTATTAATCAATATCATCTGACTCGGTATCTGTATCGGGAGCTTCGATTTCATTTTCGTTTCTTCGGATGTATTTACAAACTATACCCTTTGCATCATACGAGCTTTTTTGTGAACCGAAGTACGCTCTGACTGTGTAAGTGTATTCAACACCTTCAACAACGTTTGTATCAGTATAAATTTCACCGTCTTTTACTGTAGCTACGCGAGTCCAGCCTTTATCCCCTGCGGCTTTACGATAAACGTAATATCCGTTTACATCTTCAACCTTTTCCCATTCAAGAATAATACCTTCATCTGTAGAAACTGTTGAAATAAGCCCGGGAGTTTTTATGTGTTTTAAAGCAATACCGGATTCATATGTGCTGTAAACACCCTTGCAAACTGCTCTTACAGTATATCTGTAAACTGTACTGTTTTCTGCTGTTGTATCTTCAAAAACCGTGTTTTTGACAGTTTTAATTAACTGCCAGGACTCCCCTGCGCCACGTCTGTAAACTCTGTAGCTACCTGCGCCTGGAATTGCGTTCCATTTAATCGTAACACCCTTTGCAGAGTTTGTGCAACTTTTAAGCACGGGTGTATCAACGAAATATGTGCTTATTCCTTTTGAATGATAAGCGCCTGTTACCGAACCGGAATAAGCTCTTACTCTGTAACGATAATTTTTACCGCTTTCAACATTTGTATCTGTATAACTTGTTTTGTTACCGCCCTTAAGAGTGGCTGTTTTTGTCCATTTGCCGCCTTCCGAAAGACGGTAAATATGATAACCTGAAGCAGAATCATTTTTCTCCCAGGTTATTTTTATACCTTTATCCGTAACGCTTGCGGATTTGAAATCAACAGGTGCAATATATTTAAATTCGTCGCTTGTTTTATAAGCACTTTTGATTTTACCGTTGACTGCCTTCACCGTATAATTATATGTTGCTCCGTTTTCAGCAGTTTTATCAATGAACTCTGTGGTTTTTACATTTTTCAGTGCAACCCATTTTCCGCCGGGCACTTTTTTGTAAACGGTATATTTTTCCGCACGTCTTACCGGATTCCACTTAATCTCAACACCGTCGGCCTTAGCCGTAATACCGGTGATTTCGGGTGTTATCAATGAATTTTCATCATCGATACTTACAGAGTAAAAAGTCCAGTTATCTGTTCCGCAATGGTCAAAAGTATATGTCTGTTTTTTGCCGTTATGAGCTTTGTTATGAGCATAATCCTGAATATAGCCCTTACTGTTAACACCGTTACAAAGAACTACGTGCTCGTAAGTTTTGCAGACATTGCAGAAATAAAAAATGGGGTCACCTTTTTTTATCTTGCCGTTATTATCCGCCATTCTTAAAGAACCGTTCTTGCCGTTAGTAAGAGTCAGTTTATATACTTTTCCGTAATTATTGTTTATAAGCTCGTTATAAAGGTCAACGACTCTTGTGCCGTATGCATCAACACCGCCTGCATTAAGACATTCGGAAACAAACTGTGCGCAAAGACCGCGACCGTTATCCCAGTTATCTTCCGCATAAGCTATTGCGTTGTTTACATTATAAACTTCATCGGTTGTTGCCGCCGAGGACTGTGTTACAAAAACGGGGGCTACAACTATTGCCGCCACAATGGCTAACAACGAAGTTAGTAATCGTTTTGTCATATTTTCCTCCGAAAAAGTTACAATTTGTAATCAGCGGGTCGTATTATAACCTTAATTTTACCATTTGTCAACCCCTATTTATTTTGAGCCTATCGAAAATGTGACAAATTGTAAAAAAACACAGGCGCCCAAAGGCACCTGTAAATTAACCTGTTTATTTACTTTTATCCTTTTCTGCCTGAATAATATCTCTTATTTTAGCAGGCATTTCAAAAAACTCTTCTTTAGTAAGTCCTTCTGTTGAAATACTGTCAAGAAATTTCACTTTAACCTTTCCTGCAACAATATTCCCTGTTTCTTCAAAACAAGCACGGGTGCCTTCAAGATAAACAGGTACAACCTTAGCGCCTGTTTCCATAGCTATCTTCATCGCACCGCCTTTGAATTCGCCTAATTCACCATTCTTGGAACGAGTTCCTTCAGGAAAAACAACAATACTTCTGCCGTTTTTAACCATTTCAATAGCATCGTGAAGTGATGAACGCGCCTGGCTTTTATTGCTTCTGTTAACAAAAACACAATCCATTACCCACATCCAGTCCTTAACAAGAGGAATTGATGCTATTTCCTTTTTTGCCATAAATATAGGTACCACGGGAGTTGAAAGAATAACTGCAGGGATATCAACCAATCCTGCATGATTAGGTGTATATATAATAGGTTCACCGCGTGGAATTTTCTCAGTGCCCTCTGCGATAAACTCTATACCTGCCTTATCTACAAGTGGGTTTATCCAGTTATAAACCTGCTCATCAACGAAGGGCTTGTATTCTTCCCACGTTTTTGTTTTTTTTAATTCTTTGGCTGTTTTAAGTCGGGGTGTGATTTTAATAAGCGATGTAATCAATTCACCAAACCATTTTATGGTAAACGCATTCATATTGTTTCTCCCGTTTTTCAGAATATGTCTGTAATTTTATCACAATGAATGTAAAATGCAAGTGATAATATTTAAAATATTTGTTTATATTGAAGAAAGACCCGTTATGTGCTAAAATGTTTTTGATAAATTTTGCTCTCACAGGGGGTTTAATATGCTTTTCTCTGTTAATGATTTTAAAATCTGCGCAAAAGACGGCGACACATTACGTGCCGCACAGTTTTTTTCAAAGGAACTGAAAAAAAGAACTTCTGCAAACGTAACTGTTACAAGTGACAGTACAACCGCTTTTGTAACATTTGTAACAGATAACCTGATTGATAATAAAGATGAATACACTATAGCTGAAACCGACCGTGGTTTTATAATAACCGCAAAAACAATCCGCGGACTGATCTTCGGTTATTCACACATTCTTCGGAAAGCCAAATTCACATCTGACGGAGTGGATATAACTGATACAATCTGCGGTACACATAAACCGCAGAAAAGCATCCGCGGTCATCAGGTCGGCTACCGCACCACCCCTAATACCTACGACGCGTGGGATTACAACCAATATTTTGAATATTACCTTGATATGATGGCTTTCGGAACAAACACTTGTGAGCACAACACAACAAAATTCGGCAAAGGTGAAATGAACCCTTTGATGAGATACACTCAGGACGAATTTGTTATCGAAGCTTCCCGTCTTGCAGATTCGGTTGATTTGGATGTTTCTTTATGGCACGCAAATGATGATAACGAAACTGAAGAAGAAGCCCTTGCGATAAGAGAAAAAATTTATTCACGCATTCCGAGAATAAACGCGGTCTTCCCACCCGGTGGTGATCCCGGTGAGATGTACGCGGATGATTTTGTGGAACGTTGCAGAAAAATATCTGATTTACTAAAAAAACTCCATCCCGAAGCACAGATGCACCCGTCGGCTCAAGCACCGCACAAGTACAAAGATTGGGGCGATGCGTTCATTAAAGAGATGGAAAAAATGCCGACAGAAATTGATACGGTCATAATGGGTCCCAATCACGCATTTCCTATGCACGAATTAAGAAAAAAAGTTCCTGCACGATATCCTTTAAGATTTTATCCGGATATTACCCATAACCTTCGTTGTGAATATCCCGTTAATTTCCTTGAGGATGACTGGCATTTTGCTTTGGCTTCAACACTTTCCCGCGAGAGCGTCAATCCGCGTCCGACAGAGCTGCGCACCCTTCACCGACTTTTCGCACCCTACACCATAGGCAGCGTAAGCTACTCCGAAGGTGTACACGATGATGTTAATAAAATGATATGGAGCGCTCTCGAATGGGATAAGGATGCAGATTTAAAGGAAATTCTCCTTGACTACTCACGGTATTTTATGAATGAAGCCGATGAAAATGTCATTGCAGACACAATATTTCTTCTTGAAAAAAGCTGGCAGGGTGACCCTGTGGAAAATCCTTGTATTGATATGGCTCACGCAAATCTCTGCACACTCAAAACCGAAACACCTTCTCTTAATGAAAACTGGCGTTTCGTTCTTCTTTATTTCAGAGCCTGTTGCGATAAATGTGTGAAAATGCGCCGTATATTTGAAAAACCACTTTGCAAAAAGGCTTTATTCCAAGCGAAAAAAGGGTTAATTGAAGATGCACTTGACACCCTCAACACCCCATACCCTGACGAATATTCACAACTGCGTGATGAATTGAATGCTCTCGCAGATAAGCTGTTCTGTATGATAGGCATACAATTGGATGTGGAACATTACTATGCTGACAGTTGGGAGCGCGGTGCAACCCTGGAAACCATTGATAACAACGTTACCGACAAAGCATATTTTATCAACAAACTCCAATATGCTCTCACTATGGAAAAGCCCTTACAGGCACAGTACATAAACCGCCTTGTCAACAGAAATAAAACCGAAACCGACGAGATTTATTATTCAGTAGCGTTACACGGGCTCAACGTTCTCGGTCTTAAGCAAGACGGCGAGATTTATATGGATATACAGGGTGACAGACCTTATACCAAGGAAAAGCCGTTACCTATGTCTATGACCAAGCTTTATGACAATTATGGCATAAAATGCAAATTCGGTGGTTTTAAAAGTGACACGAACTATAATCTCACGGTGGTTTATAAGAGTGATATAAACCCCGATGTCACAAAGCACCGTGTTACCGCCAACGGTAAGGTTATTTACGAAGGGGCACAATTCGGTGGTTTGAAGAATTCTGAATTTGATAAAGAGTTTTTAATGCCCGGATTTGAAAGCGCAACATACACCATCGATAGCAGTATCTTCGTGAACGGAACTCTGGAATTAGAAATATTCGAGCCGACCGAAGGCTTCAAATTCTGCGAGTTATGGCTTAAAAAGGCTTAAATTATTACAATTTAATATATTTTTGTTTTAATGAGACCGATTTTTGAAATGTTTTTGTAATAAAATATTGAAAAAGTCGGTCCTTTTATGTTATGATATAGTGAATTATATTTTGGTGACTTATGTCATCGATAATACCTAATAAGGTAAAGGTGGAAATTATGATAAGAATCATTTGTCCTGAATGTAAAAATGCTTATCTCCAAAATAATGAAGGTAATCTCGTCTGCCCCGGTTGTAAAGCGGCATTCTCCGAAAGTGAAGAAAACTTCCTTGCAGGTGCCCAATATTACCACGAAGGCGACCCTGCAAAAGCAAGTGATTGCCTTATGAAATACATTGTCAAAAACGGTGCCGAGCCCAGAGCCATTTTCTACAAGGCTCTCTGCGACGCCTGCAGCATTGACGAAGATACCCTTTCTTTAAGAGACTTATATGTTAAGCTTCTTGAAGCTCTTGCTGAAATGTCAGATGGTGACTTTGTTCATTATCTTGCATTGGCAAATGATGAAGCTGTTAAAGCGGAAAAAGCACTCGCAAAAGCTCATATTGAACTTTTCGCGGATGCAGATGCAGAAAAAATCAAAAAAGAAGTTTCCGCAATCATCAAGCTTCAGGACGAAGCAAAAGCTTTCCGCAACAAGCTCACGGAGTTTGCGCACGCCTATAACGAGCGTGCCTTGAATAAAATCAGTGTCAGGTTCTCAAACTGTTTCCTTGTTGAGCCCGAACTCGCATCTGATATCGGTAATGTAAAATTCAATAAAATTATTGACAGCATCAACGCACATACAGTGTTTACAGGCATCCTTTCGAATGAAATTAAAAATCTTGAAATCTACTACCGTTGTATTGTGATGTTCTTTGAAAAGAATCGTCAGAAATATGAGTTTCTTATGGCGAGCGCAGAGAAATTTTCACAACTTGCAAAGCTCCTTGAAGAAGGCAGATATGCATCAATCAAAGGCGTTCCCACAATCTGCGAAAAGCTTAAAAGTGCAGGTTATGATTTCTTCCAGGAAAGTCTCAAAGACCATGACGACGAATTCGAACAGCAAACCGAAACAGTTGTTGTTACAATTGCCGAAACTGTTGAAGTTCCCGTTGAGAGTGTTGCAGACAACGATAACGTTGAGTCTGCCAACGAACAGTCACAAGAGCCGGAAACCGCAGAAACTGCAGAAACCGCAGAGTACGAAGACGTTTATTCTGCATCAGAAATTGAAGAAGCAGCAGAAACAGTTGAAGAAACTGAAGAAGCTGTTGTTGAAAACTCTGCCGAAGTTGAAGATGACGAAAGCGACAGCGTCGTATCAATTGAAGATATAACAATAGCTGAAGAAACCGTTGCGGAAGAAAGTTCTGAAGCAGTAACTGAAGAAGCTGCCGAAACAGCAACAGAAGAAATCGCAGAAGAAGCTTCAGAAGAAACTGCCGAAGAAACCGTTGAAATTGATAAAGAAGAAACAGAAGATATTTCTCAATCAACCAACGAAGCTGATACGGCAGCCATTTCCGAAGAAACACAGGAAGCTGCTGTTGAAGAAAAAACAGAAGAACCGGTTGCGGAAAACGAACAACTCAACCTTCTTAAAACCATTGCAGAAAACGGTAATCTCATAGAAAACGACGAAACAACCGATACGGTTGAAGCCGAAGTTGAGGTCGCACCTGAAGCAACAGAGCCCGAAACTCCTGCCAAAAAGCACAAAATGAGTGTTGCACCCATTATCGCCATAGTTGCGGTAATCGTTGCAATTATCGGTATAGTTGCCATTAAAGTAGTTCCTGCAAAAATCAATGAAAGCAACTACAATAAAGCTGCTGCCCTGTTTGCAGAAAAGAAATACTCTGAATCTGCCGAAATTTATGAAAAACTCGGCGACTATGACGATTCGGAAGACAAATATCTTCTCGCACGCTATTCTCTCGCATGTTCTCTTGAGAACGAAAAAAAATACGATGAAGCGAAACAAATCTTCCTTTCTCTCGGCAATTACGAAGACAGCGCAGGCAAAGTCAGCTCCTGTACCTATAATGCGGCGCTTATGACTCTCGAGCAAGGCAAGTATGACGATGCAATCATAGCGTTCAAAACTCTTGACGGTTATGCAGACAGCGCTAATATGATAAATGAGTGTAATTATCAGAAAGCAATTTCACTCATTTCCGAAAAAGACTACTCAAAAGCAATTGAATTGCTTACCGCTTTAGACGGATACTCTGACAGCTCCAACAAGCTTCTTGAAGCAAAATACGGTTATGTAAACACTAACCTTGATGCAGAAAACGAAACAACTCTCAGCTATCTTAAAGATCTCGCGCAGGCAAAATACAAGGACAGCGGCGATATACGCAACAAACTTTTAGGCACTAACACAGTGCTTGCAGAAGGGGTATCTACCTGCATAAACTACAGTCAAACCGATACAGAAACCAATCTTGAAGAGGTTGACAATTCCAAAAAGTTCTACTATCACGTAACCGTAACCAATGCAGAGCTTTTCACAAAGAAGCTGACTATTGATTACACAACCTCAATCGGTTATCACGATACAAGAGAAGTTGTCCTTACTGAAGATGACAACACCTTTGCACTTCAGTATCCAAGCACAAGCACTTCCAACTATACAGTTACTTTCAAGCTTCTTTCTGATGATAATACAACTCTTATTTCACAAGAAGTACTTATAAAATAACATATAAAGGAGATGTAAAAAACTCTCGTTTTTTACATCTCCTTTTTTGTTGTTATGAAAAGTTATTCCAATATCTGCGAAACATCTTCTGACATATCTGTTACCATTCGGGAAATACCCTCCGATACATCGGTTACAACATCACCTAATGCACCGTCATCGTCGCCGGATACATCGGTAATCATACCGGCGTTCGTTCTGTTTTCAGTCGTTGTAACAGTGTTTGTTGTTGAAACTGTAGGTGTTGTAGTTGTCATTTCTTTATCATCAGCACCGCAACCGTAGAAAACTACCGCAATACATCCAACAAGAACCAACGCAGAAACTATTGTAATAAATTTCTTCATAAACTCACGTCCTTTCCGGAGTAATATACCCAAAACTCCGTTATAATTATTTACAGATTAATATATTTTATACATCACTTCGTCAACACACCGCCGTCAGTATAAAGAAGAATAAGAATATCCTTTTCGTCCCCTGTGACGGGGTCAATATATATCAATACTTCCTGTTCTTCCTTATCAACGCAATGATATTCGTACACGTAGAGTTCAGTTTCCCATTCAGTGGGAATAAACGCTTTTTTATACGAAAGAACCTTAAGATTGGGATTCAAGAGCTTTTTTCCGTCTGTGGGTGTGTATTTCACATTTTTTTCTACAGCACGTGTTTTGTGGTTCATCAGATATCCCGTTGCATCAAAAGCTGTTATATCCCCCGTATCAAGAGCCACACTCACCTTAATCAAATCCGTGTAATAAGTTATGCCGTTATCGTAGTATGAAAAGTTAATTGTGCATATGCCGTCAGTTGTGGAATAATAACTTTCCTTGATTTTATCGTAACCATGTTCATTAAGAAATTCCACGGCATTTTTTATTGCCTGCTCGGATGAAAGCTCTATCTGTGAAACAAAATCAGAAGTTATAAAACTACTGACAATACCGCCCTTCTGTGTCACGGAAACGGTATAATCGGAATTAAAAAATGTATAAGTGCTCAGATTATTCTGTGTTTTGCTCAGAAATTTAAGTTCATTGCTTCCTATACTCAAAAACTCTGCCGCTTTG
Organism: Clostridia bacterium; assembly: GCA_017461235.1. GTDB lineage: Bacteria > Bacillota > Clostridia > Oscillospirales > Acutalibacteraceae > DTU089. The sequence continues at coordinate 117,620 of JAFTYU010000009.1, read as the reverse complement.
TCCTTCGCCTGTGTCTCTGTTACTGTTTCCATTTTTTCCGTAACTGCAGAAGTTTTATTGAGAATATGGTCTGAAAAAGGACCGTCATATATCAATGTGGGATAATCATTCAGGGACTGGTTGGCATCATTGAGTTCATCCCCCAGATAGAATCTTTCTCCGCTATCATTCTGTAATGTTGTTTTAATTTCTTCAAAATCAAGTAAACCGTTTTCTTCCTGCTCTATAAGATAGTTGATGTTAACACTGAGTTTTTGAGCATAATCAAGAAGTTTATTAAGATTTTCTGTTTCCGCTGCGGAAATTTTTTCACCGTTAGCGATACGCTCGTTAAGCGCAAGGGTGTATTCGCCAACCTGTGATAAAAATTTATAAACACCCGATATTTCGGTGTTACCGTCCGTAAGTTCAGATAAGCTCTCTTTTGCAGATGAGCTCGAGCGCCATAATTTTGTTGACACGGTTGACAGCATAGTATTTCCGTTACAGTACATGCATTTTTGCAAATTAAGGCTTATATCGTCAAGGTATGTCCCCAATTGAGTAAGGGCTCTTTCGTTAGATGCTCTGACAGATTTTTCTGCCTGTGAAAGTTTATAAGAGGTCACGCTTCCCCATACAGTAAGGGCAACAATCACCGCACTCAAAAAACTGACCGTTCTGATAAGACGTCGTTTGCTTTTTCTCATATTTATGCTCCTTAGGGTGAAATGAGTTATCCGAATCTGCCTAAAAGCGAATCTTTTCAAGTCTTTTCGGCGTTTCGGTCTTGAAAGGCTTTCGGATTGGCAAGTATTTTAGCACAGGATGAATGGAAATCCGCCTGTATAAAACACGGTTCGGATAATTTCTTTCATCCTAGCAATGAAATATTTACTCACCACCATTTTCTCCGTTTATTCATAAAATATTCAATAAATTTACAATAAAACTTAACTTAAAACCATTTACAAGAAGTATAATAATATTGTATAATAAACTGATTATAAATAACCTAAATTGAGTAAAGGAAGTAATGTTTTGACTTCTTATTTTGATAACAGCGCTACAAAAAACCCTGCCGTGAAGCAGTAGATTCTGCTCTTAATGCCATAACAGAATGCTGGGGCAACCCTTCATCTTTACACGATATGGGTAGTGACTCTGCTGCCCGACTTAAAAAGAGCAGAAAAAAAGTGTGTAAGCTTTTAGGCGTGCCCGAAGATAATTTTTATTTCACATCATCGGGTACAACCGCCAACAACACCGCCATTTTCGGCGCATACGAAAAACTCAGGCGTCGCGGCAACCGCATCGTTACTACCGCTATTGAGCATCCGAGCGTAAGCGAACCAATAAGTAAACTCGAAAAATCAGGTGTTGAAGTTGTAAGATTATCTCCCGACAAATACGGCAGAATAAACGAAGATGAGCTCTGCGAAAGCATTAACGCCGATACGATACTCGTTTCGGTTATGGCAGTTAATAACGAAGTAGGTTCAGTTCTTCCCGTAAATGCAATCCGTCAGGCGGTTAAACGCGCAGGCTCACCGGCGATTATACATTCCGACTGTGTGCAGGCTTTAGGCAAAATCCCTGTAAATCCACGTACCGTTGATGCTGATTTAATTACAGTCAGCGGTCATAAAATACATGCCCTTAAAGGTGTAGGCGGATTGTACATAAAAACAAACAATCTTATAAAGCCATATATTTTGGGTGGTGGTCAGGAAAAAACAATGCATTCGGGAACAGAAGCCACTCCCGCGATTTTCTCTTTCGGTGCCGCCGCAGAACAGGCAATGGATATCAAAAAGCATTATGACTACGTAAAGCTTTTGAAATCCGAATTTCAGGCAGGCATAGAAGATTTAAGCTGTGTTACCGTAAACTCACCCGATGATGCTATACCCTACATCATAAACATCTCAATTGCGGGTCTCCCCAGCCAACCTATCGTAAACTTTATGAACAGTAAGGGTATATGCATTTCTGCAGGTTCAGCTTGCAAAACGGGACACAGAAGCCCCGTTCTCACAGCTATGGGTCTTGCCCCTGATATAATAGACAGTGCCGTGAGAATCAGCTTTTCTCGATACAACACTATGGAAGATGTTCACCTGTTAATAGATGCCGTCAGAGATGCGGCACAAAAATACGGTAAAAAATAATACCCTTTGGAAGGATTTTATATGAAAGAAATTATTCTTATCAAGGACGGCGAATTAGCACTTAAAGGTCTTAACCGTTCAACTTTTGAAGATATGCTCGTAAAAAACATCCGCAGAAGAATCAAGCCCTTCGGAAATTTCGAGTTTAAAAAATCACAGTCAACCATCACAGTAGCTCCGTTGGATGAATTTGCAGACCTTGATGCCGCAGCAGATGAAATTTCAAGAGTATTCGGCATTGCAGGTTATTCGCGCGCAGGTGTCTGCGAAAAAGATATGGACAAAATCTGCGAACTCGCCCCCGTATATCTTCGCGACCAACTTATGCAAGCCAAAACCTTCAAGGTTGAGGCTAAACGCTCCGACAAAAAATTTCCCTTTAAATCCCCCGAAATATCCGCAACATTAGGCGGTAAACTTTTGTCATGTTACCCTCATCTTAAAGTAGATGTTAAAAACCCTGATATCACAGTTACCGTAGAGATACGCGATGAAGCTTACGTTCGCGGCAATCAGCTGAAGGGTGCAGGCGGTATGCCCTGCGGCTCATCGGGCAGAGCACTTATACTTATTTCAGGCGGTATTGACAGTCCCGTTGCCGGTTATATGATGTCAAAGCGCGGACTTGACCTTGTGGGTATCCACTTTGCATCACCGCCCTATACATCGTTGCGTGCTGAAGAAAAGGTTCACGATCTTTTATCAAATGTTGCCCGATACAGTGGCAGAATATGGCTGTACACCGTTCCCTTTACCGAAATCCAGGAAGAAATACGCGAAAAATGTCCTGAAGAATATTTCACTATTATTATGCGTCGATTTATGATGCGTCTTTCAAATATGCTTGCACGCAATACCGATTGTCACGCCCTTATTACAGGTGAAAGTGTCGCACAGGTTGCAAGTCAGACAACGCTCGCTTTAGGTTGTACCGATGCTGTGGCAGAATTCCCCGTTTTCCGTCCTTGTATCGGTATGGATAAAGAGGAGATAATAACAATATCCCGTAAAATCGATACGTTCAACATCTCAATTCAACCCTTCGAAGATTGTTGCACCGTATTCACACCAAAACACCCGAAAACAAGACCCCATTTACCCGATATCGAAGATGCAGAAAAAGCTCTTGACATAGACGGACTTTGCCAAAGAGCTTATGATGGCATAAAACGTATTTCAATTACTGCGGACGGCGTTGAAAATGACTGAAATCGAATTAATTAATTTAGCAGAAAATATTATTAACAACTTAAAAAGCAAAAAATTGACTCTCGGACTTGCAGAATCCTGCACAGGCGGTTGGCTCAGTAAAATTATTACTGATGTCAGCGGTGCTTCTGCTGTTTATAACGGCGGTATATGCAGTTATTCAAACCTTGTAAAAATCAACCTTTTGGGTGTCAGAGCACAAACCTTAGATACCTACGGTGCCGTAAGCGAGCAAACTGCCCGTGAAATGGCTGAAGGTGCACGCAAGGCTCTTAAAAGTGACATCGGCATAGGTATCACCGGAATTGCAGGTCCTCTTTCAGATAACACACTTAAAGAAGTGGGGTTAATTTACGTGGCAATTTCATACAAGGACAACACCACGGTTACACAGTTAAACAACAAATTCAAAGATAATATCAGATTAAACAACAGGCTTTCCGCCGTAGAAACGGCATTAAGTCTTTTAGGTGGTATAAATGAGTAAAAACAAAAAAACCGAAAATTCTCCCTACATCTATTTTCATGATGCTGAAGAAACCGTTTTCCGTAACGATGAAACACAAAAAACTGCAATTGAAAAATTAATAAAAAGAAAACAAGCTAAAAAAGTGCTTTTCAATATTATTTCCGTTATTCTTATTGTTGCTATTGTAGTTTCTTCCGTGTTTTTAGGCAAACGCGGAATCGAAAAATTCCTTGTTCTCAAACAGGAACAAAAGCAACACCAACAAGCCACTATTCCCGAAGATGTCATAAAAGAACTCGAATCTATGACTGAAGAAGAAAAATGGGCTTATCTTTACAAAAAATACCCCGAACTTATTAACGTCAATTTTCCTAACGGTATTCTTTGTGACTATGCACTTCACTATGCCAACAATCCACAGACTGTCGGCTATATAAAAATAGACGGAACTAAAATTGATACACCCGTCGTGCAGGCAGATAATAACAAATATTATCTTAACCACGACTTTTACGGCAATGCCACAAGTTACGGTGCGGTTTTCGCTTCCTACAAAAACAGCTTTGAGCCCTTTGACCGCAACACACTTCTTTACGGGCACAATATGAATGACGGCTCCCGTTTTGCCGGACTGCTCAACTACAGGAGCATCGACTTCTTTAAAAAGCATCCTACCATTCAGTATGATTCACTTTTTGAAAAACACACTTGGAAAATCTACGCCGTAATTATTACAAACGGCTCAACAGACAGCGATAACGGTTATTTCTTCGATTTCACCTTTAATCATTGCTCCGATGCTTGTTACGAGGAGTATATCGAAGAAATCGATAAACGCAAGCTTTATGATACAGGTGTTGATATTTTACCTACCGACACAATCGTTACTCTGTGCACCTGTACTTATGAATACGACGACGCCAGACTCCTTGTTATTGCCCGTATGGTTCGCGACGGCGAATCACCCGAGGTGGATACAAATCTTGCAGCGATGAAAGATACCCCTGTAAAATATCCCGACTCTTATTACAGCGACCCAAGTCAGAATCCCTACAAGAACGACAAAAAATTCTTTTTATATTGATACAAATACGAGGTGTAAAAATTGATAATCAAAGCATATTCATTTGAGCAAAACAGCCATGCTTTTGCCGATATAAAACGTACTGTTGCCGAAACTCTTTCGGATAGCGCGATTTATTTTGAAAGTTTTTCCGATCCAAAGGCGATGTTTACGGATATCAGTGAATATATTGACAATACAAACATTCTTCTTTTAGGTGTTGAAACCGGAGTTTACCTTAAATTCAAGCCGATACTCATAAAAGCATTCAACTTCACTCCTGCATACAGTGAAAACATTGCAGAAGTTATCGGTGACAAGATATCTGACGAAAAAACTCTTAAGGCACATTGCCTTGTTCCCAACGAAAGCACCGAACTTATATCAAAAGACGGTCTTTTCAGTGGTTTTTATATAAAAGACGGTGAACAGTACATAGTTGTTTTCCCCTTGGAAGACTCTGTCGTTCCCTATATTTTAGAAAACTCAGACTTACCCTGCTTCAACAAGGCGGAAGACAAAACAGCTTCACTTAATGAAATTGCTGATTCTTCACGCGCATCCTTGAAGGCAGAAAATATCGTTGATAAGCTTAAATCTAATAACATAAGAATGTCCGTTCCTTCCACCCCTGCCTCTAAAATGCTCAAAGAAGATATCAGAGCTTGCGAAGGTTACGGTGAATATGTGTTCTTTACCCCTTTCGTTAATGATACAGGTATTGATGACCCTAAACAATACACGGCACAGCTTGCAAAAGGTGCTATGGAATTGCGCAGTACTGAAATCGGTGCCACGGTTTCAAATATTTTCCGCGAAAAAAGCGGTGACGAAATCATCTGCTACTACGCTTTCATAAGCGTTGCTACCGCAGATAAAATAGTTGTCAAAAAGCTTTTTGCGGATTGCGGCGAAAGTGTTGATAATCTTATTACCGAAGCTACAAACGAATTATACTCTATGGTTGATAAATACGCGGATGAAGTTATTTTTAAACTCTCTGCAACACCTGATGAAATTGCTAAATATGAGCAATCAAGAATTGAAGCGGAGGTTATAGCAGACATAAAGCCGGGTAAAAAGAAAAAGAAGAAGCGCAAAGGAATTATTATTTTAATCGCGATACTTCTTTCGCTTGTTGCTCTCGCAGGCTTAATTTTAGGCGGTCTTTATTTTGGCGGTTACTTTGTTACTGCATCGGATTCCCCCGAAAAAGACATTCTTCAGCAAGGTGGTATCCCCGTTCAGCAAACACAAGCGCCGACTCAATACAACCCCGGCAACACTATTGCAGAGCTTACAGAGCTCACTTCTGAAACATCTATTTTCGGTGTCACAACTACCCTTCCGAAAATGGAACCTAACACAAATTACAATGTAATTTATCCCAATAACAACAACAAACCATCAACATCATCTTCAAGCACAACCCAAGAGACCAGTACGACTGCTCCGCAGACCACAAAGGAACAGCAGAAAACAACTGAACCCCAAACTACAGAAGATAATGAAGATGAAATCATCTTTTAACTAAGCACCACATAGGAAAAAGGAGAAATTATTATGGCAGTACTCGTTACAGGCGGAGCCGGTTACATCGGTTCGCACACATCCATTGAATTACTCGAAAGCGGCAAAGATATTGTTATCATTGACAATTTCTATAACAGTTGCCCAAAGGTTCTTGACAGAATCGAAAAGCTCGCAGGCAAAGGCTTTGCTTTTGAAGAATGTGATATCAGAGACAGAGCGGCTCTCGACAAGGTTTTTGAAAAATACGATATTGATTCCGTAATCCACTTTGCAGGTCTCAAGGCCGTAGGCGAATCCTGCCAGAAGCCCCTTCTTTATTACGAAAACAATATAAGCGGTACCGTTACCCTTTGTGAAGCAATGGCAGCACACGGTTGTAAGAAAATTGTTTTCAGTTCATCTGCAACCGTTTACGGTGAGCACAATGTTTCACCACTTAAAGAAACTATGATTGCCGGCGGTACTACTAACCCCTACGGTACTACAAAGTTTTTTATTGAGCAGATACTTCAGGACCTTGCCAAATCTGACCCCGAATGGAGTGTTTGCATTTTAAGGTACTTTAACCCTATCGGCGCTCATATCAGTGGTATGATCGGTGAAAGCCCCAATGGTATTCCTAACAATCTTATGCCCTACATAACTCAGGTTGCAGAAGGAAAACGTGAGTTTTTAAGCGTTTACGGCAATGATTACGATACAATCGACGGAACAGGTGTCAGAGATTACATACACGTTGTTGACCTTGCTAAAGGACATCTTAAGGCTCTCGACAAAATCCTGGACGAAAATGGTGTTTTTGTTTATAATCTCGGCACAGGCAGAGGTTACAGCGTACTTGAAGTTGTTGCCGCATTTGAAAAGGCTTCAGGCGTAAAAGTACCCTACAAAATTGTTGACCGCCGTCCCGGCGACCTTGCAACTTGCTATTCAGACCCTACCAAAGCCAAAGAAGAGCTTAACTGGGTTGCTGAAAAAGGCATTGATGAAATGTGTGCTGACTCCTACAGATGGCAGCACCAGAACCCCAACGGTTATGAGGATTGATTTTTTTGCATTTTATACCTTACAATTCACGCGATACACGTCATAAATCAATATTCGGCAGTACAGCCGCAGGCGACAGCTTGCGGCTCGCTGTTCTTATGCCACGCAATTTTTCTTGTTGTAAGGTCACTCTTATTTACCATAAGGACGGTGAAAGTGAACAGCACCGCGATTTATTCTGGTGCGGTATGAACGGTGATAATGAGGAATGGTGGGATATAAACTTCACCTTTGAAGCAAGTGGTTTATATTATTACCATTTTACCTATGAAACACCCTTCGGCAAAGGCAACATTTTTCTTCGTTCGGGCGGTTGCGGTGAATTTGCACCCACAGGCAATGAATGGCAACAAACCGTTTATAAAAAAGAATATGTTACACCTGATTGGGTTAAAGGCGGTATTATGTACCAGATTTTTCCTGACAGATTCAACACTTCTCAGACGCCCGTTGATAACACCTTTCCCGACCGTCAGATCCACAAAACAACCACCGAGAGCCCTGTATGGAAGCCGAACGCCGAAGGCAAAATACTCAATAACGACTATTTCGGCGGAACGCTTAAAGGTATCGAAGAAAAACTCCCCTACCTTTCCGAACTGGGTGTGACAATACTTTACCTTAACCCTATTTTTGAGGCTCATTCAAATCACCGCTACAACACGGCTGATTATATGAAAATCGACCCTATGCTGGGGAATGAAAATGATTTCAGAGACCTTTGTAAAAAAGCCGATGAATACGGCATTAAAATCATTCTTGACGGAGTTTTCAGTCACACGGGCTCCGACAGCATTTATTTTAACAGAGAAAACAGATATGACACTATCGGTGCTTACAATTCCCCTGACAGTCCATATAAGGATTGGTTTACCTTCAAAAACGACGGCACTTATAAAAGCTGGTGGGGTATCGATACGCTCCCTGAAACAAACGAAGATAATCCGTCTTTTATAAATTATATTGCAGGTGAAAACGGCGTTGCACGAAAGTGGCTCGAAAACGGCGCCGCCGGCTTCAGATTAGACGTTGCCGATGAATTACCCGATAAATTTCTTGACGAATTCAATAAATGCGTCAAATCACTTAACAAGGATTACTTTGTAATAGGTGAAGTATGGGAAGATGCTACAAACAAATTCAGTCACGGCGGCAGACGTCGTTATCTTCTGGGCGACCAGCTTGACAGTGTTATGAACTACCCGTTTGCAGCCGCAATACTTTCGTTTATGCGCTACGGCGTTGCAGAAAACTTTATGGAAAGCATTGTTACCGTATGCGAAAATTATCCGCCACAGGCCCTGCATTGCCTTATGAATCATATAGGCACACACGATACCGCAAGAGTTCTTACGGCGCTTATTTACGATTCAATAGAGCATAAACCCCGAAATATTCAGGCAAGCTGCACTCTATCCCCGGAAGAATACACAAAAGCTAAAAAGCTTCTTAAAGCTGCTACTGTTTTACAGTACACCTTACCCGGTTTCCCTTCTGTATATTACGGCGATGAAGCAGGTATGCAAGGTGGCGGTGACCCCTTCAACCGCAGCTTCTTCCCCTGGGACAATGCAGATAAAGAGCTCACCGACTGGTATAAAAAATTAGGCAATATAAGACGTAATAGTTCTTGCCTTAAGGACGGTGCTTTTGTACCGTATTCCGCAATGTTATCCTGCGTTGCGTACAAACGGTACACAGAAAACGAAACGATGTTTGTTATTGTTAACCGCAACAATCACGAAATTGATTATTATCTTCCCGATGAATTCAAATACAAAAAAGAAATACTCCATGGTGGCTTTTCGTCTGATTTTGTAAAAATCGACGCCTACTCGGCAGTAATACTCAAAATATAAAGGATTTAATTAAAAAGAGGTGTATGGTGTGAAAAAACCAATTGCGTTATTAATATCAATTATATTGCCGGCGGCACTTGCCGTCAGTATATCTGTAACTATTTTTGCCGCATATCTTAAAACACCCGTTATCACTTCCATTGCAAATCAGACTGAAGGTATAAAAATCAACTGGGATGAAGTTTACGGTGCAACGGGTTACCGTGTTTACAGACGTTGCAAAGGTGAAAAATGGTCTTATCTTGAAACTGTAACCGAAACTGAATATCTGGACCGTAACACCGAAAACGGTATTTATTATATTTATACTCTGCGTGCAACCGACGGTAAAACACGCGGTGATTATGACCGCAACGGAAAAAGCACCAAAAGGCTTGTAAACCCTGATTCGTTCAAAGCTGTTAACAAAACCGATGGTATTGAAGTCACCTGGTCAAAAAACCCGGGTGCAACAGGTTATCGGGTTTACAGGCGCGGTGCAGGTGAAAAATTGTCTTATCTCAAAACAGTTAAAGAACCTTATTATTTTGACAAAACTGCCGTTTCAGGCAAAACCTACCGATACACTGCAAGAGCGGTCTGTGGCTCTCATATAAGTTATTATTCTTCTGAAGGTGTGGTAACTAAAAGGCTCTTAAATCCGTCTTCAATCAAAACCGCAAACCGTGCAAATGGTGTTTTTGTAACCTGGGGCGGTGTAAAATCCGCTACTGCTTACCGTGTTTACAGACGCGGTGCAGGTGAAAAATGGTCTTACCTTACGACAGTTAAAAACAAATACTATCTTGATAAAACCGCAAAGAAAAACACTGTCTACAGGTACACTATCAGAGCAACCAACGGAAAAATATACAGTTATTTTTATTCCGATGGCTCTGTAATAAGATTCAAAGCTCCTGTGTTTAAAGGTATCATAAACACCACCTATGCAGAAAGTTATTCTTCTTTAAACTCAAACCTTAAAAAGATTGTTGCGCTCTACCCGGATATGCTGAAGCTGACTTCCGCAGGTACTTCCGAAGCAGGCAAAGACATACCAATGGTTACAATGGGCCACGGTGAGAAAAATGCCCTTATAGTCGGTGCCATCCACGCACGCGAGCATATAACAACCAAATATATTTTGCGTTGCATTGAAGACTATTGCTTTGCTGCAACTACCGCAAGCGGTAAAATAGGAAATTATAATATCAACAAGTATTTAGATGAATACACCATTTATATTATCCCTTGCACCAACCCCGATGGTCTTGAAATCGTTCGTTCAAGGCTCACTCCCCACAGTAGCGTTAATGTGAAAGATTTGTCTGAATACAAGGCAAACTATAACGGCGTTGACCTTAACCGCAACTTCCCATTGGCATGGAATAAGATAAACAATGGCGTAACCCGTCCTTCAGAATACTATTTCAAAGGCTACGCAAGTGGCGACCAAAGTGAAACACAAGCACTTATGACACTTTGCGAAAACAACTCTTTTGAGTTTATGCTTTCAATCCATATTAAAGGTAATTGTCTTTATTGGGGTGATACATACAACACGAAGTACAATGCCCGGTATAAAGCATTTGCAACAGATATCGCAAACGCCTGCGGTTTTTATATGACAAAACCCACAACCAATGCTTCAAGCTACGGCGGCGGTTTTGAGAACTGGTTCAGACACACCTACAACCGACCTGGTGTTTGTGTTGAATTAAGTGATTCAAGTAATACAGTAAAGCCATGCAACAACTCTAACTACACCGATTTTAACGGTTTCGTTAATTATAAATATTCAAAATATGCCTTAGCTGCCGCTCTGGAATCTAAAAGTGGAGATTGAAAATGAATGTTTTTGATTTTGATAACACAATTTATGACGGTGAAAGTATAATTGATTTCTTTTTATACTACTGCAAAAAGGATATAACCCTTTTAAAATATATTCCTACCGTTATAAATGCCCTTATAAAATACAAAAAAGGCTCCATTACCGTAGAAGAAGCCATTTCACGATATGGCAAAACCGTTACTGACTATTACGTCAAAAATATCGGTCTTGGCGATGAGTTTGTCACCTTCTGGGATAATAATATGCATAAAATCAAGCCTTTTTATAAAAAGATACAAAGTGACGATGACCTTATAATATCCTGTTCACCTGAAATCAGCTTAAAAATAATCTGTGAACGTTTAGGTATAAAAAAATTTATCGGCACGGTAATTGATGACAAAACGGGTGAAATTACACGTCTTTGCTTCAGGGAAAATAAGCTCAAAGCATTTTTCCGTGAATATCCTGATACCGAAATTGAAAATTTTTACACAGACTCATTAAATGACCAGCCTTTAATAGATATCAGCAAAAACGCTTATCTTGTAAAAGGTAAAAAAATAACAAAAATAAAATAAAAACATACAACCCTCCGACACTGCATACAATTGGTAGTGACGGAGGTGTTTTTATGACAGATGACAAAAGAACAGGACTTTTGCCCCACAACTGCATACTTGAAGACAGAAAAAAGCTTTCTGTATCGGGAGTGAACGACGTAGGAAGTTTTGATGAACAGACAATAGTTGCAGCCACCGACTACGGTGAGCTTACAATACGTGGCGAAAAACTTCATATAACCAAGCTTTCTTTAGAAGTTGGTGAGCTCTGCATTGAAGGGAAAATAAGCTCTCTGCAATATGCAGATGTTATTGAAAAAAGCGGCGGCTTTTTATCAAGGGTGTTCCGCTGATGTACTCTGTACCCCAAAACGAACAGCTTTCCATATTAGTCAGTTCACTGGGCTTGGGTTTTTTGCTCGGAATACTTTATGATGTTTTGCGCGCATTAAGACTATCTGTAACAAACTCAAAAATTGCACTTGTAGTTTCTGATATAATTTATTTTATATTGTTCGGTTTAATAACCTTCATTTTTATTCTAGCACTCAATAAAGGTGAAATCCGTTTTTACATAATTATCGGCGAACTTATAGGCGCTGTTTTTTACTATATCTCACTGGGTATAGCGGTTATAAAAATCACAGATAAAATGATTGCCTTATTAAAACGATTTTACTCTTTCATTTTCAAGGTGATTTCTGCGCCTTTTCGCCTTATAAAAAAGTGTTTTTCGAAACTTTTATGCCGTTTACGCAAATTTTTTCTGAAAACAGAAAAAAAGTCTTCAAAAATCAGAAAAAAACTCTTGCCAAAACTAAGGTTATATGTGTATAATTTATTTGGTATATTATTGGCAGGTAAAATCAATCTGAAGAAAGGCGGTCGTAACATTGGCGAAAACTACGAAGAAGAAAAAGCAAGTAAAACCGGTTAGCATTATCGTTCTTGTTTTATGTTCTTGCATTGTTTTATGTATCGGTATACCGATTATAAAAGAAATTATTGAATTCAAGCAAAACAAAGCTGAATATACTGATGCTGTCAGTGTTCGTGATAGTCAGGTTTCTGAAAACGAAGCTCTCCAGAAAGCGGTTGACGAAGGTGACGAAGCCGCTATTGCTGAAAAATATGCCAGAGAACAGGGTTATGTTAAGCCTGACGAACATGTCTATGTTGACATAACTCCCGGAACATAAAAGTAAAAAACAAACAACAGAGGTAAACTATGGCAGTGGAAATCGGTGCGATTCTTGAAGGTAAAGTAACAGGTATTACAAATTTTGGGGCATTTGTCGAATTCCCCGACAAAACAACGGGTATGGTACATATTTCGGAAGTTTCATCATCCTTTATTAAGGATATTCACGAAAAGCTTTCTGAAGGCGATACCGTTAAGGTTAAAGTTATCGACATAAACGAAAAAGGTAAAATTGCGCTTTCTATAAAAAAAGCTCTTCCCCAAGACGAAGAATCCAAGCCGAAGCGTACATCTGACAAACCCAGAAGGTCACAACCCCAGGTCTGGACAGGTACGCAGAGAAGCGAGCCTGAAAATATGTCTTTTGAAGATATGATGGCAAGATTCAAAACCGTCAGCGATGAAAAAATGAGCGATCTTAAAAAGAACTCTGCCGCAAAACGCGGTACATCTACTCCCCGTCGCGGCGGCAATCAAAGAGGTTAATTTAACAACCGTGTCGATATCGGCACGGTTGATTTTATAGAAGGTGAAAATATGCGAGAGATCAGTGCATCTGTAATCGAAAAAAATGTTGAAGAATTATTCTTAAAAGCAAATGCTGTTCTTCCTTTCTCTCTCGAAAATAAAATACGTCAGGGTGCAAGCCTTGAAAGTGAAACACTCCCCAAAAGCATTTTCTGTGATATGTGCAAAAATATTGATATTGCTAAAAAGCACAATATCCCTATCTGTCAGGACACAGGTATGGCTGTGCTTTTTTGTGAGTTGGGTCAGGATGTCCATATAACAGGCGGTGATTTCACCGAAGCGATAAACAACGGTGTCAGAAAAGCATATCTTGACGGCAAAATGCGCTGTTCCGTTGTGACTGACCCCATTCGCAGAGGTAACACGGGTGACAACACCCCTGCCCTTATTCACCTTACATTAGTTCCCGGTGATAAAATAAAACTCACCGCCGCACCAAAAGGCTTCGGCAGTGAAAATATGAGCAGAATCAAAATGTTTACACCGTCTGCAACTATTGAAGATATCATAGCTTTTGTGGCTGATACCGTGAAAATTGCGGGTGCAAACCCCTGTCCGCCCGTTGTTTTAGGTGTGGGTATAGGCAGCGACTTTGAAGGTGTAGCCATTCTCGCCAAAAAGGCCTTGTGCAGAGATATTGAAACACCCAACAAGGATGATTTCTACATGGACCTTGAAAAGCGTATGCTTGATGAAGTTAATAAATTACATATAGGCGCACAGGGTTTCGGCGGCAACATTACGGCGCTGTCGGTTAATATCGAAACTGCGCCCACTCATATAGCAGGTCTCCCCGTAGCAGTCAACGTAGGGTGCCACGTAACAAGACACGCTGAAATTATAATATAAAACTTACGCCCGATTGAATATAAAGCGCAAGAGAACCACCCACCATCGCTACGCGGTCCCCATCCCTATTCCTGCAGAGTCGAAACAGGGATGACAGGCTTCACCCTTGAATTAAACATTACTCATTGAATTTTTAAGCTTTTCATACACTTCGAGCAACTTGAATTTAATAATATATTTCTTCCCGCCGTTGACTATTTCATTACCGCTAAAGGTAAGGTAGTCTTCGGTGTTTTCTTTTGTTTCAACGTCATCGGCAGCGGGCACGCACATTGGCGGGAACATAACGCACCACCAGTTTTTGCCCGAGCCTTCGCCTAAAACCACCTTAAGCGCGGTATATTCACCTGCAGGAAATATTAAATCACCGTATTCGCGTGTTTCAAAAAATTCCTTTTCAAGAGTGATAACCGCATCATAAGCAAACCCATTTTCTTTAAGAACCTTACGCGTGGTTTTCAGTAATTCATCTTTCGATATTTCAAAATATTCTTCAGCGTTATCGGTATTGACCCCGTCGCTCAAAATAGCCGTGTTTTTTTCAAGCAGGGCATCGCGCACCTTTAATTTAATCTCCTGGTCTTTTTTAGTATCGCTGTTTGCTAAAATGTGAAGCCTTACCACATCTTCTCTTACGCTTTTTGACGCGCCTGCAAAATATGTACAGGAAAACGCCACATACAACGCAACAAAAACAGAAACAACACAAAGTAGCATTTTATCTTTCCTATCGTTAAAGCATTTTAATTTATACATAATAAAAAACCGCCCTTTTCATTTTATAAAATGATTTTTGGACGGTTTTTATTTTTTATTCAATTACTTCAATTATTTCTACACCTGCTTTTTCAGGTGTGCAAAGATAAACATTAGTAAATAATCTCTCGAGTTCTTCTATACATTTTTCTGCATTGATTTTCTCTTTAAAGATTCCGTAAACCGCAGAGCCGGAGCCTGTCATACAGGCGGCAACAGCACCGTTTTTGTTGCAGATATCTTTAATATCAACCCTCCCGGGTACTTCCAGAGCCTGTTCAAAAACATTTGCACAAAGCTTCAACGCATTTTCTGCATCGCCGTCTGCAAGGTACTCTAACATTTCATTGTTTTTAGGTTTTTTCATATCCGTCAGCGAATCCACAGCCGCATACGCCTCTTTGGTTGAAACGCCATCTTCGGGTTTAACCACAACTATATGATAACCTTCAATATCGGGAAGAGAAGCCACAACCGCACCTGTATCAAGAGCAAGTGCAGTACCGCCTACTATACAGAACGGTATGTCCGCACCGACTTTAACCCCTATACGGCAAAGGATTTTTTCGGAGTAACCTGTGTTGTAAATTTTATTAAGGGCTACAAGCACTGCCGCACCATCTGCACTACCGCCACCCATACCTGCACAAAAAGGTGTATTCTTTTCAATATGAATATGAATACCGCGATTATTGGTAATGCCTGCATATTCAAAAAATTTGTCAGCACATTTATATACTATGTTTCTGCTATCCGTAGGAACGCCGGGCACCGTACAGGAAACCGTAATATCATCACCGGCTGTTTTTTCAACAGTAACAGTGTCGCCCAAGCTTATAGACTGCATAACGGTAAAAAGAGAATGGTAGCCGTTCTTTTTAATACCTGTAATATCAAGAATAAGGTTAATTTTTGCATTTGCTTTAAGGATTAATTTCATAATGTCACTCCTCTCTCTCATATTCTATCACACATATCGACATTTTAAAAGATTATTATTTATTTTTTAGCATAAACTCTGTTCATTTATGTATTTTTATGATATCATTAGTCACACGGAAAGAAGGTTTTTATATGAGTGACATTAAAATTATTGACTTACATACCCATACCGACAACTCACAGGATGGCAATCACTCTGCAACCTATATGGCAGAAATCGCTGCCACAAACGGTATAGAATGTGTTGCTTTCACTGACCATTGTGAAGTGGATGTGTTTTATAAAGACGGTTTTGACCGCCGTGCAACACAAAGTTTTTTTGAAGTTTCAAAGGCAAAAATAGCTTTCGACGGCAAGCTTGAAATTCTCAGGGGTATAGAGCTTGCTCAACCACACTATGTTCCTGACCTCGCAGAAAAAATTGTTAATGCTCAAAACTACGACGTTATCATTGGTTCTATCCACAACCTTCGCGGTATGGAAGATTTTTACTATTTCAAATCCTTTGATGGCTACAATGTCGAAGATTTAATGAACCAATATTTTGACGAACTTCTTCAGATGATGGAGTGGGGTAATTTTGATATTCTCGCCCACATCACCTACCCCTTCAGATACATTTATAATATATGCGGCTATATTGAAGATATCAATAAATATTCCGATAAAGTTGACGAGCTTCTTAAGCTCTGTGCCGAAAAAGATAAGGCTCTTGAAATAAATATGGGTGGTCTGAAATATCCCATTAACAAGCCCGCTCCCGATCTGGATACTGTCAAAAGATACAAAGAATTAGGCGGCAGACTTGTCAGTGTGGGCTCCGACTCCCACTATGCAGAGCGTATCGGTTTCGGTATTCCACAGGCTTACGAAATCGCTCGTGAAGCAGGCTTCGACTTCGTTGCAAAGTTCAATGAAAGAAAAGTTTCAGAATTCCCCATAAAGTAATTTTTTATGTATATAGTGAATATTTTTGTAGTTTTACCAAACTTATGAACAAATCACATTAAACTATTGCATATAAAACCCGTAAAGTCAAATGCTTGTCATTGTTCAAAACTGTGTCTAAAATGTTTAAAACATCGCCTTTTTGTCTTTTTGGAATTTTAAAACAGCAAAAACACGTAAAGTAACTGACTTTACATCTACAAAATTATGAACATTCGCGTTTTTTCGAGTTTTGTATATACACTTGCATATACATTCGCCTTTTTTCGCAAAAAAGAAAATTGTTCAAAACTCAGGTTAAGGATTTTTTGTTATGCGAATCATAAAATTCACTGTTAATGATGAATATAACAACAGACCGCTCATACATTTTTTGAGAGGTCACGTCATGCTTTCCACACACATCGTTCAATCACTGCGCCACACTCATGGTGCGGTGATTGTTAATAACAGACCTTCAAGGCTCATAGACAAGATTTTTGAAGGTGATAAGGTGGAATTGCATTTACCTGAAAGAACAGCTCTTCCCCCTTTGTGGGATTTTCCTTTGGATATAATTTTTGAAGACGAGGATTTGCTCGTTGTAAATAAACCTTCGGGCGTATCAACACACCCTACATATAACCATCCCAACGGTACCCTTTGCAACGCTGTTGCAAATTATCTTGTAAAAACAGAACAGAACGATTGCGCACCCCATGCCGTAGGAAGATTGGACAAAGTCACATCCGGCGTAATGTTATTTGCAAAAAATGCGTACGTTGCATCACGCCTTAACGGTAATATTGAAAAAAAATACAACGCAATCGCAACGGGAAAGACAAATCAAAGCGGTACAGTAAACGCTCCTGTTTATCGCCCTGACCCTGACAAAACCATTCGCACGGTAGATGAGCGCGGTGATGAAGCTGTAACTCACTATACCGTAATAAACGGTACAGACAACATAACGTTTCTTGAAATCATAACCGAAACAGGCAGAACTCATCAGATACGTGTTCACTGCGCTTATATAGGCAATCCCCTTGTGGGTGATGAAATGTACGGCGGTAAAGCTACCAAAGACCTAAACCGTGCTGCATTACATTGCAAAAGCATTTCTGTCACGCATCCCGTATCAGGCGAGTATCTGACCTTTACCGCACCGCTTCCCGATGATATGAAAAAAGAACTGAAAAAAAGTGGGATTTTTGTTGACAAACAGAATGATATCTGTTAAAATACCATTTGCCGCATATTAAGGGCGGGTGTTTTGTTATGCCCACAAACACAAAAGTGTGCCTTGTTAGCGAGACTGAAAGAAAGCAGGTAAAATCTATGTACGCAATCATCGAAACAGGCGGAAAACAGTACAAGGTTGAAAACGGCGACGTTATCTTCGTTGAAAAACTTGATGTTGAAGCTGATGCAGAAATAACCTTCGACAAGGTTATCGCAGTTGGTGCAGATGACGGTATTAAAGTCGGTGCTCCCTACGTTGACGGTGCTTCTGTCAGCGCAAAGGTTATCAAAAACGGCAAAGGCAAAAAGATCGTTGTTGCAACCTATAAACCCAAAAAGAATGAAAAGCGCAAAATGGGTCACAGACAGCCCTATACAAAGGTTGAGATTTCAGCCATCAATGCGTAATCAATGGTAAAAGTTAAATTTTATCATTCATCAACAAATGCACCTACAGGCTTTGAGATATCGGGTCACTCCGGCTACGACACTCACGGCAACGACATTGTTTGTTCCGCAGTTTCTTCCGCCGCTTATATGACCGCCAATACTCTCATAGAGATTATGAAGCTCCCCGTCTCGGCAGAAGTTCAGGACGGCATGATGAAAATCTCACTCCCTGCCGAAAGTGCAGCTAAAGCTAATGATATATTGCTTGGGTTCCGGCTTCATATTACGGAACTTGCGAAGCAATACCCTAAAAATGTTACGATAACTACTACGGAGGTGTAACGAATGCTTAAAATCAACATCCAGTTATTTGCTCATAAAAAAGGTATGGGTTCTACCCGTAACGGCCGTGATTCCGAATCTAAAAGACTCGGTGCTAAAAGAGCTGACGGTCAGTATGTTCTTGCAGGTAACATCCTTGTAAGACAGAGAGGCACAAAGATCCACCCCGGTACTAACGTAGGCAAAGGTAAAGACGATACTCTCTTTGCTCTTGTTGACGGTCAGGTTCGTTTCGAACGTCTTGGCAGAGACCGCAAAAAAGTCAGCGTTTATCCCGTTGAGCAATAATCAAACTAACAAAATCCCTGTCCGAAAACGGACAGGGATTTTTTGTTTAGTTAGAAGTTAGGAGTGAGGGGTTTCAGGGCGCGTTGCGCCGATTGTAATTGCAAGTTGAAAGTTGCAAGTGGCAAATTAAGTGGCAAGCCGATTATAATTCGTAATTTAAGGTGTAAACCGTAAATTTACGGTTTCGGCTCGTCTGTCAAGCCCAAAATATAATCCGCGCTGACATCGTAGTATTTACATAATGTTATTAAGTGGTCTATGTGCAATGCTCTTTTACCCAATTCATACTGTCCGTAATACTGCTGTGTTGTTTTTAGAACATCGGCAATATCCTTCTGTGTTTTATCATTATCCTCTCTTAATGCTCTTAAACGTTGTATATAATTCATAAAAGCAACCTTCCGATTCCGTATATTGTAACGAGATTATCATAAATCACATTTGATGTATCACCTTTAAATCATAATTGATTTATAATATATCCAAACACGGCTTCGTTTGTTGCGACACAAACAAGAACTCTCCTTTTAATCTGTAAAAGGGAAAGTTTTTGTTATAATATATAATGGTATATGCACGAAGTGCCGCGGAATTTTGAATTTTGCATTTATCTGACATATTCACAAATAATTCACAAAAAATAATTCATAAAAAGGTTGACAAAATATCTTTTCAGAGTTATATTATTAACAGAGTTAGCACTCACCGTTAACGAGTGCTAACAGGTGCTAAAACAACATATACTAAAGAGGTGAACGTCTGTGGCAGAACTTTCAGAGCGCAAGCAACATATTCTCGCTATTATCATTGAACGTTACATCGCAACAGGCGAACCCGTTGGTTCTAAAGTTATCTGCACCCAGATGGGAAATGCCGTCTCATCCGCCACCATAAGAAACGATATGGCTGATTTGGTCGAGTCAGGCTTACTCGCTCAACCACACACTTCCGCAGGCAGAATCCCTTCACAGGAAGGTTATCGTTATTACGTTGACAACCTTATGTCAAACTACGAGCTGGGACTCGAAGAACAGGAACGCATCAAAATCTGGTTAGGCTCTTTTTCATCCGAACCCGACAAGCTTTTAGAAAAAGCAGGAAGCATACTTGCTGAACTCACTAACTGCGTAGCAGTTTCTTCATCCCCCGCCGACAGCGAAGCGGTTATCAAGCGTATAGAACTTGTTCCTTTGAGCAACCACACCGCCATGATTGTTCTGCTTGCATCATCAGGCATACTAAAAAGCGCCGTGGTACGAAGCGATAACGAAATCAATATGGATATCGCGGAAGTATTCTACAACATCTGCCAGACTTATTTTAACGGCAGAAGCGTTTCGGACATCAGCATTCCCTTCATTCAGACTCTTGTAGCATCTCTCGGCGATAAAGTCTTTATAATGTCACCGTTTTTGTGTGCCATCGCAGACCTTTGTGAAGCGGTGAAAACTACGGACCTGCATTTAAAAGGACAGAACAATATTCTTAACCACAGCGAGTTATCAGAAGATGCTTTCAGACTGATGGACTTTCTCCACAGAGGGACTCCACTTGAAAATATGCTGGATTCTCAAAAAACTCAATTAAACGTAGCAATCGGTTCAGAGAATATCTATCGTGAATTAAAAAACAGTACAACAATCTTTTCTAAATACTCTGTAGGTGACAGGGATAGCGGCTCAATAGGAATTATAGGCCCGACGCGGCTCGACTATGCCCACCTTATACCTACAATAAAATATTTAGCCGGAGTTATAGGAAATCTACTGACAGAGACTCTGGATGAAGAATAATTAATTTAAGGAGCAGAGAAATGGCAACAGAAGAAACTAAAGTGACCCCTGAAGAAAATCAGGAACCCACTCCGGAAAAAGAACCTAAAACGAAAAAGAAAAAATCTGACAAAAAGAGTGAGATACAGGCACTTTCCACAGAAATCGAAAAGTTAAACGAAGAGCTCGCCGCTCTTAAAGACACTCATCTGAGAACACTCGCAGAATATCAGAACTTCCGCAATCGTTCCCAGAGAGAAAAAGAAGCTTTATACGGCGACGCTAAAGCAAACACGTTAAAAACGTTGCTTCCTGTCATTGATAATTTCGACAGAGCAACCGATAATAAAACCGACGATATCGAGCTTTACCGCAAAGGTATTGAGATGACTTACACTCAGTTAAAAGACATTCTCAAAAGCCTTGAGGTTGAAGCATTCGGTGAAGTCGGCGACGAATTCGACCCCAACATTCATAACGCCGTTATGACCGTTGAAAACCCTGACCTTCCCGAAAACTCTATTGCCGGTGTTTTTGAAAAAGGTTATCGTATGGGTGACAGAATTCTCAGATTTGCAACCGTTCAGGTTACAAATTAAAACAATCTAAAACATATTATATATACGGAGGTTATTATTATGGCAAAAGCAATTGGTATTGACTTAGGTACAACAAACTCATGTGTAGCAGTTATCGAAGGCGGCGAACCCGTAGTTATCGCAAACGTAGAAGGTAACAGAACCACACCTTCTGTTGTTGGTTTCAGCAAAACAGGCGAAAGACTTGTTGGTCAGGTTGCAAAGCGTCAGGCTGTGCAGAACCCTGCAAGAACAATCTCATCAATCAAACGTGAAATGGGTACAAACTACAAAGTAACTATTGACGATAAGAACTACACCCCCCAGGAAATTTCTGCTATGATTCTCGCTAAGCTTAAAGCGGATGCAGAAAGCTATCTCGGCGAAAAAGTTACAGAAGCTGTTATCACCGTTCCCGCATACTTTACAGACGCTCAGCGTCAGGCAACAAAGGATGCAGGTAAAATCGCAGGTCTTGATGTTAAACGTATCGTAAACGAGCCTACTGCAGCAGCTCTTGCTTACGGCATTGACAAAGAAGCAGACCAGAAGGTCATGGTTTACGACTTAGGCGGCGGTACATTCGACGTTTCTATTATCGAAATGGGCGACGGCGTTCAGGAAGTTAAAGCTACTGCAGGTAACAACCGTCTCGGCGGCGATGACTTCGACCAGAGAATCATCAACTGGCTCGTTGCAGAATTCAAAAAGGAAAACGGTGCAGATCTTTCAACAGACAAAATGGCTATGCAGCGTCTTAAAGAAGCAGCAGAAAAAGCTAAAATCGAACTTTCAGGCGTTACTTCATCCGCTATTAACCTTCCCTTCATTACAATGACAGAGGCAGGTCCCCTTCACCTTGACACAACTCTCACAAGAGCAAAATTCAACGAACTTACCGCAGACCTTGTTGAAGCAACAATGGGTCCCGTTCGTCAGGCTATCGCTGACTCAGGCTTCAGCGTAAACGAAATCAGCAAAGTTCTTATGGTTGGCGGTTCTTCAAGAATCCCTGCTGTACAAGATGCTGTTAAGGCTTACACAGGCAAAGAACCCTTCAAGGGCATTAACCCTGACGAATGTGTTGCTATCGGTGCAGCACTTCAGGCAGGTGTTCTCGGCGGTGATGTTGAAGGTCTTCTCCTTCTTGACGTTACTCCCCTTTCACTCGGTATCGAAACTCTCGGTAATGTTTGCACAAAGATTATCGAAAGAAACACAACTATCCCCACAAAGAAAAGCCAGGTATTCTCAACCGCTGCCGACAACCAGACATCAGTTGAAATACACGTTCTTCAGGGCGAAAGAGAATTCGCAAAAGACAATAAGACTCTCGGTATGTTCCATCTTGATGGTATTCTTCCTGCACGTCGCGGAACACCTCAGATTGAAGTTACTTTCGATATTGACGCAAACGGTATTGTACACGTTTCTGCCAAAGACCTTGGCACAGGTAAAGAACAGTCAATCTCTATCACTGCATCAACAAATATGAGCAAGGATGATATTGACCGTGCCGTAAGAGAAGCAGAGCAGTTTGCAGAAGAAGATAAAAAGCGCAAAGAAGAAGTTGACACACGTAACGGCGCAGACCAGATGGTATTCCAGTGCGAAAAGCTTCTTGCAGATAACGGCGACAAGTTCGACGAAGCAGACAAAAACGATATCAACGCAAAAATTGATGAGCTTAAGGAAGCTCTCAAGGGTGACAATATCGAAGCTATCAAGGCAAAACAGGAAGCTCTTCAGACAAAATTCTATGAAATCTCTGAAAAGCTTTATAAAGCAGCAGGCGGAGCACAGGGCTTTGACCCCAATGCCGCAGGTGCAGGTTTTGATCCCAACGCCGCAGGCGCACAGGGTGACGGATACACAGAAGCACCTTTCACAGACGTTGACTGATAAAACTAAAATCACTGAAGACGGTACCTCATCCCGAGGCGCCGTCTTTGGCGGATAACAGAAAGGAATCTGTTATGGCAGACAAGAGAGATTACTATGAGGTTTTAGGCGTTTCTAAAAACGCTACACCTGATGAAATAAAAAAGGCTTACCGCCAGCTCGCTAAAAAATATCACCCCGACCTTAACCCCGATAACAAAGAAGCGGAAGATAAATTCAAAGAAGCAAACGAAGCTTATGAAATTCTTTCCGATGCTGACAAAAAGGAAAAATATGATCGTTTCGGTTTCGCAGGCGTTGACCCCAGCTACGGCGCAGGTCAAGGTGGCGGTTTTGGCGGTGGATTCGGCGGTTTCGGCGATGCAATGGAATTTGATTTAGGTGATATTTTCGGGTCCTTCTTCGGAGGTTTTGGTGGGGGCGGTTCACGCTCTAACCCGAGAGCTCCAAGACGCGGTAGTGACATACAGGCATCTGTTCACATCACATTTGAAGAAGCAGCTAAAGGCTGCACCAAAAAAGTTACGTTCCAACGCATAGAGGCTTGTGACGAATGTGGCGGCAGCGGTGCCGCAAAAGGCACACAACCACAGACCTGTCCCGACTGTAACGGAAGAGGTCAGGTTAACGTCCAGCAACGCACTCCTTTCGGCACTATAAGCACTTCAAAAACCTGTCAGCGTTGCGGCGGTAAAGGTACTTATAACCCCACACCCTGTTCACGTTGCAAGGGTAACGGCAGAATCCGCAAAACCATTACAAAAGATGTTATGATACCTGCCGGCATTGATGACGGTCAGGCAATCCCCGTACGCGGTGAAGGCAACCACGGTGTGAATAACGGCCCTGCCGGCGATTTACACGTAAGAGTTGCGGTTAAACCCCATCCCTTCTTTGAACGTGACGGCTACAACGTGTGGTACGATATGCGCATATCGTACATTCAGGCAACCCTGGGTGACAAACTCAGAGTTCCCACACTTGACGGCAACGTGGAATACGACCTTCCTGCAGGAACACAACCCGGTCAGGTATTCAAGCTTAAAAATCGTGGTATCCCCGTACTTAATTCTTCACGCCGCGGTGACCAGCTTGTAAGAATCGTCGTTGACGTACCCCGTTCATTAAACGAAGCTCAAAAAGCCGCTCTGCTTAAATTCAACGAAACTTTAGGCAATAATCCGGTTAAACCCGAGGAGAAACGCGGCTTCTTCGGCGGTAAAAAGAAAAAATAAAATTAAAGTAACAGTTGAAATTTTATCTTATTTAAAAATTCAACTGTTACTTTATTTATTGTTACTGTTGTGATATACTTACCTTGTAGAAAAGGCGGTGAGATATTGGCTGACGAAACGCAGATACTAAAAAACAGATTAAAAGAACTGTCATCAAGGGCACAGAATCGCGGAATTTATATGTATAGTGACTTTTTGAATATGCACGAGCAAGCCGTTCTTTTTGACACGGTAAAATACGGATACACCCTTATAGGCGGTTTTCCCGAAGCCGAAAGAAAAATTGCCTGTTTCGGTGACGAAAATGATATGGGCTATCCCCCGTCACCACCAATAGTTATTTTGTGTATTGAGCCACTGTCCGCGAAGTTTTCTGACAATCTTACTCACCGTGACTTTTTAGGCTCTTTAACCGGCTTAGGTATAAAACGGGAAACTTTAGGTGATATTATCATTACAGACAATAAGGGGTATCTTTTCTGCCTTGAAAACATAGCACCTTACATTATTGATAATCTTACAAAAGTCCGTCATACAAGTGTAAGCTGCGGTATCTGCAATAAATTACCCGAAAACATTTTGCCTGAACCCACACCAAAAATCATCATTGTGGCATCATTGCGTGCAGACAGCGTAATTTCCGCAGTTTATAATATCTCTCGCAGCAAAAGCTCCGCACTTATCGACGGAGAAAAAGTTTTTATAAACGGCAGATTAACTACAAACAGCTCACATCCCGTAAAAGAAAATGATATTGTATCTGTAAGAAGTTACGGACGATTCAGATTCAAAGAAATATCAGGCGACACAAGAAAAGGCAGGCTCAGGATTATTTGTGAAATATATTAAGAGTTAATTTTAAATTGCAACTATAATCGGAGGTTGATATTATGAGAAAAATGAAGCTTGGAAAAAGCGGTGTTGACGTGCCCGTTGTAGCCGTAGGCTGTATGCGTATGGCGGACAAGACCGAAGCAGAGGCAAAAGCGCTTATTGATACCGCTATGAGTGCAGGTCTTAACTTTTTCGACCACGCTGACCTTTATGGCGGCGGTAAGAGTGAAGAGGTTTTTGCAAAGGCTATCGGTATGAATGACGATGTGCGTGAAAAAATCATTTTACAATCAAAATGCGGTATTTGCCCCGGCAAAATAATGTTTGATTTTTCCAAAGAACACATTATAGAATCAACGGAAGGTTGCCTGAAAAGGCTTAATACAAACTACCTTGACTTTCTTCTGTTGCATCGTCCCGATACACTTTACGAGCCGGAAGAAGTGGCTGAAGCATTACTCACCTTAAAAGAACAAGGCAAGGTACGTCATTTTGGTGTATCAAACCAGAACCCTATGCAAATGCGACTTTTGCAGAAATATATGGGTGATGAGCCCATCTGTGCCAACCAACTTCAATTCAGCATCACTGATTGCCACATTGTAAAACAAGGTCTTTACGTAAATATGCGTGAGGCTAATGCTATTGACCGTGACGGCGGCGTACTCGAATATTGTCGATATGAAGATATCACAATTCAAGCTTGGTCTCCCTTCCAATATGGTTTCTTTGAAGGTGTTTATGTGGATAACCCCGACTTTCCCGAAATTAACGCTAAGCTTCAGGAATTAGCCGATAAATACGGTGTTTCAAAGTCCACAATAGTGATCGCCTGGATTCTCCGTCACCCCGCAAAAATGCAACCCCTTACAGGCACTATGAACCCCAAAAGACTTCTTGAATGTGCTGCTGCGGCAGATATAACTATTACAAAACAGGAATGGTATGAAATCTTTTCAAGTGCAGGTAATGTTATTCCCTGATTTAAGCATAGCTTAAATCAACTAAGTTAGCGTGACCGCAAGTGAAGTTAATTTGTAGTGAAGTTGCACCTAACGGTGCAGTAGCAAACTTAACTTCACTTTGTTAACAGAACAAAACTTCACTGTGATTTATCACAACTTCACTTTTGCTTTAGCAAAAACTTCACTAATATGATATGCGTCTTGCACAAAAGAAAGTTATATCATATTACATTTAGTTTAATTAAATACATTGCAATCGAATTTCATATAGAAAATATCGCAAAAACAGGTAGTTCATCAAACGAACTACCTGTTTATCATTTTATTTCTTGTTCCAAATCATCAAAAAGTGTTGAGTTGAAAAACTCTCTAATGTCCATCTCAAGACCATCACATATCTTTTTTATTGTCGATATAGTTGCACTGTTATTTCGCCCACCTGTAATATTATTTATGGTCGACTGTGTTAAACCCGATACAGTTGCAAGCTTATTTAACGTAATATTGTTTTTATCAGCCAATTCAATAATCCGCAATTTGACTGCTTCACCTATAGTCATATAAAAACCTCGCTTGTATTTTATACAACTATGTTAACCATTTTGAGTTTATAACATTACCCCTTTTGAGTTGACTTATGATTGTTGATGTGATATTATTTTTCAAGGGGTGGTTATGTGTACAAGAAGATGTATTTAATTTTGTTCAACGCTATTACAGATGCTTTGCAAAAGTCAGGTACAGATGAAATAAAAGCAATTTTAAAGCAAGCCCAGATAGATGCAGAAGAAGTATGTATAAATAGCGACGAAAATATATAAAAACGGCAGGAAAAAAATCCTGCCGTTTTACTATTATATTTTTCTTACCTTTATAATATCTTCATTAGCCTTAAGCGTGTTTATAACACTTTCGGGGATTTTGTCTGCAACTACAAGTGTGTATGCATACTCACCCTTTGCCTTTGATGCAAAACCCGTTGTTTCAACACCGTTTTTCATAAACGCGCCGAGAACGTCGTTCATAACATTAAGTGCGTTATAGTGAATAACTGAAACTCTTTCACCTTCGTTTTCAAGTGAAACGTTGGGGAAGTTTACAGAGTTTTTAATATTACCCTTTTCAAGGTATTCACGGATTTCAACCGCTGCCATATATGCACAGTTTTCTTCGCTTTCGGGGGTTGATGCACCCAAGTGCGGAAGTGCTGTTACATTCTCAAGACCGATAACCTCATCTGAAGGGAAGTCGGTTACATAAGCGGCAACCTTACCTGATTTAATTGCTTCTGCCATATCTGCGCCTGCAACAAGTTCGCCTCGTGCGAAGTTAAGAATACGCACACCGTCCTTCATCTTTGCAATTGTTTCAGCATTAATCATACCTTTTGTGGAAGCCACGCAAGGAAGATGAAGAGTAATGTAATCCGATTTTTCATAAACAGCATCAAGTGTATCAACATACTCTGTATCCAAAGGAAGTTCACCCTTGAATTCTTCGTTAAAGTAAGGATCATAACCTACGATTTTCATACCGAGAGCACTTGCGGCACTCGCAACAAGTCTGCCGATAGCACCAAGACCGACAACACCTAAGGTTTTTCCGAGAATTTCAGGACCGGCAAACTGTGATTTACCTTTTTCAACAAGCTTGCCCACATTATCGCCTTCGCCCTTAAGGGTCTTGCACCAATCGTAAGCCGCAGCAACACGTCTTGAAGACATCATAAGTCCGCCGATAACAAGCTCTTTAACTGCGTTTGCATTAGCGCCCGGAGTATTGAAAACAACTACACCTTTTTTGGTACACTCATCAACAGGAATGTTGTTAACACCTGCGCCTGCACGTGCTACTGCAAGAGTTTTTTCATTAAAATTATAATCATGCATTGCGGCTGAACGGACAATTATACCGTCAGGAGCGTCGCAACTATCGGTTATATTGTATTTATCATCAAGTTCTTTAAGACCGATTTGTGAAATCTTATTGAGTGTAAGAATATCAAACATTATAAATCTTCCTTTCAGGAATTTTCTTCTTCAAACTTCTTCATAAACTCAACGAGTTTTTCAACGCCTTCAATAGGCATTGCGTTATAAATTGAAGCTCTCATACCGCCAACACTTCTGTGACCTTTAAGGTTTACAAAGCCTGCTGCTTCTGCCTCTTTAACGAACTTTGCATTGAGCTCATCACTGTCTGTAACAAAGGGAACGTTCATAAGTGAACGGTCTTCGGGAACAACAGTACCGCGGAACATTTTGCTGTTATCAAGGAAATCATAAAGGATTGCAGCTTTTTTGCGGTTGCGTTCCGCCATCGCTTCAAGACCACCCAATGATTTTATCCATTCAAGCACAAGCTTGCATATATATATTGTATAGCAAGGAGGTGTGTTTGAAAGTGAATCTGCATCTGCATGAACCTTATAGTCAAGCATTGTAGGTGTGTAATCACGCGCATTACCCAGAATATCTTCACGAACAATTACGATAGTAAGACCTGCAGGTGCAACGTTTTTCTGTGCACCGCCGTAAACCATAGCAAATTTTGTTACGTCAAGAGGCTCTGAAAGGAAACAGCTTGAAATATCAGCAATAAGCGGAACATCACCTGTATCGGGAAGCTGATGATAAACAGTTCCGTAAATTGTGTTATTCATACAGATATATGCGTAGTCTGCATCCTGACGAAAATCTTCTCGTGTTGTTTTGGGAATGTATGAGAAAGTTTTGTCTGCGGATGATGCTACCGCTACTACATCACCGTATTTTTTTGCTTCACCGAAAGCCTTTTTAGCCAACTGGCCTGTGATGATATAGTCTGCCTTACCGTTTTTATTCATAAAGTTCATGGGAATAGCCGCAAACTGTGTTGTTGCGCCACCCTGAAGAAAAAGAACCTTATAATTATCCGGAATATTCATAAGCTCTCTTAAAAGAGCTTCTGCGGATTTGATAATGTTGTCAAAAACTTTTGAACGATGGGACATCTCCATAACAGATTGACCGCAACCTTCATAATCCAGCATTTCTGCCGCTGCTTTTTTTAATACTTCTTCAGGAAGCATAGAGGGACCTGCAGAGAAGTTATACACCCTACCCATAATACATTTCTCCTTTTAAAAATGTTAATATTGTATTAATTATATAATTGTTAAAATCATTTTGCAAGCGCATTTCAAATCTTCTTTGTATTTAACAAAAAACCTATAAAAACTCTGAAAATTTAGTGGCTTTTCCCTTAAAAAATCCTGTAACTTTACATTATATTTGCCTGAAGGAAAAATGATACAAAAACAAACAGACCGTTTTACACGGTCTGCATGTTTTTAAAAGGAGCCTATAAAAAATCCAATAAATTACTTGTAATTATCCGGTGCTATAACACCATAGCCCGTTGCATTGCGTTTATATACAACGTTTATCTCATCCGTATCGGCATTAAGAAACATATAGAACTTATGACCCAACAGATTCATCTGAAGAATTGCTTCTTCAACACTTTGCGGTTTCAGAGAAATGGTTTTTTCTCTTATAATGTCAAAATCTTCTTCATCAACGGGTTCCATAAAATCATCAAGAACTGCCGAATGAAGTTTTTTATCAAGACGGGTTTTGTTCTTGCGAATTTGTCTGATAAGGGAATCCACACATTCG
Organism: Clostridia bacterium; assembly: GCA_017461235.1. Classification (GTDB taxonomy): domain Bacteria; phylum Bacillota; class Clostridia; order Oscillospirales; family Acutalibacteraceae; genus DTU089. The sequence continues at coordinate 87,501 of JAFTYU010000009.1, read as the reverse complement.
TCAAGGGCATCAATCATATTTTCCGCACTTTCTTCCGCACGGAAAATCATACCGCTTTTGGTGACTGTCACCTCCACAATATGGCAGGTTTTTTCAACAGTTGCGGTTATCTTCGCAGCAGCCTCCTCACCAAAAAGCTTGTCGATTTTACTCAGACGCTTTTCTGCACGCAGACGGAAGTCTTCACGAGGGTTACATTTACGGCCAACGATAGTAATGTTCATAAAAACATCCCTTTCTGTGTTATTCTCTTTTCATATAAATTGTATCACCTATAAGCCAAACTGTCAATATTTTTATGTACATTTACCAATTTTCTACATAATAACACAAAAATATTGAGCACATTGGTCAAGGTGACTAAAAAACAGAGCAAAGATGTATTTTAATACACATCTTCACCCTGTTAATTATATTATCTCGAACTCGTCCACTATTACTATTACGACATTATTTTCAATTCTTGCAAAACCTGATGACACTTTTGCATCAATTGCAGCTTCACCGTTTTTTAAAACAGAAAGCTTTCCCTTGGCTAAACTGAATATTGCCTTAGCGTGACCCTTCCGTATACCATAGCTTCCGCCACCGTTACCTTTTTTGTTATCATTAACGCAAAAAATCACGGACTCGCAATTTTCATAAAAACTTTCTTTTTCAGGTGTAATAACCTTAAGTGACAAATTCTCACTCATTATCATCACCATGCTCTGCTTTATATTTGTTTATAACGTCATCTATTGAACCACACATAAGGAAATACTGCTCGGGTATATGGTCAAGCTCGCCGTTTAAAATCATTTCCACACCATCAATAGTCTTCTCCAAAGGAACATACACGCCCTTGTAGCCCGAAAACTTTTCCGCAACGTGGAAGGGCTGACTGAAGAAGCGCTGAACTCGTCTTGCCCTTTTTACAAGAGCCTTATCTTCTATTGAAAGCTCTTCCATACCAAGAATAGCAATAATATCCTGAAGCTCGTTGTATTTCTGCAAAACCCGACGTGTTTCCTTGGCAACTCGGTAATGTCTTTCACCCACATAATCGGGTGTCAGAATCCTTGATGTTGATTCCAACGGGTCAACTGCGGGATAAATACCCAACTCAACAATTTTACGTGAAAGAACTGTTGTTGAATCAAGGTGCGAGAAGGTTGTGGCAGGAGCCGGGTCAGTAAGATCATCCGCAGGAACATATACAGCCTGAACAGATGTAATTGAACCGTTACCCGTTGAAACTATTCTTTCCTGAAGTTTACCCATTTCGCTGGCAAGGGTAGGCTGATAACCGACTGCTGAAGGCATCCTTCCGAGAAGCGCAGAAACTTCCGAACCCGCCTGAGTAAATCGGAAAATATTATCTATAAAAAGGAGCACATCTTTATGAGAGCTTTCCCTGAAGTACTCCGCCATGGTAAGACCTACTAACGGAGCACGCAATCTTGCCCCGGCAGTTTCATTCATCTGACCGAAAACAAGCGCTGTTTTTTCTAAAACTCCCGATTGCTTCATTTCATTCCAAAGGTCATTACCCTCTCTGGAACGCTCACCAACACCTGCAAAAACAGAATATCCGTCGTGCTCAAACGCAACATTTCTTATAAGCTCCATAATAAGAACGGTTTTACCTACACCGGCACCGCCGAAAAGACCGATTTTACCGCCCTTTACGTAAGGCGTCATAAGATCTATAACCTTAATACCTGTTTCAAGCAAATCCTCTGACGGTACAATATCAATAAACGGAGGTGCAGGATGATGAATCGGCCAATATTCTTTTGCCTTAATAGCTTCACCCATATCAATAGGCTGTCCTATAACGTTTACCATACGTCCGAGAGTTTCTTCGCCAACGCCAACTGTAATCGGCATACCTGTGTCAATAGCTTTCACTCCACGTGAAATACCATCCGTAGGATACATTGAAATACAACGCACCTCACCATTACCAAGATGCTGAGAAACTTCAAGAACATAAACTTCGTCACGTACCTGAATTTCAAGAGCGTGGAGTATCTCCGGAATCTCATCAAGATTAAATAAAACATCAACAACAGGACCCGTTATTCGTTGAACCATACCAATGGAACCTTTTGCCATATATACTACTCCTCATCTCTATAATACTCAGCAAAGGTTTCTATAACATCTGCCGTAACCCTGCTTTGTCTTTTTCTGTTTATTTCGCTTTCAAGCTTCTCTTCATATTCAACCGCCGCATCATATGCAGAGCGCATACTCATAACGGTGGCTGCCTGAGCACCTATTGCCGTTTCAAGAATAAATCCGTAAAGCATTGATTCAACTATTTTTTCTGAGCTTTGTTTTATAACCGTTTCTTTATCGGGAATAAAAAGCATATCATCTGCATTGCTACTATGTGCGCTTTCGGGATTTAATAAGTCTTTCACACAAGGATACTGACGCACCATATTTACATATTGGGGATAAACAATTTTAACTGAACTATATTCTTTTTCCGAAAACAAAGCACGTAAATCGTCACAAAGGCTTTTAGCTTCCGAAAATCTCGGAACATCTGAGAAAATGTAGTCTTTTACAGATTCATACCCCTTATTTTTGAAATAAAAAATAGTTTTTTCGCCACAGAGAATAAGCTCTTTTCGCTCATTTTCATCTGAAAGAAGGTTCTCTGCGTAATTAAATAAATCGGTATTAAAATTACCGCACATACCCTTGTTTGAAGCCATAACAATATAACAAACAGGAGCATCGGGTTTAACTGATAAAAACTCGTTCAGAAAATCGTTTCCGAAAATCCCGTAAAGCTCCCGACACTGTATTGCATACTCTGAATAGCCCGAATACACGGCACTTAACTGCGAATACTTTACAGTAGCCGCAGTTTTCATTGCCTTTGATATTTTTCGGGTAGTGGTTATACCCTTTAGTTTCTTTTTAAGAACCTGTTCGGTGGGCATTTATTTAACCTTCTTCTTAAATTCAATCATAGCTTTCTTGATTTCATCAAGAGTCTCTTTGCTGAGCTTATCGCCCTTTTCAAGAATACTCATTATGTCACTGTGTTGTGCATCAAAAAATTTATAAAGCTCTTCTTCAAACATCGCCATCGATTCAATCGATACGTCATCACTGTAACCTTCTGAAATCGCAAGAAGCAACAAGGCCTGGTATTTATCATCCAGGGGCTTATAACGGGCTTGCTTCAAGCCTTCGGTAAGCCTTTTACCGGTTTCGATGGTTTTAGCCGTTTCAGCATCTACCTCTGCGCCGAACTGAACAAAACCTATCAACTCACGATATTGAGCGAGCTTTGTACGAAGGTTTGCAGATACCTGTTTCATAAGCTTCGTCTGTGCCGAACCGCCTACACGCGAAACTGAAAGACCTACGTTTATGGCAGGACGCTGTCCTTCATTATACAATTCACCATCAAGGAATATCTGACCATCGGTGATGGATATAACATTGGTGGGAATATATGCAGAAATGTCTCCTGCTTGTGTTTCTATTATGGGTAAAGCCGTCATAGAGCCGCCACCCATTTTCTCTGACAATTTGGCTGAACGCTCCAACAATCTTGAATGAAGATAAAAAATATCACCGGGATAAGCCTCTCGACCTGATGGTCTGTGTAAAAGAAGAGATAACTCTCGATATGCTACAGCGTGCTTTGACAGGTCATCATATACAATAAGTACATCCTTACCGTTATACATAAAGTATTCGCCCATAGCAGTAGCGCTGAATGGTGCAATATACTGAGTAGCTGCAGAACCTGATGCAGAAGCCGCAACAATAACCGTATATTTAAGCGCATCATATTTTTCAAGCGTTTCTCTGATTTCGGAAATTGTTGATTCCTTCTGACCTATAGCAACATATATACAAATTGTATCTTTGCCTTTTTGATTTATAATAGCATCAATTGCAACAGCACTTTTACCCGTCTGTCGGTCACCGATAATCAATTCTCGCTGACCCTTTCCGATGGGCACAAGAGCATCAACAGCCTTTATACCGGTGTGAAGCGGTTCACTTACGCTTTCGCGGTCAAGGATAGCAGGCGCTTTAAACTCAATAGGTCTGCGTTCATCAGTATTGATGTAACCTTCACCGTCAATAGGATTACCCACAGAGTCAACTACTCTACCCAGAAGCTCATCACCTACGGGAACAGTTGCGATTCTGCCTATACGTCTTACACGACTACCGCTTTCAATATTTTCATATTCGCCAAAAACAACACAACCGATACGGTTATGCTGAATATCAAGCACCATTCCACGTTCGCCACAGTCAAACTCAATAACTTCGCCGTACATAATATCCGCAAGACCGTCCATCCAGCATATGCCGTCCGACACAGTCATAACACGGCCAAGCTGATATATGTGAATTTTAGGTTTGAAGGTTTCCGCTTTATGAGTGAACTCTTTAAGAATTTCATCCTCACCTATTTCGAAAGGAATGTGCACTCTGCGAAGGCTTTTTTCATATCGGTAAAAATCCTCTGACACGGTACAATCATATACCGTATCACCGATTCTGAGCTTAACTCCACCGATAAGCGACGGGTCTTCTAAAACCCAGAGAGATGTTTTGCCGTTGACTTCGTTTAACATTTCGGTTGTAAAAGAGTCAACCTTCTTTACAATTTCTTCGGAAAGCTTGTGTGCTGAACTGAGTGTAACATATAAAACATCGTGATGCTTAAGATATGTTAAGTCACCCGGTGTAAGCTTAACCTCCTTGAGAATATTGTCTATCATTTCCGCTTCATGAGCTCTTAAAGCACTGAGATACGGCTCCTGAGAAAACAATTCACAAACATTCTTTTTTATTGTTTCAAGTATTTCTACTCCCGCTTTTTCAACAGATTCTTTGTGAATTTCATAGCATTCTCTCTTAGCGGCTGCTTCTATTCTTTTTATTTTGGACTGCGCCTCAAGCTCAGCTTTTTTTATATCGTCAGATAACTGTTCTGTCTTTGCTTCCGGCTCAAAATTCTTGAACTCGGGCAACTCTGTTTTCTCGATTTGTTCAATTTCTTTAAACTCGTCATTAATACGATTTAACCGTTTCGTGAAAATAGATTTTATAGTTTTTCTGCCTGCAATAACCACAATAGCGACAACTAACAGAAAGTTTATGATAACATACTGTATTTCCATAATATCGCCCCTTATCTTGCAATTACCTGTTTGGCAAAAGTCTCAGCAATATTTTTGGCATTGACGTTTACGTCATTTATTGCTTTTTCGCATTCTTCAACTGTAGCAATGCGAAAAGACTCAACATCGGTTATACGTTTTTGCCTTGCCTGTATAACAGCATCTTTACTTTCAGCCTGAATGGCAGCAAGTTTTTCTGCAACATTTCTTTTTTGGTGCTCGAGATACTGTGCCTGTTGCTCTGCAATCTTTTTTTCATGCTCACGAACAGCTTTTTCCATTTCCGCCTTTTTCTTTTCGGCGTTTTCAAGGCGCTCGCGTCTTTTATCCATAACATCAAGCAATGGTTTGAAAAGCAGATTACGTAAAATCAACATTAAGGCAACAAAACAAATCACAGTCCATATAATGACAGAAATTTGTATATTCATTAATTCTCACCTTATATTTTTGAAATAAGCATAAAGCCGATAAGAAGACCGTAAATTGTAAGAGCCTCCATAAGCGCAAGGGAAATAATAAGTGTTGAACGAATGTCCTTTGCCGCGTCAGGCTGTCTTGCAATACTTTCCATTGCGGATTTTGCTGTAAGACCCTGTGCTATAGAGGGACCAAGTGTACTGATAGCGATAGCCATAGCTGCTGCAATAGCAATAATTCCTGAATTTTCCATTTTGTATTTCTCCTTTTAAAAAAATTATTCTTCAGTAACCTCATCAAGGTATATTGATACAAGCATCGTAAACACAACCGCCTGTAATGCACAGAAAAGTAACGACAAAATCATCATTACCGCCGGAGCACCGATAGGTAAAATATGATAAAGCTCCTCCGTTACGGTTTCCTCACCAAAAATATTACCGTACAGTCGCAAGGCAAGGGAGGCGGGTTTTATAATTTCATCAAGCAATAAAAGTGGTAACATAAAAAACATAGGACTTACAAATCTTTTAAAATAGTGTTTAACACTATGTCGCAAACCTGCAATCTGTAAGAAAACAAATGTTACAATACCCAGACCCGCCGTCACCGAAAGTGATGATGTAGGTGCCTTCACAAATTCAGTCATACCCATACCCGGGAAAAGACCCGAATAGTTCGAAAAAATTATGAAAATAAAAAGTGTGGCAAGAAACGTAAAGTACTTTCTTGATTTCTTTTTACCTAAAGTATCACCGAAAAAGTTGTCTAGATATTCAATTCCTGTTTCTATAATATTCTGAAATTTACCGGGTTTTTCTTTAAGAGTAAGCCTTACAATCAGCGAAATCAAAGTGATTATACCCAATATAATCCACATACCAATAACTTCACCGGTTACATCAAGAAACCCGAAAAGCTCAATTATAACCTTTGATTTTTCACCCATCCGACTCACCTTCTTTTTCACGTGTTTCTACACGTTTTGATTCATTAAGCTTAAGTAGCTTCCGCGTGTAAATAAACATAGGCAAAGTTATTCCCAAAACTGCACCGATAAGCAAATATGATAATTTAAACGGCAAAAAATCCCCGAACATATAAACTGCTACAAGGTATCCAACATTAAAAATCTGTTTAACAACTGTTGTCATAGCAAATTTGTCGGGATTTTTTTCCAAGAAATATTTTGAAATATAATAATTTAATGTAGCTATACCTATGCCTGCTGTGAAAGTAATAACTGCACCCAAAAAATCTGTCATGCTAATTTATCACCTCATACATATTGGCGGCTTCATCTTTTTTTGCATACTCGTTCACGGAAAGAACCTTATACTTCGTAAGATTTGAACCCATCTGAATAGCAATAATATCGCCTGTTTTAACTTCGTAGGAAGCGCGGGCAACCTTGCCGTTAACTTCAACGTGTTTTGCATCGCAGACCTCATTTGCAACAGTACGTCGCTTAATAATACGCGATACTTTTAAATATTTATCCAATCGCATACAAACACCCTTTTAACCGTTTTCAGTTTCTTGAGCCTGACCAGAAAAGATGGTCCTTAACCAGCAACGCTCTGCACGGAGCCGCTTCAACACCCGAAATCTTTAGCGGTTGAGCCATAAGAAAGTATCTTCCTGGTTCAACACCGGACAAATCAAGCCCTTCGATAATGGGTATATCCGCAGAAAGAAGGGCGCGGTGTATAATCTGATTTGAACCGTGATTGCCGATAGTCTGTGAATCGGTACCTATAAGTTTTATACCCGAATCCACTACGTAATATGCACTACTCTCCATAAGGTATGAGAGTCCGTTACCTTTAATAAGTACCCTGTCACAGTCATCCCAAGGAAAATTGTCTTCAGCAAAGGCACCCGTAATAGGTCCGGGCGGTGCCTCAACCACAAGACATTCACCAATAAATAAATCCATAGAAAATTTGTCTATGGTTTTGCCGCCTTCTATAAAATGCAAGGGAGCATCTATATGAGTAGCCGTATGCAGGCAGGTGTACACCGAATTAAGATTACAGTGGTCACCGGACCTGATATTCTGTATCGGGTCAATATACCCTTCCGGGTCACCGGGGTAAACCGGCGTTTTAAGTAAATCTTTGGAAATATCTATAATCTCCATAAAAAATCACCTTAAAAGATTATTTATATCTACCTGTGTAAGAGCAGAAAAATCCGCGCTGTCAAAATTCGCAACTGCCCGGTTCATATATGCTCTTTCAAAACCTTCATCAAAAGCATCAAGCGAAACTTCTGTCTGTGTACCGTCATCCATGCATTTAAGCATTGCAACGCCGTTTTCAAGTTCATTATCACCGATAACAACAGTAAATTCGGAATTGATTTTATTTGCAAATTTCATCTGGGCTTTAATTGAACGTCCTACGGTATCAATATTCACACTATAACCCTGACTTCTCAGGTCTGCGGAAAGCTCTAAGGCTTTGAGAAGGGCATTTTCACCTGCAGTTACAATCGAAAGATTACATTTAGGTGCTTCAGGGAAAGGGATTCCGCTTTCTTCCATAGCGATAAGAAGTCTTTCGAGACCCATTGCAAAACCGCAAGCAGGCATAGCCGCGCCACCTAATTCTTCAATGAGCCCGTCGTAACGTCCGCCGCCACCGAGAACAAGCCCTTTTGTTTTTTCGTCAAGTGATACAAATTCAAAAACAGTTCTGGTGTAATAGTCAAGACCGCGTACAATCTGCGGATTGACAACGTAAGAAATATTCAACGCATCAAGATATGTTTTGAGCTTTTCAAAGTGATCGCGACAGTCATCGCATATATAATCAAGCACAACGGGTGCGCCTGAAGCAATTTCAGAGCACACGGGACTCTTGCAGTCGAGAATACGCATTGGGTTACGGTCAAGTCTTGAAAGACAAGTTTCGCAAAGCTCACTCTTTCTGTCTTCAAAGTATGCTTTGAGTGCTTCCGAATATTTTTTTCTGCACTCGGGACAACCGATAGAGTTTATTTCAACAGCAAGCTTTTCTATGCCGATAAAATTAAAATAGCTGTTGGCAAGAGCGATTATTTCTGCATCGGCAACGGGTGAACCTGCACCGAAGCATTCAATACCGAACTGGTGAAACTCTCTGAGTCTGCCTGCCTGCGGCTTCTCGTAACGATAGCACGAAGTAAGGTAACAAACCTTCTGCGGAAGGGGCTCATTAAACAAACCGTGTTCAAGGAACGCACGCACAGCACCCGCGGTGCCTTCAGGGCGCAACGTAATTGAACGGTCACCTTTATCATTAAAGGTGTACATCTCTTTCTGAACAACATCGGTAGTTTCACCTACAGAGCGATCAAAAAGCTCGGTATATTCAAACACAGGTGTTCTCATCTCGTGAAAACCGTATGCTTTAGCGGTATCAAGAGCCGCCTGCTCAATATATTGTAATTTATAACTTTCTGAAGGTAACGTGTCCTTCGTACCTTTTATTGCTTTAATATTTCCTGCCATATTAAGCTCCTTAAGTTTATTTTCAATAAAAAATCGGGTGAAGGAGGCGTAACCTCACACACCCGACTTTGATTTAATTATCATTTGGGATTAACAATATCACGCCAATCAAGGTCACCGCGTTCGAGACTGTGAATAAGAGCCTCAGCCGTGGCGATATTGGTTGCAACGGGTATGTTATGAACATCACAAAGCCTGAGAAGATTGGTTTCGTTAGGCTCACCCGGTTTCGGATTAAGAGGGTCACGGAAAACAAGCAACAAGTCAATCTCGTCGCAAGCTATTCTTGAGCCTATCTGTTGAGCGCCACCTTGTGAACCGCTGAGATATCTTTCTATATTGAGCCCTGTTGCCTCCGCAACGAGTTTACCCGTTGTACCTGTGGCACAAAGGCTATGCTTGCTTAAAATACCGCAATAAGCTATGCAGAACTGTGTCATAAGTTCTTTTTTAGAATCGTGAGCTATCAATGCTATATTCATCAAATCACGCTCCTTAATTTGAAATCCTTTTTAGTATTGTAACAGAAAAACCCTTATTTTTCAACACATTATGACAATATTTTTTTCTTTTTTCCAATCAAGAATTGAGCTTTGCAAAGTTCTTTTTGTTGGAAGCATAAAGATTTTTGTAAACCTCATAATATTTGTCATAAACCTTTTTAGCATCAGCATCCGGAGTAAAGGTTTTGCTGACAGGAATAAGCTTTTTAGCATCTTCAATAGAGTCACACTGACCCATACCGACAGCAATAAGCACTGCCGCGCCCATCGCACCTACATTCTGGGGAGTGTCAACAGTTTCAACCACCTTGCCCGTACAATCTGCAAGAATCTGGCAAGTAAGATCCGAAAGAGCACCGCCGCCTACAAAACGGACTTTTTCTGAAGATTTTACCTTTTTCTCTTCGGTCTCAAGGAACCATCTGAGATGATAGCAAACACCTTCAAGCACCGCTCTGATCATTTCGCTCTTGCCCGTTTCAAGGCTGAGATTAAAGAACATACCTCTTGCATTAGGATCTTCGAACGGACAACGATTACCGTGGAGCCAGGGTGTGAAAATGACACCGCCTGAACCTGCAGGAACCTTGGAAACAACATGGGTCATATAATCATAAAGGCTTGTGTACTCGGCCTCGTAACCGTCGGTAACATTTTTCTTTTCAAGGTAAATACCAATTTCATCAAGTGCAAGGTGGTCCTTAACCCATTCAAGACACTTACCTGCTGTTTCAAGCTCGGCAAAGTAATTATATCTGCCTTCTTCCGCACCAACAACTGCGGCAATCATAGCAGAAGCATCAACAATACTCTTATCAACAACAGTTGACACCCAACCGGATGTACCGCTGTAAATGTGAGTGTCACCCAAAGCAACAGAACCTGCGCCAACACCGATAAGCGATGCATCACCACCACCGCCGAAAACGGCAGTACCGGGGGCAAGGCCCAACTCTTGTGCCGCCTGCGGAAGGAGCTCACCGACTTTTTCGGATGATTTTTTGATTTCGGGAAGATGGTCGTAGTTAACGCCCAACATATTGCACATTTTTTTGCTGAATTCGTGTTTTTTGATATCATAAAGCAATGTTGCAAAGGCGGAGTCATGTGTCATACAGAACTCACCCGTCATTCTTGCAATAAAATATTCCTTTACATCAAGCCATTTATGTACACGCTTAAAGTTTTCAGGTTCATTTTTCTCAACCCATTTATATTTCCAGACAGGGTCCTTAACCGAAGCAGCAACAGCACCTGTTATGCTCAGAGAAACAAGTAGCTTAGGAATAAAAGCACCTGCCACCTGGGGACCGTATGCCAAACCTTCTTTAACCTCTTTTCGTGCTCTCTGGTCCATATAACTCATAGCACGACGGACGGGCTTGCCGTCTTTATCAACAAGAACAATGCCCTGCATCTGTGAGCAGAAAGAAATACCGCAAATATCATTTATGTCAACATCGCATTTATCAAGAACCTTTCTGGTTGTGGAACACATGGCATCCCACCACTCCTGTGGCTCCTGCTCAGCACCACCATCGGGGAAAACGTAAAGGTTGTAGCCTTCCGAAGCAGCCGAAACTAATTTGATAGTATCGGCAAGTTCAAAAATACAGGTTTTAACACCTGTTGTACCAATATCATAACTGATTGCATATTTACCCATATCCATATTCCTCCATAAATCAATACAGCTTTATTATGCACCATTTTCTGTTAATAATCAACAGTAAATATATAAAAAAGTTGCACAAATTTTATTCATATCGTATGTATTTTAAAAAAACGAAAAAAAATTTAAAAAAACCGAAAAAAATGCTTGACTTTTTCAAAATCAGTGATATAATAGTCAATGTTCTTTGAAGGACGAACAGTTCTTCACAGTCGGTGTTGATGGCGTTGAGGGTCCACCCGTTCCCATCCCGAACACGGTAGTTAAGCTCAACAGCGCCGAAGATACTTAGTGGGAAGCCGCTTGGGAAAATAGGGCGATGCCGACACAAACAAAGTAACCACCCAAAAGGGTGGTTGTTTTTTTATATATTTTTTTGAAACTCTAAAAGAATATCTTTTGTACGACCATCCTGTAAATCGCATATCCAATCTTTACACTCGTCCAGAAAATCTCTGTCTTGCTGAGAGAACGGTTTTTGATTTTCTATCACAATTAAAAGATTCAACAAAGCAACTATTGTTTCTTCGTCAATGGACATCTTTTGACAACGATTTTCCCCACAATAAATCTTCTCTGTGTGTTGTTGTGCCTGAATCAACATATTTTTCACATCAGAATCTTGGCATATGTTTATTGCATCAGTTACGATATTAAAAATATAGCTATACATTTTCTTAAATGCATTTAAATCTCTTATAAAATTAATATCAGTCATTTTTGAACCTCCAATATAGTATGTTTTCATTATATAATGTATTAGTCTATATGTAAAGATCCAAAATAAGATACGATTAGATAAAATATCTAATGAGGAAGTATCTTATGATAAAGTTAAGAGTAAAAAATCTGCTCAAAGAAAACAACAAAACAAAATACTGGTTATACAAACAAATGGGAATGAGTTATCAGAATTTCAGCAAAATGATAAACAATGAAACAAAATCTATCCGTTACGAAAACATTGAAACTTTGTGTTTAATTTTTAATTGTACGCCCAATGAGCTTTTTGAATTTACTGAATAATAAAACCATTTAAGCACCACAGCAATTTTCATCATTAAAAAGAAGGCTTGAAAAACAAGCCTTCTTTTTTTGAATTATCACTTAAACTTCGCTTCAACTCGGTTTATCGGTACGCCCATTGATGAAAATCTTTTTTCATACTCCGTCATTACGTTACCTTCCATATATTCGGAATTATGAAGGTCATACGTAAGTTTTTCAAGACGCATACCGAACCCCTTGAACTCTTCTAAAGAAAAATCAAAAAGTCCGCGGTTATCTGTTTTAAAATAAAGGGCGCCGTCGGTCTTCAGTATTTTTTTGTATATTTCAAGAAAACTTCTGTATGTAAGCCTTCTTTTCTCATGACGGGATTTAGGCCACGGGTCAGAAAAATTAAGGTATATTCTGTCAACACTGCCTGCGGAGAAAATCTCTGAAAGCTCTTTGGCATCAACACAACATACTCTTATATTTTTAAGCTCCGACTTTTTCACTTTCTCTGCCGCAAGCATCAAAACGTCGGAAACCTTTTCAATTGCAAGAAAGTTTACATCAGGCTCTTTAGCCGCAGTACCCACAATAAAATCACCTTTGCCGCAACCGATTTCAATACGTAAGGGATTACTGTTCCCGAAGAGCTTCTCCGAAGTGCTGCCTTCTTCTTTTAAATTTTTGATTACAATATCGCCACAGGCTTCAAGCCTTTCGGCACCGTGTTTTTTCTTTTTTATTCTCATAATACCTTAAACCTTATATATGTTCTGTCGTCAAAGGACGAGTTGCCTTTTTTAATCCCTTTAGTTGAGCGGTAATCACCATCGCACAAGGGATTATTTTTTATCTCTTTCTTTAGTTTTTCTTCGCTTTCTTTCAGAGAAGCACAGAGCTCGGGATAACCGTCACTTGCTAAAACTACTTCGTCACCGCTTTTTAATTTATAAATAATTATATCTTTGCGATGCACCCTACTGCCGTTAATCACTCCGTAAGAAAATCTGCCGTCGCTGTTTGCAAAAATGCGTTGTTTTTTAATCACAGGCAAAACAAACTGTCTTCCTGTGTCATTTTCTGCCAGCTCTGTATCGGTAAATCCTTCTCTGCGCGATATTTCAAGGACTAATGCGCGCATATCCGACACTATGCGGTCAAGCTCCTTCTCGTGAGAGAAAAACTCACCGTTTATAATGCACTGACAGTCTCCGATACTCCAGATTTCTTTTCTTTGTTTACTGTAAATTATTACGCTTGCCGCCGCACTGCTTTCAGGGGTACTCTCAGAATATAAAGCCTTAACCCCGGCAGTCATTTTTTCAACAGCAGAAAAAACATCTTTCTCCGGCTCAAAGTCGGATATTATTTTACAGATTATCTCCGCCGCGGCTCTGCCACCGGTTTTGCCATTGAAAAGAATCCTGTCCTTTGCGGTAACTCCGTCAACTACAGCAATAAAAGAATCGTTACAAAACAGCAAATCCTCATTTAATGATTCATCTTGGGCTTTTGCTTTTGTAAATCTTTCCAAAATCTCCATCTATCCGCCCCCGATAAAATATTATATTTACAAAAATATACTTTGTCAATCAAAAATGAACGTGTTGCACTTGTATTTGAATATACATTTGTGTATAATACACTCTATCTTCGATTATATTTGTGAGGTTATAATGAGTAACGTTAATAAAGAAGTCGGCCTTAAATTAAATAAAAAAACAATGGTCGCAATTACCCTTGTACTTATATGCGTTCTTGCTTTCATTGGTGTCCTGACACAGATTATGCCCCGTGGCGAATACGAAATCGCAACACAAGACGGTCACGAAGTTATAGTTGACGGCACGTACACTCTGTTAGAAGATTACAAAATGCCAATATGGAAAATCGTTTTATCGCCGATACTATGCTTTGCAAGCAGTCAGGCAACTACAGGTATTACCATTATTCTTATGATAGTTCTCGTAGGCGGTTCCTTCCTTATACTTGACAAATGCGGTGTTCTGAAATACATAATGGCAACACTTATTAATAAATTCAGCAACAAAAAATACACCCTTATGGCAATCGTTATTTTTGTGTGTATGTTGCTGAGCTCCACCGCAGGTATCCTCGAAGAATCCATAACCCTTGTACCCATTGCAGTAGCAGTTTCACTTGCTTTGGGTTGGGACTCTTTGGTAGGTTTAGGTCTCAGCCTTGTTTCAATTGCCTGGGGTTTTACTGCGGCAACATTCAATCCCTTTAACGTTGTAACCGTCCAGAAGTTAGCGGGACTTGATGTTTTTTCGGGACTATGGCTTCGTATTATTGTTTTCATAGGCGTGTATCTTATACTTTTCTTATTCCTTTTCCTATACGCTAAAAGAATAGAAAAAGATCCGACAAAATCGCCGGTTTATGAATCCGACAAAGCTTTACGTGAAAAATACAATTTATCCGATTCCGAAAAAATACTTGAAGACAGCAGTATCAAAAAGGGCGCAAAAGCTTTTTTAATTTGTATGCTTATTGACGTTGTTTTCATAATTCTCGATTTTGTTCTCAGCACAGGCGGTATGCTTTCACTCCCCGCAATGGCAATCCTTTTCACCACAGGTGGTTTGCTTGCCGGGCACTTTGCAGGAATCAAGGGAAAAAATCTGTTCTTCAGTTTCGTTAAGGGTGCGAAAACCATTGCCCCCGCAATTCCCTTAATTGTTTTTGTTATTGCTATTTCTTACGTATTGAGTGAAGGCAAAATAATGCACACAATTCTTTTTGAATTAAATGAGCTTATGAAGGGTCTTTCACCTTCTGTCGCAATACTTCTCTTATTCGGCATAATCGCCTTGCTTGAATTCTTCATCGGTAGCGGCACTGCGAAAGCCTTCCTTATTATGCCCCTTATCGCTCCGCTATCTGACCTTGTAGGCATAACAAGACAAAGTGTGGTTACAACCTTCTGCCTTGCAGACGGCTTCACAAACCTTCTGTACCCTACAAGTGGTATGATGATAATTGCAATAGGACTTATCGGTGTATCATACGGAAAATGGATAAAATGGTCCTGGAAATTATTTTTAGGCGAATTCTTATTCTCCGCAGTCATAATGCTCCTTATGGTCGCCATTAATTATAACTGACATACCTTTTATAAAAAAGAACTCACAATGCGAGAGCATTGTGAGTTCTTTTTTATCATATTATTTCATCATCTTCGGGTACTCCGAAATCGGGCTCAACACTTTCGTGAACTATTTTGCCGTTAGCAAAACCGTCCTCGATAACAATTGAATCATCAACCCATCCGTCATCATCGTCATCATCAAGAATAATCGCGCCATTTTCATCATATTCAACAACAGCGGGTCTTGATTTATATTTAATGATAATAATTGCAATAATCAATATAGCCACTATGAGCACCGCACCGCCGATTATAAACGGCACAACAGAAATTCCTTCATCGGTTTTTATCTCTTCGGGAACGTCTTCAAAGCTTGCGCCGACAACGACATCTTCGGCAGGCATAATGAAGCTGAGAACATCACTGTTTTTGCCGTTTATGGTTATACTTCCTAAAACAAGACGCTTGCCTTTTTCGGGCTTAACAGTAATGATAACGGGTTCGCCTGCACTGGCAGATGAAGGATTGACCGCAATCGTACCGCCATCGATATCAGAAACAGTTATATTATAAACCACGGTATTGGGATCAGCCGTCCATTTAGCATAGATAATAGTATTTTCATCAGCAACAGAGCTTTTAAAATTCCAGGGCTTTGTGCACGCCGCATCGGCATACCAACCTACAAATACGTATCCTTTTCTTGTCGGTTCATTGGGTTGGGGTACAAGACCGGGTTTTTCAAGAACTGTTTTTCTGCGTTCATGCCCGTTATTGAGTTCAAGATAAACGTAAAATGAGCCTTCGGGAAGTGTTGTACCTTCTTCTGTTGACTCTTCGTTTTCAGTTGTTTTTTCGTCAGTTTTCTCGGTAGTTTCCCTTTTGGTAGTCTCTTTTTTTGTTGTTTTATTATTACTGTTTACCGTTTCTGCAATTTCTGTTTCTTCTTTTGTAGTTTTAGGCGGTTTTGTTGATTCCTTGGTTGTGTTAGGCACAACGATTATAGACTGAGATGTTTCTTCTGTATCATCGTTTTCATCGGATTCATCAACATACTCTGTTGTTACCTCTGTTATTTCTGATTCATCCGGTGCAGCCATTGTTATCGTAAAGGACACACAGATAAGACACAATATAACGCCTAAACTAAGTAAAATTCTGAAATACTTGTTTGTCATAGTTCCACCTTAATTAAAATCTTAATATGTTGAATCCATATCTTCATTTACTACTTCTTTTACTTCTTTTACAAAAGAAGAATTTTTAATTTTATCCTGAAGCATATTGTAGAAAAGCTCTTCATCTATAGGAAGGCTGACGGTTTTACCTAACCATGAAGAAAGGAATGCCGCATTTGAAATCATAAGTCCGTTGATACCTTCCTGACCCGATGCAGTAAGCTCCTCGCCACGAAGAATAGCCGCGGCAAATTTATTCATTACTTCCGGATGCTGTATGTTTCTGCCGTCGAGCTCTGCTTCAAAAGTTTCTGTATCGATTCTTCCGAAACCTTCGCCTGCATTTTTAGTAAATTCACTTACACTCTGAGCGACTTCACAAACGGTAAGCTTACCGTCCTCACAAATAAGCTTGGCCTTATCAAGGGTTATTTCAAGTCTGTTTGTACCGGGGAAATCGCCTGTGGTAGTAATGAATGTACCTGTTGCACCATTTGGGTATTCGGCATAAATCATAACATCATCTTCAACCTCGATATTATGCCATTTACCCTCGTGGCAAACTGCAGTAATCTTTTCCGGCATACCGCATATCCATTGCCACAAGTCAAGCTGATGGGGGCACTGATTAAGAAGCACTCCGCCGCCTTCACCCGACCAGGTTGCACGCCATCCGCCTGAATTATAATATGACTGTGTTCTGTACCAATCGGTGATAATCCAGGTAACACGCTTCATTTCGCCGTATTTTCCGCTGTGAACTATTTCGTGAGCTTTTCTGTAAAGGCAGTTCGTTCTCTGGTTAAACATAATAGCGAAGGTTTTATCACTTTTATCTGCAACTGCATTCATTTCGCGAACCTGCTTTGTATATACACCGGCAGGCTTTTCGCTCATAACGTGAAGACCCTTTTCAAGAGCTTCAATTACGAGAGGAGGATGGTCATAGTGAGGTGTTGCAATAAGAACTGCATCAACTTCACCCGAATCCATAAGCTCTGTTGCCGTGTTGTATGTTTTAACTTCCGGAAGCTGCTCTTTTGCCCAATCGAGTCTGTCGGGTTTAATATCCGCAACTGCAGTAATTTCAATCTCGGGCATTGTACCCTTAAGTGAATTTTTAATATGGCTTGAACCCATATTACCTACACCGATAATACCTAAACGTACCTTTTCCATTTTATCTTATCCTCTCTTTTGGAATTCATAAATATATTTTCAAGAATACTTTTTACAATTTACGGAACAATATTTACGAGGTGAAATATTATGGAATCCCGTAAAAAAAGTAAAGTTCAAGAAGTTATAGATGCCGACAACAACATTGACAAAAACATTAAAAGTGATGTCAACGGTTCATACACCGGAAACCCTCTTAACGGCGACGAGCCCGTGCAGGACGCCGACGATTTGTAGAACGTACTTTGCGTTCAAAGTTATGCACCGCGTGACTGCCCGTAAGGGTAAACACAGAGACGGCAGTGAAAAACAGCTGTATAACCATCAATTGAATACAGTTAAGATGTTCAAGCCCCGAAACCAACGCCAGAACCGCCACAACAGCAACCCCTATACCCATGGCACAGAGTTGGAATATATGAATAATCTGTTTGAATGCCCCCAGAGAAAGGGCACTTTTTATACACTGCAAAAAACTGTTGGCTTTGCCGTCATGCAACAAAAGTGCATCCGCCGCAGATGTAGTACAGGCTTCGTATGATTTATACAAATCACCCGATACTGCAGACAGAACCTTGACTCCGCTAAGGGGTAAGTTCAGCTTATTCGATACCATAGCATCGGTTATATTCGCATCATCGGAACGCACAAGTAATGATATACTGTTGCTTTCAATATTTTTCAAAAGACGTCCATTGGATGCATTAACATCATAAGAAATGATGAATACTGCGGCGGCTTTACCGTCGATGGCAAGGTACAAAGGATATCTGCCGTCACTCAGGTGACGTTCGATAAGCGCTGTATCGGGAATTTCCACATTGTGATTTCTGAGTAAATCACTGTTACCCACAAGTACACGTCTGTTAAAAATCCATGCGGAAAGTCCTAATTTATCTTCATAAGCCAATGTATCAACCGGCGGAAGCAAGGAAATCTCACCTACAATGACTCTTTTGAACAAATTACCCAAGGGTCCGCCGGATGCAATAACCAGCGCGGCGGTGTTTATAATCGCCTCATCTATCTCCATATCATAGAAAAGGTGAATACCGTAAACATTGCCGCCATTCTCGTCGAAAACATCAGCAGAATCAACTGCAACGGCATTTGCGTTTTCACAAACTCTCAACGCATCCCATCCGGCAATCATACCGCCTTTGTTGCGAAGCTTTTTTGAGACCTTTTTTATTACAATAGCATCCGCTATAAACGAAAAATACGGTAAACTGATACATAAACAAGCTGTAAAAGCCGTCACCGCACTAAGCAGATGCCTTGTGATAATCAATGAAATCAAGCCCACAAGTACAGACACACCAAAACTTATGGGTATCAGTTTTCTGCTTATATCATCCGACGGATAATATTTGCCCGAAAGTTCAATGAACCTTCTGGGAAAAAGAGTTTTTTGTGATGATAACACAGATGGTTCTTCTAAAAGAAGACCCCTGCCAATCTCAAAAGCAGTTTCCCCCTGTTCAATGGGACCTACGGAATAAACCTCATCCTTTTCAGTCATAAAGGCAAAATTTTCGCTTATACGTGTGGTTTCAACAATACTCGCAGTAAGATTAAACGCAAGTGATAATACAGATATTGCGGCAAACAAGCTAAGCCCTTTTTCAAAGGGATCTTCAGAAAACAAGAACACAAGCTCCTGAATAAGTGCCGCCGTTACAGCAAGGAAAACGCCGGTATTTTTGTTCAGCTTAAATCCTTTAAAACCTTTTATCCCTTCAAGAATATAATTAAAATTAACTGCACAGGGAGCTATGGTCAGTATAAGTGATGCTACAACAAGCATTGTACCGCCTGTGTCAAGATTTTTTGCTATAAGTGAAATCACTGTCAGCAACGCAAAACAGATGTATGACATCACGGCACCCACAATTGCCGTGTTTTTTTGTTTTCTTAAATAATATGCAACTTTAAATTTATCGTCAGGCATACGGTATTCGTCAGTACCGTATTTTTTTACGGGCTCATCACCTTCGGCTTCTTCAGGCTCACTCGTAACGGTAAATTTACTTGCCTTCTCTTTTCTTTTTTTCAGCAGCTCTGCTTCAACTTCCCTTTCATCAACAATCTCCGCAGGTTCACTATGAAATCCTTCAAAAGTAAGCTGTGCATCGTCATTTTCAGCGGGTAACTCAATATCGTGAGCATCGCCGTCAGTAACGGCAAGAGAACGGAGCCCTATTGTTTTTGTGTGTTGTTTATCATCAAAAACAACCGTTTTATCGCTTGCAGGGTCTTCACCTGCTTTATAATCAGGTACAAGGTTCGGCACAGGCGAAAAATCCGCCGTATTTGTAAAATTGCTTTTCTTTTTAACAAAACCGCCACGCTCATACTTTTGTTCCTCAGGCGGCACAATACGGTGCTCTGCGGTTTTTTCAAGATTTTGCATAGGTTTGTTAAAAAAGCGGTTACGATACTTTTCGCTGACAAATGTACCGTAAACCTGAGGTTCTGCAACGCTGTCAGAACGCTCAACCGTCTCTTTTTTTATACGGTGCTCAATATTCTCGTTATGTGCAGGTCTCGGGTTGAAGGAAACAGCTTTAGGAGTATGCTCAATTTCTTCAACAAATTCGAGTGCATCACCGCCACGGGGAACCATACCACTGTCCTGAAGCAGTTCATCGATTTCTTCCAAAGACCATTTTCTCGAATTTTTTCGTTCGTCAGCCATTTTCAATCCTCACAAAAATCAACGTATATTAAATATCCCGTTGTTTAGAAATTTCGTACATTAAAATGCCGGCGGCAACAGATGCGTTAAGCGAGTTTATCTGCCCTTTCATGGGCATAGAAAGAACTACGTCGCATTTTTCTTTAACAAGTCTGCCCACACCCTTACCTTCAGAACCGATAACCAGCGCAACCGAACCTTTAAGATTGGCATTATAGAAGGTTTCACCGTCCATATCGGCACAGTAAATCCATACACCCTTGCTTTTGAGTTCATCAAGAGTCTGCGGAATATTTGTAACACGGGCAACGTGCATAAACTCGACTGCACCTGCAGAAGTTTTGGCAACTGCAAAACTCAAGGGAGCACTGCGCCTTTTGGGAACTATTACGCCGTGGGCACCTGCCGCCTCTGCCGTTCTGATAATTGCGCCCAGATTGTGTGGATCTTCAATCTCGTCGCAAACGATTATGAAAGGCGGTTCGCCTTTTTCTTCGGCTCTGGCAAAAATATCATCAACTGTTGAATAGGCTTTGACGGCACCTACCGCAATGATACCCTGATGATTTGCGTGACCGCAGAGATAATCAAGCTTTTTTCGGTCGACTTCCTTAATGGGGATACCTGCGTTTTTGGCATCTGCAAGAATTTTAGGCACAGAGCCGGAGCGTTCGCCCTTTGCAACAAGAACACTGTCAAGGGGACGTTCTGCTTTTATGGCTTCTGCAACGGAATTTCTGCCGAAAATTATATCTTTTTCATTTTGGGTTTCTTTTTCTGTAAAATCATCTCTCTGACCATCAAATTTTCTCTTACGGTCATTAAAATTATCATTCTTGTTTTTATACATAAAATTACCTGAATCGGATGCGAAGCATCCCCTTAATTTTGCATTTTGAATTCTGCATTTTGCATTAAAAAACTTATGCCTTCGGTATAAGCTTTTCCTTACCGCCCATATAGGGTCTCAATGCTTCGGGGATATTCACACTACCATCTGCATTAAGGTTGTTTTCAAGGAACGCAATAAGCATTCTGGGCGGAGCAACAACAGTGTTGTTGAGTGTATGGGGGAAGTATTTTTTATCCTTACCGCCCGCACGGATTTTAAGCCTTCTTGCCTGTGCATCAGAAAGGTTTGAGCAACTGCCGACTTCAAAATACTTCTGCTGTCTGGGGCTCCATGCTTCAACGTCAACCGATTTAACCTTAAGGTCAGCAAGGTCACCCGAGCAGCACTCAAGAGTTCTTACGGGTATGTCAAGAGAACGGAAAAGGTCAACTGTGTTTTTCCAGAGCTGATCGAACCAGTAGGGACTTTCTTCAGGCTTACAAACAACTATCATTTCCTGCTTTTCAAACTGGTGAATACGGTAAACACCGCGTTCCTCGATACCGTGAGCGCCCTTCTCTTTTCTGAAACAAGGTGAATAGCTTGTAAGAGTCTGCGGAAGCTTTTCTTCGGGAACGATTGTATCAATAAACTTACCTATCATAGAATGTTCACTTGTTCCGATAAGGTAAAGGTCTTCACCTTCTATCTTATACATCATAGCATCCATCTCGGCAAAGCTCATAACACCTGTTACAACGTTTGAACGAATCATAAAGGGCGGAATGTAATATGTGAACCCACGGTCAATCATAAAATCGCGAGCGTATGAAATAACCGCTGAATGAAGTCTTGCAATATCCCCGCAAAGATAATAGAAGCCGTTACCTGCAACACGTGCGGCGCTGTCAAGATCAATACCGTCAAAGCTTTCCATAATTTCTCTGTGATAAGGGATTTCAAACTCGGGAACTACGGGCTCACCGAAGCGTTCAATCTCAACGTTTTCGGAGTCATCCTTACCGATAGGAACAGTCGGGTCGATAATATTGGGAATAACCATCATAATATCGTTAACTTTTTTAGCAAACTCTGCTTCCTGCTGTTCAAGCTCTGCAAGGCGCTTGGCATCGGCGGCAACTTTAGCCTTCATTTCTTCGGCTTCGTCCCTTTTGCCCTGTGCCATAAGAGCACCTATCATTTTACTGTTTTTGTTTCTTGAAGCACGAAGATTATCTGCTTCGCCTTTAATTTTACGGCTCTGTGCATCAAGCTCTATAACCTCGTCAACAAGAGCAAGCTTTTTATCCTGAAATTTATTTTTGATGTTCTGTTTTACAACATCAGGGTTTTCTCTCAAAAATTTAATATCTATCATTTTTATTCCTTCTCCCTTATTTATTCAATTATTCATTATCAAAAATCTTCAAAAGCTTTTTAAGGTCATCATCATCAAAAAACTCAATTTCCAAAGAGCCTTTTTTGCTTGACTTGGTAACCTTGACCTGTCTTCCGAGAACATCGGAAAGAGCAAGCTCAACTTCATCGTAATACGGATTTCGTTTTTTGATTCTTTTGCCCGTTTTGTTTTCGCTTTCGGCTTTTCTTGCAAGTCTCTCGGTTGTTCTGACGGACAAATCCTCTTTGACAACAAGTCTTGCAAGCTCCACCTGATATTCTTTATCGGTTGCACTGAGAATTGCCTTTGCGTGACCTGCGGAAAGCTTACCTTCATTAACGAGCTCCTTCACTTCAGAAGGAAGTGTAAGCAGACGCAACGCATTACCGACAACGGAACGCGAACGTCCCACTATATTTGAAATTTCTTCCTGCGTGTATCCGTATTTTTCGGAAAGCTCTTTATATCCGTTGGCTTCTTCCATAGGATTCAGGTCTTCACGCTGAATGTTTTCAACAAGAGCGAGTTGAGCGACCTGAACATCCGTAAGGTCTTTTATAACAACGGGAACCTCAGTAATGCCTGCCATCCTTGATGCACGCCAGCGGCGTTCACCTGCAACAAGCTGATATCCGCCATCGGGCATAGGGCGCACAAGCAACGGCTGAAGCACGCCGTGTTGAGCAATGCTGTCCGCAAGCTCTGCGAGAGCATCCTCATCAAACTGTTTTCGGGGTTGGTCGCGGTTTGGCTCAATATCAATAAGCTTAATCTTAACCGCGCTTGCAGAAGCTGAAATATCTTCAACGGAATTATCTGCAAAAATCACATCAATACCTCTGCCGAGCCCTGATTTTTTTACTGCCATCTATTTTCACCTTAATTCATTTTCAAAAATTCTTCGGCGAGAGCAATATAACTCTCACTACCTCTTGATGCACGGTCATAATAAATAACCGGTTCACCGAACGAAGGCGCCTCTGAAAGCCTTACGTTACGTGGAATAACCGTGGCATAAACCTTTTTCGGAAAAAAGTTTTTAACCTCCGCAACAACCTGTTGGGTAAGGTTAAGTCTGCCATCGTACATTGTAAGGAGCACACCTTCAAGCTCTATGTAAGGATTGTAAAGTCTTTTTATGGTACGCACGGTTGCCATAAGCTGTGAAAGACCTTCAAGTGCGTAATATTCACATTGAATGGGAACTATAAAACTGTCGGATGCGGTAAGGGCATTAAGAGTAATCAGCCCCAAAGAAGGCGGACAATCGAAGAAAATAAAATCATAATTTTCCTGAATTGTGGCAAGAGCGTTCTTGAGAAGAGTTTCACGCTTGTCCATAACTGCAAGTTCAATCTCCGCACCCGCAAGATTGATATTGGAAGGGATTATATCAACACCCTGAAATTTAGTTGCAATAATCGCTTGGGCAGCACTACACGAGCCTATGAGAAGCTCGTAGGATGTTGCGGCAAGATTTTTTCTTGATATGCCGTAACCGCTTGTTGTATTACCCTGAGGGTCAATGTCAACAAGAAGTATCTTTTTACCCAGCGCACCAAGCGCAGCCGCCAGATTCACGGCACTTGTGGTTTTACCCACGCCACCCTTCTGATTAACGATTGAAATGATTTTAGCCATTGAATATGTCCTTCCGTTTTAATACATAAGTACCCAATTTTCCTATTATATATACATAACATAGTATATCATATATATGTAAAAATGTGAATACTTAATATCAAAAAATTCCCGCCACTTTTTTGTAAAAGTAACGAGAATTTTTCAGTTGGGAATCCGATAATTACGAATTACGCGTTATTTCATCCTTAGTCCTTTGGGATAATGATTTTTTGCTCTGCCGTTGACTACCTTAACTCCCCCGAGAGTACACCCGTCAACGCAAACTACTGCCCAACCGTTTTCGCAGTCGGTTTCAAATTCTTCACCGTGAAGATACTTTTTCAACTCATCACTTTCAGGTGCAAGATTTATTTTTCTTTTAAAATCGTCACCCATAGCCGAAAAAAACTGATGATGGGGTAAAATATAGTTTTTTCTTATTTCTCCGATAGTAACCCCGCACGCGAAGGCCGTAGCTTTATCAACAGAAAAATCAGGGGTAAAATACACGGGTGTCTCCTTGTGCATCAACACTTTTTCCTTTTCATAGCCTTTAAGTGTACTGTCAAGAAAATCATAAACAGCTTTATCAATTTTACCTTTATTATTACATCTGAAAGGCGTGCTTTTTCTTGAAGAAACGGTGTTGCGCAGCACTGCGGCAAACTGTCCTTCACCCTTGTTTTTATGCGGATAAAACCGCCTTGTATAATTAATATTTTTGCTTACGCAGCCCTCAAAGCTTATGCCGTCACACGTATTTTTTTCCACTGATTTTTTTACTCTCACCAGTTCAAAATCGGGGTGATTCTGCAAAAATTCATCCACCGTTTTTTCGTTTTCATCCAAAGAAAAAGTACAGGTTGCATATATTATATAGCCACCGTCTTTTAAAACTTTAACGGCGTTTTCTAAAATTTCTGCCTGCCTTACGGTGCAATTTTCCACATTTTCGGGACTCCACTCATCAATGGCAACTTCTTCCTTACGGAACATTCCTTCGCCCGAACAAGGGGCATCAACCATAACCAGATCAAAGGTTTCAGGAAAAATTCTCGCAAGTTTTTTTGTATCCATACAGGTTGTAACAACATTTTTAAGTCCAAGTCTTTCAATATTTCCCGTAAGGATTTTACACCTTGACGCCACTATTTCGTTCGAAACAAGAATACCCTTTTCGCCAAGCTTATTCTTCAACTGTGTGCTCTTTCCGCCGGGTGCGGCACACATATCGAGAACACGCCAATCAGGCTCTATATCAATACATTCCGCAGGCATCATTGCTCCGGGTTCCTGAACATAAATCATACCCGCGTGGTGGTAAGGGTGATTGCCTATTTTTTCGTCTTCAAAGTAAAAACCATTTTCAACATAAGGTATCTTTTTAGTAGTAAACGGATTGATTTTGAGAAAATCTTCAACAGAAATTTTATCTGTATTCACGCGGAAAGCCCTGACAGGCTTGTCATTAAACGAGTTCACATAATTTTCAAACTCATCGCCTAAAAGAATTTTCATTCTCTCGGCATATTTTTCAGGTAATCGTTTCATTATTCTTCAACCTCAAGGTTCATTTCTGCCCAGAGCATACACATAGAAAGAGCCGTTATAGCCGCCGTTTCAGTTCGTAAAATTCTTTTGCCTAAGGAGACGGTAACACCGCCGATTTCCTGTACCTGTTCGATTTCTTTTTCTTCAAAACCGCCTTCAGGACCTATAAGAATACCAACTGACATACCTTTTTTCATTTTAAAAAGTGCATTTTTTGTGGATTCCATACCATCCTTGCTCTCATAAGGGACTATAAAAAGATCCATTTTCTCTGCCTTTTTCAAGGCATTTTTATAGGACATAATCTCAAAAACTTCGGGAATTACCGTTCTTTTGCTCTGCTTTGCGGCACTTTCGGAAATTGCCTGCCAACGTGCCTGCTTGCTTTTCTTTTTCTTATCGTCTATTTTTACAACACATCGGTTCATTTCAACGGGTATTATGCCCACGGCGCCAAGCTCAACCGCCTTCTGAATAACAAGCTCCATTTTATCGCTCTTGGGAAGCCCCTGAAAAAGGTAGAGCTTAACGGGCAGGCTCGTATCATGATAGTTTTCTTCCAGAACTTTTGCCACGGCGGTATCCCCTGTTATTTCTTCAAGAACACACAGGTCACTTTTACCGTTCAGACTTACCAGAAAAGTATCCCCTGCCTTCATACGCAAAACATTTTTTATATGGTTAAAATCTGAATCTGTTATATAATAAAAATCTCCGTTGCGGTTATTTTCATTGACAAAAAAATTATGCATCGTAACACATCCTTTAAATTTAATTATAACAAATATGTAATACCTTTACAACGGCAGATAAAAATTATTTTTATACTCAAAACCTTGACAATGACTTAAACAATATGTATAATATCATTTGCTTGACAAGTAAGCATCTGCTGATATAGCTCAGGTGGTAGAGTGCATCCTTGGTAAGGATGAGGTCACCGGTTCGAATCCGGTTATCAGCTCCAAAAGCGGCAATTTTACGATTGCCTAAGATAAGAGATAATGGATAATAGTGAATAGATAATAGATACGATAGAGTTCGTGACGCTTTTGTTCTATTCTTTATTATCTGTTATCTCTTATCTATTATCTGAAGGATGGTATACTTATGGCGCACGACAGCATCTTATTAGAAAAGTCTTTGAATTTTGCAGCGAGAATAATGAAGTTGCACAAATATTTATTAAGAGATAAAAAAGAGCATATTATCTCAAAACAAATTATAAGAAGTGCTACTTCAATTGGTGCAAATGCCAACGAAGCTATTTACGGAGCCAGCAAAGCAGACTTTATAGCAAAACTCCACATTTCCCTGAAAGAAACTGCTGAAACGGAATATTGGCTCAGGCTCCTTGTTCTTTCAGAAAACATTACCGAAAAAGAAGGCGAATCTTTACTTAACGATTGTCTTGAAATCAAGCGAATTTTAATTTCTACATTAAACACCGCAAAAAACAACACTGATAGCAATTAAACTCTCTAACACCGACTGAACGATGTTTTTCTTTTTTTATTGATATTTTGTATATTTTGTGATATTCTAAAATTACCACACAAAATCGAATAATGTGCTCATGCAAGAAGTGGCATTTTTGTCTTTTGGCAAAAGTGCGGACTTCTTTATTCGCATTTCTTGTATGAGTGACGATGATTTTGTGTGGTAGCAAATCGAAGTTCCGCATTTTTCGGTGTGTGTAACTTCGGTTGCACACACTTTTTAAATTCAAGAAAGAAGGAAAAATTTTGAACAAGAAATGGTATGAAAAAACATGGTTTATAATTGTAATGTTAATTACGGTTTTTCCTGTCGGCATATTCTTTATGTGGAAATTGACCAATTGGAAAAAGCCAGTTAAAATTATAATAACTGTTGTTTTGGCTTTAATTGGAACAATAACATTATTCTCCGGTATGGGTGATAACTCGATCGACTATGTTGATACTACAGAAAACACAACTATTTTTGAAGAAACTCTTATCGAAGAAACCATTGAGACAACTCCTACTACAACAGACAGCACAACAGTAAAAGATCTTAATGTTCAAACTACTCTCGCAACCACACAAGAATCACTAATAGTTCCAACTACAACAGAAACCGCTACAAAAAAACAACCTACAACAGAAAAACAAACTACTACTGAAAAGCAAACTACCACCGAAAAAGAAACTACTCAAATTGAGTATGAACCCGAATACTCATCAATGGTCTGGATTCCGCAATCAGGTTCAAAATACCACAGCCATGCAGGTTGTAGCGGTATGAAAAATCCCTCTCAAGTATCTTTAGAAAGTGCTCAAAATATGGGTTACACCCCATGTTCAAGATGCTATTAATACATAAAAAATCACTCCGCAAAAACGGAGTGATTTTTTATATACGTATAAAACATCTCACGGGTCACAATTACCGCAAGGTGAATATCCTTGAGAAATTAAATCTTCTCTGCTACCTGTGTATTCTGCTCGGTTACTATCCGAAATTTTGTCCGCAGAGCCACAATCGGGATAGTGGAATTTATTTGTGCTTGTGTTCAGAATATATGTTGTACCGGTTACCGTTCCGCCCGTTGAATCTCCTGAACCTGTACAAGAATCCGTGCTTTCTCCTGTTGCATAATTAATGGTTATGGTCGGTTGATTATTGTAACAATACACATTAAATGATATACCTTCGCCCTTATCTTCAACGGAATACGCTTCTATCTGCACTCCACGAGCAACAAGCTCATTACCCTTAAATACAGGAGTAACTCTGTAAAGGACGTGATTTCCTGTTTCCTCGATATAGTCGGCTACCATATTTTCAAATGGCAACATACCGTCCACGTTAAGGTAACGCGTTCCTGTAATAAGATTCTTTTCATTTGCATTTTCGGCAGAAAGCTGGAAACCTATAAGGTGACAACGATTATAAAGATATTTGCCATCAACACAATCATATTTTACCGTGTGCCAACCGGATGGCTTTACTGAACCTATACTTCCTCTATCTTCAGTGGGCATAGTTTCAATACCAAGACAAGCGAACGCAACACCGCAACGACCGAGAGAATCAAGAGCGGAATATTTCTCAAAATACTTAGAACTTCTGTCATAAGCGGAAAGACCGGGAACATTATTATTTATAACAACATAGGGTGTTGAGCCATCGAACGCCGGTATATTTTTAAGGTTGGCCTTATAAGCACCATTGGCGGTAAACTTAATTGCAACACCTGTGGAACTATAACTACTTACAATGTTTGAATAATATGCCTTTACAGTATATCGATAGGTTTGATTAACATAAACATTTTTATCAACGTATGCGTTAGTCTTCACCGCGCCAAGATATGTCCACGATGTGGCATTATTCACTTTACGATAAACTCTATAACCCGTCGCACCTTTTACTGCTCCCCATGTTACTTTTACAAGTTGGTTATTCTGTGTAGCCTTAAAACTTGCGGGTTTAGAAAGTCTTTTTGTAGTAGTACCTGTTGCATTATAAGAACTTAAGGTTGAGCCGTTATATGCCTTGACTGTATAAGTGTAATTTGTACCACTTGATACCTTTTTGTCGCCATAAGAATTACTCTTAACTGCACCAAGATATGTCCACGATGTGGCATTACCTGCCTTACGGTAAACTTTATAACCTGTTGCACCCTTTACTGCACTCCAGGTAACCTTTATTCCTGCAGCAACATTTGTAGCCTTAATGCCGGATGGATTAGCAAGTCTTTTTATAGCAAGACCGCTTTCATATTTACCATAAGAACCGCTAACTAATGCTCTGACCGTATACCTATAAGTTGTACCGCTTACAGCCTTTGTATCTGTATATGTATTGGATGTAACTGTTGCAATACAAGACCAACTTCCGTTTGCCACACGTCTGTAAACCTTATATTTAGTAGCACCCTTTAGCTTATTCCAACTGACTTTTACACCTTTTGCGGTATTCGCAACACCCGTAAGATGCGGGATTTTCGAGTTAGTTGCGGCGGCAATTACTTTTATTTGCCCATCGGGGTTTATCACCTCGGATACAGGTGTGCTGAAAGAAATGCTGAACAGTATTACTAAAGCTAATACTATGGCACTTATTTTCTTTTTCATATTTATCACTCCTGTTAATTATTTTATCACACATACAAAGCTGTTTCAATACGAATTTTCCTGTTCACTGTTACCTCACAACATTAAAACACAAGAAAATATTTACAATATATATTTTTTTGCTATAATATTATATGTATATCACTTTTCTCGAAAGGAATGATAGTATGAATATTTCAAAGAAAGTTCTTGCTTTGGTTTTGTCTCTTGTTATGTTGGTTGGTTGTTTTTCTTCAACTGCTTTTGCAATCGAAGATACCTATATCCCCTCTATCATAATCCCGGGTGTTTTCCAAAGTGAAACAAAATATTACGAAGACAACGTGGCAACCGATGCCGAACCCCCATTTTTTATGGATTCTACAGTCGAAATTGTCGGTATGGCACTTACCGATGCACTTATACCAATTTCCAAGCTACTTGTAACTCAGGAGGATAAAGACAATCAAGCCGCCCGGGCAGTTGCCGATATTCTTGGTGAGGCTCTTGTTGAAAAAAACCGTTGCGATGAAAACGGTCAATTCATTCACGATGTCCGTGCAACAAAATATAACGACAGTTTCGCAGATCTTAGTGATTATGACCGCGAGTATATTCTTGATCAGGTTCCCTTGCAGAATTATGTTGATATCGCGGGTGAAGAAAACCTCTATTTTTTCTCTTATGCATCTTTCGGAAATATGATCGGCACAGCTCAGGAGCTTTATGAGTTTATACAGTTCGTTAAAGAAGACTCCGGTTCTGATAAGGTTAATATTGTTCCAATCAGCCAGGGTGGTTCAGTTGCT
The DNA here is from genome assembly GCA_017461235.1 of Clostridia bacterium. Lineage (GTDB taxonomy): Bacteria > Bacillota > Clostridia > Oscillospirales > Acutalibacteraceae > DTU089. The sequence goes on along the minus strand of JAFTYU010000009.1, from coordinate 56,792 downwards.
AATGCCCTTATGCAAATTTATGCAGACAATAACCGTTCCGTAGCAGAAGATATTAACAGAATTGTATATGTTGTTCCTGCTCTCGATGGTTCAATCCTTATAGGTGAAATCTACCAATACGGACTTATTGACGATGCGGAACTCTATACAACAATGCTTCCCTCTCTTATGGGCGAAGAGGATATGATCGGATATCTTATTAACATCGTCCTTCGTGTTATGCCTAATGCAAATGTAAACAGTATTCTTGATACGGTAGTTCAAACACTTATGTATGACTATATGAGGTATTCCACACTTATGTGGGGTCTTTGTCCCTCCGGTAATTACCCTGCATGTCGCGAAATGTACCTTATGGACGATGGTCTTGAGGAAATCCGCAGACAAACCGATTGGTTCTATAATGCACAATGTAATCGTTACAAAAACATCGAAAATGCTATAAAAGACGGTGTTGAGGTATTCGATATTGTTGACTACAATGTTCCCCTTTACCAACTCGTTGATTCATGGGACGATGTAAATGCCGATGGTATAATTCAGCTCGACTCCGCCTCAATGGGTGCATTCAGTTACGGTGTTGATATACAACTCGGTCCGGATTACGTCGCAACTCATAACAACTGCGAAGACCCGCAAAACCACAACCACACCGACCCCAACGGTATTGTTGATGCCTGTACGGGACTACTTCCGGAAACCACCTTTTACTTCTACAACCAGAACCACGAAAAAACCGCATCAAACGATGTTATTATGAAGCTTGCTTGTGCACTTCTTACCGACAATAACTTCACAAGTGTTCATTCCTATCCTGATAAATTCCCTCAGTTCAATGCTTGCAGAAACTCAAAGGGTATATTGAATGACATTAAAAAAATGAAGGAAATGGATAAAAGCGACCTTACGGCAGAAGAAATCGCACTTATCGACGATGCAATTGCACAAGTTGAAGCTGTACTCGAAAATACAAATGTTGACAGTAAAGCTTATACAGAAGCAGAAAATAATTTTTATGCGGTACGCGAACAGATTCAAAACAGAAATGCAGATTCGAAAGAGAATACCGCGTATCTGGATTTTAGTGTTCTTCTTACACACTTATTCCAAGTACTATCAGATTTTCTTTACAAATACTTTGGTGGATTAGGTTTTAGTGAAATGTAATAAATTGCAACCTTAAAGACCCAAAGTAACAAACTCCCATCGATTAAAATATACAAATACGAGGCGGATTTTTTCGCCTCGTATTTTTTCTCTGATTAGTGTAACGCGAAGCCTTATCATCCCTGTGCACCTTGGCGGATAGGGATGGGACCGTTCTCGGATACAATTGTTGTTTTCCTTGGGTTTGCCATGGGAGATAAACTTTTCTTTCAAATATAGTTCAGGCGAAATGGCGGGTAGTTCACTTGCGGTTTTTCGGCAGTTGCATAGAACAACCAACCACCGTAGGGTTTAGGCTTGCCTAAACCGCAAAGGTAACCGATAATTGCTTGAAAACCTTGTGTTTTCAAGACTTTTTGTTTTTTATTAAAATTTTTCAGACCGCATCCCTGAAATGAGTATTTCAAGAAAGGGAAGCGGTCTGATTTTCTGTATTGTTTATTATTTCATCGGGTATATATTCCATTACATCCTCTACCCTGCAATGGAGAATTTTACAAAATGTTTCTATGGTGTGAGTGCTGACACTTTCGTTTCGTTTTAATCTAGTGATTTGAGCAGGACTTATCTTATGTTTTTTTATCAAGGCGTACTGTGTTACTCCTTTCTCATGCATAACCTTCCACAAATTATCGTAGGAAATCATTTTTATCACTCCCTACTTGAATATTAACCGAAAACGGTATATAATCATATTAACCAATATCGGTTAATATATGAGTTTTGGTTAAACAGCAACTTGAAGTTTGCATTTTTCGGTGTATGTATCTTCGGTTGCACACACTTTTTATGGAGCGAATATAATGGATAACATCGTGACTTTCTCGTTCAAGAACGGCAATAATACTGAAAGTTGTACAATAGATTTTAAAAACAGAAAAATCATTCTTAAAAGACACGGTTTCCGTTACAGTGTTAACGGCTTGATAAATATGGAGTTTTTCTTTGATGATATCACAGGAATTGAAAAAATCCGGCGCAAGTTTTTTTCAAATGAAAAATATTTGTTTATACTTAATAACAAAAGACTTTGCGCTACGGAAAACAGCAACTCTGCGGTTACTGCATTTACCTTATCAAAAAATGACATAAAAACTGCATCGTCTGTTATGCAACGACTTGCCTATGAATGCAAACTTAGCGGTATAAAAAAGCATAAGGAAATCAATGCTATTGTTGAAATATACGAATATCAACACAGTCCTGACCTAATAGGTCAAATCCCTTAAGATTTTGCGGTATCCATATTATCGGTTTCAACAATTACCAGCCACCCAGGGCACTGATGTCCGTCTCAAAGAAGGAAAAGTGGCGATAAGCTTCACTTTTTTATTTCTCCCGCCCCTGTTGACCTTGACATATTAAAAATGTATAATTCATTTATACGGAGGTGTTGGTGATGAACGTTACTGAAAAAGCCAAGCGAAAACTTTTTAACACCATAGGAAAGGTTGTAAACAAGCTCGGTCAGAACGAGGCAATCGGTGCCGACGGTATGCCGAAAGATGTAACCGAAGGTATGCCCGAACTTTTAAGGGAAGCCGCCGCAGAAGGTTCTGTACTTTTACGCAATGACGGCGTTTTACCTTTAAAAGAAACTGATGTTATTTCCGTTTTCGGCAGAGTACAGAATGACTATATCTATGTTGGTTACGGCTCGGGCGGTGACGTCATAAAACCTTACACCGTTAATCTCATTGAAGGTCTTCGCAACAACAATGTTTCTATTAACGAAGAGCTTGCCGCAATATATGATAATTGGTGTAAAAAGAATCCCCCTGACCACGGATTCTGGGGACATTGGCCCCATTATTATGAAGAAATGCCCATTGACACCGCTTTAATAAACAATGCCGCAAAAAAATCCGATTGCGCCGTTGTCGTCATCGGCAGAGCCGCAGGAGAAGACCGTGAAAACACCTTGACAAAAGGTAGTTTTTATCTTACCGATGATGAAAAATCTCTTGTTTCAAGAGTATCCGAGGCGTTCAAAAAGACGGTTGTGATTCTCGATATCGGCAGTATTATTGATATGAGTTGGGAAAAAGAACTTCTCAAAGGCGACAGCGCTATTCTCATTCCTTGGCAGAGTGGTATGGAAAGCGGTAACGCCGTCGCCGAAATCCTTTCAGGTAAAAAAGAGCCTTCCGGCAGACTGACCGACACCATTGCTCAAAATTATGAAGACTATCCTTCATCCAAAAGCTTCGGTGACAGAGAATTCAACAACTACACCGAAGATATATTCGTAGGCTACCGCTACTTTGAAACCTTCAATAGGGATGCTGTTCTTTATCCTTTCGGGTTTGGTTTAGGGTTCTCCCCATTCAGTCGCCGTCTTATTGAAGCTGATGTTTCGGAAAACTCGCTTTCGCTCAAAATCAACGTAAAAAACATAGGTAAAGCCCACTCTTCAAAGGATGTCTGTCAGATTTACATTGAAGCTCCACAAGGAATACTCGGAAAGTCTGCAAGAACTTTGTGTGCATTTCAAAAAACCAATATTCTCGACTGTGGCGAAGAACAGCAAATTGATTTTGTCATCCCTTTCCACACTTTCGCTTCTTACGATGACAGCGGTAAAACACCCTATAAATCATCTTACATAATCGAAAAAGGAGAATATAATGTTTATCTCGGCGGCGACGTTCGCAGTGCCGAAAAAATATATTCATTTACTATTGATAACGATATTGTAACGGAAACCCTTAAAGAAGTTGCCGCACCTACAGCGAGCTTCAAAAGACTCACTGCAAAAGAGACTAACGGCAAATTGACAAAAGAATACGAAAACACACCCGTAACCACCAATAATCTGAAAGAGATTATTACTGCAGAACTCCCCCGTGATTTTGGTTTAACCCAAAAACGAAACATCACATTGGATGATGTAAAAAAAGGAAAAGAAAACATTGAAGGCTTTGTTGCTCAACTTACGCCCACAGAGCTTGAAGCCATAAGCCGCGGTGCATATATTATGAACAGTCCTTTAGGAGCAAAGGGTAACGCAGGAGTTATGGGCGGTGTGCTCCCATCCTTAAGAGATATGGGTATTTCTCCACTTACCACTACTGACGGTCCTTCGGGCATAAGACTTCTTGCCTGTTGCTCGTTACTTCCTTCAGGCACATCCATTGCGTCTATGTGGAACACAGATTTAGCATACCATGTCTACAAAATGGTCGGTTGCGAAATGAAGGCAAAAGGCTCTGATATACTTTTAGCGCCGGGTATGAATATCCACCGCAACCCTCTTTGCGGCAGAAACTTTGAATATTACTCCGAAGACCCGCTTTTAACCGGTAAAACTGCTGCCGCCGTTGTAAAGGGATTACAAAGCGAAGGTGTTGCCGCTTGTCCCAAGCACTTTGCCTGCAACAATCAGGAAACAAACAGAAACAAAAATGATTCCCGACTTTCCGAAAGAGCATTGCGTGAAATATATCTCAAGGGTTTTGAAATTTGCATAAAAGAAGCACGCCCCCTGACCCTTATGACGTCTTATAATAAAATAAACGGGGTCTGGGCTCATTATCACTATGACCTTTGCATCCGTATTTTAAGGCAGGAATGGAATTACGACGGACTCGTTATGACCGACTGGTGGATGCAGTACACCAACAGTCCCGAGTTTCCGCAAATCAAAGATAACGCATACCGCGTAAGGTCAGGTGTAGATGTGCTTATGCCCGGCGGAAAACGCACAGGAAGAAAAAAAAGCGACGGCACGCTGCTTAACACATATGGTAAGCCGGACGGAATTACCCTTGGTGAAATGCAGAGAACCGCAAAGAACGTTATAAACCTTGTTATTAAATTAAAATAATTTAAACAAAAAGAACCCCGATTCGTTTGAATCGGGGTTGTGTTTTCAATTAAGCAATTACGTAAGGAATTTCGCCTGCGATGTGAAGAATATATCTAACATCAACAGTTGTAATCTCGCCATCTTCATCGATATCGCCTACTTCAAGGTGATATTCGGTAGCCTTAACCTGACCTGATGCGATTTTGAGAGCAAGTTTAGCATCCAATGTGTTAACTGCACCACTGTTGTCAACATCACCAAGAAGACCATCCAAAATGATAGGTGTTACGTGTCTCTTGTATGTGTTGTAAAGTGAGAACTGAGGATGATTTTCTTTATCAGTGTGAACTGTGTACTGTTTGTCTGCTTTAAGAAGCCAGATAACTGTATCAAGAGTTCCGTTATCAGCATTGTAATCGCTGTGGCTCATATTCTTAATAAGCCATGTCTGTTCAGGGAACATACATGTAGATGCATCTATCTTGTAATCCCATGATACGTGATTGTGGCCGTCTTTATTTTTCTGTGTGTAAATCTGACCCCAATCATCATAAGCCTGAAGGTAAAGAGCACAAGTTGCACCACCGGTCATATACTTAACGTCGATAACTTCGTCGCTCTGTTCATATTCTGAACTGATCGGAACCATCTGACGGTTGTAACCGCAAACGATACCAAATCTCATACCGTCATCTTCAGCATCTTCGATAATCTGCTTTGCATTAGTCTGAATCTCATAGTAAGGATCAATAATTGCCTCAAGATTCGGGTCAATGCCTTCGGGGAAAAGGAACTTTTTAGCTGCTTCAAAATCTTCCGCAGGAACAAGGCTCCACAAACCGGGCATACCTGCCATAAGAGGAATAATGCTATCTCTGTAAAGGTAAGGGTTAACACCCTGAATTGCTGCATTGATATCACCGAAGTACTCGTGTGAAAGACCCTCGTAACTTGCGATGAACGAAATAATATAAGCAGTAAGGTGAGTTGTTGCACTCATATCTGCAGATTTAACAAGGTAGTTTTCAACTGCAAAAATATCAATTTCAATATTGCCTGTGAAAAGGTTACCTACAATACTTGTACCCTGCCATGCAGGTGAAGCAAATACGCAGTTGTTAATGCGCTTGCCGCCGTACTCTGCCAAGTATGAAAGCATAATTACAGAACCCATACTCATAGCTGCAACGTTAACCTTCTTGCAACCTTCTTCAGCTCTTACGTAGTTGATGAAGGTATTAAGTTCTTTAGCAACTTCAACGGGGCTCTTTGTCCAGTCATAGCTAAAGCTGTAGGTATTGTCTTCACCGTACTTTTTAGCAGTTTCAAGAACAAAAGAGGTGAAAAGAGTTGCTCTTTCTTCTTCAGTGTACTCAGAAATAGTTTTCTTTGTTTCATAGAAACCTAATTCGTGCTTGGGAGTACCGTCTGTATTGTAAGCGATAGGCTCAAAATATTTATTGAGTGCGGGGATAAAAGTATTTCCGAAAGCCTCGAAATCTTTATTGTTGTAGCCGTATTTAACGAGACCGCCGACAAAGGCACCGCCCACGTCAGTAATCATTGCTTCAATATCAGTATCACTACCGAAGAATGCCTCCTTCTGGTTTTCTGTACCGAAATCTGTGTAAAGCCTTGTTGAATTGATGCCGTCAACTATTACGAGAGGAGCTTCGTCAGCCGCAACAACAGGCATAACGAAAGCAAGAGCTGTCATAACAATCGCAAGAGCGAGGCAAACAATTTTCTTGGTTGCTTTCATAATAATCCTCCTATTAGATACTAATAGCATTATATACTACCATATATACAAACTGATTTTACCATATAAATCTCTCAAATGCAATAGTAATAATAAATTTTTAACCATAGACTTTGACGATTTTAGGGGTACATTTATTGTTGAAAGTGAATAATTTTTGCTATCCGAGCCGTATTGATATCTCTCCGGAGCTGAGAACTGCCCTTTCTCCGTTGTCAAAAACAACCACAAGACCGCAGTTTTCATCAACCCCCAGGGCTTTAGCAGGCTTTTTTTCCCCGGCGGATATTACGAAAATATCCTTGCCCGTAACCATACACCTGCGCTCATATTCAGGGCAATGTATTTTTCTTTCAAGCCGGCAATAATAATCATAAAAAGAATTTATGAAATATGCGATGAATTTATTTCTTAAATCATTCTGTTTTTCAGAAAAAACAGCACCGGCAACATCTTCGATATCCTGCGGGAAACCGTCTTTTGGCAAATATATATTTATACCCACGCCCAGAACAGCGTAGTCAAGCGTACCGTTTTCACTATTGAAGCTCGCTTCTGTCAGGATACCGCAAACCTTTTTTCCGTTAACAAAAATATCATTGACCCATTTTATCTGTGGGTTCTGTACACCGAGTTTTTCCAGACTTTCGCATACACTTACCGCCGCCGCAGTAGTTATAAGCACCGCCTGTGACGGTTGCAGAACAGGTTTTAAAAGCAGGCTGAAATACACTCCCGTATCATCCGGCGAAAAGAAGCTGCGCCCCATTCTGCCCTTGCCCTGAGTCTGTGACCCCGCTGCAAATAAAAAATATTCTTTTTCCCCTTCAGAACCACGCTTTTTAACAATATCGTTTGTTGACGTTGCCACCGACACAATCTCTGCGTTGACTTTATCTTTTAAATCGCCCTTCAAATATGCTTTTATGCCTTCTTCGGTTATAACATCATCGCAAAACGAAGCCATACAAACCATCCTTTTTCAAAAAATAAAAGTAAACAAAACACCGTCCTGAGACGGTGTTTCGATTATGTATTATCTGAATTAATAAGCGATAGTGAATTCATCGTAGCATTCAATACCTACTTCGGCATTAACACCCATTGTAGTAAGCTTAAGAATACAGGGAGCATTAACTGAAAGACCTACAAGATTGCCTGAAGCATCAAGAGTCGCGATAATTGTACAAGCATCATAATCAAGATGAATATTAGAAATCTCAATAGCGCCTGCAACAGCATCGGTAATTGTCTTATCTTCAATTATGGAAATTGCAGAACCTAAGCCGCTGCCTGCTTTGGGATCTCTTTCACCCTTGAGAACCAATGTAATAACAGTATTATCACCGGATTTTTCAACCTTGGGATCTTCCTGAAGATCCGCGTTTGTAAGTGTGCACTGAATATTCTGAGGCGGAAGTGCATTTTTATCGATAGTCTCGTTGGGTTCAGATGCTTTCATAAATGTACCCATAAGGCTCTTACCGATAGGCTCAAGAGTTGCTTTAATAATTGCATTACCGTCAATTACAAGGTGCTCTTTATAGTGGGATGCACTTGTTTTTGTTTTAACAACCTGTGTTGCTGATGATTTAGCTTTATTCAATGCATCAACATACATTTTAAGACCGTCTTCCTGTGATGCGCCTGCATCTGTTGAAGAACCGCTGTTACCGCTGTTATCAGCAGGTGCTTTATCGTCAGAACCGGGTGTCTGGGTGCTCTGTGAACCCTGTGATGAACCGGTTGAACCTGATGTACCGGGTGTTGTAGCAACGTTACCGGATGATGTATTGCCCTGGTTTGTAGAATTATTGTTTGAGATTGTTGAACCACCGTTGCCTGAGTCCTGCTGAACAACAGCGTTCTCAAATTTTGCCTGATTGTTTCTTGCAGCCATAAGCATAAATACGGCAGAAAGACTGTTTGAAGTAACAATAGTCAAAGCAACGCACACTACAGCAATGCCAATTACAAATTTTTTAATAGGTGTCATATTCATAACATGCACACTCCGTTCCTTTTTTCGCATTTTGTCCACATTATTATAAATTAAGTTAGCGTAAATGTCAACATTTTTAAAACAAATGTAAATTTTATAATCAATAAATTTCATTATCACTATTGTTTATTTCAGTTTATTATTGTAAAATACTAAAAACATTACGTAACATAAAGGTGAATTATGAAAAATAATTTGTGTTCACACAATTTAAAACAACAGCCGGGCTTTGGTCTTACCGGCGCATTGCTCACAGGTGCATATACCCTGTGCGTATGTGCCGTTACGGGTCAGGGTCTTCTCGCCTTTTTAATTTGTTGTACGTTGTGCTTTATCTTTTCAATTAAAAATAAACAAAGTATTTTCGCTCCCGATGCTTTTCTTTCCTTACCCTTGTTTTTCACATTAGGCAACGGATCACCCTTTGCGGCAGGTCTCGCCATAACGGGTGGTTCTCTGGTTTTTCTCGCAATATCAAAGCTTTTTAAAAACCGTACCCTTCCGCGTTTTGTTGTTTCGGGTGCGGCTCTGGGTCTGACGGTGGGTGTAACAATCCTTCTCACCAACGCCTATTTCGGAATCGGTGCAGGGTCATCAACGCCCTTTGAAATGCTGAAAGAGTTCCGTTCATTAGGCTTTCACCCCAATTTCAGAGGTCTTTTCTACGGCACAATAACTCTTTTTGCAATGATCACCTTCCCTTTTAAATTCAAAAAGCTCAATAAATATATTCCCGGTGCATTCGTATCAATTCTTATTCCCTTTGTTTTCAACTTATTTCTCAATCCACACAAAGAACTCACAACCATAAACGAGTCGGTCTCTCTTGTTTTTGCAGGCGCTCCGGCAAGCGAATTACAGTACTTTTTTAATATATCATCAAGAGATATTCCTTTAATTATAAAAGGCGCAGTAGGGTTCGGAGTTATTTTCTATATTTTCAACACCGAAAAAAACGGTGTTTTCATAATGAATTGCGCAAACGGTGCATTATCGGGATTACCTGTACGCAAACATTTTATAAGGGGTTACGGTGCTGTTGCCGCCGTCATTTCAGTTATAATTATCGCTATAACGGTATTCCTTTTCCCAAGCACTTTATCACGACTCCCCTTACACAGTGCAGGCTCAATGCTCATCGTTGCCGCCTGGCAAAGCGTACCGTTCGCATTACTTAAAGGCATTTTTAAGGAACGCAGATTTCCTGAAATACTTCTTATGCTTGTGTGCGCCGTACCATTTGTACTGACGGATGTTTTCACAAGTGTACTCATTTGTCTTGCGGTATGCGCTCTGTCTGCAAAACTTCCTTCGGCGAGAAAGGAGTTCACAGAATGATCAAGGATAAAAAGAAGCTTGCACGTGTTATAGCAACCTGGTTGGTTACGGGTGTTATGCTCAGCGTTTTCATTCTCGACACCGTTGTGCTTGTGCTCGATAACATTTATGTTTCGAAAGCAGAAATTATAAATGAAGATTTTTCAGGCAATACGGGCGATGACAAAATTCATTTTCTCAACACCTCCAATTCCGACTGCATTTTAATAGAAAGCAACGGACTTTTTGCATTGGTTGATTCGGGTGAAGGCAACGAAAATCCGAGAAAAGATACCGAATACAAAGGTTATCGCGACGAAGTTATAAACTATATCAAAAAAGTTGCATCTGACGAAGACGGCGTAGTGCATTTAGATTTTATTCTTGCCACTCATATGCACTATGACCACGCAGGAAATTTCACCGAAATAATAAACTGCGATGATATCCGCATCAAAAAAGCATACATTAAAAAATATGACTCTTCTTCAGTCCTTAAAATGGATGAAGAAAACTGGGGTAACGGTGAAATGTACAAAAACATTATAACCGCACTCAACAAAAAAAATATTCCCGTAATACAGAATATTCCCTCAGAACAATTCACGTTTGGCGACTTTACTGTTCAGTTCATTAACGCCACTACACCTGAAGAAATTGATGTAAAGGACGAAAACTCAAACAGCATCGGTGTGAAAATCTCAAAAGGTGAAAAAAACGCATTTCTTGCTGCCGATTTCACATCGGGAACGGGGCTGGAAGATTATTATGCAGAAAGCATCGGTGATGTTGATTTATTAAAAATCGGTCATCACGGCTACTTCGGCTCATCTTCAAAGGATTTTTTACAGGTGTTGAAGCCCGAAATTGCAGTATGTACTAACCAAATCGGCAAAATCTATCCCAACGTTAAATGGAATTTAACCATGGTTGCAAAAGCATCTGTTTTCTCCACCGCTCACCGAAACGGAATCATCGCAACGTTTACGGACAAAAACGAAATAATACTCACACAGAATATAATGTAAAAATGCACAAACCGCATAAAATCATAATAAAGGAGCTGTAAAACCTTCGTTTTTACAGCTCCTTTATTTTTAAAAGACTTGTTCAAACAGTGAAAGCACAGGCAATGACCATCCGTAAACATAGGGGAAAATCACCGCATACAATATGGTGAGAATAAACGTCAATGAATATTTTTCAAGGCAGGACATCACACAAATCAACGCAAAAAACGGTGCAAAGATTATTTTAAGAAAAATATTGTTCCTACCGTAAACGCTGTCCTTAAAAGCAAGCATATCCTCAAAAGACGGTGAACAGTTTGCTGCAAGAGAAATGCCTATCCATAAGAACAACCATGCCAAAATGTCACTTGTGTTACCTATATAAAATAAATTGTACGTCGAACCAAGAAGAAAATACGTACTCAAAAGATAGTTCATTGTAAAAGGGAACCAGCATACAAAAAATGATTTCCACGGATTTTCATTAAGAAGTTCATGCTCCACGTGACCGCAAAGCTCGGAATACTTGAAGGCCCTTTCATCATATACGGCTATTTTGCACACACGGCAAACAAGGAGCTCCCACAATTTTCTGAAATACGCACCGAACAAGGTAATAACACGGGTAATTACATATATAGCCGTCATTCAACTTCACCTGTCCCTTCCGTAAACAACTGTTCCGCAGTAATATTGCCGTCAAGATAATTTCTGATTTTTTCTGAAACACCGACTCCGTATGTTTCAAGAAGCGATACTGTTTCTTCAACGGTTTGCGTGTTACCGAGTTCATTTTCAATTACTATTGATGTGTAATACAGTAAACCATACGATTCATAGCTCAACGCCTCGTCAACAGCGAGCTTCGCGTTGTCAAAATCTCCGCAAACTGCGTAAGCCATCGCCTTCTGCCTTAACAACTCAGCATTTTGGGGATTTTTCTCCAAGCCTTTTTCTGCCCATTCCAAGGCTTTTTTGCCGTCGTCCGAAATCCTTGAGATAATCGAAAAAAGGTTATATCCGTCTGCATCTTCGGCATTTGTTTTCACAAGCTCTTCGGCAAGTTTTTCGGCAGTTTTAATGTCACCGTTCTTTATAGATGCCAGCGAAAGCTCATAAGCATAGAGCCATAAATACTCGGGTTTGAGTTCATATACCATTTCCAGATACTTGCTTGCACTTTCCTGTTTTTCGGAAGTGTATGCAAACATATACTGGCAAAAACGTACCATCGCTTCATTGACAGGTTCATTACGAACTTCACCCTTCACGCTCTCTATTTCTACGGTAGTACCTATAAGGCTCTCAATCTCCGCCATTATGGAGTTGTACATATTCTCGTTATCTATGGTGTAGGTTGCGTACTCTGCTTTGTTTACCACGTCATAAAACTTCTGCATGGTTGCATACATCACAAGGCTCTCGTCACCCATTTTTTCATACTTTTTATATGTGGGCATAACCACAAAACTGCTTTCAAGTCCTTTTGAAACTCTTGAAGCAACATCACTCATTGATGCAGAGCCTGAAGACATTTCCTTGAAAACTATTTCCGCACTTTCAAAATACAGGCTTTTTGCATTTATTTCTTTTCCTTCAAAAAATGCTATGGCATCATCATAAGCGGTAAGTGCAGACGTAAGCTTGCCACGGGCGCCGTTGGCTTTTGCTTCATACGCCGAAGCATAACCCTCCACATTTTCCCAGAAGCTTCTCATAGGGAAAAATGCAGATACACCTATTAAAAGTGCCATAATAATATAACGGAATTTTAAAGGTGCGCCACGCATTTCTTCAAGACAATTCTCACACAGACCTTCTTTGCCTATGGTGTAACTTTCACCACATTCTTCGCAAAAGAATTCTTCCGCCGGCTCAAGATTCTCTTCAATTGAAGCCGACGATAAATTTTCTTCTTGGTTAGTGAGATCCGCTGATATATTAATCTCGCCCTTTTCGTACTGCTCCGTTGTTTCTGCCAACTGTTGACGGAAAATTTCTGCAATATTCTCTAACTCTTTGTTGAGCTCTTCGGTATTTTCCTGACCGTTAAAGTTCTTTTTGTCCTCCAAGGAAAAACCTCCTCTGAAAAATATGCTTTTATTCTATCATCATCTTACTGAAAATTCAAATAAAAACGCATAAAACAAAGGAGGTTTACAAATTATTTACTTTTTATGTTTTAAAATTTTGAGTTCAGGTGAAGAAAAATCAAAGACCGCACCTAAAATAACGCAACCCACAACGGTTATTATAAGTTCCGGCAACATATATCCGCCATTATATTCAAGAGAATACAGCCATACTTCTTTCGCGCCGCCGCTGTAATCACCCCAGATTGTTACGCCGCTTATAAAGTGACATATAAATCTTATTACAGATACAACCGCACCGCCCAAAGCGAGTGAAAGCGCCTGATTTTTAACCTTGTTTCTAAACATACCGCCCAATCCTAATGAACCGAATGCGATTATGTAATCGGCAAAAATAAGGATTAAATAGGCTACGATACCACTGACATACGCAAAATTGCCCATACCGAAAAGCATTTGAATAACACCCATCGTGAGTCCTGAAAAAATGCCCCATTTCACGCCGTAACGGTAAGATATAACCACCATCGGTACCTGACTGAATATGGTTACACTGCCACCGAACGGAAATTTAACAACCGCAAGCTCTGCAAGAATTGTTGAAAGCGCAAGCATTATCGCTGTTTCGGCAATTCTGCGTATTTTTTGTTTTTTACTTAATTTACTCATAATAAAATTCCTCCGAATTAAAATCTCCCTACGGCGGTAACACTGCCATAGGGAGATACTTTCAGAGTTATTTTTCCTACGGCGGCATTATCCGCATCAGGTTATTAGGGTCAGAAAAGGAATGTTTTCTATCTCAGCCGACGTCCGTCAGCTCCCCTGTTTTATTTTCGGCACGAAGTGTAGCTACTTTCTCCGAGCACATTTATTATATTACCACAATTTAAAATGTCAATATTTTTTTATAAATTCTTTGTTCTGAACGGCACATTTTCTCCGCAAATACGCCTTGAAATACGTAAAAACGCCTGATTCCCTTTACTGTCATAGGGTATTTTGTGACCATCAACCGAGCCGTAAATTTCAGCTGAATCAGGGATAATACCTAAAAGCCTTGCACCAACAGAGTCAATAATTTCATCAACATTTATTTTCTTATGTATCTTTTTATTGAATTTATTCACAACAAGTCTTACATCTGAAACCCCTGTTTTTCGCACGTTTGTTGCGGCGTAAGATGCCGCCCTTATACTTACAGCATCGGGCGTTGACATTATAATACAGCTGTCCGCACTTTTCACCGCAAGGTTAAATCCGCTTTCAAGTCCTGCAGGAGCATCAAGGAATATATAATCAAAATCCTTCCTGAATATTTCAAGCATCTTCACAAAGGCTTCGGGAGTATATTCATCATCAAAATCAAGAGGAGCGGGCAATAAAGACAATCCGTTTTTTACCCCGATAACCGCTTTTCTGTAATCGCAATTACCCTTGATGATATCGCCCCAGTTATAAACTGTTTTTTCAGACACGCCTAAAAGTATGTCAAGACTTCTGACGCCAATGTCCATATCCACAAGCAAAACATTTTTTGAGTGAAGGGCAAGAATCTTGCCCGCACCGCAACAAAAAGTAGATTTGCCCACACCGCCTTTAGCGGAAGCAACAGTAATAATTCTCATCATATCACCTTAAGGAATAAGTGTATTGGGTGTTTGCTGAACATCAAATTGTGTTTTCTGGCTGAAATAATAATTGTATATAGGCACAGCCGCCTGAGAAGTTTTGCTGCCCGTAAGAGCATTTTCCGCAACTATGGCTATGGCGATTTCAGGGTCATCGTAGGGAGCGAAAGAAATAAAGAAACCGTTGTTACAGTCCATTGTCACACCCGATTTAGTTGTTCTTTTAAGCTGTGACGTACCCGTTTTGCCTGCGGCATCAACAATACAATCGCCAAAATATGCACTACACGAGCTGTTCAGCACAACGTCACGCATACCTTCTTTTACAATAGCAAGATTCTTGGGATCTGCGTTAAGAGTATTAAGAACAGTAGGCTCTGTTTCATAAATAATATCGGTCATATCAGAAGAAAGAACCGACTTTATAATATAAGGCTTATAACGCGTGCCGCCGTTGGCAATGGTTGCGCAGTAGTTTGCTAACTGCAAAGGTGTGAAAAGGTTATCGGACTGACCGATAGCTGCCTGAACCGTGTCACCGGGAAGCCAAACCTGACCCGCAGCCTCTTTATTGGCAACGCTCGCAAGCATACCTTCGGCTTCAGGAAGCTCAAGACCCGTATCCTGACCAAGTCCTAACAGGTTACAATACTTGTTCATTTTATCAATGCCAAGCACCTTACCCATTTCAAAGAAAAAGATGTTACATGACTTTTCAAGAGCAGTTGTTACGTTAATATAGCCATGATGACCAAGGCACTTAAAGGTCTGGTCTTCAAGAACATAAGTTGCACCGCAATAACAGGTACTGTTTATATCTATAGCATCCTCTTCCAATGCCGCAAGTGCTATGGCGGGTTTCATAGTTGAACCGGGTGCATACGCACTCTGAATACCACGATTCCACAAGGGACTCTCCGTATCGGCGGCAAGCTTATTATAATCCTGATAGTAGCGTGTTATATCATATGTGGGTAAAGACACGTTCGCAAGTACTGCGCCCGTGTTACAATCCAACACTACTATGGCACCTGCACTGCCGAAATACGATGAATTTTTGTTATCCTTGAGCATGTCAGCAAGTGCTTTCGCCGCTACCTTCTGAAGACCTGCATCAATGGTAGTAACCACGGTATTGCCCTGCACGGGTTTTGTCATATAATCTTCCGTAACCGTCCCGTCAGAAGCAACTGTAGTTGTTTTTATGCCGTTTGTGCCTCTTAAATATGACTCCATAGCGGCTTCTATACCGCTCTTACCGTAACTGTCATCAAGGGAATAAGCATTATTTTTAATTGAAAGAATTTCTGTAGCGGTAAGCGAATCGTCACTTAATTTTTCATTAAGCTTTGTTTCTTCCGCAGCATATTCTTCCGCACTTATTGAACCCACAACGCCTAAAATATGGGAATATGACGTTGTATCTTTGTATTCACGGTAACTTACACTCTCACTTTTTACCCCGGGATAAGTTTCGCTCATTTCCATAATAACGGAAACTACTTCAGTAGGAACATCTTCCGCAAAAGTATATGGTGATGTTACGGAAAATGAAAGGTATTTCATACCGAAACAAACTGACGCTATTTTGCGAGCATCCTGACGGCTGTAGTCTTCAAGACCGTATCTTTCAATAAGTGCATCGAGACACTCATCCGCAGAAGCATCAGTCCCCTTTTCAAGCTCGAGCATATTCTGGGATACCATATACTCAAACTCCTGTTTTTTGTCTTCATCCACAATAAGTTTTCCGCTATGATATTTTAAAGGCAATCTGTCAATCCACTCAATGTGATTTTTTTCAAAAAGACCGATCAAAGAAAATATAAGCTCGTTTCTGTCAGCCTGGTTTTTGGCTTCGGGAAAATCCGCATATTTAAACACGACCGAATTACCCTGCCTGTTTGTAACAAGAGGGTTACCATTACAGTCAAGAATCTCGCCACGTGAGGCTTTAACCGTACTTGTTGATACAGACAGACTTTTTGCGGCGGCTTTGTATTCGTCACCGTTCACAATCTGCGTAACACTCAATGAGACTATGAGTGCAATAAAAGCCAGGGCTATGATTATTGTACCTGAAATTCTTCTTTTTTTTCGTAATTCAATAGACATACAAATAACCTTTATTCATCTGCAGTTTTGTGTGAATTGTAAATCCACGACACAGGAAAATAAAAAACAGGGATAAACACCGCCGTATAAATACCCGACGGCAAATAGAATGTAAACAACTGTCCGACAGATGCTCCCGCACCACCGAAAATCAAATTAACAACCACATAAATAATACAGTAACTCACCACGGAACCAACGCCTAAAACCAATGCAGTCAATATGTTATTACGCATAAAGTGACTTATAAGAAGACTGCACACAGCGCCTATCAAAATCAGAACAAAAGCGTTAAACCCGTCTTTTCCAATGCAAATATCCCAGAGAACACCTGCAAAAACGCCAAAAACTGCCGCGGCAATTTCACGTTCAAACATAGCAATGCTTACACAAACAGGCAAAAGAATGAACGCCCTTGCCCCAAATATTTCAGGAATTATATACGGTGAATTCTGAATAAGTGCCGCGCCCGCAATTAAAAGCGCGTATATAAGGAAACGGACATATTTAGGTTTATTATTACCGTAATGCAAGGAGTTCACCTCTTTTCCGTCAAAATTTCAATTAATCCTTTATCTCACCTTCACCCTGACCTTCAAATGCAGTTATAACAAAAACTTCACTTATTTGCTCAAGGTCTGAAAAAGGCTTTACTTCTGCGTAACAAGCCGCAGAAACATCATCTTTTTTGACAGCCGTAACTTCACCGATAATAAGACCGTCGGGGAAGACACCGCCTGCACCCGATGTACAGACAATACCGCCGCTTACAACGGATGTTGATGTATCAAGTCCGTAAAGCTTGCAAAGTCCTTCTGAATAAAGAGCTTCATCACCGCTTACGTAACCATATTCACGCGTACCTGACTCAAAAGCACCTATATTGACTCTGGGGTCAAGAACGGAATAAACCACACAAGTGGAAAAATTAACCTTTTTAACAATACCCACTACATACTCGCCGTATATAACCGGGTCACCTGCTTCAACGCCGTCCTTGGAGCCGGTATTAAGCACAAAAGAGCCGTAAACATCTGCGGCATCTCTTGATATTACAGAACCGTAACTGATTTCAAAATCAGTATTTTTCTGCTTTATGCCATAAAACTCCTCATACGCGGCAACCTTCTTTTTAAGGTCATCGTAATCTGCGAGCTTCGTTCTGTATTCCTCAATTTCTTTTTTCAAAGCCGCATTTTCTTTCATATATACAGAAGAAGATGTAAATGCGGCGGATACGCCATTCAGATTATCGGATATTGCAACGGATAATTTCTGAAGTGGTGAAAAAATCGTACCGATTACCGACGTAAAGGGTGACGATGCATTATGACTCACCGATGCACACAACACACCCAGCAGCACAACCGCGGCTATAATCACAAGATTTCTGAACGTACCGCTTCGTAAAAATCTTTTCATTATCTCAGTCCTTTATATGAGAACTTTATTTTCTGTTAAAGCCCAATAAATCTTTTTCAAGACATATACCCGTACCCCTCACAACACAGTCAAGAGGATTTTCTGCAACGTTTACGGGCATACCTGTTTCGGTAGAAATAAGTTTATCAAGACCTCTCAGCAATGCACCGCCGCCCGTGAGAGTAATTCCGCGTTCTATAATATCAGCAGAGAGCTCAGGGGGTGTTCTGTCAAGGGTGTAACGTATAGCGTCAAGAATCTCATCAACAGGATCCGCAAGAGCCTGGCGCACCTGCTCACTTGTTATCTCAACAGATTTGGGAAGACCGTCAATAAGATTCCTTCCCTTGATTTCCATAGCGGCCTCTCCTTCGTAAGGATATGCCGAACCCAATTTGAGTTTTATATCTTCTGCAGAGCGTTCACCTATAAGAAGATTGAATGTTCTTTTTACGTAAGAAATAATTGCTTCATCAAAATTATCACCGGCAACCCTCACGGATTTTGAAGTAACTATATCTCCTAAGGAAATAACTGCAACCTCGGAAGTACCGCCACCGATATCAACAATCATACTTCCTGTAGCTTCCAATACGGGAAGCCCTGCGCCGATAGCCGCCGCCATAGGCTCTTCAATAAGGCTCACGTATCTTGCGCCTGCACTTTTTGCCGCATCGTGAACGGCTCTTCTTTCAACTTCAGTAACACCTGAAGGGATGCAAATCATAACCCTTGCTCTGTTAAAGGGTGAACCGCTGATAGCTCTTTTCACAAAAGCCTTGAGCATATCTGCAGTCATATCAAAGTCGGCGATAACACCGTCTTTAAGGGGGCGCACTGCGGTTATGGAGCCGGGTGTTCTGCCGATCATTCTTTTGGCATCCGCCCCTACTGCTACTACTGTTTTGGGATTTGTTCTTTCATCAACCGCCACAACGGAAGGCTCTCTTATAACTATACCCTTGCCTTTAACAAAAACTAATGTGTTGGCGGTACCGAGATCAACGCCGATATCCTGTGAAAACAACATATATATACATTCCTTTCGGGATTATTTTTTTCTTATAAAGTATGTAATAAAGAATATTATTGCCGAAACGGTAACAATTGTAGCACCTGCAGATGTGTCGGCATAAAAGGAAATCAAGAGACCCGACACGGCTGATACTAACGATATTGCAACCGACAAGCTCAAATACTGCCTTGAGTTTTTTGCAATATTTCTTGCGGCGGCAGCAGGTAATATGAGAAGGGAATTTATAAGAAGTATTCCCACCCATTTAATAGACATCATAACGACTACGGCTACCATTATTACAAAAATATTTTCATAAAGACCTGTTTTTATTCCGCGGCTTGCGGCTAATTCGCGGTTGACGGATATTACAAGAAGCTTATTGTAAATCATCGCCCATAGAATTATAACTACCGCAAACGTAACGAAAAGACACAAAATTTCGTTTTTCGATATACTTAAAATATCACCCACAAGATATGAGTTATATTTCGAAAAACTTCCGCCGTAGGAAAGCACAAGCAATCCCACAGCAATGCTCGTGGAAGAAAACACACTTATAACCGTATCCGATGAAGAATTACCTTTGTTTTTGACCCTTGTAATTATTAGGGCAATAAGCACACCGAAAGCAATAAGTGATATGACTTCATTTTTAATGCCAAGAAGCACGCCTAAAGCAATACCCGTAAAAGCGCTGTGACCAAGAGCATCGGAAAAGAACGCCATTTTATTGTTAACTGCCATCGTGCCGAGAATACCCATAAGGGGTGCAATAAGCAGCACCGCTATAAGAGCGTTTATCATAAACTTGTAGTCCGCCCAATGAAACGGCAGTACAGTACCGAAGAAATCATAAACAATACTCATAACAACGCCCCCTTTTCAGGCACGGTAAAGAAAACGTTCTTGAATTCATCCGACTCAAAAACTTCTTTGGGAGCACCGCTTTTAAGTACCGTTTTATTTATAAGAATAACGTTGTCCGCATATTCCCTGACAATCTCCAAATCGTGAGAAACCATGGCAATAGCCATATGATAATTATGTTTAAGATTCAAAATCGCTTCATAGAACTTTTCACTGCCCTGGGCATCAACTCCCGAAACGGGCTCGTCTAATATAAGTAATTCAGGAAGGGGATAAAGAGCGTTAACCAGCATTACTCTCTGAAGCTCACCACCCGAAAGCTCCCCTAATTTACGTTTTTTCAACTCAAGACAACCTACGGATTCCAAAGCTTCGTCCAACTGCGCGGATATTTTTTTATTACGCCTGAAACAAACGGGAGATGAAGTTCTGCCGACTAACAGAAAATCTTCAACGCTTACAGGTGCAGAACGGTCAAAATCCAGTCGTTGCGGAACATAGCCGATGGTTATTTTGTTGAGTTTTTCTCCGTGATGGGATTCAAAACCGACTGTGCCGTCGTGTTGAATTTCACCGAGTATTGATTTGACAAGTGTAGTTTTACCTGCGCCGTTAACACCTATAACCGCCGTCAGCTCGCCGCAGTGAAGTTCAAATGAAACATCCGAAAGAAGTATGTCAGAACCTTTTTTAACGCCGATATTTTTTACCGATATTTTGCAAAGACCGCAACCGTTTTCGGATGCCATCAACTCACCGCCTTCAGAATGGTTTGTATATTTTCTTTCATTATGCTCTCATACGCAGTAAGGGTATCTTCACCCTCGGTAACGGGATTGAGAACATATATTTTTGCACCCGTTTGCTCAGCAAGTATATTTGCCGCACTACCGGTATAATACGGCTCAACAAAAAGTGCGTTTACGTCATTTTCGGGAATAACATCACAAAGATGTGCCAGTTCCTTCGCGGATGGCTCTCCGCCTTCATCACTTTCGATACATTCAATTATCTCAAGCCCCGACTCAACAGCCATATATTCATAAGCTGCGTGGAAAGTGATTATTTTTTCACCTGACACGTTCTCGTAGGCTTTCTCAAGCTCCTTTGACAAAGCATCAAGTCGCTCAATGTACCCTGTGTAATTATCATTAATCCGGCTTTCATATTGCGGATAGATTTCCAAAAGACCGTTTCTGATATTCAGCACCTGTTTTTTTGCATTTTCCACCGAAAGCCATATATGCGCATTGTTTTCATGAGAGTGAGAGTGATGTTCTTTCTCTTCATCTTCTTCGCCGTGGTGATGAGAACAAATAAGCTCTATGCCTTCAGAGGAATCAATAACCGTTAATTCTTCTGCAGCTTCTGCAATATCGCTTAAAAAGCTCTCCAACCCTGCACCGTTTATAACGAAAACATCCGCATCGTTAAGAAGCTTTGCATCACGGGCTGTTAAGCTGTAATCGTGCAGACAACCCGTACTTTGCTCTGCCATACACGTAACCCGAAGACCGTCTATACCGTCAACAAGGTTAGCCGTGAAAATATATATCGGATAAAAAGACACAGCAATAACACCGTCATTTTTATCTTCGAGAAAAGAAGCAGTACACCCTGCGGTAACGATTAACGCAACCGCAAGAAAAACTGCAATCAGTTTTTTCAAACCTTACTCACCTTACCAGTCTGAAATAGTATGGAATCTCCGAACCGTAAAGACCTGTTTCAATCTTAACATAGTATGTACCCTGCGGTACTAAAACAACGCCCGTTGTTACAATATGGTCGTTGAGATACGAATCTACAGAACATACTTCTTCGCCGTTTTCGTCAACGATACTTGCAATCCAACAGTTTTCATTAACCTTACCTGCTTCGTGATAGAATTCAAGACAGATACGTGTATCTTTCTCAAGCTCAAATCTATAGTAATCTTCATCATACAAAGCATCGGTTGAAATAATTGCACCGTGATAATATTCGCCGAACTCGGCTATATCGCAGCTTTCCATTGAGTCATTAGGTTCATGCTCAAAATTCTCCGCTTGTGTAAAGCTCCACTTGCATGTATAGGTCGCACTGTTGTAAGCAACGGAGTCACCGTCAATGCAGAAGTAATATTCACCTGCCGGGAGACCCATTTTTTCTATGAGATATGTTTCACTGTTCCACATAGAAATTTTACGTACAATTTCGTGATACGTTCCATCTTCAAGTGGTTTGAGCAAACGGATATTCCAGCCTTTTCTGTTACCTTCAAGAAGCTCGTGTGTAAACTCAAAATCAATATAGCCGTCAGCAGGAACACTTATCTTGTAATAGTCCTTATCAAGACCGAGAAGTCTGTCCGCAAGACTACCGCTGACCATAAGCTCTGCAGGAAGATTTGTGGCAGTTTCAGGTGTATCGTTGAGTTCAAACTCATTGTTAACGGCTTTATCGGCACCTACAAGAATTGTGTATGTATCGGGCACCTCTGTCTGCGCCTCAACTTTAAGATAATATGTACCGCTCTTTAAACCAATCATTCCCGTTTTTATGAGTGTCTCATTAAGTCTCGACGTAAATTGCGTAATCAATTGGTTATCCGCATTGTAAAGAGTAACGTTCCATCCTACCGTAGGAAGTGTATTATCGTTATGGGTGAACGAAAGGTTGACTGTGCTGTCATCAAGAAGCTCAAAGATGTACCAGTCAATATCCGTACTGTTCTGTCGCCTTGAAGATGAGCCGTATTTACCGTAACTGACAGCTATGGGAGAGGCTTCTTCTATAACATCATTGGGCTCTTTTTCATAAGTATCCGTTTCCGTGAACATCGTTACAAGAGTATATTCTGTTTCCACAAAATATGTTCCTGCTTTTACAACAATGCAATAAGTACCGGGGGTTACGCCTGTTTCGCCCCAACTTGATGTAGCATCGTCCCAGAAGGATTCAAAATAAGATATCTCTCTGTAGTTTTTTTCTTCGCCTTCGATGATTTTGTAAAGAGTTATTTGCCAACCGGTCTTTGTATTATCAAGAAAATCCTCGTGGTCGAGTCTCACAACCAAAGCGCCGTTTGCAGGAATCTCAATCATATATGCTTCGTAATCATCAGCGTTTTTTATAATACCCGTTGCCTGTGAATTCAATGCCATGTATGTAGGGGTGTTGTATTTGAATAGGCTGTCCTGCACCACAAGTGATGCAGCACCGGCACAAAGAGATACCGCGAGAATAATAATCGCCGATATAAGAGCCGTCAATTTTAATTTACGTTTATTCATACGTAAAACTCCTTTTAAGTTCTTCAAGTGCCTCGTCATAACGGGGCTCGGTGTCCGTGAACGGACAAAGCACGGAATGGATAAATTCAACATTAAGTATAGAAAAAGCACAGCTTAACTGCCACTTCATAAAATCAAAGCTTTTTTTGCCGTCACGCCCTGCAGCTGCTATAAATATGGCTCTGCGGCGTTTTTTTATGGGTTGAACCTTACCGCTTGCGTAAAAACGGGTGTAATAAGTCTGAAATCTGTCAATAAGACCTTTGAGCGGTGCGGAAAACGTTCCGTTATAAACAGGGCTCGCAAATATAATCAAATCGGCATTTTCAAATTGCTCAAAAAAAACATCAAGGTCGCGGTGAACGCATCTTCCGTTTTTTTCACAATAATTGCAACCGTTACAAGGTAAAAACTTTTCATCGAAAGTATCAAAAACTACAATCTGATTATCAGAAAGAAGCTCCTGCACTCTGTCGCAAAGACGGTTGGTGTAACCCTCCTTACGAGCGGAGCCTTTTATTATTAAAACACGTTTATTTTTCATAAATATTTCATCCGTTAACACAAGCTGCAATTTTCGCCTGAATTTTAATGGCAAAAATCCATTATCGACTTATTATAACATACATTTATATAAAAACAAATACCCTAATTATATTTTTACGGATTTTTTACAATTTTTTTCTTGCAAAAAAAGTCGAAAAATAACAAAACAAAACAGCTCCAACCAAACAAATCGGTCAGAGCTGTCAGTCTCGTTTATTCCGTGCCAAAAGCAACCGTTCTCCATTGTAAAAACTGTGATTTTGGATGCAGAAGGCGTTTCAGTGCCCCGACGGTGTATAAAGATACTCCGAGTGGGCGCTAAACCGACTGAATTGAGTAAAAAGAAAAACAAAACAGCTCCAACCAAACAAATCGGTCAGAGCTGTCAGTCTCGTTTATTCTGCGCCAAAAGCAACCGTTCTACATTGTAAAAACTGTGATTTTGGATGCAGAAGGCGTTTTAGTGCCCCGACGGTGTATAAAGATACTCCGAGTGGGCGCTAAAACGACTGAATTGAGTGAAAAGAAAAACAAAACAGCTCCAACCAAACAAATCGGTCAGAGCTGTCAGTCTCGTTTATTCTGCGCCAAAAGCACAGTTTTTAGATTATTCAGCTACAGGAGCGCCAACAGGACAACTACCTTCACAAGCACCACAATCAATGCACTTATCAGCATCGATAACATAGATGCCGTCGCCTTCTGAGATTGCTTCTACGGGGCAATCTGCAGCACAAGCGCCACAAGAAATGCAAGCGTCTGTAATTTTGTATGCCATTTGTCTTACCTCCTTGTATATTTTATGCCTTAATTGTAGCACAATTTTTGCAGAAATCAATAGAAAAATATAATTTTTAAGGGATATTTTAGGATAATATGTCCCCTTACATTATTCTTCACTTATCTCTTCAGCATTTTCATCCTGATTTCTCTGACGTTTGAGCAGCTTCACTTCTTTTCTTGAAAACTCCGTGGGAATAGCCTCGGGTCTTCTTTCAAGGGATACCTTCAATTTACCCGTGAGCAAATTACTTTCGGTAACGGTGCCCCTGCCCTCTCTTGTTTCCACCAAAGAACCTACTCTGGGAGTAATTTTTGCAAGATACTCGTAGGAATCCTGCTCATATTTAAGGCAACAAAGAAGTCTGCCGCAGGTACCGCTTATTTTGCTCGGATTGAGTGAAAGACCCTGTTCTTTAGCCATTTTTATGGATACGGGGTGGAAATCGTCCAGGAACTGCGAGCAACAGAAGGGTCTGCCGCAAATACCGAGACCTCCTATCATTTTGGATACATCCCTGACACCAATCTGACGCATTTCAATACGTGTTCTGTACTGGGATGCAAGGATTTTAACCAATTCTCTGAAATCCACGCGGTCATCAGAAGTGAAATAAAAT
Source organism: Clostridia bacterium (assembly GCA_017461235.1). Taxonomy (GTDB): domain Bacteria; phylum Bacillota; class Clostridia; order Oscillospirales; family Acutalibacteraceae; genus DTU089. The sequence continues at coordinate 31,359 of JAFTYU010000009.1, read as the reverse complement.
AACATTTTACTGCCGTCGAACGTGCATTCCACTTCAACGAGCTTCATAACAAGACCTAACTGTTGAACCTTTTTTTCGCAAAACGCGAATGCTTCGCCTTCTTTTTTACGGTTTGATTCAACAATTTTTATATCTTCCGCATTTGCCGCTCTGATTATCTTTTTCAGGGGATGGCGGATTTCTTCTTCGGCAATGGTATGGTTTGCAGATGCAATTTCACCACATTCTATGCCGCGAACTGTTTCAACTATAACCTTCTGCCCTTTTGAAAATGCTTTTGCATCAGGGTCAAAATAATATATTTTTCCGTTTTCTTTAAAACGAATACCTACAACTTCTGCCATAAATAATCTCCGTAACTTTAAATTCTTGCACAAAGGACTGCCGAAAGCAGTGTATAGTTTGGGTTGTTATCTAACGAGCGATACAAAAGGCATACCGCATCGTACATATCAAGTAATTTTTTAACCGTAAGTTTTTCCGAAAGCTCCGTGCTATGAGCTTTGAAATCGTCACACAAAATTTTACCGCCGGATTTAAGCGCTATCGCATCACGTAAAACGGATATAAAAAGCTCAAGAACTTCTGCGGTTAATTTTTTGTTGCCGTCAAGTGGTGCCGTTGCCTGAATCTTATCAAATTCATAAGGTGATAAAACTGCGGCGGACAGTTCAGCGACAATGTTTATCGCTTTCTGACTGTACTCAATGGCTGACGAATTACCGAGCCTTACACGCACCACGCGGGACAAAACCGTACCTATAACCGAGTTTGCATTCTGTGAAGTGAGAACGAAAGCGGTATATACAGGCGGTTCTTCAAGTATTTTTAACAAAAGATTCTGACTTTCTTCATTCATTTGTTGAATTTCCGAAAGAACGTAAACCTTTTTAAGCGAATCATTCGGCGTCAGATATGCATCTGCCACAACTTTTTTTACATCACTTTTAACAAAAAACTTTTTATCGTCAGGTTTTGTCACCGTAATAATATCGGGATGAATATCTTCATCGGCTTTACGGCAGTTTTCGCACATACCGCAAGGCGTCATATCCTGATTTGCGCAGACAATCATTTTTGCCGTCAGTTTTGCAAGACTTTGTCTTTCATCCTGCGAGCCGCCGTCAATCAGAACAGCGTGCGGACTTCTTCCGTCGGCAAAAAAGCTGTTAAGCACATTTAAAATCTCATCTGAAAAATGTTTTTCTTTCATCATATTTTCATAAACTGTTCAACATCCACAACAAAAAGCGTTGCACCGCCGATTGTAACCTCCACAGGCACGGCATTTATAAAGCCTTCTCCAAGGAAGGGCGGTGCTGTGGATACCATCTGTGTTCTTCTTGAGCAACAATTTTTAAAAATGTTTATAACGTCATCTGTTTTTTCATCTTCAACACCAACCAGCACGGTGGCATTTCCTGTTTTAAGAAAACCGCCGGATGTCGAAAGCTTGGTTGCCTGAAATGACGCACGTGTTATCTCATTCAACAAATGATTTGCATCATCATTGTTAACGATTCCGATTATAAGCTTCATAAATATCGCTCCTTATGGAAGATTCATTTAAAATAACTGCAATTCCTTTCGATAACTTTTCTTCCGCGCCAAGCGTAGGCTCTGTTATCGATATTGTCACCCGTCTCAAAATATGAAACGGCAGTTTCGATAAATTCTTTTATGGGTGTTACGGCGATATTCCTGTTCATAGGGCAGACATCCTGACAGACATCGCAACCCCAGACACAACCGCTGTTTTTGATTAATTCAACGTTTTCGGGAGTCAACTCACCTTTGCGTTGATTTATATCGGATAAACAGCTTTCTTTTTTAACACCCTGTCCTGACAAAGCTCCGCTCGGGCAAAGCCTTACACACGCATCACAATTACGGCAGGACCCTGTACTTTCCTTTGAATACTCAAAAACTCTGTCGGTGACAATCTCGCCAATAAAGCAAAAACTACCGTAAACGGGGTTTATTAAAAGTCCGTTTTTACCCCTGACACCCAGACCGCTTAAAACCGCGGCTTTCACTTCATTTATAGGTGAATTGTCGCAGAAATATTCAAACGAATACGACGGATATTCTTCCCTTAAAGCACTTGTGATTTTTTTCAGGTATTCCCCTGCCACAATGTGGTAGTCATCAGGCACTGCATACTTTGAAATGTTTGTTTTTTTGTAATATTCATCATCTAACCGATAGGGAAAAAGATAAACTATAACACTCTTTGCACCTTGGGGAACACGCTCTTTAGCCCTGCAATCAAAAAGATTGCCGATTTTGTCAAACTCACATATTCCGCAAGGCAATATATCATCAAAAGGTAATTTCATATCTATCACAAATTACTTACCGCAACCATAAACGGTATGCTCACAACCGACAAAGCGGAATTAAACGCAACCACCTGGGATGCAACGCCGGTATCTTTGCCGTATTTTGCAGAGAACATTACGGTATTGTTTGCACTGGGTACGGATGCGGAAATTATGCACGCCGAAAGTAAAGTTCCCGAAATACCGAAAAGTTTATAAATACCGAGCATTATTGCGGGTAAAACCAGAAGCTTTAAAACCGCGACAAGATAATTCTCCTTGAGAGTGAACATTTTTTTCAAATCCGTGTTTGCTATATACGTTCCGAAAAAGAGCATTGCAAGGGGTGTGTTAAGATTTGACACGTGACCTACCGCTGTCTGAAAAGCCTGTGGCAGATTAATGTCGAAAATAAACAGCGGCATACCAATGAGTACCGATATCACTCCGGGATTAAACAACAATTTTTTAAAGTCAAAGGACGCGTTGCCTTTGCTCTTTGTCATCACCCAAATACCGTGAGTAAAAGAAAAAATATTGAATGCCACTACACCTGCCGAGCAATAAAAAACACCCTCATCACCCAACATTGCCTGACATAACGGCAGAGCCATATAGCCCATATTACCGTAATTAACGGCGTATTTAAAAATCGCTTTGTTGTCACCGGATTTGTTGAAAAACGGAATAGAAATAAGTATTCCCATTGTGAGAGTGCCTGCCATACACAAAAACGCTATACCCAACGCCTTTACCGTACTGACATCAAACTCCATATTCATAAAGGACTGAACTATAACGCAGGGCGTAATTATATAAAACAACAAATCATTTGACAGCTTTGCGGTAGTTTGTTTAAAAACCTTCAGTTTATCCGCCGCAAAACCTACCGCCACAATAAGATACAACACAAGTACCTGTTGAGCGGCTGTAGCCATATTGTTAAGAAACATTATTTACCTCACCGTAAATGTTTATTCGGAATCCTTATTCTCTCTGAGTTCAGCCAGCGAAACAATCTTCAAGGGCTCTTCTTCAGATGATTTCTTTTTATTTTTCCCGAAAGTCTTTTTTTGTTTTTTCGCTTTTTCTTTCTTTACTTCAATCTCCTGCACAGCAGGCTGTTCTTTAATTTCGGGTGCTTCAACCTTATCATCTTTAACTTTTTCAACGATTTCTTCGTCTTCTTCAAAATCATCTATAAGCATTTGAGAAAACTCTACAAAGTCTTCGCCTGAAGACACGGAAGAAGCTTCCTTTTCTTCAATTATTTCAGGTTCATTGATTTCTTCAACTTCTTCGATTGTGACAACTTCTTCGATTTCTACGGGTTCAACAATTCCGTCAGTCTCCCGGATTTCTTCAAATGTTTCAACAGCTTCCGATTCTTCCGTAATCAAAGCTTCGTCATCAATATTATCTTCCGTTGTTTCAATACCTACCGAGTCAGCTGTCGGTTCTGCAAAAATCTCTGTCAATTCAAATCCGTCATCATCGGTTATCGTGTTTTCCGTGACGATTTCTTTACCTTCTTCGCTACTTTCTTCTGAAGGCATTTCTCCGTTTGTTTCAACAAAAGCTTCTTCGATTTCTTCAATGGCTTCTTCATCAGTTTCCTGCGGATTCTCTTCAACATCGCAAGCAAAAACACTCTGCGCACTATCTTCATTGCCGCTTTCGCTAGCTTTTTCTTCAATATTTTCAACATATTCTTCAACTGCCTCTGCAACAGTACTGTTTTCAACTTCTTCAACAGTTATTTCATCGCTTTTTTCCGCATTATCGAAGAAGCTTTCTCCTTCATCATCGGTTTTAAAATCAGTATCAATTTTAAACTTGTTATCTGAAACAACCTCTTTTTCTTCGCGGTCATCGTAAATCTCTTCAACAACAGAAATTTCAGCAATGTCGCTACCCTTTACAACAACATCCGCATCATCAGGGAGCACAACGTTTGAAACGGAGCGGATTTTTTTCATCCCGTTTCTGAAGCCCACACCGAGAGTTGCAAGGACATAAAGAGTAATGAAAACGAATATGAAAAGATGTGTAAAGCTGAATTCGCTGCCTTCAACGTTTTCGAGTCCGACAACAAGCATTATTGCTCTCGGAACAGATATGAGTGCCGCAAAAACAGCGGCGGCAAAACCGCATCCGTATGTTGCCCACATACTGTTGACCGTATAAACACCTGAAACTATTCTTGCAAAAACAAAGAAGAAAAGCATTGTAAACACAAGCATAGCAATTTCAAACAGCAGTTCCGACATAGTTATGAAGCTTACCGCTTTCATCAGCTTCGAAATAAGCACAAACATTGTCCAGCAAGCAGGCGAAAGAGCAAGCAAACCGAATTTTTTATACGTTGCCTTGCCTTCAAAATGACTTACTGCGAAAATAACGAAATAAAAAGCAGATAAAACGGCAAAAATCAACTCAAGTATAAGGAAAATTCCGCCACTGCCTTTTATATAAGTCAACAACAGGTTGTCATAAACACCCTGTGCAATGCCGCTGTCAGGGAGAATATCACGTTGAATAACTGCAATATCCCACACAAAACCTGCCGCCGCAAGAAGAGAGCTTATTCCGAGAAAAACATTTCTGCCTTCAGGCAATGAGGGTGAAGGCACATTTCTGCTGACAAAACTTAAAATCAAAAACAAAACCGTACCAAATGCCAGAACCGCATAAAGAACCGGCACGGTAAAGTTAGGATTTTCATAAAAGCCGTTTTCGGGATTGACCAGATCGAGCAACTGATATGTTCTTAAGCCCAATCCCGCAACCAACGTTACACAAAAGAGTACAACCAGATGTATCATTCTGACTGCACCTGAAGAACCTTTGATTTTTTTCATCAATTACAATCCTTTCAAAAGGGGTGGAGTAGGTAAATTATCTTTCGTCAAGCGGTACGTATTCTGAAGACTTTTTGAAGTTAGAAATTCTTTCATCAATAGGTGCATATTCTTTGGGCACCGCCATATTTTTATAAGCCGGACGGATGACCCTGTTACCGGATATAAGCTCTTCTATACGGTGAGCAGACCAGCCTGCTACTCGTGCAATGGCGAAAAGGGGTGTGTATAAATCTTCCGGAATTCCTAACATCTGATATATAAGACCTGAATAAAGGTCAACGTTAGCACAGATTTTTTTGTTGTTATTCTTCTCGCTTGCAAAAATCTCAGGCGTTAATTTTTCGATAAGATCAAGTGCTTTGAACTCATCTGCAAAGCCTTTTTCTTCCGCAAGTTTTATTGCTTCACGTTTAAGAATTTTCTGTCTGGGGTCACTGAGTGTGTAAACGGCGTGACCCATACCGTAAACGAGACCGCTCTTGTCGCCTGCCTCACGGTTTATTATCTTTTTAAGGAAGTCTGCAACCTGACCTTCGTCGGTAATATCTTTAACATCCGCCTTCATATAATTCATCATCTCGGCAACCTTAAGGTTTGCACCGCCGTGACGAGGACCTTTAAGAGAACCTATACCTGCGGAGATTGCCGCATAAGTATCGGTACCGCTGGAAGTAAGAACTCTTGTAGCAAAAGCCGAGTTGTTACCGCCGCCGTGCTCCGCGTGAATCATAAGGCAAAGGTCAAGAAGCTTTGCTTCCTCATCCGTAAATTTGCGGTTCGAACGCGTGTTGTAAAGAATAGTTTCCGCAGTAGAAAGACCGGGCTTTACAGGATGAAGATACATACTTTTTTTCAGATAATATCTTCTCTTGACCTGATATGCATAGGTCATAATTGTGGGTAGCTGTGCTATGAGCTGAACACTCTGACGTACCACATTCTCAATGGAAATATCGTCGGGGTTGCTGTCGTATGAGTAAAGAGAAAGCACAGAACGCTCAAGTTTATTCATAATATTGGGCGAAGGTGCTTTCATAATCATATCTTCTATGAAATCTTCGGGGAGATCTCTTGAATCCGAAAGCAATTTGTTGAAATCATCAAGCTGTGACTTTGTGGGCAGGTGACCGAATAAAAGCAACCAGGCAACCTCTTCATATCCGAAACGGTTTTCCTTGATGCAACCGTCAACCAGATCGTTAATGTCGATACCTCTGTATGTAAGGTGACCTTCAACAGGCTTACGCTCACCGTCATCAATATAGTAACCTTCTACCGAGCAAACCTTTGTAAGACCTGCCATAACGCCACTGCCGTCGCGATTTCTTAAACCTCTCTTGACTTCAAATCTGTCAAAATACTCCGGAGCTACCGAGCTGTAGCTTTTAAGTTCACTGCAAAGCTCCGTGAAATTGTCCGCGGTAACATTCTCAATGTATGTAGGCATATTTTCATCTCCTTGTTTAGCCGTTTATATAAAATCATAATTTAAAACAATAATTCATATTATTTTATACCATAATGTCGCAGTTGTCAATAAATCTCATATTAAAAATAACGGATGGGTGAAAGCATATGAAAAAATTTTCTTTAATAGCCTTTTTTGCAGTAATTTCAATGGTTTGCGTACCGCTTTTAGCCATAAAAAATACACCTCCGCGGTCCGAAACAACCGAAAGCTCAGTTATACAAACCACATCTTCACAAACCGATAGTCCGCAGACCATTGCCGTTTTCCGTTCAACGGAAAACTCTACTCAGAACATTTCTATGTTTGAATATGTCTGCGGAAGCGTTGCCGCCGAAATGCCCTTGGCATATCACGAAGAAGCAATCAAAGCGCAGGCCGTAGCCTGTTATACAAACGCCCTGAGATTAAAAAAAGAGAACACAAATAAAAATACCGCTCACATTTCAGACGATACCGCCGTTCACCAGGGCTATATTGATGAAGCCCAACGCAAAGAAAAATGGGGTGACGATTTTGAAAAATACGAAGCCAAACTTCAGAATGCCGTAAAAGCAGTTGAAAATCAGGCAATTTATTATGACGGTGAACTGTGTGTGGCGGCATTTTATGCTATCTCATGCGGTATGACAGAAGATGCAAAAAGCTTGTGGGGAACAGAAGTACCGTATCTTAAAAGTGTCAGCAGCGAGGGGGATAAATTATCGCCGAATTATGCCTCAGCCGTAGCATTCGAAAAGAACGAGTTCATTAAAATTTCAAAAGAAAACGATTTGCTGAAAAAAACGCCGTCAACCCTTGAAAATATTATAAAAATCGAAGAAAAATCCGCAACGGGAACTGTGCTTTCAGTGACTGTAAACGGAGAAAAATTCACCGGTGAAGAAATAAGGAAAATTTACTCTTTAAGGAGCCCCGTTTTCACCATAAAAACAACCGCAGACACAGTTACCTTCAATGTCTGCGGTTACGGTCACGGAGTAGGTATGAGTCAGTACGGAGCCGACTGTTTTGCAAAGCAGGGAATGACCTACAAAGAGATTCTCTGCCACTATTACACGGGGATAGAAATAACATCTGTCTCAGACATTATTTAAGACAAATCTCACGACACACAGCAAGGCAATATGAAGGGGATAAAAAGCATAAAAACCATACTGTAAAGCCTTATTTTTCTTACCTTTTTTACCGTTATAAAGCCATATAAAAATTAAAGAAAACAGCGAAAAAATCTGGACGGGAAAGCTGTAAATTTCACCGCGGAAACCGAATAAAACGGGGCGTCCCGGATACAGGAAAACGAACACAAAAAACAATGTTGCGAACTGTGCCAGAAATGCGCAGGGAAAGTCTCTGAACAAGTAAAAAGCCAGCACCGTAACAACTCCGGCAGCACCGTAATCCACCTTTAAAATTTCAGCCGAAATCACTACAATTGCAACACCGATAAAACCCATCGTTACTTTTAAAACGGTGGGATCTTTTTTTACCGTTTTAACAATTTCCAGTGCGACTATACTGAGCAAAAAAGTGAACAGAATGTTCTGATAATGCGGAAAAAATATTTCTGATGCACAAAATACGTTGAAAGGTATTTCCGAGACCAGTGCAAATACCAGAAGTCGCAGAAAATATTTCTTTATATCCGACGTGTGTATAAACCCTTCGGATATCTGAAAAGCGAAAATCGGAAAAGCCATTCTGCCGAGATAATTCAACCAGTTGTTGCCTGGTATAAAAGCTGTCCAGCTATGGTCAAGAAGCATAAAAATAACCGCCGTAAAACGCAGAAAATCCGCATTTATTCCGCCAAAAGGCAGCTTCAAAAAAGGTGTATTTTGCATACGTTTCAGCGTTTCTTTCACCATTTCACCACCCCTGTTTTTCTCACGTGAAATTTTACCACAATTTACATACTGAAAACAAGACTTGATTTTTTGTTTTTTTATTGTCGGTTTTATTGACATTATATTGTAATAATGATATTATAGTCATATTATGTAGACTTAAATTGGTTAGTGCGGCTTAAAACAGGGCTCAGAAACCCTTTTCACATAGGAGGAAATATGAAAAAATTCGGTTACCAACGCATCTACAACCGCTTTTTCAAGCGAGTTTTTGATTTTATAATTGCGCTTGTTATATTAATTGCAGCTTTACCGTTGCTCGCCATAATATCTCTCATTATTGCCATTGATTCGGGTTTCCCTGTTTTTTATAAGCCCTTACGCGACGGATACAAAAACAAGCCCTTTCACATTTACAAATTCAGAACAATGGTCAAGGATGCGGACAAGGGTGACGGCACCACCGCTCTTAATGACCCGCGCATAACACGTGCAGGCAAATATTTGCGAAAGCTCAAGCTTGACGAAATCCCGCAGCTCTTCAACGTACTTAACTCGACCATGAGCTTCATAGGTCCCAGACCCGAGCTCCTGAAGTACACAGAGCGCTACGAAGGTGACGAAAAACTCATCCTTCAGGTTCGTCCGGGTATAACTGATTTCAGTTCCATTGAGTTCATAAATCTTGACGAAATCGTTGGCGAAGAAAATCCTGATGAAATGTATGAAAAATATGTTCTTAAAAAGAAAAACGAGTTACGCGTAAAATACGCCAAAGAAGTGTCACTGAAAACCGATGCTTCACTTTTTGTAAAAACTTGTTTGCAGGTAGTAAAAAAAGCAATCCGTGTTATCACACGAAAATAGGAGTATCAGATGGAGTACATAACCTTAAAAAACACCGATCTCAGAGTTTCACGCTTCTGTATGGGCGGTTGCCCTATGGGCGGCTACAACTGGGGCAGAGTAGAACAGGACGAGCTTGTGGGTGCCATACGCAAGGCTCTCGACACAGGCGTTAACTTTTTCGACACCGCCGACACCTACGGTCTCGGTCAGTCCGAAAAAACTCTCGCAAAGGGTCTTGGCGGAAACCGTCGCTATGTTATCATAGAAACAAAATTCGGCGTACGCGTGGAAGGCGGCAGAACCTTCTACGACAATTCCCCCGCTTATATAGAAGCTGCTCTTGATAACAGCCTGCGACGTCTTAATACCGACTATATCGATATCTATCTTATTCATTACCGCGACGGTGCAACACCGATAGAAGAGGTTGTCAATAAACTCATAATGCTTCGCGATAAAGGTAAGATACGCTACTTCGGTTTATCAAACATCAATTCCAATGACATTGAAGAACTTCTTCCCTACAAAGGACTGTTCGTTAACTGTCAAAACGAATTTTCTTTGGCATGCCGTAAAAATGAAGAGGATTTAAGAAAGCTGCAATCAGAATTAAATCTCACGCCTATGACCTGGGGCAGTCTCGGACAAGGTATCTTAACCGGTAAATATGATATCAATTCAAAATTCGGTTTTGATGACCGCAGACGCCTTGATATCTACGTGAATTTTCACGGCGAAAAGCTTAAGAAGAATATGGAAATAGTCGATGTTCTCAGAGAGATTGCAGTAAACCGCGGCAAAACACTTTCCGCATGTGCTATCCGTTTTATCCTTGACTGTTTACCCGAGAGCGTAGCTTTGGCAGGAATAAAAAGAGCTGACCAATTGATATCAAATCTTGATGCTATGGGTTGGTCCTTTACCCCGGAAGAATTCAAGGCTCTTGATGAAATCTCAAAAATATAAACTCAAATGGAATTTGTTTGGAGTGGAAAGAAAATGACAAGTGAGCAATTAGCCTGGAAAATCAGACGACACGGTGTAGAAATGACTCACCTTTCAGGTGGAAGTCATATTGGTGCAGTTATGTCAGTCGCTGACATAATTGGTGTTTTGTATGCCGATATTCTTAAATTTGATGTTAACAACCCTAAATCCGACAACCGCGACCGATTTATTTTATCAAAAGGTCACGCGGGTGCTGCTATTTATGCAGCCCTTGCGGAATGTGGTTTTTTTGACACAGAAGAACTTAAAACTCACTACCGTAACGGTAGCCGTCTGTCCGGGCATGTTTCACACCATGTGCCGGGCGTAGACTTTTCTACGGGTTCTTTAGGACACGGTTTATCCGCCGCCGCAGGCATGGCTCTGGCGGCAAAGCAAGACGGAAAAAGCCACAAAAGTTATGTGGTTCTGGGTGACGGCGAGTGTAACGAAGGCTCCGTATGGGAAGCGGCTTTATTCGCTGTTCATTTTGGTCTGGACAACCTTGTTTGCATAGTTGACCACAACAAAATGCAGAGCCTTGACTTCTGCGACAAAACTTTATCCACCACTCCCCTTAAAGGCATCTGGGAAAGCTTCGGCTGGAATGTTGTTGATATAAACGGCAATGACCACGAACAGCTTCGCAATGCTCTTTCAGGCATAAAAGCAAACAATAAGCCTACTGTTATTATTGCCAACACCGTAAAAGGCAAGGGCATCCCATATATGGAGAATGACATTCTCTGGCATTACAGATTCCCGCACGATGGTTGGGAATACGATCAGGCGGTCTCGGAGCTTCATAAAACAAAGCCCGAAGGTGTCACAGACCCCTACACTCCCGACGGAATCCAAAATCCTGAAATGCCTGATGAAAAAGAGATTCATTTAGACAACACTATGTCAGCTACATATAAACCCACTTGGTTCAGAAAGGAACAGCAGCAATGAGAGATACTTTTTTTAAAACCCTCACAGAACTTGCGGATGAAAACAAAAACATCGAAGTTGTTACGGGCGATTTAGGTTTCGGCGTGCTAAAACCTTTCTGGGAAGCACATCCCGATCAGATGATAAATGCGGGCATTGCAGAACAAAACCTTACTTCAGTTGCCGCAGGTATGGCTCTGGAAGGCAAAACGGTTTTCACCTACTCAATAGGCAATTTCCCCACATTGAGATGTCTTGAACAAATCCGAAACGACTGCGCTTACCACAACGCAAATGTCAAAGTTATCTGCGTAGGCGGCGGCTTTGTTTACGGCTCCCTTGGTATGAGCCACCACGCCACCGAAGACATCGCAGTTATGCGCTCACTGCCCAATGTTACCGTGCTTTGCCCCGGTGACCTGGTCGAAGCCGAAGCAGTAACGCGTGCTATTGCAAAATATCCGGGCACCTGCTACGTACGCCTTGGCAGAGGCGGTGAAAAGAGAATCCACGAGTCTTTGCCTGACTTCCGTATAGGCAAAGCCATTCCCGTTTCCGAAGGCGAAAAGGTTGCAATCTTTTCAACAGGTGCGATTTTTGAAGAGGTTGAAATTGCTCAGGAAACACTCAAAGAAAACGGAATTACACCTACCGTTTACACTTTTCCGACAGTCAAACCCATCGATAAAGAGGTTATAACAAAAATTGCCGCAACCCATGAGCTTATTGTCACTTGTGAAGAGCATAATCTTTCAGGCGGTTTCGGCAGTGCGGTTGCAGAAGTTCTTGCAGAGCTTCCTTCTCACGCAAGACTCCTGCGAATCGGTATGAATGACGAATACAGCACCCTTGTGGGTGACCAGAAATATTTACGCGACCAATACGGTATGAGCGGTGAAAAAATTGCTCAAAGAATTTTGTTAGAGGTGAAGTGATGACGCGACTTCTTCTTACCTGTACCGATCTGATGACAATTCAGTTTATGGTACCCCACATCCGCTATCTTGCTGAAAATGGTTTTAAAGTTGACCTTGCCTGTTCCGTTGTAGGTGACAGATTGGAAGATGTAAAAAATGCCGTCGGCGATGTAGCTAATATACATACGTTGCGACTTATGCGCAGTCCCTTTTCGCCCGTAAATCTCAAAGGATACGGCGATCTGAAAAAGCTTTTATCAGAAAATGAATACGATATAATCTGGACTAATGAACCCGTTATGGGCGTTATGACACGTTTTGCCGCCCGAAAAGCGCGTAAAAAAGGCACAAAAGTCCTTTATATGGCTCACGGATTCCACTTTTTTAAGGGCGCACCCTTACTCAACTGGCTTATGTGGGCACCGACAGAAATTTTTATGTCCCGATTCAATGACATTCTTGTTACTATAAACTGGGAAGATTACAATTGGGCTAAAAAACACACTCACACGCCTGTCATCAAGCACATCGACGGTATCGGTGTTGATTTTTCAAACCGCGAAAGTGTTGTTTCACGTGATGAAAAACGTGCTCAGTTAGGCATTACGGAAAATGATATTCTTATTTTATCTGTTGGTGAGCTTCAAAAGAGAAAGAATCATCAGGCTATTATAAAAGCAATTGCAAAATTAGATGACCCACGTATCAAGTACATCATCTGCGGTCAAGGGGTTCTCGAAAACCACTTGCTCAAATTGGCAACTTCTTTGAATGTTGACAAACAGGTTTCCTTCTTGGGCTACAGGGCAGATATCCCTGAAATTATGTCTGCCTGTGACATATACGCTCATCCGTCCATCCGTGAAGGATTGGGACTTGCATCCCTTGAAGCTATGGCATCGGGTCTACCGCTTATTACTTCAAACGTGCAAGGTGTTCCTGACTATGTAGAAAACGGTGTTACAGGATATATGTGTGCTCCTATGGATGTCGACGGTTACGCTGAAAACCTACATAAGCTGACGTCAGATAAATCATTGCGCAAAAACATAGGCAAAACAAATGTTACTTACGTTCAAAAATACAGAGTTGAAGTAATTGAGCCCGTTATAAAAGAAATTCTTAACGAGTGTTATACTCCCGAAAAAGAAACTGTAAAGGTATAAGTAAAAATATGAAGCTTTCGGTAATTATCCCTGTATATAAGGCAGAAATCACCTTGCGCCGCTGCCTTGACAGTTTATTGAATCAACCACACAACGATACTGAAATCATCGTTATAAATGACGGCTCTCCCGATTCTTCGGGTGAAATTTGCAAGGAGTACGCCGAAAAATATGATGAAATCAGATACATCGAAAAAGAAAACGGCGGCGTTTCAACAGCAAGAAACGCAGGGCTTGATATTGCCCGCGGTGAATACGTTGTTTTTGTTGACAGCGACGATTGGGTCTATGACAACTTCTTTTCGGTTATTGAAAAAGCTCTTGAAAAAAACGATTGGGATTTATTACAGTTCTCCCAGAACTACACTGACGGAAAAGAAGCAAAACCGAGAATTCTTCCCGATTTTGAATCCTGCGAACACAATGTGATTTTCGAACACATAATAGAGCATATGTGCAGAAAACACATAAATAAACCCATAGATAAGGTTTACAAACGCAGTCTTATCGAGAAAAACCATCTCAGATTTCATCCCGAACTGAACGTGGGCGAAGATCGTACATTCAACATAGTTTTTGCACTTGATATCAAAAAATGGTGCATAGTCAGCGATTTGATTTACTACGTGAGTTTAGAAAACGGCGAATCCCTTTCACGTCAGAAACGCAACGACCTTGACGACCAGATTCGCATTGCGGAAGAATATCTTTTTGAAATAATTGAAAACTCAGAACTGACACAAGCAGAAAAAGCTTTACTTGTTCAGGCTATTCAGTTTGATAATATGCGTGCAGTTTACACAAAAGCAAAATACCTGCACCGCAACGGCACAGGTTATTTTAAAAGATTAAAGGAACTGAACGATTATTGCAAGCAAGTAAATAAAAATAAGTTCACTTATCCGCCCGGCAAATTCTGTACACTAATAAGTTTGCCTGTAAAATTCAGATTAACGCCCGTACTTGACGCTATGGCGTGGGTACTGACAAGATAGGATTTTTATGAAATACATTCTTCAGATAGCAGCCCACCTGACCATAGGCGGTGCCGAAAAGGTTTGTCGCGACATTGGTTTATACGCCAATCCTGCGGAATACGAAACCCATTATATAATATTCGATGAAGACATAGGCGATTTCGGCAGAGAGGTTACCGAAAAGGGGTGCAAAATTTTCAAGCTCCGTGAACCGTCCGAAAATTACGGCGAATATTTCAGGGAACTTAAAGCCATTATGGCAAAATATCCCTACACGGCAGTTCACGCACACACCATGTTCAGTATCGGCTGGGTTATGCTTGCCGCTAAACAAATGAAAATACCCGTACGTGTTTCACACGCCCACTCTGCCCTTATTGACGGAAACGGACTTATTAAATCCTTTTACGAAAGAGTTATGCGAAGACTCATTCTGTCCTGCTCCACGGACCTTGTCGCCTGCGGCGAAAAAGCAGGCATAAGACTTTATGGCGAAAAAGCCTACAAAAAACGCGGCAATCTCATTCTCAACGGTATTGACACCAAGGCATTTGCTTTCTCTGAAGCAAAGAGAAATGAAATACGTTCACAATATGATTTAACCGACAAATTCGTTTTAGGTCATACGGGACGACTGGCAGAAGTTAAAAATCAGGCATTCATTCTGGAGCTTATGCCATCCATACTAAAAAAACGCAGCAATGCGGTATTAATGCTTGTGGGTGACGGTGACGACCGCACAAAGCTTTCCGAAAAGGCACGGGAGCTTAAAATAAGTGACAAAGTTATTTTCACAGGCAATACTACAAACGTTCAGGATTATCTCAGTGCTATGGATGTTTTTGTGTTTCCTTCTCTCTACGAGGGATTACCGTTATCCATTCTGGAAGTTCAGGCAAACGGGCTGCCCTGCGTTATATCCGATACTGTTCCCCCCGATGTATTTTTAACCGATTTGATTCATCCCGTTTCTCTCAATGACAAAAAAGAAAAATGGATTGATGAAATTTTATGTGTACAAAGGGTAAACGGAAAAGATTACTCACAAGAACTCAAAAATTCAGGTTTTGACTTAAATACCGCAATGGAAAAGGTGTACCGTATCTATGAAAATTAAAGTTCTCTTTTATATTGATACATTGAGCGGCGGCGGCGCAGAAAAGGTTCTCAGAAACCTTGTTAATTCAATGGACACAGAGAAATTTGATATTACCGTTCAGACTACCTTTAAAGAAAATCATAAAAAATATCTGAACAACGGTATAAATTACAAATACTGCTATAAAGCACGCAACAAAATTACAGATATTATTTTCAGACTTGAAACACAGGCAGGCTTAATTTATCCCCTGCATATCAAGTCCGATTATGACATTGAAGTTGCTTATCTTGAAGCGGCACCGACTAAAATAATAGCGGGTTCAACCAATAAAAAAGCAAAGAAACTGGCCTGGGTGCATTGTGATTTGCAAAAGAATACCGACGATGTAGAAGCGTACAAAAACAAAACCCGTGATTGGTACAACAAATATGACCGGATTGTTTGCGTTTCAAAAAACGTTGAGAAAAGCTTCAAAGAAATTTACGGCGATGAGCCCGAAACAGTTGTTGTATATAACACCATTGACGACAGCGAAATAAAAACAAAATCACAATCTGCTTTATCCGTTGATATACGCAAGCGCAAACTTACTCTCATTACCGTGGGAAGATTTTTGCCGCAGAAGAACTATCCCCGCCTTTTAAAGACGGTTAAAACACTTCTTAATGAAGGTTTTGATTTTGATTTATGGGTATTGGGTGACGGTGCCCTGCTCCCCGATATAGAAGAATACATAAAAAAACACAATATTTCTCAAAATATCAGGTTGTTTGGTTTTGTGGATAACCCTTATCCATTTATACGCAACGCAGATATAGCTGTATGTTCTTCAGACTACGAAGGATTCAGCACCTTCATTACCGAAAGCCTTATTTTAGGCAAACCTATTGTTACTACAGATTGTAGCGGTATGGATGAGTTGTTGGGTGAAAATGAATACGGAATTATAACCGAAAACCATGACGATGCTTTCACCGACGGATTACGTAAAATGCTGAAAAATCCCGATTTAATAAACAATTATGCTGAAAAGTCAGCAATACGCGGTCAAGAGTTTTCAAAAGAATTTTTGACACAAAAAACCGAAAAGCTATTTTTAGAAATGCTCAACAAATAAGGAGTATTATGGGAAAATCAATTTATTACATTCTTGTGGCGGCGGTAATACTTCTCGGTATGATAATGTCACAGAAGGATAAAACTAAAAAACCGTACATCATAGTTATGGCGGTGTTACACGCTTTTGTCAGCGGTTGCCGATATAAGTTTCTTACCGGAGACTTAATGAAATATAATAATCTTTTTCACGACTACCAATTTTACAACTGGTTCAGTGAAGAGGTTTTTCAGGAAGGCAGAAATTTCGGCTTTCAGTGGTTAATGAAAGCCGTGTGCCACCTGACCGGCGGTGATTTTCAGATATTTCTGCTGATAATAGCAATCATAATAGAAATCATCGTTGCCATACTCATTTACAAATATTCTCCGATACCGTGGCTCAGTTTTTTTATGTGGAACTGTCTCGGTTTCTATGTTTTCGGTTTCAGTGCCGTTAAACAATCACTTGCTATGGCGATATTGATGCTGTCTTACATCAGTATCATCGAAAAAAAACCGAAAAGCTTCATATTATGGACACTTCTCGCTACAACTATCCACTTGCCGGCTATCGCGTTCCTTCCGGCATACCCTATTTCAAAATTGAGATTAAACTTCAAAACACTTATAGGATACATTGCATCAGCCACACTTATATTTATTTTCCGTAACCCCATAGTAACCACTCTGCAAGATGCATATTACACCGACAAGGACTTTGCTGCTGATACTTTTCTCGGTACACGATTTATGATGATGTGCCTTATACTTGTTGTAGGCGTGTTAATGAAAGGTTTCCAAGGAAAGCATTTCTCGTCACTTTTTATGTTAATCGGCGTTGCTACTATTTTACAGATGTTCTGCGGTTACGATAACGTTTTCACTCGTCTTGCCGACTACTATTTCCAATTTGTTATTCTTTATATCCCCATGCTCTTTGAAGATTTTGAAGAACCGGCTTACCCATTACGAATGGGACCGAAAATCATCTTTGACGCGTCAATGAAAAAAATGATTATCGCGTTCCTTGTGGCATTCGGAATATGGTTCTACAGTACAAGCGCAATGGGCCCCATTTATGTTGCCGTTGATGACTATACTAACTACCGTTTCTTCTGGGAGGTTCCTGCAGTTCAATGAAATACAGCGTGATTATTCCTGCATACAACTGTGCAGACACAATTGAAGAAACTGTCAAAAGCGTTCTTAATTCCGGTCTGGATTGTTTTGAAATCATAATTATTGATGACGGTTCAACGGACCCTACACCGAAAATATGTGAAGCACTGTCAGAAAAGCATAGTGAAATCAATTACATCCGTAAAGAAAACGGCGGTGTTTCTTCCGCACGTAATCTGGGTATAGAAGCCGCAAAAGGAAATTATCTTCTTTTTATGGATTCCGATGACTCATATAAAGAAAACGCACTCAAAAAAGTGTGTGAGCTTTGTGAACAACACACACCCGATATGATTATTTTTGGCCTGAGTTTTGATTATTACAAAGACGGTTCCGTTTACAGAAGAGATGAGCTTATGTATCCGGGTGAAGGTCTCTTCACGCCGACGCAATGGGCAGAAAATTTTCCCGAATTATTTGAAAACAACTCACTTTCTTCCGCTTGTAATAAAATGTTCAAAAAGCAGATTGTAAAAGACAACGGCATTTTCTTTAAAAAAGATGTATTTCTTATGGAGGATTTTCTGTTTGTTCTTGATTGTCTGGAAAAAACTGATAAAATTTATCTTTATCCCGAAGCCATATATCACTACCATCAACCGGAAGATGAAATGCGTGTATATACCCGTATAAACAGGGTTAATGATATAAATGCTTATCTCGAGCCGTTCTGTGAGAGTATGGATAAATTAACTCTTTCACTCAAGAACAGATTTAATCTGTCCTTCCCACAGGGTGAAGACGTTTTATTCAGACTCTACAAAATGTTTCTCAACCAAAAGGGCTATTATGCGGATATTGAAGCATTAAAAGCCTTATGTGAAACCCATAAAAAGAGTCGTTGGGTTGATTACAAAACCGACGATATTCTCATTTCGGATTTAGTTAATGAAAACTATAAAAGCATCATAAAAAGACACAAAAAAATACAGTTTCGCCACAAAATCGCACTAAAGGTAAAGAAAACTTTTCTTTACAGAAAGCTTCGCGGCAACTGATAAAGAAGGACTATTTAAAATGATTGATTTTGTTGTTCTCTGGGTAGACGGCAACGACCCTGCCTGGCAAAGTGAAAAAGCAAAATACTCTCCGCAAAAGACCGATGACAGTAACTCTGCCAACAGGTTCCGTGACTGGGGACTTATGCCCTATTGGTTCAGAGCAATAGAAAAGTTCACTCCCTGGGTCCGCAAAATTCACTTCGTAACATGGGGACACCTTCCGGAGTTTCTTGATACCGATAATCCAAAGCTTAACATAGTCCGTCACCGGGATTTTATGCCCGAAGGAAGTCTCCCTACTTTTAGCTCTCACGCCTTGGAAGTCAACCTTCACCGTATCCCCCATCTTGCAGAAAACTTTGTTTACTTTAACGACGATATGTTTATATTGCGTCCCATGCCCGAAACAGCTTTTTTCCGTAACGGTGTGCCCTGCACTTATGGTGGTGAAGTTCCCGTTTCATTTATAGGCCAAGTGGGTATCTGGCAACACGCAGTCGCAAACAATATGGGCGTTATAAATAAAAATTTTGACAAACGTACTCAATTCTCTCTTTATAAAAACAAATACATAAATAAAGCCTACCGTTGGCAGGACAACATCCGCTCTTTGATGTTGTGGAAATTGTTCCCCAATTTCTTTTACGGGTTTGAGAATCTTCACGCTCCCGGTGCATATTGCAAAAAAACCTTTGAAGAGGTCTGGGAAAAAGAGCCGGACATTTTAAAAACAACAACTTTAAACAAATTCCGCACAGCCTCCGATCTCAACCAATGGATTATGCTCTGGTGGCAGGTTGCAAGCGGTAATTTTGAACCCTATTGTACCGATAATTTCGTTTCCTGCGCAGATGAGCACACTGTGGGTCTTCTCTGTGACATTATAGAAAATCAACAGCATGATATGTTATGTATCAACGACCCTGAAGGAGACGTGGACTTTGATACAATTTCTCAGACAATCCGCAATGCATTCCAAAAAATACTGCCTGAAAAAAGCAGCTTTGAAAAATAACAATGAAAAAGAATATTATTTTTGTTTCAACCGCCCTTTGGATTGGCGGTATTGAATCAGCATTGGTAAATCTTTTAAATCACATAGATTATAATAAGTATAACGTCACCTGTCTGATTCTTTATAATTACACCGATATGGCACACCGTATCCCTGAAGAATGTAAATTGATAGTTGCTGATCGGGATAAAACCGTTTCGTTCAAAGAGCCGTATAAATACTCCCGGCTTTTCCATCTTCTTGAAAAGCCCCAGAATGCTTCAGAATTCCGTCTTCTCATATGGAAGATACTTTGCTTTTTGTTAAAAGCCCCTGAAGCAAAGCTTTACGCCGCATATATTAAAAAGCAAATGAAAAACGAGCATTTTGATACTGCGGCAATTTACAGCGATGTGGTTGCGGAAACGGCAGTCCGTGCCATTTCCGCAGATAAATTTCTTATGTTTTACCATCACGGTTCTATGAGACGGGTGTATCACGACAAATACGGTTATAAAAAAAGTGAAAAAATCATTACCGTTTCACCTTCACAGGCCAATCTTCTTAAAGACTTTATTCCTGAATATAAAAATAAAATAATCGCAATAAACAACATCATAGATGTTGAAAGTATATTAGAACGAAGCGCCGAGCCAATATCTGTCAAATTCCCTGAAAATACTTTTAATATGGTTTCCTGCGGCAGGCTTTCTCCTGCGAAAGGTATGGACATCGCAGTCGAATCTGCTAAAGTGCTTATTGAAAAAGGTTTTACCGATTTTAATTGGTATTTCGTAGGCGGCGGTCCCGAAGAAAAGAATCTGAAAGAACAGATCGAAGCGCTCGGTCTTTCGCAGCACGTTCACCTTTTGGGTATGCAATCCAATCCTTATCCATACATCGCAAATGCTCACTTATCTGTTCAACCCAGCAGATTTGAAGGACATAGCGTAGCTATTATGGAATCTAAAATTCTGGGACTTCCCATTGTTGCTACAAAAGCAGCTGCAAAGGAACAGATAACCGACGGGGTTAACGGGGCTCTTTGTGACACTGACCCGAACGCTTTAGCAGAAGCCATTTTAAGAGTGGCAATGGATAAGGAGCTTTTAAATAAATTTGCCGAAGCCTCAAAGGCAGAAAATTTTAATACGAAAAACGCAGAAAATTTAAACGAACTTTATAAAAATTTCTAATCGGAGAATTCTATGGATATTCAGAACAACAAAGAACAAAAATTTCAAACGGTCATTGAACCTAAAAACGGTTGGTTTGACCTACATCTTAAGGAAATGTTACAATACCGTGACCTTGTGTTCCTGTTTGTAAAAAGAAACTTTGTTTCTATGTATAAACAGACAGTTTTAGGTCCGCTATGGGCTGTTATACAGCCACTTCTTACAACTGTCGTATTCACCCTTGTGTTCGGTAATATTGCGGGGCTTGCGGCAGATGGTGTTCCGTCATTTATTTTCTATCTTTCCGGTACAATACTGTGGACTTATTTCAATCAGTGTCTTACACAAACGGCAAATACCTTTGTCGCCAACCGCAATACATTGGGTAAGGTTTATTTTCCGCGACTGGTAATGCCTGTTTCCACGGTACTTTCAAATCTCATTTCCCTTGCAATACAATTTGTATTTATGATTGGCTTCCTGATTTTCTATGTAGTAACCGATCAGGGTTGTGAACCCAATCTCTACATATTGATGACGCCGCTCATTATTTTACAGTTAGCTTTATTGAGTCTCGGATGCGGTATTATTATCTCCGCATTGACCACAAAATACCGCGACCTTGCAATGCTTGTAGGCTTCGGTACACAGCTTTGGATGTATGCATCCCCCATTGCCTATGATATGGGCAGTATGACTGTATTTGCCCCGGGTGGAAAATATCATACACTCATTATGCTAAACCCGCTCACACCTATCGTAAACCTTTTCCGTTATGCATATTTAGGTTTAGGCGAACCGGAGTGGATTTTCTACGGCATAAGCTGGGCAATAACACTTGTTATATTATTTATAGGTATTATATTATTCAGCAAAGTTGAAAAAACCTTTATGGATACAGTCTGATAAGAGGTAAATTTATGAGTAACCAAGCAATAAAAATTGAAAACATACAAAAAGAATATCGTCTCGGCGCTATAGGCGGCGGTACACTTAAGGGTGATTTACAGTCGTTGTGGGCGAAAATCCGTAACAAGGAAGATCCCAACAGCAAAATAGGTGATACTTCAGGCCTTTCCAAAGGCGACAGATTTATGGCGCTCGACGGAATTTCCTTTGAAGTAAAAAAAGGAGAAGCTCTGGGCATTATAGGCCATAACGGCGCAGGTAAATCAACTCTGTTGAAGCTCCTTTGCCGTGTCACTGCCCCTACAGCAGGTAAAATCTCTTACGACGGAAGAATTGCGTCTATGCTTGAAGTGGGTACAGGCTTCCATCCCGAGCTTACAGGTCGCGAAAACGTTTATATGAACGGCGCAATTCTCGGTATGACAAAGGCTGAAATCGACAAGAAATTTGACAGGATCGTAGAATTTGCAGAAATGGAAAAGTTCATCGATACACCGGTCAAGCGATATTCCAGCGGTATGTATGTTAAACTTGCCTTCTCCGTTGCTGCTCATCTCGACTCCGAGATTATGATTATGGACGAGGTTCTTGCCGTGGGTGATATGGCATTCCAGAAAAAATGTCTTGATAAAATGCGCGATGCTGCCAAAATTGACGGCAGAACAGTTCTTTACGTAAGCCATAATATGAATACCATACGCCAACTTTGCGACAGGTGTATAGTCTTAAGCAAAGGTAAAGTTATTTTTGACGGAAATGTAGAAGATGCTATAGAGGTATATATGGGTCAGGGTGTCGAAACACCGCCTTGTGTTGATTTAGCATCGTTTAAACGAACTCAGGCAAGCCTTGTTGACGGTGTAAAATTAAAAAGCATCAAAGTCCTTGATTCTGATATATGGAAAATAAAAGTCGGTGATAAATTAAGATTTTCAATCGATATTGAAGCTACGGAAGATTTAACAAATATCGGTTATCGTTCCCGACTTTCTGCAGTTGACGGATCTTCAATTTCAGTTCTTCTCGCCCCCAATCTTTTCTCTTGTAAAGCAGGAGAAAAGATTACAATACCCCTTGAGGCCGATGTTACACAATTAGTTCCCGGAAGATACTGTCTCACTCCTGTTCTTTATGGTGTTAACCCTTATGGCGGTTGGCAGTTTTACGATCATGTTGAAAAGGCGGTCACCTTTGAAGTGGAGACAAAACCCGGCTTCAATGAAAATATGGAATGGGAACAAAAATGGTGGGGTAGCGTTAAGCTTCCCGAAATTACAGATTTAAGAATTTCAGGTGAATAAAATGTCCCGAAAAACCTATGTTTTATATGCACACGACGGTAGCGGTAACCACGGTTGCGAAGCCCTTGTGCGTTCCACTTGTACCATTTTAAATGTCGATAAGCAAAACGCTGTGCTTATGTCAACAAGACCCGAAGAAGACCGAAAATACGGCCTTTCCGATATTTGTACGGTGCTTGATAAAACAGAGAAAAGACCCCTGAACCGTACAAAACCCGCATTTTTCAAAGCATATTACAGCTTAAAAATAAAACACAACTACACGCCCATTGAATTTTACGAAAGCAAGGTTGCAGATTTTGTTAAAAAAGGCGACATTGCCCTTTCAATAGGCGGTGACACTTACTGCTACGGCAGTTTTATGCCTTTATTCAAGGCTCATAATATGTACAAATACGGTGGCTTAAAAACCGTTTACTGGGGTTGCTCTATTGAGCCTGAACTTTTAGAAAATCCTGATATCGCTCAGGACATAAAGAAATTTGACCTTATTACCGCAAGAGAAACTACATCTTACGAGGCCTTAAAAAAAGTTAATCCAAACACGGTTTTAGTCTGCGATTCCGCGTTTTTACTGCCCCAAAAGGAAGTTGCTTTTCCCGAACAAGTCAAAACCGACGTTGTTGGTATAAATGCAAGTCCTTTAATTGAAGATTGTGAGAACGGCACAGGCATCGTACGCCAAAACTATGAAAAGCTTATTGAATACATACTCAATAATACCGATATGTGCATAGCACTTGTTCCGCACGTTGTATGGGAAGCTGTTGATGACAGAAAAATTCTCAATTATTTTTATGAAAAGTACAAAAATACAAATCGTGTATTTTTGATTGACGACTGCCCCTGCGAAGAATTAAAGGGCTATATAGCAAAATGCAGATTTTTCATAGGTGCTCGTACCCACTCAACAATTGCAGCTTATTCAAGTAATGTGCCCACTCTTGTTGTAGGCTACTCCGTTAAAGCACGCGGTATCGCAAAAGACCTTTTCGGCACTTGGGAAAACTACGTTTTACCGGCACAGGAAATACAAAAGGATATCGAGCTTACGGATAATTTCAAATGGCTTCAGAAAAACGAAAGTAATATAAAAGAACACCTGTCAGCCATTTTGCCCGAATACAAAAACCGTATAAACAATGGTATAAATGCCTTGAAAAAATTATAAGAAAAAGGAGAGTTTTCCGATGTTACCCACAAAGGAATGTACAGGTTGTAGTGCATGTTTTCATATATGTCCAAAAAACTGCATTGCTATGGTTACAGATAAACACGGATTTTTATACTCTCAAAAAAATAATGATTTGTGTATTAATTGCGGCTTGTGTGAAAAAATCTGTCCGGTTTTAAATAAGGAAAAGGAAAGCGATACAGCACAAATTATCTCCTACGCCGCAAAAACAACTGACGAAAACACAAGAAAACGAAGTTCATCAGGCGGTATCTTCTCGGTAATTGCCAAAAAAGTTATTGAAAATGACGGCATTGTTTACGGCGCCGCCTTTGATGAAAGCTTTGTTGTAAATCACATTGGTATTTCAAGTGTTGATAAATTGGATTTATTGCGCCGTTCAAAATATGTACAAAGTAATCTGAACAATTCCTTTGTTTACGTTAAAAACAATCTTCAACACGGCAAGACCGTGCTTTTTACCGGCACGCCCTGTCAGGTTGAAGGCTTATTGGCGCACTTGAAAAAGCCTTATGACAATTTAATAACTATAGACTTTGTCTGCCACGGTGTACCATCACCTGATGTGTGGGAATATTACAAAAAGCATTTAGAAAAACAATACAAATCAACCATAACCGACGTTAATTTCCGGGATAAATCCTTAAGCTGGAAAAATTTTTCTTTACGCATTGAGTTTAAAAACGGCAATGTTTACAGCAATACTTTCGGAAATGACCCTTATATGAAGGCATTTTTAGCAAATATGGATTTGCGTGAATGTTGCTATTCTTGTAAATTCAAATCAACGAAGCACAAAAGCGATATCACACTTGCCGACTATTGGGGCATTAATAAAATAAATCCCGCAATAGATGATGATAAAGGCTTATCTTTGGTTTTAATCAATACCGCCAAGGGTGCAGCTCTGCTTACTGAAGCCGAAAAAGATTTAACGTGCGTAAAAACAGATGTTGAACAAGCATTCCCCTATAACCCCTGCATTTTAAAATCTGTTGCAAAACACAATTTTTATCAATATTTTTTAAACAACTACAACAAGGGAGATTTTGCAAAGATAGTTGACGATTGCCTTAATCCCTCATACATTACCAGAATTAGAAGAAAATTTTTACAAATAAAAAACGGAGATGCTTAAATGAGCTCAGAACCCACAATAAGTGTAATTATCCCCGTATATAAATGCGAGAGTTGTATTAACACTTGTGTTGACAGTATTTTGAATCAGAGCTTTACTGATTTTGAAATTATACTTGTTGACGACGGCTCGCCCGATAACAGCGGAAAATTATGCGATGAATTAGCCGAAAAATATAATAAAATAACCGTAATTCATCAAGAAAATCAGGGTCAGGCAGCAGCACGCAATAATGGTGTAAAGTTTGCTCGCGGCAACTGGCTTCACTTTGTTGATTGTGATGATTCACTTCATCCGCAGATGCTTGAGAGTCTTTATAATGCAGTCAATAAAAACCAAGTGAAATTAGCAATGTGCTCTGCAATTCAGGGCGAAACTATACCCGATGATTTTTACCGTAATAAAGATATAAATTTTAATACCCTGCAAATGACCGAAGATAATTTTTTGAAGCTTTGCAAAAACGAAAGATATTATTACTGGGTTGTGTGGGGTAAACTCGTTCATAAATCGATTTATGAAAAGTATCCCCTTACAGAAGGCAGAATTTATGAGGACAACGCTATTGTCTGCAAATGGCTTCACGAAGCAAAAAAAGTTGCTGTAACTGATACACCTTTGTATTTTTACTATATAAACATCTCCGGCACCACAAAAAAAGGCTTTAACAAAAAGCAGCTTGATGTTTTATGGGCATTCAAAGAGCAGATTGAGTTTTTCAGTGCTTTGGGTTACGAAAAAATGACGGAGCATATTGCAACATATTACTTTGAAATCTCTGCTAATATGTACCACCGTGCCAAAACAGAAAATTGTAAAGAGCTTATACCATTTATAAAAAGTAAAGAAAAAGAGATAAAAAGTCTTTATGCCCCTTATATTAAGCTCAACGTGAAACAGAAGTTATATTATTACGAAAGAACAAGCAAGCCTATGTTCTATATAACAAGGCTTAAAAACAAGTTAGGATTGTTAAAATGATTACCGTTATAGTTCCCGTTTACAAGGTTGAAAAATATCTGAACAGATGTGTGGACAGCATACTAAACCAGACTTATACCGATTTCCGTATTATCCTTGTTGATGACGGCTCACCCGACAACTGTGGTAAAATCTGCGATGAATATGCAGAAAAAGACAACAGAATTGTTGTTATACATAAAGAAAACGGCGGTTTATCCGATGCACGAAATGCAGGTCTCCAATGGTTTTATGAAAAAGGCGAAAGCGGTTACATCTTCTTTTTAGATAGCGATGACTGGATTCATCCCCAACTTATGGAACAACTTATACAGCCCGCTATAACCAACGCAGTCAAAGTCAGCGTTGGTGCATTTGAGTGGGTTTATTCTCATGAAGAAATGAGTTATCCCCGTTATACCGCTGAATATAACATTATGTCACCGGAAGATTTGCTTATAAACCATTTCTGGGACTTCAACTATGCTTGCGGAAAATTATTTCACAGTAGTCTTTTTGAAGATGTACGTTTTCCCGTGGGTCAGATTTTTGAGGATACTGCCACCACGTACAAAGCATTATTCAAATGTGAAAAAGTTGCAAAAACAGAGTTGCCCTTGTACTATTATTTTCAGAATGAAGACGGGCTTTCGCACGGACTCTGGACTCCGAAAGAGCTGGTAATATTTGAAGGTATGAAAAACCAACTTGCTTTTTATAAGGAAAACGGCTTTAAAAAAGCTTATGAAAAAGAATTCCAACTTTTTGTTCATCACCATGCATACCAGATTGTGCGTATTAAAGAAAACAAAAAAGACTTAAAGAAAAACAAGTCGGAATTAAAAAGAATAAAAAAAGAACTCAGGAGATATCTTAAGGAAAATAAAGATAAATTCAATGTTCATAATATGACTTACGCTTACAATGCAGCTTACCCTGCAATTATGAGACTTTATAGTGTCGGAAGTCTCATCAAATCTAAAATATCGAAAAACAATAATGCTTAAAGCTATATATACCATATTCAATCGATTAAGGTAAATATATGCTTATATTAAGGAGTGTTAACTATGAACATTTTCATTTCAGCCGATGATAAATATATCGAGCCTGCACAAGTAATGCTAACCTCTTTTTTTAAAAATAATAGTTCCGAAACACACACTATATACTTTATGCACAGAAATACCAAGCAATCAAATATAGAAAAATTAGAGTGTATCGTGAAATCTTTCAATTGTGAATTTGTTCCTTTGCAAATTACTCCGGATAACTTTAAAGATTTCACTGCCACAGAACGCTTTCCTATCGAGATTTATTTCAGGCTGTCAATTCCGACTCTTTTACCTGAAACTGAAGAACGTGCTTTATGGTTAGACGTTGACTTAGTTGTGAACAAATCATTGGTTGATTTTTATAATCAGGATTTTGAAGGGAATGCTTTTGTAGCCTGCCGTGACACATATGCCAAAGAGGAACACGTCAAAAACCTAGGTTTAACCTCTTGCGCAGAGTACATAAACTCCGGTGTTATTTTATTCAATCTGCCTGTAATGAGAGAAACAAGCATAAATGATTATTATGACTTTTTTGTAAAAAATGAGCAGGTTATCGACTTCCCGGACCAGGATATATTAAATTGTGTTTTTGAAAACCGAATAAAAATTTCGGATAGCAATTACTACAACGTTCAGGTATTGGATTGGCGATATAATGATGATTACGATTTAAACAAGGTTTCTATTATTCATTTTGTCGGACCTTTTAAACCCTGGACCAAGTCATACACCAATCCTGCTGCACAAATATGGGATAAATACCATGCTCTAACTTTCAATAAGGGCGGATTTTATATTTTTTCAAGAAAAGTTCATAGAAGGTTTGAAAAGAAGCTCTTCGCACCTTTGCGCAAGTTTGTAATGAAAACCTATACCAATTCCGGTATATTAAAAAAATTACGCCACATTTTCAAATAAAAACTCAGAGGAACTAATTATGAACATACCTAAGGTCATTCACTATTGTTGGTTTGGTGGAAACCCTTTACCCAAGAGTGCTGAAAAATGCATCAAAAGCTGGCAGAAATATTGCCCGGATTATGAAATAAAACGCTGGGACGAAAGCAATTTTGATGTTAACTGCAGCGCTTACAGCAGATTCTGTTTTGAAAACAAAAAATGGGCATTTCTTACTGATTACATCCGTTTAAAGGTTGTTTATGAAAACGGCGGAGTTTACCTTGATACAGATGTAGAACTTTTGAAACCATTGGATTCCCTTCTCGAAAACGGTGCATATATGGGTTTTGAGGACAAAAATGCTGTTGCAACGGGACTCGGCTTCGCCGCACCAAAAGGTCACGATTTTATCGGCGAAAATATGCGTTATTACGAAAATCTTTCTGATTTTTCCCAATTACGCTCCTGCCCTATCATAACAACAGAATTGCTTGTTGCCCACGGATTAAAAGAAAATGACGGCACGATTCAGAAAATTGCCGATATGAATTTTTATCCGCCTGAATATCTCTGTCCTAAAGACGAACGCACAGGACTTTCTCAATTTACAAAAAACACATATTCCATACACCACTTTGATGCCTCCTGGTTTGAACAGTCCTGGAAGGAAGGTCAGAAAAAGCGTTGGCGTCGGGAAAAAATAAGATATATTCTTCACACTCCCAACAGAGTGCTTATAAAAATTCTGGGTGATGAACGCTACACCAAATTAAAAAACATTTTAAAAAGAGGTTAATCATCTGATGTCACTTACAAAAGGATTTGTTACTGTTGCCACAGGCAAGGAGCAATATTATAAAATAGCAAGAAACCTTCTGCGCTCCTACCGTTTCACAACAAAGGAGCCTTTACCCTTCGCTGTTTTTTGCGAGCAGGAGAATGAATACACAAAGGAATTTGATGAAGTCAGGGTTTACCCCAATGCCACCCGTTCATATCTTGACAAGCTTGAAATGTTCGACCTTCTGCCTTTCGATATTAATATTTTTATCGATGCAGACTGTCTCGCTTTCAGGGATATAAACAGGCTTTTTGAAATTTTTGAAGATGCTGATGATTTCTGTTGTTTCGGCAGGGTACTTCCCCTTGACGATAAAACAGGTTGGTTTGAATACGATAATTTGAATGATGAGTTAAAAGAAAAAACCAACTATGTTGTAGGTCTTCACGGCGGTATTTACTATATGCGTCGTACAGAAAAATGCAAAGCCGTTTTTGACTGTGCAAAAGAATTTGCCGAAAATTACGCCGATTATAAATTCAAAGGCAAATTTGAAACTCCCGGTGATGAACCCGTTGTGGCGTTGAGCATGGCAGTAAATAACTGTAAGCCTATAGTCCACGACTTAACATCAATAATATGTTATTGGGAACACGAAAATCTTTTTAAGGTTAATATCGAAAAAGGGACAGCACTTTCAAAAGATATTCAAATCAGTACGGATATTGTTCATTGGGGCACAAGATTCACAGAATCTTTACCCTATAAAAAAACTATGGCAGCCTTAAACCTTTCTTTGGAAAACAAATCGGGTATCGCCATTACACTTTCCAATATACGCTACTGTGTCCTTACCCTTTTTGAACAGATAACAAAGCTCTGTAACCGTATTATTAATAAAATAAAACGAACCTTTAAAAAATAAGAAAAGGCTTAATTACTATGAAATTCAACAGGAAACCTTGGTTCAATGATTACATACGAACTAAAGAAAACAAAGATTTTTCTTTTATTAAATTCATAAAAGACTTCATTTTTTACCACAGAGTACGGTATATGGTTTATTTTCGCCTTTCTCAAAATGCAAAAAACAAAATATCCAGACTGTTTTATGAGTATAAATTATACAGACTTTGCAGGCGTTACGGAATTGAAATAAAAACCGACACGCAAATCGGAGAAGGCTTTTGTATGATACACCCTTATAATATTACGGTTTCTCCCCTGGCCATATTAGGCAAGAACGTGAATATGTACAAGGGTTCCACAATCGGCAACAACACCGGAAATCCTCACGGCGCACCCGTCATAGGTGATTGTGTTCAGATAGGAATCAATGCCACAGTAATAGGCGGCATTACGATAGGTGATGATGTTCTGATCGCACCCAATGCTTTCGTTAATCAGGACGTGCCGAGCCATAGCGTAGTTATAGGCAATCCCTGCCGCGTTATCCCTAAAGAAAACGCAACAGGGCAATTCATATGGAACAAAATTTAAAGTTAAAATCGTTATACTAAGCAAGAAATAATTAAGAGCGTGAACCTTTTGTTCGCGCTCTGTCCTTTTTGTTCATTAAATTTCTTCAAGCCAACGCTTTCTGAATGAAACAATATCGCCAACCGTGCCGTTATTGATAACTATGTGAAAAGTAACACAGCATTAACAAGGCTTTCCGCTATGCAAAATTACATAAATCATAAAAATTATAAAAAAATATAAAAAAACACTTGCAAATTGTTTATTGGTGTGATATTATATCATTCGTTATCCGGGTGTGGCGCAGTTGGTAGCGCGCTTGACTGGGGGTCAAGAGGCCGTGAGTTCAAGTCTCGCCACTCGGACCAAATAAAGCAGATAGCCTATAGGCTGTCTGCTTTGTTTTTTTCTTTTGGTGAGAGACTTGAACTCTCTCGCCGAAGGCGAACACAATCGGGTGTTTGCGTAGCAAACTGTAGGGCGCAGCCCTACAAGTCTCGCCACTCGGACCAAAAATACAAGATAGCGTTTGCTATCTTGTATTTTTTTGTTTTCAAAAGCTTTTTGCGAGACTTGAACTCAATAGTCCATCTCGCGTCGGTTCGCCTTGGCGGAGACGCGAGGGACATAAAATAAGACTGCTTGCAGGCTGTGCGTAGCACAACTGCAAGTCTCGCCACTCGGACCAAATAAAGCAGATAGCCTATAGGCGGTCTGCTTTGTTTTTTTCTTTTGGTGAGAGACTTGAACTCTCTCG
>JAFTYU010000008.1 GCA_017461235.1 Clostridia bacterium | reverse complement strand
TGCTAATTTTTCTTCTTTACTATGACTTGTGTTTGTTCCACCTTTTGGTCTTCCCATTTCTTCCAACTCCTTTTCTTTATCTTAATATAAAAAATGATAGCAGACACTTTTTTTAGTGTCTACTATCACTATATCATTTCAACAGTAAATGCTGTCGCAGGATTTTTTATACAATCTGAAAAATATAAAATTTAAGATAATCTGTTTCGGGGACGTTCCACAATATAGGGTGGTCGGCACTCTGCTGACGGCATTCAATCTGACGCAAGGACACATCTGCATCTGATGCCGCATCAACAAGCATTTTTCTGAAAAGCTCATCCGGCATAAAATGTGAACATGAACATGTTGCAAGATAACCGCCGCGAGGCAGAAGCTTCATTGCTTTCATATTAATTTCTTTATATCCCCTGTAAGCGCTTTTTACGGTAGCACTGCTTTTCGTAAATGCAGGCGGATCAAGAATTATGAAATCATAATCACACTTTTTTGTTTCCTTCATCTCGGTTAAAAGATCAAACACGTTGGCACATTTAAACTCCATATTATCAAAACCGTTAAGCTGTGCGTTGCGTTCCGCTGAAGAAAGTGCATCTTCGGAAATATCCACGGCTGTTACAAGCTCCGCCTGTGCCGCCGCAGCGTTAAGGGCAAAAGCACCCGTATGTGTAAAACAATCAAGAACTTTTCTGCCCTTTGCAATTTTCCGAATTGCCATACGGTTATATTTCTGGTCAAGGAAAAAGCCTGTTTTCTGACCATTGATGTAATCAACTGCATATTTAATTCCATTTTCGGTAATCTCGGTGATACCGTCAAGGTCAGTCTTAAGCCCTTCGGCTTCATAAAAGCCCTTATACTGTTTCAGACCTTCACACTCACGTATTGCTACATCGTTACGCTCATAAACCGCGTCAATGGTTTCGCCCTGTTCCCTGAGAACATCAACAAGTTTTGTAATAATAAAATCCTTAACTCTTTCGATACCTAAAGAGAGAACCTGAACCACTATGATATTATTGAAGCGGTCAACAGTTAAGCCCGAAAAGCTGTCTGCCTCACCGAAAATGAGACGACAACATTTAAAATCATCGTCACCCATAACCGTGCGACGGTAAGCTATCGCGTAGCGGATTCGTCTTTCGTAAAAAGCTTCGTCGAATTTATCATTGGCGTTACGTGAAATAATACGTACTCTTATTTTAGAATTATCGTTAATATAACCCGAACCCATATATTTATCTTTTTTTGAATAAACATCAACGATATCGCCGTTATTATAGGTGCCGTTAACCGCAGTTATTTCTTCACCGAAAACCCACGGATGACCTGTTTTAAGGTGTTTTTCCCCTTTCGGAGTAATATAAACTTTAGTAAAATTGCGTGCCATAGAATCCCCCTTTAGAAGATTATACAACCTTTCAAAACCGATTTCAAGGAGGACGCAACAAGTTACTGAAAAATAAAGGTTTCGCTAAGGAGCAACAAAACCACACCCGGCACAGAGAAGAAGGCAGAAAAGGCAATAGAGTACAAATTAAGCCCCACACTGACGGGAACGAAGTATGAGACAGCGCTCACCGCACACAAGGCGCTCACTCCACCCAGAGCACTTGTAAAAAAAGCCTTAAAAAAACTACCGCTTTTTTTAAATATAAAAAGAGCAATTATTGCAAAAACCGCCCCCAAAACATACAACATAGCATCACTTCCGTTTACTTTTGTTACACAATATGTCCGAAGTTTATATTTTATTACAGATTATACCCGAGAGTTTCCGAGCATAATATAAAAAGATAACTTTTATTGCAAGGAGAATAATATGAATAAACACTCTTTCACCTATGAACAATACTGTAACATTGTAGGAAAAAACATAATTCTTGAAGAAACGACCTTTCACAACGGAAATAAAAAACTGCGTTGCCTTAACCTGCACAAATGTCGCGTTACAAATGGCGGCTGCAGTAATGCGTACGTTATAAAGCGTATGGAGAAAGCAGTTGAAAAAAACACGGACGAATAGTATAATACCAATATGTTTTATAGGGGGGTGACTTTCTTGGGCGGTGTATATATCCACATACCTTTTTGTAAATCAAAATGTCCGTACTGTGACTTTTATTCATACAGATGCGACAATGCTTCACAGAAAAAATACGTTAATGCATTAGTTGATGAAATAAAAACATTACGAAGATGCTCCGACTTTTTGCAAGGTGAATTCAAAGCCGACACTCTGTATATTGGTGGCGGTACTCCATCTGTTTTAATTCCCGATAACCTTACTGCCATTATCGTGGCGGCAAAAAGCCGTTTCAATATCGGTGACGGTGCGGAAATAACCGTTGAGTGCAACCCCGGCTCCGATATCAGCTCACTTATCCCTGCTTTCAAAAAATGCGGTGTTAACCGAATTTCTTTAGGTATGCAATCCGCCGTTGACTCCGAAAGGCAGACTTTGGGAAGGTCTGCGGATAAAAAGAGAATAAGAGAAGCCATAAATCTTTTAAAAGATAATGGCATTGACAACATTTCACTTGACATTATGTTGGGCATACCCGACCAGAACGAAGACTCCCTTAAGGAAACCCTGGATTTTGCCATAGAGTGCAATACAAAACACATAAGTGCTTACATTTTAAAAATAGAAGACGGCACTTTTTTTGACATACACCGTGAAAGATATAATTTTCCTGATGATAACGCAGTGTGTGATTTATATAATCAATGCGCCGACACTTTAGAGAAGGCAGGATTTGTGCATTACGAAATTTCAAACTTTGCCCTTCCGGGTTACGAAAGCCGTCACAACACAAAGTACTGGGAGCTTGAAGATTATCTGGGTATTGGTGCAGCAGCGCACTCATACATAAAAGGAAAACGTTTTTATTTTGAAAGGGACACTGAGAGCTTCGTAAACGGTAAAAAAGCGATTTTTGACGGTATCGGCGGTGATGCAGAAGAATACATCATGCTGAAGCTGCGCCTAAAAAAAGGTCTTGATTTAATTGAACTGCAAAAACTTTACGGCAAAAAGAGTGCTGAAAACATAACCAAAAAAGCCCCGTTCCTTAAAGAACAAGGCTTAATAAATTTTGACGGTAAAAGCCTTTCGCTTACAACAAAAGGTTTTTTACTTTCAAACAGCATTATCGCGGAATTGATTTGAATTTGAATCCGTCAGACTCAATATTAACTCCGTCGGTTGCGAGAATTTCATCACTCTCGGTTATAAATATAAATTCATATCCGTTGGCTTTCGCGGCAAAGTCAACGGCTTTTTCTTTACCCATTATAAAAAGTGCGGTTGAGTAAGCATCGCACATTGTTCCGTTTTCACCTATAACCGTAACACTTAAAAGGTCGCTTTCGGCAGGATATCCTGTGCGCGGGTCAATTATATGGTGATACTCCTGACCGCCATATTCAAAATATCGCTCATAACCGCCTGACGTAACTACGGATTGATTGCCCTTACATTCAACGGAGCATACGATATTTTCAGTATCTTTCGGGTTTTTCACGCCCACTCTCCACAGCTCATCTTCGCTCTTTTCACCGCAAAGGACAATATTACCGCCTAAAGAAAGAAGTGCCGTTGCACCGTATTCTTCTGCAATTTTAAGAAGCTCGTCACCAAGATACCCTTTCGCTATACCGCCAAGAGAAATCTCCGTACCTTCCGTCAAACGCACAGTATTTTCATCAGGATAAATATTTATACGGCTTTTATCCGTTACAGCAAGAGCCTTTTCGATATCTTCCGCCTTGGGAACACCGTAGTTACCATTATCAAATCCCCAGAGTTTCAACACGGGCATTATTTTAATATCAAAAAGATAATCGGTACCGTAGTACGCTCCTTTTGCCGCAGTTAAGATATTCGCGGTATCCTCGTTTACGTGAATATCATCGAACTCCGTTCCTTCAAAATTATTGATTTTTGAAACGTCACTATCGGGTGAATTCACATCAAAGAGCTCTTCAAGCTCCGTGATTCGTTTTTTCATCAAATCGGCAACTTGTTGCGTTGTACCTTCCGATGTTCTGAAAACCGTTATCTGCATTACAGTATTCATTGCCATAACAGTTTCGGTCACTTTACGCCTGTCACCTTTAGTTAAGCTCTGTCTGTCACCTGCAGAAGTGCAACCACACAACTGCAGGACAATTAACAAGCACAGAAAAACTGAAAAAGCTTTCTTCATAATCAACTATCTGCGTTGGCAACCTTTCTGCCGTTTTGCTGATGTTCTGCAAATGAAGATGCATAATAAATATTACCCTTTGAATCGTGTCTGAAATAAAGATAACTTGTATCTTCAGGGAAAAGTGCCGCCTTTATAGCCGCATCGCCCGGGTTTGCAATAGCACCCACAGGCAAGCCCTTGCAAGCTTCACTGTATGTGTCATACAAATCGCGGTACTGAATATAAAGTTGTGTATCTTCAACAGTTGAAGTCAAAGAAGGCTTGATTGTTTCAAGAAGATAATCTTCGGTAGAGTCACACTGAAGAAGCGGAAAAGCATTGGGTCTGTCAAGTCGATTGTAGAGAATACCTGCTATCATAGGCATCTGTTCAGTGTTGGCTGCCTCCTTTTGAAGGATGGATGCCATAATTATTACTTCATCCACGCTGACACCCATAGCATCCGCTTGAGCCTGATATTCTTCCGACCATCTGTTCTGGAAGTTATCAAGGAATCTTCTTACAACGCTTGATGCATTTTCCCCTACATAAAACTCGTATGTATCAGGGTAAATGTAACCTTCAAGGACGCGGAAGCGTTGTTCTTTATCAGTAATATCCGCAATAAATTCATATTCTGATGAGAAATCCACATTCTGCAACGTACTGATGAAGCTTGTTGCAGTACAAACATCGTTTGCTTCGAGTTTTTCTGCGATTTCATCTACAGTCCAGCCTTCAGGGAAGGTAAGTGAAACTGTTTCGGAATTAGTATAGTCACTTTTCATTGTGGCAATCATCTTTTCGACACCCATAGAAGGAGTAAGAGTATAAACGCCACCGATATAATCACCGTCCTGATCAAAAACTGAAAGGAAAAGCTTACAGAACAGTTTGTTGCTGATGAGTTTTTCATCATCCAGAATATCAAGAACTTCGCTATCCGTCATTCCTGCCTGAACCGTGATTTCAACTGCAGTATCATCTCTGTTAAGCGCAAGAACATCGTTTATGCAACCGATACCGTAAACGCAGAGAATCAAACTCACAACAGCGATAACGCCGAGTGTTATAAGGGCATTAGTAAACTTTTTGGATTGGAAAAAGCCTTGCTTTTTCTTTTTTGCATTTTGAGTATTATTCACCATAGGCGGTGTACGACCACGCAAGCCGCTGTTTTTATTGTTTGCGGCCTTCTGCCTTTCAGCAGCTCTGTTAATGTTTCTGGGTGCGTTTGAAAAATACACGCCACCCTTATAAGACTGATTTCTGTCCTGCGGTTTTTGTGTATTGCCCGTATTACCGCCACGTGTTTGTGACGGTGTTTGTGTCGGTCTGTTGTAGGTCCGGGCAGGTCTGTTTGTTGATTGGGCAGATGTTCTCTGCGTTTTTCCTGTGTCCTGACCCGGCTTTTTGCTTTCAAACATACCTAAAAGCTCGTCATAATCGTTAAATTTATCAGCCATTCTTATGACCCCCTTTAAACATCTTGCTTTTGGTTTATATCGCTGATTATATCTTTTTCGGTAACTATCATATCCACAGTTCTGTCATATTTACCGTGAAAGAGTTCTTCCTTTAAATTTTCTGTGTAACATATACCGATGGTTGACCCTTTGTAGCGGGACAAATACCTGTCATAGTAGCCCTTTCCGTAACCCAAACGGTAACCGCGCCTATCGAACATAAACGCAGGAACTATGCAGACACAACCCGAAGTATCACCCACCATAATATGCTTTGACGGGTCGGGTTCATCCACTCCGAAGCTGCCTGATTCAAGTTCATCCAAAGAATTGATATAATAAAAATTCATATTGGATTTTTCCCCTTCGCAACGGGGAACAGCCACGCGCTTACCTGACTGTAACAGAGCATTTATAAACTCACGGGTGTCAACCTCAATCTCTGTTGACACATAGCAAAGCACAGCCTTCGCCTCACGCACAGACCACAAATTAAGCAGTTTGTTTTTTATTTTCCTGTCAAGAACGACCTTCTTATCAGGACTCATTGAGCGCCGCATTTCTCTTGCTTCGGCACGCAATTTCTTTTTTATAGGTCTTATATCAATTACCTTTTCCATTGTATTGCTCTTAGTATTTCATCACTTTTCTGTTTATTTACAAGCTGAACACCTATTGCGGCACCAAACTCCCAAGCAACGCCTGCACCCTTGGCGGTGATGATATTGCCGTCACATACAACGCCATCGCACAAAACTTCTGCCCCTTCAAGATATTCTTCGAATCCCGGGAAGCAGGTTGCCTTTTTACCCTTGAGCAACCCCTTTTTACCTAAAATAAAGGGTGCGGCACAAATTACACCGATAATTTTTTCATTATCAACGCAGTAATCTATGGCGCTATGAACATCGGAACATTTATCGAGATTATCTGCTCCGGGCATACCACCGGGTAGCATGACACCTTCAAGCTTGTCATTCAAATTCATTTCAGAAAGCAATATATCTGCTTCAACATTAATACCATGAGCGCCGCAGACAAATTTGCCGCTGACGCCTACAGTTAATACATCCACACCCATTCTTTTCAAAAAATCAACGGGTGCTAAGGCTTCAATCTCCTCAAAGCCGTTTGCAAGAAAAACATAAAACATAAATTATCCTCCGTACGGGATGCCGAAAAAAGCATTGCTGAGTTCAGGAACATCGCCGAGTGTTTTATACATTCCCGATATTTTGTTATTATTGTTATCGGAAAAACTCCTTACAACAACACAATCACTTCCGCTTAACTCAAAAACCGATTGTAACAGTATTTCTTCGTCGCCGAAAATTTCGTGAACCGTAACAGCTCCGTTTTCGGTTTCATACACGGCGTAGCCGTCGCCCGACTTAAAAGCTCTGATAGTTTCACCAACAGGAGAATAAAAACTATTAAAACCTTTTTCATCCAAAACAGCAACAGGCTTTTCCGTTGAAAATGCCTTACGGATATTTACATAATCATTGTAGCAAAGCTTCCGTATATCCGTTATTTTATTATCGCAACAAGCTCGGTTTACTATCTTCTGAGAATATGAGAACCCTGTTTTAAAACCGAGTTTTTTGTACATTTCAAAAAGACTATCCGACGCAGGAACAAGAAAAATGTAATCAATTTCCCTTGATTTTGCTTCTTCAAAAAGAAAATCAAAACATTTTTTCATAAGCCCCTGTCCCCTGAAATCAGGGTCGGTACACACTGCATAAATGTAAAAAGCCGGATAATTCTGACCTGAAAAAAATATGGTGCTTTCTATAATATATAAGGCACTCACCGCTTCACCGTTGTAAAAAGCGGAAACAGTATTCTCCGGTGTTACGGTTTTTTTAAAAAAATTATCAATCACATCTGCGCTGTCGTCAAAACACTTCGACCATAATTTTTTTAGACTATTATATTCCCGGTCGGTTGAGTTTCTTATTTCAAATAATCTTTGCATAATATTTTTTCACAAGAATTTCGGGTTGATAGGATGTTTTAGCTTTGCGCAAGCCTTCAACCCCTGCATCATCTTCGCGGTTGATATATTTGTAATTTTTCAAAGAGTTTTCTGCAAACAATTTATTGATAGCAGCATAAGCCTGCGGATAAGAAGGTGATGCTTTTTCAAAATGGACACAATACGTTTCCCCGTCGATCATAGGCTCGCCCATCGCGTAGGCTACAATCTGACCATCAACGCGTAAAAGCGCTCCCGAAAGACCCAATTTTGTAAAATTCCTGAAAGCTTTATCTATAACCTGACGCTCTGCTTCAAGACGTTGGGTACTTTCGCCCTGTATATGCCAGGAATGAGAAAAGTCAAGACACTCTCTTAAATTGTTTTCAGAAAGTTCCTCGTAAACATAATTGTATTTTTTGCAAAAGGAATTGACATGATTCCTTTTTGAATGAAATTTTCTGCCCTTAAGAGTAGCAAGGTTTTCACGCAAATACACATAATCAAAATAATCACGTTGCTCTTTAACAACAAGCTTATCACCAAAAAAGCTCTTAAGAACAGGAAGCTGTTCCTCAGCCACACAGTAAAAGCTCAAATCAGCCTCACGCTCAACTGCATCTTTCTGAACTTCGGCAAGGGCTTTATGAATATCACCGTTACCCCAAGGTACAGCGTATGAAGTTACGCCGTTAAAGGTGGAACGAAGATATAAAAAACCGTCCTTCTCGGCAAATTCGGTGTGCTCTGCCGCACTCCAGGCGTACAGATTACCGAAGCTGAAATCACACATTTTACTGCATTGGCGCGGAATGTATTTTTCGATAAGTCCTTTGTGTTGGATTTTTAAATGTTGTAAATCAAGCATAAAACACCTTATTTTAACGTGGCAATTAATATATCGTAAACTTTGTCATTAATAACCTGAATAGGTAAAGGCTCTCCGTTTTCTGCACACTCAACCACACTCCACGAATATTTTTCCGCCGCGTAGAGCGCCGCCTCGCGACAAGCATTCAAAAACTCAATATTCGCCTCGTGAACGTCTTTTTTACTCTCATCACCACCATAACGGAATGTCATAAGGCGTTGAGAAACTTCAACGGGCATATCGAGAAAAATGACCTTATCGGGAGCAGGAATACCTATTTTTTCGTATTCGAAGTCAAATAACCATTCAAGAAAGGGATCCCAGTCTTCTTTGTCAAGTTTTGTCATCTGATAAAGAGCATTGGCAGGAGTGTATCTGTCGGCAAAAATAAGCTTGCCGTTACGATAATCCTCGCCCCATTTTTCGGTAAAGGATGCGAACCTGTCCGCCGCATACAGAACCGATGCCGCGTAGGCGTTAACGTCACCTGCATTTTTCCCGAAATCACCTGCAAGATATTTGCGAACAAGAATGCTCGAATCACTTTCGTAGTCGGGCAATTTTATCTGCCTGTAATCAATACCGTCTGCTTCAAGACGTTTGCAAATTAACTCGGTCTGGGTAGTTTTACCGCTACCGTCAAGACCTTCTAAATCAATAAAAATGCCCATAGGAAAATCCCTTTCACTACCTATAATCATAGTAATTCCAATTATACCTAATAAATAATACTATAAATATTGTCAACTGTCAAATAATGCTACAAAATTGTAATAAATATTTAACAAAAATAAATTTTAAAAATATTAATTAACACTTGATTTTTTATAAACGATTAGTTATAATATCAAAGTTATCAGATGGAGAGTTGTCCGAGTCGGTCGAAGGAGCACGATTGGAAATCGTGTAAACGGCCAAAACCGTTTCGAGGGTTCGAATCCCTTGCTCTCCGCCATAATCAATACCACTGTTGATACAATCGTACCGACGGTGGTATCGTTATTTTATTTCGGTTTTCCCTTGTGCCGTAAGGGGTTATAAAATAAGCGTTGCAGTTGGGGTAGATATACTACCGTCTGCAACGCTGTTTTTATGTGTGTGCGTGTGTTGTTATATTGATTTAAGGGTGGGTAATCGTTAAATTGTGGGTATACCGTTAAAGATTGCAGCCGTTGAGCAAGAGAAATTATCGGCTAATGAATAAAAACATATCCTGCTAACCTCTTTTGAAGCAATAATTACTCTTCTATCATTTCAGCAAGCCAATCATTTGCTTCCTTCGTTTTATTCATCTTCATCAAAATGTCAGCGTACACTTTACATAGTTCATTCCACTCTTTAATCGGAAAAACACTTGCTTGCATCAGGTATTCCAATCCGTTTATTGCAAGCTGTTCTCCCACGACAAGCTGCCCTAAAAATGCGTTGCACTTCGCCCATTCACATATAAATGTGGATTTTTCAGATAATTCCAGGTATTTGCTGTACTCATCGGCTTTTTCAAAATATTTATCCGCATTATTATAATCACAGATATGCATATAACATTGTGCTATTTTATTGTAATACAGAAATACAGTCTCGTCTGTAAAACGGTCGTGTCCAAAGATATATCCTTCTGAAAAATTTTTCTCAAAATCTATAAGAACAGCAAGGGTTTCATTTATATCTGTTTTACCCAAAGCATACTCATAAAGATTCATCAGAACTAAAATCATATTTTTTTTATAATTGGTCTCTTTGAAGTAAAAATAAAGATTGGTATGCAAATCCATCGCTTCTTCATTAAATCCGTTTTCCGATAATTCAACAGCATAATTATAACATTCAGAAAAAAGATTTTTAGAATATATAGCTTTTTCTAACTCTAATAGAGCATCAATATCAATCTTTGGCGGTTCAGATGAATCCTGTTCTTCGTCATCAATACTATATATTACATGCGGAACACGAGTGACAATCTCATTTTCGCCCATATCCGATAAGTTTACAGTCTGATTTTTTGGAAATGATGATAATGTTTCTAGCATCAATTTATAGTTAAGATAACCGTCCAGCAAAACTTCTCTCCGGATATTTTTTATTTCATTATCTTCTTCAGCAGAAAGCCAACCCGAAAGGCAATAAAGCATCCTTGCCAGACAAAAATAAGCATACACCAGCTCAATCAAGCAGTGAAACTCTTTTTGAACAGCTGTTTTCCTGTATAAACTAACACTGTATCGCATCAAGGACAGTGTCTTGCGTATTCTTCTGATATCATACTGATTGCCGTAGCCGTCAAAAATTTTCAATTCAAGCAGTAGCTTCTGTTCCGGAGATTCACCTATTATTTCTTCTAAACTAAGATCAAGAACAATATCAAGCTCATCCTCCCAGAGAAAATCCATTTCAATTGCCAGATACTCTGCAAAGCACAAGCTTAACGAAGCTATACGTTCAGCAAATGTCACCTTTTCATCCTCATATAGCT
The DNA here is from genome assembly GCA_017461235.1 of Clostridia bacterium. GTDB lineage: Bacteria > Bacillota > Clostridia > Oscillospirales > Acutalibacteraceae > DTU089. The sequence continues at coordinate 11,421 of JAFTYU010000008.1, read as the reverse complement.
CGCCTAATATTCGTAATGCTTTTTCCGTATTATTTACAAGCTCGTCAATACTGCAAAAGGGTTGTGAGTAATTCATTTCGCAAAACACAGTCAATACATCTGCATAACCATGACTCCATTTGACCGGATTTTTTTCGTACAGTTCATCTAAAATTTCAACGGCATGGGTAATATAATTTTTACTGAGGTACCTACCTTTCGAAAAAAAAGAATCTGAAATAATATTATATACCAATGTGCCTGCAGAACCTTTATAGTAAAGCTTTGCAAGTTTACTGTAAAACACACCTATAGCCGATGAAAAATCTTCATTATGGTAATCTTCATCATTTATAAGCTCCAAAGCATTTTTTATAAATATTTTACATATCTGATCCGGAGTATTTACAAACGCCATCAATGAAAATATATTAAACAGCTCCAGTTTGCTTATTTTTGTTTCTGACAATAGTTTTGCACAAGCCATCGTATACTTTTTTATATGGTCACCATGAAATGCTCTGAAAACCTCACCTGCTTCTAATAATAAGCCCATTACATCACGGTGTAAAGCAAAAAGTTCTTCTTTTTCTTCTTCGGCAGATAAAATACATATCTGTTTATCAAATAATTCTAATGCTTTTTCTAAATTACGGTCAACATATTCTCCGTATTGATACATATATGTTAGTTTTTTTATAGCTGGTAAAAAATCACTTTGTGCTGATTTTTCAAGAAGGTTTAATCCTCGTTCATAGTTCACTTCAACCTCAATACCCTTTAAATATGCCAGACCGATCAGGAAAAGATGTGCCGGATTATTGTCTGCATCACTCGTAGCCAATTCAAGGAAATTGGCACGGAGTCTTTCTTCAAATGCTGTTTTATCAACATAAGAAATGCCTTGCGGGATATCTTCGTACAGATTTTTCAGCTTGCCTATATTTTCTTCTTTAGTTTCCTCACTGATGATAGGAAGAACTGGAACAGAATTTTTTCTTGCTTCCGGATATTCCTTTTTCTGTATATAATTATTCTCATCTAAAACATTATCAGTCACACACAAAACAAACAAATTGCTCTTTTTTATTTTCTCCAAAATAGCATCGTTAAAATCCTTGCCGGGAATCAGATATTCATCATACCAGATTGCAATATCACGACAGAAAGGTATATGATGAATTGCTTTCATTATCTCATTGGCATAGGCTCTGTCTGTTTTTCTGTAGCTCAAAAAAATACATGCATAAAAAGCTTCTCTGACTTTGTTGATTTCATCATTATCAAGTAATATAAACGAAAGAAATTTTTGAACCTTTTCTTCATAACTGAGAGTTGTAATATCACAAGCGGTTTTATCTAAATAATGCAAATCACCAAATACTTCTGTATATTTTTCCGTAAGTCCACTTTCCTCCATCAACGGAAGAATCGGTATGTGTTGTTCCAAAGCATAAGGCACATCAAAATCACGTGTCCTGCTTGGATCTGAAAGAAATTTTTTTGTAATCGGAATTACAATCAGTTGCATCTCATTCAGTTTTAATAAAAACTCTTCATCTGCAGTTTCATCGTGACTATACCAGATCGCACAGTCGAATTTTTTCAAAAACAGTTGAGAAATTTCATTAAAATACAACTTGAAGTCGTCAGGATGACCGGCAAAAAATACTTTTTGTCTCCCGTGCGGTGAAAGGTTTCCGTTGGTTTTAAATTCAAAACTATCCAATAATTCACATCCCCTCAAATATATCTTTTAAAAGAATAGCAACAAGCAAGATTAAGAATATTTTTCATTGTAGTATAATCATTTGTGTACATAATTATATCACTTTAAACATATCATACATTTAAAATGTTTTCAATTATTTCAAGAAAAACTGTTATCAAATCGACTTCGAAATGTATAAAGGGTATAATTTTATATTTCATTTACCCTGCTCACACCCATTCCTGAACCTCCATACCATCCTCCCATCCCCATACACCGTAACCATCTCAACGGTTGTCTGCCACAGTACCTCATTGAACTCAATATTCAGCAGGTCAAGCCCCCGCACCGTAAACAGAAACTCACCCAATGCAACGCTCCCGAAAACTGTTGCATTGTGTTATAATTGACTTGGAACCGCAAAAAGAAAAGATACCCTTACAAAGGGTGTTTTTTTGTTTTTTGTATTTAATTCGTGGGATTTGAACCCGCTGCTTTATTTTCATCAATTCACTTTCAAAGGAAAAACTTTACATATTGATTCCTACAGATTATTAACATCTTCAGGGCATATTACTATTAAAACAAATTCAGTTTTTGGGAGATAATATGCACAACGATAAAATCAAGCCTTATATACCCGCCGAAAAAAATATTTCCGAACTGACAGTCACTTCCGTACTTACAGGCATAGTTCTTGCGGTTGTTTTTGGAGCAGCCAACGCATATCTGGGACTTCGTGTAGGTATGACCGTTTCAGCTTCCATTCCTGCGGCAGTTATTTCTATGGGCGTTATACGCATTATATTCCGCAGAAAATCCGTGCTTGAAAACAACATAGTTCAAACAATCGGCTCTGCAGGTGAATCTGTTGCGGCAGGTTCAATATTCACATTACCCGCCCTTTTTCTTTGGGCATCACAAGGCAACGGCAAAGCACCTGACATGCTTGAAATAACGCTTATTGCCCTGGTCGGCGGTCTTCTTGGTGTGTTCTTTATGATACCCTTACGCAATGCACTTATTGTGAAAGAACACGGTGTATTACCCTACCCCGAGGGTACCGCCTGTGCCGAAGTTCTGTTGGCCGGAGAAAAAAGCAATTCAAAGGATACAAGTGCTTCTACTGTATTTGCCGGTTTGGGCTTTGCCGCGTTTTTTAAATTCGTTATTGACGGATTGAAGCTTGTTTCGGGACAGTTGGCGCTGAGAGTAAAAGGTTTTGCCGGTGAAATCGGAGTACAGATTTACCCTGCCGTTATGAGTGTGGGATATATCTGCGGACCTAAAATCGCCTCGTATATGTTTGCGGGCGGTGTCATAAGTTGGTTAGTTATGATACCGCTGATTGTCCTTTTCGGCTCTGATATCATCGTATATCCGGGCACAACACCCATCAGCACAATTTTCCGTGAAGGTGGTGCCACCGCAATATGGGGAACGTATATCAGGTACATCGGCGCAGGTGCCCTTGCGGCAGGCGGTATTATAAGCCTTATAAAATCACTCCCATTGATATTGTCTACCTTCACGGGTGCAGTTAAAAGTGCGCGCGGTTCTTCGGTTAAAAGCAACAAACGCACAGACAAAGATGTGAATTTAAAAATTGTTCTTATTGCTGTTATAATACTTACCTTTATTATATGGGTAACTCCTGTTATACCGGTTTCCCTAATCGGCGCTTTTATAATTGTTATATTCGGTTTTTTCTTTGCCGCGGTTTCATCACGTATGGTAGGTCTCGTGGGGAGCAGTAACAATCCCGTTTCAGGTATGGCAATCGCCACATTGCTTATTGCTACGCTGATATTAAAATTCACCGGTGCCGAAGGCATTTACGGTATGACAAGCGCAATAGCAATCGGCTCAGTTATATGCATTGTCTCCGCTATTGCAGGTGACACATCACAGGATTTAAAGACCGGCTACATTCTCGGCGCTACACCACGGAAACAACAAATCGGTGAGATTATAGGTGTTGTGGTTTCCTCTCTGGCAATCGGTGCAACTCTCTATTTATTGAACTCCGCCTGGGGCTTTGGCTCCGAAGAGCTTGCGGCACCACAAGCAACCCTGATGAAGCTTATTGTTGAAGGTGTTATGGTCGGCAATCTTCCTTGGGCACTTGTTTTAACAGGGGCTTTTATTGCCGTTGCCGCAGAAATAACCGGCGTCCCCGTTCTCCCCTTTGCCATAGGTGTTTATTTACCCATACACCTTAATGCGTGTATTCTTACAGGCGGTATTTTGCGTTATATCGGTGAAAAAGCCGAAGAGAAAAAGAGAACTAAAAATCAAGGCGTTGTTAACAACGGCATTCTTTTTTGCTCGGGTATGATTGCCGGCGAGGGGCTTACGGGTATAGCTCTGGCGTTATCCGCAATACTTGGCTTTGACTCCTTCTTCAACCTTTCGCAAAAGCCCGGAATACCGCCTGTTATTGCAGATATAGGCGGTGCCGCAATGTTCGCCTTGATTATCCTGACAATTCTGAAATTTACTATATGGAAAAAGCGGGTAAAAAATGAAAAGGATATGCAAAACTGATTCTCAGTTTCTTACAAAAATCCCTGTTCGTAAAAGCGACGTTAATTGGTATAAAAACAAAGATTCGACCGTTACCATTGAAATGATAAATTCCGGTGTATTCAACATATTCTTCCAAAAATTTCTTAAAAAGCCGAAAATCAGTTATATACATCTTGACGAAATCGGCAGTTTTTTATGGATACTGATGGACGGAAATCGTGATATTTATTCGTTAGGAATGGCACTTGAAGACACTTTCGGCGAAAACGTTTCACCACTGTATGAGCGTCTTATCACTTACCTGAACACTCTGAAAAGCTGTAGATTTATTGATATAAAATAACTTAAAACCGTTGAAATGTTTTAATACTTCAACGGTTTTTTCTCTTTACTATAGAAATGAATTATGTTATTCTTATCTATATGGGGTGAGCAAATGATTGTTGACAAAAACGGCATTGCCGTATTTGAATGTAAAACCAAAATGAAAAATCCGAATATAGGCAAAAATATAATTGCCTTTCCCAAAGACTACACGGTTATTGACCTTGAGACCACCGGACTCAACCCCGAGCACGAACTTATAATAGAATTTGCCGCACTCAAAGTCCGTGACGGTAAAGTCATCGATACCTTCCAAAGTCTATGTGACCCCGGGTTTCCTATACCGGCAGTCATTTCAGGCATAACAGGCATAACTACCGAAATGGTTAAAAACTGCCCCAATCCGAGAAGTGTGTTACCTGATTTTCTCGATTTTTCGGGTGATGATTTTATTATCGGACACAATGTTTTGTTTGACGTGCGTTTTATAGCAAAATCAGCAGATTTTTTTAGAAACGATTACATAGACACTATGAAAATCTTCAGAAAGCTTCACCCATCACTCCCCCATCACAGACTTTCGGATATGGTGTGTTTTTATAATAAACGGAACACCAATGCTCACCGCGCTCTGTCCGACTGTTACGCAACGCAAGCCTGTTTTGAGGAAATGAGAAATGAAGTTATAGGCTTATTCGGTTGTGAAACAGAATTTTTAGCCTGTTTAAAATAATCATATTATGTGAAATGAGGTTACAATATGAACTTTACAGCATACCACAAAAGTCTTGAAAGCCTGCACGTAGGGACTCTGGCTCCCCGTGCGTATTTTATCCCTTATGATAATCTTCAGGATGCCCTTTCGGGTGATCGCAACAGCTCATACTATATGACTAATCTTTGCGGTGAATGGAGTTTCAGATATTTTAAAAGCTTTGAAGATATTGATGAAAGTCTTTACGCAGAAAATACAGACTGTGCCCCTTTGCATAAGGTAAAGGTTCCCGGTAACTTTCAGCTTTACGATATAGAAGGCATTGATAATCCCCTTTATTCAAACCTTATGTATCCCTTCCCTACCGATCCGCCCCACGTACCCGAAGATAACCCTTGCGCATTTTATCTTAAGGATTTTGATGTTTCACAAGAGATGCTGGAGCGAGACAATATAATAACCTTTGAAGGTGTATCTTCTTGTTTTTATTTGTGGATCAACGGCAGCTTTGCAGGATATAGTCAGGTCAGCCACTGCACAAGCGAATTTAATATTTCAGATTTTCTGAAAGAAGGAACTAACAGAATTGCCGTGCTGGTTGTCAAGTGGTGTGACGGCTCTTACCTTGAAGACCAGGATTATTTCCGTCTTTCGGGTATATTCAGAGAAGTTTATATTCTTTCAAGAAACAAAACACGACTTGAAGACGTGTTTATAAAACAGAATTTTAATGATGACTTTTCTCTTTGCACACTTAAGGTCGAGTGCAAACTGACTGCTGACTGTCCCGTACTTTACGGTATAGCCGCCCCCGACGGCAGTGTTATTGCACAAGGCGAAAGTGATAAAAGCACCTTTGATATAACAATAAACAATCCTCTTATGTGGAATGATGAGAAGCCCTATGTTTATCAATGTTTCCTTACAGTTGAAGATGAAATCATCCCATTACAGCTTGCATTGAGAAAAGTTGAAATCAAAAACAAAAAGCTGCTTGTTAACGGCAAGGCCGTTAAATTACGGGGTATTAACCGCCACGATTCTTCCGCAGAAAACGGTTATGCCGTCACACTTGATGAAATGAAGCGTGACCTTTTCGTTCTCAAGAAAGCTAATGTTAACGCCATAAGAACATCCCACTATCCCAACGACCCGCGTTTTTATGAGCTCGGCGAAGCTCTCGGATTTTATTTCATTGACGAAGCAGACATTGAAACACACGGTATGGGTTACAATACTGCAAGTGACTGGGACTGGACACGTTGGTCGATGCTCTCCACCGTACCCGAATGGAAAGCGGCTTACGTTGACCGTGCGGCAAGACTTTTTGAACGCGATAAAAACCACGGCAGCGTTATTATGTGGTCTCTCGGAAATGAAAGCGGTTGCGGTGTTAACCACCGTGCAATGCGTGAATACATAAAATCACGTGATGAAAACGCCATTGTTCATTATGAAAACTCGCATCTTGAGTTCAAGGCTGTTCCCGAAGGCGAATGCTTCGCAGATATTTCAGATGTTGAAAGCAGAATGTATGCGGATGTTGATTATATTGATGCATACCTTAACAATGAAAAATATAACAAGCCCTTCTATATGTGCGAATACGTCTGTGCATCAACTACAGGCGATGTTTATGACTACTGGGAGCTTGTTGATAAATACGACAATTTCTGCGGTGGTTGTATCTGGGAGCTTACAGACCACGCCGTGAATATTCCTGATGAGAACGGCAACGCCCGTTATTACTACGGCGGCGACTTTGGTGATTTCCCCAATGACGGTATATGCTGTATTGACGGTCTTGTTTTCCCCGACAGGAGTCCCCGCCCCGGCTACTATGATATGAAAAAGGTCTATGAGCCCTTCCGCGGTTCCTTTAAAGACGGTGAACTCACGGTAAAGAGCGTTCGTTATTTTGAAGCTCTTTCTGATTTATCTCTCAGATGGACACTTTCACAGAACGGCAAGATTGTGGCAGAAGGCTCTGTTGATACACTTGACATTGAACCGCAGAGTGAAAAAACATTCAAGCTCTTTGAAAAGGATGCATACAGCCTTAAGGGTGATTGTTTTGTTACTGCTTCAATCTGTCAGAACAACGCAACAGTATGGGCAGAAAAGGGTTACGAGGTCGGCTTCCTTCAATTTGAACTTCCGTCGAAAAAAGAAGAAAAGCCTGTTGCTTACTATGACATTACAGCAACACAGACCGACCGTTTTGTCACCATTAGCTGCGGTGAAAGCGAATACACCTTTGACAAACCGTACGGAAGAATCTGCTCAATAAAGAAAAACGACAAAGAGTTATTATGTGAACCCGTAAAATTTAAAATGTGGCGCGCTCCGTCATATAATCAGGGCTCTGTTGATGAATGGAGAGCAAACCATTTACACCACATCGCACAAAAAACCTACGCCACACGTGTTAATGAAAATGACGAATGCGTAATTATCAAATCAGATATTGCTCTGGGCGGTCCTGCAAATCCCCCGATTCTCAAAGGTACCGTAACCTATAAATTCTGTGCAGACGGCGGTGTTGAAATATCCGTCAAGGGTGATATCCGTGAAAATGCCCCCTTGTTACCCAGACTGGGTCTTGAGCTTCTGATGAAGGAAGAAAATGAAGATATTACATATTTCGGTCTTGGCGGCACTTGCGAAACCTACCCCGACAGATACAAAGCCGCAAAATACGGTGAATACACTCTCACAGTAAACGATAACTTCGTTCACTACATAAGACCCCAGGAAAACTCATCACATTTTAAAACACGTAGAGTTACCATTGGCAAAAAGGGCGGCAGTGCAATCTATGTTGAAGGTCTTGGCGACACAAAAGAATTTTCATTCAATGCTTCACATTATTCTGCAGAGCAGTTAACCGACGTGAAACACGATTTTGAGCTTGTTAAAGAGCCCTACACTATAGTAAACATAGACGGAAGATTCAATGCAATCAGCGAAAGCTCTTTGCTCGACAACGACGAAAACAACAGACTCTTTGATGAAAAGCACGTTGATTTCGGATTCAGATTTAAGGTTATTGATATGTAATAAAAAAGCACACCGTGGTTCTGATGAACCACGGTGTATCTTTTTTACAGTCCCTTTTATGCTTTGGATTTTTTCAAGGTTACACCATACCAGATAAGCACCGAAAACGCTGAAATAATAACAAGTATATTATGTAATGTGCATATCTCACTTATTGCCCTATGCTCTGCAGAAGCAATAAACAAATACGACAACAACATAAATACTACAAAAACAGGAAGTAAAATACGCGCAAGCCATTGCATACCTGTTTTTTCTCCCGCGATACCGGACCTTTTAACGAGCAGAATAATGAGTATTGCGGTTAAGACAACTGCTATGGATATCGCAACTATCTGCACGGCAACAGAGCTGTCAAAACGCCTTGCTACAGGGCGCACCAGATTAACACCAACCGTACCTATAAAGCCTGCAATAAAAACAAGAATTCTTTTAGGCTTCTCGGGAATGCTCGAAAAAGCAATTTCGGGAACATTTCCTCTTTTTTTCATACATACAATAACTGCGGTTATTATTATGCCGGCAATAAATCCCGTAAAGTATTCCCAGCAAGACCATGCGTAGATAAAGTCACCGTCATACTGTGTGCCAAGCTGACGATAGCCGCCGTTTGTAAACCAGAAAAACAAATCTGACACGGTTATTGATAAGCCGAACGCACCACACACAACAGCACCTATCCTTGCAGCCACCTTGTCTTTTACTATAAATCTTGTGGCGAGTATTGCGCCTATTGCCCTGATGGCTGCAGAAACAGCCTGAATTTCAGAAAAATAGTTCCTGCCGCCGATAATCTTTTTCCCCCAGGAAATATCCCCGAAATGTTGCATAAACACCTTGTACGCAGAGCCTTCAATCCCTGCAACGTCAAGACCTTGTTCAAAAAGCTCAATGGCGTTGGGTTGAATAAGCCGTACAATCCAATGAGAAACGCTTGCCTTTGAAATTATATCGAATATCACAAATACTCCGATAACTATAATGAAATCCTTTACCTTCCATTGTCGGTCACTGAAGCCCCTGCCCAACAGTATGCCGTAAATACCCGCCATACCCAAGCCGACACAACAAATCATAAATGCTCCCGACAGCGGTGAAACGTAAGCAAAGAAATTCTCTGCACCTTCAACTTCACTTTCACGGATAATACCTGTTATCTGGGTTAATATTGTTCCCCAGCTCGGCACAGTAAGAATAAAGGACATGGCAGTAAAAGAAAGCCAACCCAAATCAAGTTTTTTTCGTTCTCCTGAAACTATTGTTATAAACAGCAGATAAACAAACCCTACATTAAACACACCTGCCTCAGAACCCCATCCCCGTGAACCGCGAAGACGCCACAAAAATCCGAGAAGAAGTCCGCCGATAAGGATTATTAATACCTTTTGCACCCACGTTCTTTTGGTTGTTTCAGTCATAGCATAACCACCCTTCATCAGATAAGTCACAATTATATTTAGATGATACAATAATTATTTTTAATTTACAAGTCTAAATCGTTGCAAAAATCCATATGAGTTGCTATAATTTGAATATCAAAACTGAATACAGGTGATTTTATGAAGAAAGGCTTTTTAAAGGAAAAATTTTCCTACGGTATAGGTGCTGTCGGTCTTGATTTAAGTTACGGTATGTTTTATTCGTATCTTGCAAAGTATATGACCGACGTCTTAAAGCTCAACAAAGTATTTTTGCTGCTTATAACTCCTTTGGCGAGAATCTGGGACGGCATCAATGACCCGATGATGGGTACTATTGTTGACAACACAAAAACAAAATTCGGTAAATACCGTCCCTGGGTAATTATCGGCTCCTGCTGTAACGCAGTTGTGCTTGCACTACTGTTTACAAACCCCGGTCTTAAAATCGGCGGTATCCCCTTACATATTTATACTGCAATACTTTACGTATTCTGGGGCATGACAAACACCATGGCAGATATTCCCTATTGGTCAATGGTACCGTCATTCACAAGTGACCCCAATGAAAGAAACATTATCGCCACAATAGCCCGTGCTTTTTCCGGTTTAGGTCAGGGAATTATATCAATTCTCACCCCTGTTGTTCTTCCCTTACTCAGCGTTACCTTCGACCCCAACACAGGCGAAAAAGTCTGGGACGCCCGCGGCTTCAGCATATGGGCTATTATATGTGCACTCTGTCTTGTAGGCTTTTCAACACTTTCTATGACCACAACCAAGGAGAAGCACATCGTTCCCCCTACAAAGGAAAAATTCACTTTCAAAAAGATGTTCAGCATTGCAAAAAGCAATGACCAGCTTTTAGTTTTTATGCTTTTCGCCATGCTTTCAAACGCAGGTTGGTATATGATTTCAGGTGTTGGTGCTTATTACTTTGACATAGTTATAGGTGACCCTGACAAACAGAGCTTGTTTAATACAATCGGTGCGGTCGGTTCAGTGCTTGGTCTTCTTGTTGTTCCCGTAATGACAAAATTCACCACACGCAGAAGAACTTACCAGTTCTCGCTACTTATGGCTATAATCGGCTTTTCTGGTACTATGGCATTTGCAAGCTTTTTCAACGAACCGAAGCTTATGGCTATGAATCTCAGTTATCTTGTTGCTTCAATCGGTGTTGCTTCAATGTTTGTTTCACAGACAGTTTTCCTTGCGGATATCGTTGACTACGGCCACGTAAAACAGGGTTTCCGTTCCGAATCAATTACCTTCTCAATGAAGGGATTTTTACAAAAAATGGCATACACGGTGCAGACAATTATTCTTTTCTCCGGCTTGGAGATATCCAAATATGATGAGACTCTGCACGCCGCAAACAGTGTGCCGGTAAAAAACACTATCAGCTTTATGATGTTAGGAATACCCATTATACTGTTTATTCTTTCTTTTATTGTGTTCACCTTCAAGTTCAAACTCCACGGTAAATATATGGAAGAAATAACCTCAAAGATTAATGAAATGAAAGAAGACTAAACTATGCAAATGAGTTTAGCTGCTATACTTATTATATTTTCGATTTCACCTGCAACTCTATTTCCATATTCAATATCCGCAACATTAGACAACGAATATAATTTTACTACTTCTGTTTTCCATAACTGCGGTTTCTCTTTTAATAATTC
>JAFTYU010000007.1 GCA_017461235.1 Clostridia bacterium | reverse complement strand
CGATTGGTCGGAAATTTACCAGACATATCAGCCTGCCGTTACTCTTGATGGCATGGGAAATATCTGTTCTCACAATGAAATGGCGAACTCTCCTCACGAAGCAATTACATACAAAGGTAACAACCACATTATTGAATATAATCTTATCCACGATGTGTGCCTTCTTTCCGATGATGCAGGTGCAATTTATTCGGGAAGAAGCTGGGTGTGGTACGGCAATATTGTAAGGTACAACTGTATTTATAACGTCGGTTCGGAAAATCACAGACCTGATGGTATTTATCTTGATGATGCAGTTTCAGGTCAGCAGATTTACGGTAACCTTCTTATCAATATTCCCAGCAACTCAATTCACGTCGGTGGTGGCAGAGATAACGTCATAACCAATAACATCATCGTTAACCCCGGCAACAATGCCTTAAGATTTGATGACAGAGCAAGAGAAGGTGCTCTTGAAAACGGATGGTTCACTCATGCTTACGTCGACAGTGGTGATATGTGGGAAGCACTGTATAATTCACCTTGGCAGAGTGAAACCTGGCAAAATGCATTCCCCGAATACAAGAACTGCACGGACGATATTTCAAAATCGGATTCACCTGATTATATTCCCAACCCTGCAAGCACCTTCAAAAATAATATTATCATTAATAAAAATATGGAATATGGCGAAGTTTACAGCTCAGTTTGGAATTTCAGCGATATAAGCGAAAATGCAATATATAATGTAGGAAAATGCGATGAAATCTTTGTCGATCCCGATAACGGAGATTATAAAATCAAGGATATTGACGAAATCAGAAAAGATGCTCCTGATTTTAAAGAAATCCCTCTTGATATGATAGGTAGGGTAAACTGATAAATTTCATTTTATTGAACTAAAATTGTTTCCAATCAAAATCCACAACCAAACAGAACAACAAGCCGACTGATTTCTCAGCCGACTTGTTGTTTTTATATTTTGAAAGAAAATGAGTTAATAATTTAATTTTCTGTTTTAAGTTATTACTTTTTGTTCCTGACAGAATGTTTGTAGATATTGCTGTTTATGAACCATCAGTATCCGCAACGGAGTAGTTACAAGCTTCACCGCTGACTTTTCAAATATCTGCTCCCCTGACAACGAAAGGATTGTTGATATTTAGTTGAAAGCGACCTTGTGGTGATTGATGAGTTGTTTTACACAACAAATATATTTTTACCAACGATCTACTGTCGGAATTATTTTGTTTTCATACCAATAATTCACACCATTCGTCGAGACTGTATTACTGCTTTGGCCTAAAATATTGTAATAAGTATGTCCGTTAATCTTGGTTCTTATATCATTAGGCTTTCCGCCACTGAAGGTACTGAACATTGTATGAACAACATTATTGATAATATGGGTATTTGCTGCATTATAGTTACTTTGTTGAATAGCACCAAGATAATTAGAAACAACAAATGTATTGTACCCGGAAGAAATCGCTAAAACTCCTGTGTCAGGCCCACGATATTCGCTACTACCGGAGTATGCATATTTTTTGAAAATATTTCTTTCAATAATTGTGCCTCTCATTCCTGCCCAGCCATCCTCTAAATCAAGCGAACGGCTCGCACCGTACAGCATTCCGTCTCCGGCTACATAATTATCATGAATCCAACAGGCCTCGGTAGCGCCAACAACGGAAGCCAACCCTACGGCACTGTTTATAATATTAGTATTTTTGATTTCGCAAAATCTTGACGATTCGTCAGGACAAATTCTCACATATTCATCCGTACCTGCGGGAAGCTCACTTTGCTGAATGGATAATTTAAAGTAAACAGCATTTTCGGGTTTATTTGAATAGCCCTCGTCAACATATTGCCATCTGCAAACATCCAACAGATTGTAATCTTCATCATACCATAAAATATCATACAAACGATGAGTAGCATCGACAAGAGCGTGCTCCCAATTGCCAATATAATATTCGTGCATGGTGTCCATTCCGTTAGCTGCCTTGGATACCGAATAAAAGTTATTAGTGCTTATCCAATCGGAGTCTTCTACCAAATCTCCGCTATCATTTAACCGCCCTGATACAAATTCATTTGCGGCGATACTGCCCTGTTCACCGTTGACCAATTCAGAGTTTCCTTTTCCGCCCATCAGGATAAAGAAACCGGTCGGACAGTTAGCTTCGCGTACTTCAACAGAGCAAAACTCTGCACGTTTTCCGATACTTAACAGGTTGCAATTCCATTGATATTCTTGAGCACCCGAACAAAGCTCGCTCATTGTTGCGTCTTCCTTATAGAATTCGCCGTAATATTTATCAATAATCAGATGTGCATCTCTGCAATAATAAGCAAGTATATTTCCGTTTTCATCCTTTTCAACAGAAGCTTTTTCGGTAGGAATATCACAGCTCCACCAGCCCCAGCCCATTCTGAAAAAAACATAGCTATCGGTTTTAGCTTTTTCAGTTGGCATCATATGGAAAGTTGAACCTTCGGGAAATTCAACGGTCATTCCGCTCGGGATATAATATTCAGTTTCAGTAGGTTCGGCATAGAAGTCAATTTCGGGGAAAATAATGTGATTATAACCATCCTCATATGCTTCTGTGATAGCATCATAAATGGCATTGGTTGTCATAACGTAGTCGCTTTCAGAAAACGAATTTCCGTTTTCGCTGATATAGTCTTCAGAAATTCTGACAGCAATATCTTTAGTTGCAGCTTTATTTACGATTTCGATTGTGCAACTATCAGACATTTCGGTTCCTCTTAATGTTGCTGTAATAGTAACGGTTCCTGTTTTTTGCGGAACAACCAATCCGTCGATTACCAAAGCTACGGTTTCATCTGAAGATTTCCATGAAACATCATACTGGTCAGAAACACCGTCATGATTTACATTAAAGGGATATGGAACTGCAGATAATGCATACTTGTATCCCAAAGGTAAAGCTTCAGGTTTTTTTATAATATGAACGCTTTCGTATTTGCTATGGTCAATCCCAAGGTCCGGCTCAACATAATCAGAAATAGTATAATTCAGCATCATTCCGTTACCATCGTCAACAGAATAATCGCCCGCCTTGGTGCTGGTATCGTACCATTCAGGAATTCCATATTGTCCTGTTTTAGTAAATGCAAAAGCACTTCCCAATCCTGTGATACCATTATTGACACGGCCAACGATTGTATCAGTGTTTGCAGTCAGAGTGATTCCGGTGTCGGCAAAATGGTCAGCCATTTCTTCTTTGGTAAGTTTTTCTGAATATACTATAAATTCTTTGAATTGATGTTCAGCAGATAAAGTAAACGTACTATTGATGTAATTAGACCAAGAGTTTACTTCAATGTATTCATCATTAATTTGCATTGTATAAGGGCGTTCATTTTTATCAAAAGACAGACACCAATAAGATTCCCTGCCATTCATAACACTCTTGTCATAGTTTAAAGAGGGATTCAATATGTATCTGGTGCCGGCCGGGCTACCCCCGAAAGGAGTTTTGACCAGACCCCAGGTGCTTGGATTGACAGATTCCTGGAGTAAAAATGCTCCGCCATAATAACTTAAATCCTTTCCCACAGGCCAATCTGCAGAAAGTTTATTGTAAACCATAACGGTTTCAATACTTGCCTTTTCATATAAAGCAGGAAGTTTAACTTTTCCGCCTTTGAAATAACCGTCATTATCTACAACAGCGTTTTCCATTTCTACACCATTGACAAGATTAATAACCTTGTCATCGATCACCGTATAATATGCAACAATGCGGTTATCCAAATTAAGTTTATCAATTACTCTGTCTTCTTCTGTCATACAAGCAGAGCATATCTTTTTTTCTTTTCCTGCCGATACAGCAGTAGCCGCAATTTCAGTCTTCCATTTACCCCAATTATGCCCTTCGGCTTTTGTAACAACTTCTGTTGTTTTTGTTCCAAAAAGCTCATTAGAAAATGTTGCAGTATGTTTCACTTTGCCGTCTTCTGTGCAGGTTAGTTCTGAAAGTGTTTCACTTGTCGCATCAACGGTTTCTACTGCAACGTGATTATTACAAATAGTACACTGTGAAGTTGCCGTACAGGCTGTATAGTTGTTTTTCCAACTGTAATAAAGCTTTGCACTATCTTTGCATTCTGTATCTGCAATTTCACCATAGAGAGCAGTAAGCTCGGTTAAATCTTCTTCATTTACCTTACCGTCCCCGTTGATATCAGATGCATATTTTTCAGCAGTTGAAAGTTTGTATGGATTATCGATAGCATGTTTAATTGCAATCAAATCCGATTCTTCAAATGCAATACCATTACAATCATAGTCACCGACTGCATATACATCAGCTGTTGCAAAGCCATTTATCAAGCGTTGCATAATATGGGCGTCCAGAACATCAAGAGATCCGTCACTATTCAAATCATAACGGATAATATCATCATAGCTTGCCCCTTCAAGCTGTTCATGGTCACCTGCAAGAATTGTATTTACAAGCAGCTGATAATCCTGAACATCAATTACCCCATCCTTATTGATATCGCCGACAATAGCAGAATAAACGGATTTTACCGTTATATCGTTATTGTAAGCAACATCGCTTTCAAGCGTTGTCTGTTGTGTGAAATCCGACGCATTCTCCCATACTGCCGCAACGGATGTTGACATTGTTGACACAATTATCAGTATTGAGAGTATGACGGATAATAAATTTTTTATCTTTTTCATAAAACCACCCTTTTAATAATGTGGATTTAATACAATTACACAATTTAATTGTAGCAAGGTTTCAGAAATAAAACAAGAGTTTTATTGACTTCAGGAACGTTTTCTCCTCATTTATGAAGTGAAAATATTTAATTCAATCCGCGCGGCTTTAAGACAAGGTGTTTTTTGCTTGAAACCTATTTCTTCAAATTGAAATCAATTCTCACGATTTTCAGCCGCAGTTTCAAATTACAAACCACGTCAATAACCCACAGTGGCATAAAAAATGTTGCGTTTCCTGATACAGGTGGTATAATAATCTCGACAAATATGAATTTGTTGGGGTGTTTAAAATGAAAATCGATACAATAAATATGAAATGGACAAGAGCGCCAAAACAGTACGTAATCGAAGAAAACAAAATTGAAATAATTACAGAACCACATACTGATTTGTGGCAACGAACATATTATCATTTCAGAAACGACAATGCGCCTGTTTTGCAAATGGAAACGGATGAAAAATACTTTTCTTTTGTGGTTAAGACAGAGTTTGATACAAAAGTACGCTATGACCAAAGCGGAATTGTTATGTATCTTGACAGCGAAAACTGGCTTAAAGCGTCACTGGAGTACGAAAATGAAAATGTCCAGCGTCTTGGCAGCGTTGTAACAAACAACGGATATTCTGATTGGGCTTCCGTTGATGTCGATGCAAAAATCAAGTCTGTATGGTTTCGTTTAAGTCGTAGAGACGAGGATTTTTGTATTGAAAATTCAACAGACGGTGTTAACTTCAAACAAATGCGTATCTGCCATATGTTCAATGTAAAGGATTCAATTCAGTTTGGGGTTTACGCTTGCAGTGCAGAAAACTCATCATTTAAGGCTACATTCACAGATATGGAAATCAGCGAATGTAAATGGCTTGCACACGATGGTCAGCAGCCCGACTAAGGAATTGCCGTCTACCCGATTTTTGTGTAAACGATGGAGCAATTAACAAAAATTTTTTAATACTACAATAATATTTTTGGGGGTTCTATGAGAATTTTACAGACAATTATTTCTTATCTTGCAATAGCAGCCGCTTTTATTTCTTCGTTATTTTCATGGGGGGATTCAGCAATGATACCATATACAAATGATTATAATATTCCCGACAGTATTCCCGAATACAAAGTGATTTCAACCGAAGAGAAGACCGATTGGAAAGCCAACTGGATCTGGGACAAGGAAAACCTGACGGAGAAAAACGTGTGGATGTGCTTTAACAAAAAGGTTACGCTTGATGAAAGACCCCAAAAACTCATTGCTCACATCTCTGCTGACTCAAAATACTGGCTTTACATAAACGGCGAAACCGTTGTTTTTGAGGGAAATGTTAAACGTGGTCCCGAAAAAAACGGTGGCTATTACGATAGCGTGGATATTGCGCCGTATCTCAAAAAGGGTGAAAACTCAATTTGTGCTTTAGTGTGGTTCTGGGACAATGAAACAAGCTATTCATACAGTAGTAGCGGTCAGGGTGGTTTCCTTTTTGAAGCCGTAGACGAAAATATTACCGTAATTTCTGACAAAACCTGGAAGGTAAAAAGAAACACTGCTTACATCGACAGTTCTCTTTATCCGCCAAATTATCGACTTCCCGAATACAGCATTTATTATGATGCAAGGGAAGAAATCGGTAATTGGATAAATGAAGATTACGATTTTTCATCCTGGGAAAATGCAACCGAATATGCTGTGGGCGGCGAAGGCGCTTACGGCAAGCTTTACCCGAGAGGAATACCTTTCCTGAAGGACTACGGTCTTAAGGATTATGAGAACTCGGAAGATTACGAAAACTATACCGTAAACAATCTTTTCGGTGAAAAAATCACAGTTGATATTCCGTATAACGCACAGGTTACACCTTATCTTAAAATCATAGCCCCTGAAGGAAAAAAGATTCGCATAACAACAGAAAACACTTTAATCGGTGCAGTTTCAACTACCTACATAACTAAAGAGGGTGAGCAGGAGTTTGAAGCTTTAGGCTGGGTTAACGGCGAACACATCACTTATAAAATACCGAAAGACGTGACAGTGCTTTCTTTAATGTACCGTGAAACGGGATATGACAGCTCTTTCTGCGGTGACTTTAAATGCGATGACGAATTTCTTAATTCTCTGTGGCAGAAATCTCTGCGTACTCTCTATGTCACCATGCGCGATAATTATATGGATTGTCCCGACAGAGAACGAGCACAATGGTGGGGCGACGTTACAAGTGAAATGATAATGACAATGTACTCTATGGACAGCAACTCCTACCTGCTTTATCAAAAGGGCGTAGAGGCGATGCTTTCTCACGTTGACGATACAAAAGTGCTCCAGACTGTTGTACCTATAAGCGGTGACTATTTTGAGCTTCCTGTTCAGCAGCTTGCAGGAATCGTCGGCTTTCTCACTTACTATGAATATACCGGTGATGATGCCTTTATCGAAAAGGTATATAAGCCTTCTCTTGATTACCTGAAGCTCTGGGAAATGGGTGAAAATAATCTTGTAGTTCATCGCAGCGGCTCATGGGATTGGCCTGATTGGGGCAAAAAGGCGGATATGACCGCCATTGAAAATGCATGGGTTTACTACGCCCTTAGTGCCACAGAAGAAATGGCGGAAATTTTAGGAAAAGATGGTGACATCTCATTCATTACCGAAAGGAAAGAAACTATCGCAAAGGGTTATAAAACGCTTTGGACAGAAGAAGGCTTTAAAAGCGAAGATGTGAAAGAGCCGGATGACAGAGCCAATGCCCTTGCAGTTTTATCGGGACTTGCGGACGAAGAGCAGTATGATACTATCAAAAACGTTCTCACAACCACTAAAAATTCAAGCCCGTATATGGAATACTATGTGCTTGAAGCCCTTTGCAAAATGGATGAATATGAAGCTGCAAGGGACAGAATTAAAGATAGATACAATGATATGATGAGTGAAGACTACTCTACTCTCTGGGAATTCTGGGAATCATGGCGCGGTACAAAAAACCATGCATGGAGTGGTGGACCGCTGGTTATAATGAGCAAGCATTTTGCAGGTATCACTCCCCTTGAAGCAGGTTATGAAAAGGTTAAAATCGAACCGCAGTACACTCTTTCCGAGCATATGAACTGTACCGTTCCCGGCATAAAGGGGTTAATCACTCTGAACTATGAAAAAATTGACGGAAATTATATTATCGACCTTACTGTTCCGCAAGGTTTGAAGACTGTTTTGTATGTACCTGATAACGCTGTTGTCACAATCAATTCAGAGCTTTTTTACCAAAACGGTGAATATGTAAACAATAATGAAAAATGTGATGTAGAGATTGTAAAAAACACATAATTACTGACCTTTCAGCTGAGATAAAGCCAAAAGGTATGTAAATATGCCGTAATCAATAAAACGGACTGTAAAAAACGAAAGTTTTTACAGTCCGTTTTCGGATGATAGGAAAAAATGATGCAGAACGTACAAACCGAGCAAAAACAAGGCACCTGACTTGTATTGTTTTATGCGGTCTGCGCTTTTTTACATTCCTTTATATTTTTATTTCAGGTGCTCCCATACTTTTTCTGCTAACTCATTAATGTCTCCCAACATAAAATACGAGTCTGCAAATTCGTATATCTCCGAATGTTCATTGAGAATTTTAATTATTTTTCTTATTTGCTCTGCTTTACTTGTGGCTCCTTTTTTCAAAGAATCGTGGCAAGTAGGGCAAAGCTTAACCAGATTTGCTATATTATCACATTCCTGACCGTTTGCATATGAAATCACATGGTGAATTTCAAAATGCTGTCTTCCCGTATTCTTATTCAGGAAAGTCTTTGTTGTGCCGCAAATCGCACACTTATCTTCCGATATCTCTCTATACAAGCTGATAATCGTCTGATTTCTCTTTTTCTTTTCAGCGGAAGCATCACAATTTTTGAACCCCAACTGCTTTCTCAATTGTTTAATGGCAGCCTCGTTAAGAGATCTTTCATATATATTATTGGTAAAAAAGTTTATATAAGACAAAAATTGGCTGTTTGATTTAGGGGTTGGAATTTCAACAGAAAAGTATGTAATTTTATCTGCAATTTTACTTCCCCTTGTTGGATAAGAATTATCAAACACTTTAGCCTTATAGTCATTTAAAAATCCGATTTTATTAGCATAAAAATAAGCATTAATTCTGAATTGAGTGTTTCGTTTAACAATTCCTGCAACAAACTGCGGCTGCAAATCCCTGGCATTAAAATTCGCATACTCGCAAGGCAGATCCATCAAATCAGTTAACAGCAATGCTTTTTTCAACTCTGTTCTGTCATCATAAAAATAGTCCTGTGCAATCAGTTTTGCTGTAGTGTCAACACTACCGCGGCATTCGATAAAACCACGTATAAATGATTTTTTACTTTCGGTAAATCCATCTTCCATAATCCAATCAGATGACATCATTTTCTGATACAAAATCTTATAGAACGCTTTTTTGGATATTTTCAAGTCATCCAAAACATAAAACCGAATATCAACAACAGTATTGCTGACCTTCTCAATACACCAATTTTTGTGACCACTAAACCAATTCATTTTCTCAACCAATATCGGTGCATAATCCGGTAACGGAAAATCACACTCAAAGACAGCTTTTGATTGCCTGAAGGATGTGTAAGCATAGAAGAAGTGCTCATCATCAATATTTTCTTCCATTATTCTGCTGAGAAAAACTCCAAAAACAAACGGCTTTACTTCTCGCTTTAACAGTTCGCTTAATTTTATATATTTTTTCACTATAATCACCAAAAAAATAATAGCACATCACAATAAAAAACACAAGAAAAGACTTGAAAATAACCATACATAATTGTATAATATTCGAGGGACTGTTTTTTAGTCCCTCAATTCAGGAGTGATGGTATGGAATTTAGAGTTTTGGATCTTTTTTGCGGTGCCGGGGGATTTTCTGCCGGCCTCGATAAGGTAAACGGAATAAAAACCGTAGCCGCTGTCGATTTTGACAAATATGCTACGGAAACATTCAAAAACAACTTTCCGGAGGCTTATGTTTTCACTGGAGACTTAACTGATGCAAAAACCAAAAATTCTATAATTGAAAAAGCAAAAGAATTGAACGTCAATATGATTGTTGGCGGCCCACCCTGTCAAGGTTTTAGTTTAAAGGGTAAAAATCTTGGTCTGGATGATCCGCGAAATTTTTTATTTCTTGAGTACTATTATCTGGTTAAAGAGATTAAGCCTGAAGTTTTTGTCATAGAAAACGTTAAAAACCTTCTCAACTCTGAAAACGGATATTTCAAAAATCAAATTATTGAAAAGTTTTCATCATTGGGCTATATACTCAGTTATGGTGTACTAAATGCAAAAGATTATTCTGTTCCCGAAAGTCGTGAACGTGCAATAATTATCGGTTCACTGACTAACAGTATTGATTTGCCGCAACCACAGAATTGCCCCGTCACGGTACGGGAAGCTATTTCAGACCTTGCTTACTTAGCATCGGGAGAAGGTGTCTTTGAAAGCGATTATATTCATGAACCATTATCAGCTTATCAAAAACAACTGCGCGGAAAAAAGCTATACAACCATATTGCAACCAACCACTCCGCTTTCGCACTTGAAAAATTAGCTATGATTCCCCCTGAGGGTGATAAAACATCTTTACCTAAAGAATTATACGGAAAACAAAAATTTTCAACCACATGGTCCAGACTCAAATGGGACACATACAGTCCGACCATCGACACACGCTTTGACACACCATCAAACGGCAGAAATTCTCATCCTGTATTAAACAGATCAATAACGCCGAGAGAAGCCGCAAGAATACAAAGTTTTGATGACGATTTTATATTTTACGGCCCTAAATGTTCAGTATGCAGACAAATCGGCAATGCCGTTCCGCCAAGACTTGGTAAAGCAATAGGTGAAGCTATTGTTAATTCCTACGGTAAACGGATGCACGAAACAGATAACTTCACCATAATAAACGGGGATTCATACTCAATTATAAAAGAATTGAAAAAAAACAATATAAAGGTTAATCACATTATAACCGATCCCCCGTACAATATCTCAAAAACCAACAATTTCGGAACAATGAAAAATCCCAGAAAAGGAATAAACTTCGGTGAGTGGGATTTGGATTTTGACTTATACTCCTGGATATCTGAATATGTTGATGTTTTAGACAACAACGGTTCAATGATTATTTTCTGTTCGTATAGATTTATAAGTCATATTATTGAACAGTTGGAGAGCAACCATATGGCAGTTAAGGATGTTCTCATATGGCAAAAAAGCAATCCTATGCCACGCAACATAAACAGACGATATGTTCAAGACACAGAATTTGCGGTATGGGCAGTTAAAGAAAAAGCCAAATGGGTATTTAATAAGCCGGATAATATCCCATATCTTCGCCCATTATACAAAACATCTACCGTTTCCGGCAATGAAAGAACTTCGCATCCCACGCAAAAGAGTTTACAACTGATGGAAGGCATTATCGGCGTACACACAAATCCGAATGATATTATTATGGATCCTTTTATGGGTAGCGGTACCACAGGCGTTGCAGCCTTAAAAAGCGGAAGACGCTTTATCGGAATAGAGTTGGATTCTTCTTACTATGATATCGCCCTGAACAGACTGACTGCAAAGCAGTTGAAATAATACAATTTTTCGGTTTTTGCCATATTTTCACACTTTGAACACCAAAAGCACAAACTTACCCCCTGTTCTTCACTACCATCAAAGAAACAGCACAAAAAGCAGCCGTAAAAAGCTTTCGTTTTTTTACAGCTGCTTTTATTTTTTAACTTAAGATTCATAATTCTTATTACTTTTTTTATAGTTAAGTATCAGAACATCTTCTTTTATTTCGGTCCGTATAAGTTTAAATTCGGAAAATTTACCGTCCGTAAATAAAGGCTTATCGTCTTTATCCGCTGTAACCGGTGCCATAACAAGGCTCAATTCGTCAACGGCATCAGCACGCTGAAACGCACCGTTCAGGATACTTCCGCCTTCCAAGAGCAACGTATCGATACCGATAATATTTTTCAACTTGAATAAAGCCGTTCTTATATCAATTTTATCCTTACCTGCGAATATATACGGTATCTCCATTTTTTCAAGATAGCCAAGATATCGTTCATCCGCTTTTTCAGACAGTACTTCAATAATCTGTGCGCCGTCATAACCGGGGTCACCATCGGGGTCAATGATTTTATTTGATTTCCACCCAAGCTTTCCGTCAGTATCAAATGCAACCGCATAAAAGCCCGACATATCATCAAGAATATAATCCATTTTCAAGTTATTGTGATGTTTAACAGGTTCATACTGCGAAAGCTCAGGATACCAACCGCCGGTGAAGCTCCCTTCCATAGTGACTCTGCCACAGATAAAGCCGTTTGACTTCATCGTACGGTTAATGTCATAATATATTTCTGTCGCCTTTGCACATCGGGAACTGCTCAAAAAATCCCCTGTTACCTTGCCGTCAACGGATGTTACCATATGGCATATAATATACGGTCTTTTCATTTTATTTCTCCATTTTATAAAGCTCGGATGTTTCGGCATTTCGGTATTCATGCTTTTCATAGTAGCCGATAAGTGTACCGTTATCGTCACGCAGAGCCACCATATAGACATCCTTATTTTCTTTATCATTGCGCGAGGTATAAACAACATTGTTGTCAACACTTTCTGCAAACCAAGCTACTACTTCATCTATTTTTTTATTTGAATCGGCATTGTGGCAAGCTTTAAGGCTTTTCCCCGTAAGATTCACGTGATAACGCGCAACGGAAGAAGGGTTCATATAAACCACGGTATGTTCCGTATCGCAAATAACAACAGGGGCAGTATCACGGTCAATTATACTTTTAAAAAATACTGATAATTCCATTTCAAAGCTTCTTTCCGTCAGAAAATGCGTTACCGACTTTTTCACCCAGTTTAATATATGTATGATGCACCGGGTCATATGTAATGGCGCCAAGTTTCACAGGGTCGATCTGTCCGTCTGCACCGAGCACGCTCTCGTCCGCACTGACATTCACAATCTCACCGATACAGATACCGTCTTCATTGAATTTTAACAGCTTACACTCAACAGTCATAGGAAATTCGTTAATAATCGGTGCATTTACGAAAGCAGATTTTACAGTTGTGAGACCTGCTTTTGCCATTTTATCGGGAACCTTGTTGCCTGATACAACTCCTACGTAGTCTGCCTCTACAACGTGTTTTGCATCGGCAATACTCACGGTAAAGGCACCGCTTTCAATAATATTTTTCGTAGTCTTGTGGTTATCTGCAAGACACACCATAATCTGATTGGTGTCATACGTTCCGCCCCAAGCAGCATTCATACAACATGGTATTCCATCTTTATCATATGCCGCAACAATAAATACGGGCATAGGATAAGCCCATGTTTTTACTCCAAAATCTTTACGCATACTGATTTTCTCCTTTGTATAATATATTGATATTATATCATATTTTTACAACAACCTGAACTTGTTTTTTTCAAACTCTATAAGACCTTCATCGCGCATTTTGCAAAGCTCATTTGACATTGCGCTACGGTCAACTGAAAGAAAATCCGCAAGCTGTTGACGGTTAAAGGGTATTGTAAAGCTCGCACTGCTTCTGCGGTTCGCCTCCTCCGAAAGATATGATATAAGCTTTTCACGTGTGGTACGTTTGGACATATGCCCCAGCTTCTGCACAAGCTTTCTGTTCTTTTCGGAAATGGCAAAAAACATATTCTGCACAACAAGAGCATGAAAACGGCAGGCAGACGGACAGGTTGTAATTATCCTTTTGACATCGAAAAAAATTACCGTGCTGTCCTCAACCGCCACAACATCATTAAGAATAGCTCCGCTCTCGGGTGCAACGTAGGCTTCACCGAACATCTCGCCCACGTCAATGTGACCGAGTATGCTCCTGCTTCCCCAGTAGTCATCCTTTTGTATATGAAGATTGCCTTCCACAAGAACCATAATATCACTTATGTGTTCTCCCCGGCGCAGAACGTATTCGCCCTTTTTATAATCATACAGCCGTGCACCGAGACAAGAAAGCATTGAAGCAATCTCAGTATCCATAACACCTGAAAACATCTGTGTTTTTTTAAGAATATGAACATATTTTTTCATAAAAACCCTTTTTCTGTTGTAAAAACAACCGATTTGTTATAATTATTGTAGTACAATAGTCTTACAAAATCAAGAGAGGAGCAAAATAATGATAAGAAAAATCATAAAAATAGATGAAAATAAATGCAACGGCTGCGGTGCTTGTGCCGCCGCCTGCCACGAAGGTGCCATAGAAATGATAAACGGAAAAGCAAAGCTTACACGCGAAGATTACTGCGATGGCCTTGGTGACTGTCTGCCTGCGTGCCCCGTTGATGCTATTACTTTTGAAGAACGTGAAGCCCCTGCCTACAACGAAGCGGCAGTGCTTACAGCTAAAGAAAAAAAGACTGCTGCTCCCCTTCCCTGCGGCTGTCCCGGTACCGCATCAAAGGCGATACGGCGCGACCCTTCCCACACACCAACTGTCTCGCCCGTGACAAGCCAACTTTCGCAATGGCCCGTACAGATTAAACTTGTTCCTGTAAACGCACCGTATTTTAACGGTGCAAATCTTCTTATTGCGGCAGACTGCACCGCTTACGCCTACGGGAATTTTCACAACGAGTTTATCCGCAATCGTATAACGCTCATAGGATGTCCGAAACTTGACGAAGGCGACTATGCCGACAAGCTTACCGCTATTATCGCTAACAATAACATAAAAAGTGTTACTATAGTCAGAATGGAAGTTCCTTGCTGCGGCGGTATTGAAAATGCGGCAAAACGTGCTTTGCAGGCAAGTGGCAAATTCATCCCCTGGCAGGTTGTTACAATATCAACCGACGGAAGAAAACTTGATTAACACAACAAAACGGGTATAAAAGGCGCAGTAAAAAACGAAAGTTTTCTACTGCACCTTTTTGTGTCTATAAATCAATTTCACTATAATTACGGATATAAATATCAGTAAGACTTTTCAGTTCATCGGTTTTTGGCTCACTTTTGTCATATATACCTACAACGTTATATCCGTTTGCCTTTGCGGTTCTTGCGGCGTACAAGGCATCTTCAAAGACCCATGTTGTATTTTTGTCAGTTCCCAGTTCCTTAAGAACAACATCATAAACCTTCGGCTCTGTTTTGGATGCACCCACGGTATAAGTTGAATATATTACAGAGAAATACTCTGTCATATCGTATTTTTCAAGAACTGCCTGCAATGCAATCTCACCTGTAGCCGTTGCAATACCCATTTTTACACCCTTGGCTTTTAACCTTTCAAGAAAATCTATTATATCATTTTTAGGCTCGGTTTCCGCAAGGTAACGTGCTTTTATATACTCAAACAGTTTTGACAGAAGTTCTTCATAACTCTCACTCAGGTTGAATCTTTCTATTGCAAGCTCAAGAGTTTCGCGAAGAAAAAGTCCTTTAAACGCTTCTTCATCTTCTTTTGTCAATCGCAGACCTATTATTTCAAAAAACTTATACCTTATCCCTTTCCACACGTGCATTGAATCAAAAAGTGTGCCGTCAAAATCAAAAATTGCGCCTGTAATTTCCATTATATTCTCCTGTTTATATTTCGATTTCCAATCCTATGGGGCAATGATCACTCCCCATTACTTCCGTTAGTATATAGCTGTCTTTGACTTTTTCAAAAAGTCTTTGAGAGACCACAAAATAATCTATACGCCAACCCACGTTTTTTTCGCGGGCATGATACATATAACTCCACCAGGAATACTGCACCTTTTCAGGATAAAGCTTTCTGAACGTATCGGTAAAGCCCGATTCAAGCAACTGTGTAAATTTGCCCCTTTCTTCATCCGAAAAGCCCGCACTTAAATGGTTGGTTTTTGGGTTTTTAAGGTCGATTTCCTGATGAGCTACATTCAAATCACCGCAATATATTACGGGTTTTTTCTCATCAAGCTTTTTCATATATTCTCTTAAAGCATCTTCCCAAGCCATACGGTAATCAAGCCGTGCAAGTTCACGTTGGGCATTGGGTGTATAAACACACAAGAGATAAAACTCATCATATTCGAGAGTTATTACCCTGCCTTCGTGGTCGTGCTCATCAACACCGAGCCCGTAACTGACACTTAAAGGCTCATATTTTGTGAAAACCGCCGTACCCGAATAGCCTTTCTTTTCGGCGCTGTACCAATATTGATAATAACCGGGGGTCTGAAAATCTGCTTGCCCGGGTTGCATTTTAGTTTCCTGAACACAGAAAAAATCTGCATTTATTTCTTTAAAGAAGCCTTCAAAGCCTTTACCGAGACAGGCTCTGAATCCGTTAACATTCCACGATATAAATTTCATAACATTACCTCGTTATTTAATATAAATCATACCCGAAACCGACACGTTTATTTCTTCAAGGTCGTTTTTAATTGTTCCTGATGCTGTTTTCTCTCCCATACAGTTACAAACGGTGTAATCTTTGCCCTGTGCATTTTTTATTATAAGACTTTCCCTTGCAGTACCGTTTACTGCAACCGTTTCAGAAGCCGTAACGTTTATTACGCTGTCGGTAAAAGCAACGTAAACCTCCTTTTCGCCGAGACGCGAACACACAATGCTGTATTCGTTTTCGGGATTCTGTGCAGTTAGTCTGCCGTCAAGAAGAACGTCACGCCACTCTTTCCAGAAGGAAATATAGAACTTCAACATTTTATAGTGGTCTTCGGGAAGCTTTTCAATAAGCATTGATATCTGCGGTACACAGAATAAAACGCTTACAAACTGCAAAGCCGCATTCTCAACGGTATCATCCCTATTCCACATTATCATATCGGAATGAACAGCAGTTTTACCCGATGTGTAACGGAGATTAACCATATTGAATCTGTTTTTTAATATGTCGCAAGGACAATCACCCACACGGAGCATATTGCCGTATTTGCGTATGGAAGGACCTACGTAAGACTGACGGAATTCAATAAGTATATCAGGATTAACGGCAGTCAGTTTAGCTTTAACTTCACTCATCAGAGCGTGAATTGCATCTTCAAGGCTCTGATAATCACGGCGTGCATCATACTCAAGAGATTTTCCCTTTAAATAAAACGAATCGATAAAATCAAGCTTCAGCCCGTCAAGATGCCAATTTTCAACTGCATCGGTATAAACACCCACAAGATATTCACGCACTTTTTTGTACCTTGGGTCAAGGGCAAAAAATGTTTTTTCGTCGCCTGATTTATCAAGAAACATATCCTTGAATTCTTCGTACTTCCTGCAATGAATTCCTACGAAGGGTACCGAATACCACAGCATAACCTTCATACCCGTGTTGTGTATCTCACTAACCAGCTCAGCCATATCTCCCATTTTTCCGGGTGCCACAAGCCAATCACCGCAGAAAGCGTAGCCACGGTTGTTGTCATCAGTCTGCCAACCATCGTCTATAATTACGGTTTTCATACCCAAAGCCGATGATTGTCGGCACTGTTTAATAATTTTATCTTTATCGAGCTCCTGATGAAAACTGTACCATAAGGAGTCAACAGGCTCTTTTGCACTTTCGGGAACAAATGCAGATTTGTAACCACACTCGTTTTCCCACCAATCGGAAACATCATAAATACTGTCATAATAAGGAATATCACGCATATCGAGGCGTATTGTGGCGCAATATTCCGTCAAGGGTGCTGAAGGAACTGTGAAAAACGTTACTTCACAAGCTATGGTTGCATCTTCTTCACAAACGCCCGTACCGATTTCAATGGGTGTATCAACATCGGAAACTGATATATTGAGTTTATTTTTCCCCGTGCGTGAAATCAGCTGTTGCTCCGGCATCCAGGATGCAAGTCGCGATTTTACTGTTTTCTTACCCCAGTCAAAATAAAGTCCGTGGATATCCATCATGCCGGGGTTCCAGGTGAACGCACAATCCTTGGCGCTGATTTTCCAAATGACAGATAATTTTTCAGGAATTTGAGGTTCATTCAAAACCATTTTAATCGAAAGATACAGAATATCTCCCAATTGTTTTTTGTCTGTTGATATAACGGCACCTTTATTTCCGCCGAATATATTAAATTCCATAACCGCACTCCTTCTGCTTTTGAATCTGCACCATGGTAACAGGGTAATTTTGTTTCATTATACCATCTATTAAAATGGTTGTCACTAAAAATTAGATGTAAAGTAATAGTGTTTCAAACTAAAAATCCGCTACCGTAAAAATAAATATTCATACACGCACTTCTGTGTTCTTAATAACCGATAATTTCAAAAATTCAGAACTGTCCGGTTGACCTTGGAAATATGAGACAAAATCAATATTTTATGCACCGTTATTGTTTTGAACTGCCCCGATTTGTAGTGTGCATACAAATCGGGGCAATTCATTCTATACATAGGAATTTCTCTTTTTGTTCGGCTTTTATATAAAATCATTTCACCTTCGATACAGAAAGCTTTTAATTTTTCATAGCGGAAGATGCACAATAATTTCAAAGGATTTTTCGTCGGGAGTGCTTGCTTTAATTTTACCGTTATGCGCTTCAACTATTGCTTTCGCAACAGAAAGACCGATTCCGTGACCGCCTGTTTCTGAATTTCTGGAAGGATCCGAACGATAAAAGCGGTCAAAAACATATTGAAGTTCTTTGCCGTTAACGGGCTGAGCCGTTGTGTTAAAAATTTTCAATCGGATATATTTGCTCTGTTTTGCAAGACTCACTTCAACGACGCCGCCGTCGGTTGTATATTTTCCGGCATTGTCTGTAAGCACACAAACAAGCTGTTGCAATGATTTAAAATCTCCTTCCGCCGATAACATCGGCTCTACGTTACATACAAATTTTATTCCGCGGGTCTGAGCCAATGCTCTGAAGGACTCTGCTGTTTCAGACACCAACTCCGATATGGGGAGTTCTATTTTTTTCAACTTCTTCTCAGCTTCTTCAAGTCTTGCAAGGTAAACAAGGTCATTTGTAAGAGTTGTAAGGCGTTCCGTCTGCTGGCGTATATCCGCAAGGCACTCATTACTCTCGATATCCATTTCAAGAATATCAACATTAGCGTTGATAATGGTCAAGGGAGTTTTCAATTCGTGTCCTGCATCCGTAATGAACTGTCTCTGTTTTTCATAGCTTTGAGCAACAGGTCTTACAAATCTGTTTGCAAAAAAACTGATTATAAGAGAAATCAAAAGAAAGCCTGCTGCTGCCATACCTACACTCGCACACAAAAATCTGTAAAACGAGTCAAGATTTCTGCCGCAATTAAGAAAGGTAATACGCCAACCTTCCCCTTCCCGACTTACAGCATAACGAAACTCATCAGCAAAGCCACTTAATTTTTTTGAATTAAGCGCTTTCAATGCATACTCCTTCGCAGTATCTTCATCAATTGAAGCTATTCTGCTTGTTTCTGTTTGCAACACTTCTCCCGAATCGGTAATAAGTACGGAAAAATAACGGGACTCGTAAGGTGTTTCCGGTGACATATGTTCAGGCAGCGGTTTTTCCGTCGGCATTAACGGAGCTCCCTTACCGCCCGGTTCAAAATCGGGAAAACCGCCTTTGTTCTGTGACATAAACTCAAGAGTTCTGTCGGCTTCTGCAACAACAGAATTATAATTTATAATATTCATACCGGCAACCACTATGGTTAAAAGTAAAAACAACGAAACCATTGCCAGACATATAAATTTAATTTTAAGCTTCTTTATCATTTGCTTCCTCCAAAGAATACCCTGCATTTCTCGAAGCCTTAATTATCACGTCAGCATTTAAAGCCACAAGCTTTTTCCTTAAATATGAAATATAAACCCACACCACGTTTATTTCAGTTTCACTTTCATATCCCCATATTTTTTCCATAAAGCGTTCAGCAGAAATTACGGTTTTGGGATTCGACATAAACATTTCCATCATCTGAAACTCTTTGTTGGCAAGTTTAAAGCTACCCACAGGCGACATAAGCTCAAAGGTTGCCTTATCAAGGGAAACATTACCGTACCGAAGCTTTGTATCTACCTGTTCCTTAACCCTTGTAATTGCTCTTACGGTTGCGAGAAGCTCTTTCGTATTAAAAGGCTTTGTAAGGTAATAATCTGCTCCACTATCAAGACCTGTAACCCTATCGTCCACCTCTGACTTTGCCGACAAAATGAGAACGGGTATATCCTTACCGTCTGCACGAAGTTTTTTCAGAACGGTTATTCCGTCAAGCTTCGGCATCATTATGTCGAGCACCGCCACATCATAACTGCCGTGCTCAATATAATTTAAAGCATCTTCTCCGTTAAAAACGGCATCAACAGAGTAATTGTTTTTTTCAAATATTTTTACTATTGCCTTTGCTAAAGAGCGTTCATCCTCTGCAAGAAGAATTCTCATACGCATCACCTGTTTTTCATTATAGCATAGTTTCTTCCATTAAAGTATAAAACATTAAAATTAAACGTAGTTAAAATTTTTAACTGTTATGAATTTTTTCACTTGATTTAAGGTTCGTGTTCTATAATTGTGAAAAATAACCGAAAGGAGAAATCCATTTGGCACACCAACACATCTTCAAAAGATACGAATTGAAATACATGCTGACAGTTGAACAAAAAAAGCGGGTTCTTTCAGCTATGGAGCCCTATATGACTCTTGATGAATACGGAAAAACCACAATCAGAAACTTATATTTCGATACAGATACCTTCCGTTTAATACGCCGTTCAATAGAAAAACCTGATTACAAAGAAAAGCTTCGCATAAGAAGTTATTCGCAGGCAACCGAAAACAGCACGGTATTTGTTGAATTAAAAAAGAAATTTGACGGTGTCGTTTACAAACGCCGTGTGGAATTGTCGGAAAAGGATGCGCTGGCGTGGGTATGCGGAAAAGAGCACTGTAAACAAAACTCCCAAATAGTAAATGAAATAGATTATTTTATGGATTATTACGAAAATCTTAAGCCAACGGTTTTTCTCTCCTATAACAGAGAAGCCTACATCACTAAAAAAGAGAGCAATTTCCGTGTCACCTTTGACGATAACATTCTTTGCCGTCAAACAGATTTATCCCTGAGAGAACCTCCGCACGGCGAGAGCATACTTCCCGAAGGTATGGTTCTTATGGAAATAAAATGCGGCGGCGGTATCCCCCTTTGGATGGCGCGAACACTCTCACAAGAGCATATTTATAAAACGCCGTTTTCAAAATACGGAACGGCATATACAACCTTGATTTTCCCTGAATTGCAGGAGGATATAAACAATGATTGACACATTTTTCCGTGGTATTTTTGATTCCGACTTACAAAGCGTTATAAGCGTAACCGATTTTCTTTTATGTATAGGAGTTTCTTTGGTTATAGGACTCATTATGGCTCTTTCTTATATGTACAAAACACGTTACACAAAAAGCTTTGTTGTAACTCTGGCACTCTTACCTGCCGTAGTGTGCGTAGTTATTATGATGGTAAACGGTAACGTAGGTGCAGGTGTAGCTGTTGCCGGCGCTTTCAGCCTTGTGCGATTCCGTTCTGTTCCTGGCACGGCTAAAGAGATAGGAACACTCTTTCTTGCAATGGGTGCAGGTCTTATCGCCGGTATGGGTTATTTGGGCTTTGCAATCCTTTTCACCTTACTTCTTTGTGCGATATTTATGCTTTATAACCGTCTTAATCTCGGCACGAAGAAAAACTCTGCCGCTTATAAGAGCTTCAGAATAGTTATCCCTGAAGACCTTGATTACACAGGCGTTTTTGAAGATGTTTTTAAGGAATACACGTCTTCCTGCGAGCTCGTTCGCGTCAAGACCATAAATATGGGAAGTATGTTCAGACTTACTTATGATGTAGTGCTTAAAGACGTTACAAAAGAGAAGGAACTTATCGATAAACTCCGTTGCAGAAACGGTAATCTTGAAATAACAGTATCCAAGCAAGTTTCTTCCGGCACAGAACTCTGATTTATGGAGGCATTTATGAAAATCTTTAAAACCATTGCATTTGTCTTGATTCTGACGCTTCTTTTATGCAGTTGTTCAAAACCCGAAGCAGACGTTCAGACAACAAACAATTCGGAATCTGATTCTCCCGTCAAGGTTGATTTTGCATCAACCGACGATGATATGTTTACGGAAAATGATTTAAATGAGAACTACGATACTTCAGAAAGCGTAAATATATCACTCAACGGTGAATCCGCTTCCTGTGATTCATCCGCCGTCAGCATTTCCGGAAACATAGTAACAATAAAGGATGAGGGCACCTTCGTCCTATCCGGAAAACTCAAGGACGGTATGATAGTTATAGATGCTCCCGAAAGTGCCAAACCCCATCTCGTTTTTAACGGGCTTGATATTACGAGTGCCGATTGTGCGCCCTTATATATCATCAATGCAGAAAAGGTTTTTATAACCCTTGCCGACGGCACAAAAAACATTCTCGCCAATGGTGGAATTTTCACAACCATTGACAACAACAATGTAGACGGCGTTGTTTTCTCAAAGCAGGATCTCACCTTTAACGGCACCGGCTCTCTGACTGTTTCATCGCCTGTAGGTCACGGTATCGTTTGTAAGGATGACCTGGTTTTTGCAAACGGAACATATATATTAAACTCGGCTTCTCACGGCATTGATGCCAATGACAGCATACGGATTAAAAAAGCCACCATAACGATAGCTGCAGGCAAAGACGGAATCCATACCGAAAATGAGAATGATACAACCAAAGGCTTCTTCTATTCTTCGGGCGGAACAGTTACAATCGAAGCAGAGGGTGACGGCATTAGCTCCGCGGTATATTCACAAATATCAGGTGGTTCTTTCAACATCACTACCGGTGGCGGCAGTAAAAACGGTACAACACACAGTTCCGATAATTACGGTGGGTTTATGGGTGGTGACAGAGGCGGTATGGGCGGCAGACCCGGTGGTCCTAACGGTAACTTCGCACCCACGTCTTTTGAATCCGCAGACACAACCACAACAGACGAAAGCACCAGTATGAAGGGAATAAAAGCCACGGGAAATATATTGATTTCTGACGGCAGCCTTACAGTAAATTCCGCCGATGACGGTATACACGCCGACACATCGGTTATCATAAACGGTGGCAAACTTGAAATCGCCACAGGTGACGATGGCATACACGCCGAAGAAATGCTGACAATTTCAAACGGTACCGTAAACATAACCGAAAGCTATGAAGGACTTGAAGCTCTTAACATATCCGTAAACGGCGGTGACATTAAAGCAGTCTGCAATGATGATGGTCTTAACGCGGCAGGCGGAACCGATTCTTCAGGCTTCGGCGGCAGAGATAACGGTAAATTCGGCAGTCCCGGCGGTATGCCGGCATCAAACGGCACAATATCAATCACAGGCGGAAATCTTTATATAAACGCCGCCGGTGACGGCATAGATGCCAATGGCTCACTTGAAATAAGCGGTGGCTACACAGTAGTCGTAGGTCCCACCAGAGGGGATACCGCAACACTTGACTATGACACTACCGCAATTATTTCAGGCGGCACGTTTATAGGTACAGGAGCATCCGGTATGGCGCAAAGCTTCAGCGCATCTGAAAACCAGGGCATTATTGCAGTAAATGTCGGCAATCAGACGGCAGGCACAGAAATCTTAATTACCGACAGCACAGGTGACACTATTATTTCACACTCACCTGAACTTGACTTCTCTGTTGTGATTATCAGCTCCCCTGATATGGAAAAGGGTGAAGCATATACCGTAACGGTAGGTAACACCGCCGGAGATTTTGAAGCATCCTGAAACAAAACACCAAAAAGCTCCGATACGTTGAATCGGAGCTTTTTTTATGTTATAATTCATTTACCTACTCTATATGGAGGCACTATGGAACTTACAAAATACTTATTCTGTTATTTCACAGGTAATCTTCCCGAAGAAGAATCGGTGCATTTTGCCGTTTCTCATGACGGGTATAATTTTAATGCCCTTAATAACAACGAGCCCGTTATAAAACAGACTCTCGGCAAAAAATGTTGCCGTGACCCGTACATTTTCCGCGGTAATGACGGTATTTTTCACATAATAGCCACGGATATGCGTTGTCACGACGGATGGGCTAACAATAACTCTATGGTTGTATGGGACAGTAATGATTTAATTAACTGGGAAAACGAACGAATTATTGATTTCTCTGTTTTCCCCGAAACGTATTCCGCTGACCGTGTATGGGCACCACAGGTTATTTTTGATAACGAAAAGGGCGAATATATGATATATTGGAGTCATCATAATACCCACGATAACCTTGACACGGTAATATGGTTTGCCTATACAAAAGACTTTAAAACTCTCACCACTCCGCCTGCACTGTTATTCAGACCCAAAAGCGATATGGCAGGCATTGACGGTGATATTATTGAAAAAGACGGCAAATTTTATCTTTTTGTAGCAGATGAAGAAAAAAATGCAATTTGTTATGCAGTTTCAGACCATCCCGCGGGGCCCTACTACGAACCCGAAAACAACAAAGTTTCCGTTGCGGATACCGCACTTGAAGGTCATTGCACATATAAAATAACAGGCACAAATAAATATGTTTTAATTGCCGACCAATTCCGTTCAGGGGGATATTTCTGCCAGGAGTCAACAGATTTGATTAATTTTAAAAAGGTTGAACCGGAAAGATTTTCTCTTAACCATTTAAGACCGCGGCACGGTTCCGTTATGCATATAACGGAAGATGAATACAATGTACTTATAAATCATTTTAACGTATAAAAAGACTGTTATCGGTTCAGTCATAGCCGATAACAGTCTTTTCATTTAAATTTAATCATCAACAATATCCCAGCCGCACCGGTCTAAATCATAATAGTGTTGTTCGAGTTCTGCACTACCCTCCGAATCAACGGTAATTGTTGTACCGCCTATTCTGTCAGGACTCCAATAACTGCCGAAGCCTGTTTTCACACCGTACGCAAGAAGAATACCGTCATAAAGAACGGTGAAATCATTGCGGTGGTCATGACCCACAAGGATAGTCTTTGTACTGCCGAGCTCTTTAACGAGCGAGAAGAAACCGTTGTTAACGGCTCCGGGACAACAATCCTCACCCTTCTGACCTGTTGCAACGGCTGCAAAGTCGGGATTGATTTTTGATGTGCCGTCTTCATTTGTGATACTCACCATTTCCCATGCGTCAATATACTCTGTAACAGGGATATGCATAATAACTGTACTTTCAACAGAGTGACCCGCAAGCTCTTCGATACCATTGACAGCCCATTCATACCACAACAGCTGATTTTCCCAAAGGTGATCATAACCGTCAATATACGTGCCGTCTTCAAGAGTATATTCGGCAGAATCGTGTGTGTCCATCATAAAGAAAGTATGGACAATATCATCATTTTCAGTAATATTTATAATGTAGTTGCCGTAGCCCATATCTTTAGGTCCGAACTCAAAAAGACAGTTTTCGGCTTCATACATCTGGTATGAAGCCCAGAACTCACTTATACAACCTTCACCATCGTGGTTGCCCATAACGGGCGCCCACGGAATACCGAAAGAATCAATCCACGATACAACTTCAATATATGACACGGGACCCCAGGCATTGTCACCGCTCAAGGTAATAAGGTCGGGGTCGTTTGCCTCAACAAGCTTTGTAATAAGTTCTTTTGTATAAACACCTTCATCGGCAAAAACATTTTCATCGCTGAGCTGGATATCCGCAAGGTTAAGCACCACGAAATCTTCTCCGGGCGTTTTTTCAAGCTATATATAATCATTCTCATCAAACGTCTCTTCCAGAGACCAATCTGTAAAATATGCAGCCTCGCCGCTGCTCACAACCGCACCTATAGGTGCAAAAACCTGGCTTAATGACATCAAGAACGCAAAAATCATTTTAATAATAGCCATAATAAATCTCCTAAAATGAAAAAATAGCGGATATAAACCGCCCAACATATATCAGTATATCAAAGCCATAATTAAAAGTCAATACTAGCCGAACACTTTATTGTGCTTTTTGCTTAATTTCTGCGTTTTATATAATGTTTTTTAAGTAAGTTTATACAACATTACATATTGCAAAGCAGCTTTTTTTATGATATTCTTTAATCAAAGAAAGGGTGGTACCGATGAACAGGTAAAAACCTAAATCTTAAAAACAAGGAAAGGTGAGACCAATGTACCGGTAAACGCTTTCAGGTTTAGTTTAAAATTCAAATTAAAACAACCGGATTTTAAAACAAACCTATCGTAATAGCTCCTGAAAAGAAAGTTATTTGAAGGCAAAAGTGAATCCCGCTTGTGGGAAAAAGAAAAATTCGTGTTAACGACAGGTAGATTTCAAAAACAGTGAGTTATTGCAAGTCCAGGAAAGAGAGGTAAACAAAATGATGTTAGATATCAAGAGTGAACAGAAATAACCCTTGACCGGCGAAAATGTGTAAAGAAACATTCGGTCAAGGGTTATTTCAATTTTTAATGAATATAGTCAGAAGCAGGCGCCTGGGGGCGTTTTTTATTTTGCCTTAATTTGGTCGCAAATCAACTGTGACGTTTCTGATATTTGTTCCTGATTTGTGATACGGGCCACTCCATCGCCATCCTGTTCGCCGTACATTCCAAAATATGCGTGGCAACCGCCATCAATTATTACTTCCGTGAAATTCTCGGGCAAATTTGATAAATACTCCCTGTATTTTTCCCTGTTCATAACACCGTCTTCGCTACCATAAACAGATAACACATCAATCCCGCTTTGGGATAAATCGGATGTGGAGTATGAACCTAAAAGCACTAAACCGCTGTATTCTTCCCTGTTTTCATTAATAAATGATGCCGCCATAGAGCCCCCAAGAGAGTGACCACCTATGTACCATTCCGCGATTTCCGGATACATTTCGGGTATATCCTTTGCCGCATCCATATCAAACACAGCAAGGTTAAAGGGCATTTCGACCAAAATACAGGCTATTCCCTTTGAAGCACAAGCCTCCATAAGTGGTGTGTAAGCAGTATACTCCACCTTACCGCCCGGATAAAATACAAATCCCGCTACGGGTTTTTCGGGCATAAAAAGAATATTACCGTTTTGAAGTGTCGTAACAGTTATACTTTTTGCCGGAGCAAAAACCGTTTGGGAATCAATTTGTGCTTTGTAATAATCCCCAAGGTAAATACCCATTGCACCAACTAAAACACCAAAAGCAACAATAATACAAACTAAAACCTTAATAAAGGTTCCGACTTTTTTGTTCTTCATAATTATCTCCTATATTAACAGAAAAAGTCGGCATCCCGCCGACCCAACATATTCAGTATAACAAACAACATATATATTTGTCAATGGCATTACGTCACTCTTAACATTTACGACATTAATTTCTGTATTTTAAATAAACGAAGGCTTTTATCTTTATATAATATGCGAATTGAAAAAGGGTGTTCAAAATGGTACTATTTAATCAAAGAAAGGGTGATACCGATGAACAGGTAAAAACCTGAAGGCTAAAACTTAAACAGCCTTGTAAACCGTGCTTTGGAAAAGCTGAAAAAATTTCTTATCGAAAGTGTTTCTCACTTACGGGAGTTTATATAGATTAAATTTATTATTTAATTAAGATAAGAAATTGTTTCAATTATCAAAAGCACCCCAATCAACAGAAAGAGAGGTAAACAAAAGATGTTAGATACTAAAATAGAACAGAAATAACCCTTGGTTGTGTGTAAAGAAACATCAACCAAGGGTTATTTTTTATATCTATTTTCTCTTTTCTGTTTTATCAAGAAGTTTTTTGTAAGGCATAACCATACCTTCATTCATAGCGTTACCCATTTTCGCTTTGATTTTGGGAGATGATATAAGAGCACCGACAAAGTACATGGCAACCATCCTTCCGCGCTTTTTCTGCGGAAAGTCGTACTGACCGTGCGCCTTATAGAACTTATGGTCCGCCTTCATCATACCCTGCATAAGCCAGATAAGGTCACGGAAAATTTTCATGCCGCCCACACCGTAAAAGTTCTGCGGAGGAACGTATGATGTTTTCAAGGCGTATTCAAGATTTTCCGCAAGCTTGTCGATTTCGCCATCAGGGTCGGCTTCGTCAGTAGCGACACCTGCAAGGAAATTGTTACCCACCTGTGCTCTGCCTTCAACAATCATCTGCAGGTTAAATTCTTCGCTGTAATTACCGCTGATAAGGTAGCCCATAGGCATACCCATAGTAACAGTACGATGTCCGTTGCAGAACTGACGATCATCATAAAGCTTAAAATCAGCACCCATAGAATGGTCTTTTACAGAAAATGCTATGACTATCGCCTGAGCAGTCTGTATAGTACCTCTGAGAAACTCGTCAAAACCGTCTTTGTAAACACATTTGCCCGAAACAGCACAGTTAAAGCAACCGAGACAACCGCCTTTAAACGCGTATTCCGCTATATTGATGACGCGTGTTTTGCGCGGCATAACACTACGGAAACGTTCTATCATCTTTTGAAGCTGCTCATCATCTTTTTTGCAGTTAGTGAGAACAACCACATCGCCGTCTTTTTCTCTCCCGACACTCTCGGGAACAGTTATCTGTGAGTGTTTAGGAGCACTTGATTTTACACTATCTTTTTCAAAAATGCCCTTTTCGGCACTGAATAAAACATATTCAAAAAAATCTCTTGCTTCCTTCTGACCTTTTTCCGTCAGAAGGTCGTCCATATCAGCAGAAAGACCGCGGACGTATTTTAAACCCATATCGCAACAGTTATCCTGAATATATCTGTGCGCCGTAACATCATAAAAATGCTTTGAAGTGGTAAACTGTGTTGCAATCTTACCGCTTATATCAATACCCGACTCTTTAACAAGCTCTATAAACCTATGTAACTGATACGGCGCAATAAAAGTATAAACAGGATACGAAAAAATTATCATATCCGCATTTTTTAACGCATCTGCCGCAGGAGTAAAATCCCTTTCAAGAGCTTTTATGCGTTGACCTGCGTGAAGAAGCTCAAAACTATGCTCGGGATAAAGCTTCATAAGATAGTTTATTGTCTGCAGGGTGATACTGTATTGCCCTTTCGGACTACCGTTAATTATTAAAATATTCATACGTTCACCTTATTTTCAGCTGTATTGATTTTTGCAATTTTATTTCTTTTGCTACAACTTTTTTCACTACAATTTTTGCAGGAAAGGCAACTATTGGTATTCACGCAAAATCTTTCGGTGTGCTTACGTGCGGTATATTCCCACTTAACGAGCAACACCAGTGCAAGCCCCAACAAGGACCATGTAAAAATATGTGGGATAAGAACAAACGGCGTAAACATCATTGCATAATCCCAGTTATAAATACGACAGTCTGAACAACATCTGTTTTTCATAAAGTGCTTCTGGAACGGACAATAACACAAAACGCATATCATATCGCACACACTGTAGAAAAGCATCATAAGAATCATCAGACCCTGGTCGATTACCTTGAACCAATACAATGCACCGAATATAGCATTCACGCTTATCCAAACACCCGCTACAGCTGCCGCACCTTTCCAGGATTTGTGTTTAGGTTCAGCTTTACCGGTAGGAACATATTGAGATTTAAAATGCTTTTTACTGCCGGTTGCATCCAACTTTGTGGGGAAGAATCTCAAGGAAACTTCAACGAGGAAAAACAACCATACAAGTACCACGTACCAAGGCGTGTTTCCCGAAACTATAAACGCAACAGTTCCGCCTTTCATCTTTTTGGTTATGTAAAGAACAATTGCACTCACAAAAATAACGGAGCGGACAATAAAATTGAAATAATGGTATTTTGTTGCTACACTTGATCCCTTTAACGCTTTTTTCAAATCTTTTTCAACCTCATTTGTGTAATTTCTGTAACATAGACTTTAATTATAACAGATTTAGCGCTTTAAAACAACCCATTACGACAAAAATCGACACATACCGCTTTTTTGCGATATGTGTCGATAAAATTAATTAATAAATCTTATTTTTCTTCCATAATACTCAGATATGCAGGGCGTATGATTTTATCGGTACAAACCAATTCTTCAATTCTGTGTGCGCTCCAGCCAACAATTCTCGCAACTGCAAACATAGGGGTATATAACTCTCTGGGAATACCCAACATATCATACACAAAACCGCTGTAAAAGTCCACATTAGGACTAACACCCTTGAAAATGCGTCTGTATTTTGCAATAAGCTCGGGGGCAAGCTTTTCAACATCCTTATAAAGCTGTAATTCTTCTTCCCTACCCTTTTCTTCAGCGAGCTTTTCTACGTAGCTTTTGAAAACTCTCTCACGCGGATCGGAAATAGAATAAACTGCGTGACCCATACCGTAAACAAGACCTTTGTGGTCAAAGGCTTCTTTGTTAATGATTTTGGATAGATAATCACTTACTTCATCTTTATCCGACAAATCCGAAACATTTGCTCGGATATCATCCATCATCTCAATAACCTTGATATTTGCACCGCCGTGTTTCGGTCCTTTAAGAGATGACATAGCCGCCGCAATTGTTGAATAAGTGTCCGACCCTGCAGATGTAACAACCCTTGTGGTAAATGTTGAGTTGTTACCGCCACCGTGCTCCATATGAAGAATGAGCGCAGCATCAAGCACCTTTGCCTCTGTTGCAGTATATTTTTGGTCGGGTCTTAACATCATAAGCAGATTTTCTGCGGTAGATAATGACGGGTCAGGTCTGTGGATAAACATACTATCCATATTTTCATAGTAATTGTACGCATGGTATCCGTAAACCGCAAGAAGGGGAAAAATGCTTATAAGCCTGATACATTGACGCAAGGAATTACTTACACTGGTTTCAACAGGCCCCTGATCATACGATGCAAGTGTCAGAATACTTCTTGTCATGGAATTCATAACATCACGACCCGGTGCTTTCATTATTACGTCACGGGTGAAGTTTGTGGGAAGCCTTCTGCTTTCACCAATAAGATTCTTAAAAAATTCCGCTTCTTTTTCATCAGGCAATTCCCCCATTAAAAGAAGATATGCGATTTTTTCATAGCCCAATTCATTTTCGCCCAGACTGTTGAGTAAATCTTCTACACGATAACCGCGATACCAGAGTTTACCGTCACACGGAACCTTCTCTCCGTTGACACTCTCAAATGATGTTATTTTGGAAATATTAGTAAGTCCTGCAAGCACTCCGTTACCGTGCTGATCGCGCAAACCCCGTTTCACGCCGTACTCACCGTATAACTCGGGGGAAATCGCATCATTTTTACGACACAGATTTTCTTTTTCTGCAATATAGCTGTCGAGTTGTGTCATATTATTTCTCCTTTCTGACATAGTCAAGGTTTTATTATTCTTATTATACAATATTCCTTTACGCGGGTCAACTTGCTCGACAAAAGCGTTACATATATTTAACATTTTCATTTTTATTGACCGCAACTGAACTTGATGATATAATGATATAAATTCATCAGGAAATCAGGTGAAACAATGCCAACAAAAAGCTTAGATTCTGAAAAGCTTGCGAAAATTCACACCAGAAGAGAAAAAGAACTCCGCCGTTGGGAAAGAGAAAAAGCAAAACCCAAAAAGAATACATATATCTGGTACCTTGTTTTTATAATTACGCTTATTTATGCAACAGATGAGATTGCTTCGCAAATAGGCACTCTTATGAAAACAGAAATTGCCAACGACTTGTTTTCAAGATTCGGTGAAAGCTCCGTCAGCATGCTTGACCTTCTTACGGTTGTGGGACTGCCTTTTCAGGTAATAGGCCTTTTTTACAGACCCCTTGCTGACCGATTCGGCAGAAAAACCTTTCTTGTTATAAACACAATCGGTATGAGTCTTGCCTTGCTTGTAATTTTCATATCTGACAGCGTGTTTATGTATTTTATCGGCGCGTGTCTGGTACAATTCTTCATTCCCCATGATATGCACGTGGTTTACATTATGGAGTCATCGCCGTCAAAGCACAGAACAAGATTTTATTCTGTAATTAAATTTGTTGCCAATATGAGCGTTATGCTTATACCGTTATTGAGAGACGCCCTTATGGAAAATGCTTCCCAGTGGCGCAATGTGTATTTCATTCCTGCCGTTATCGGTCTTGCCACAAGCTTCATTGCACTTTTCTTCGCCCGTGAAACCGATGCCTTTATCGACACTCGCATCAGACGTCTTAAAATGTCTGACGAAGAGCTCGCCCGAGAGAAGAAAATGAAAAGTGCTTCAA
This sequence comes from Clostridia bacterium, assembly GCA_017461235.1. Taxonomy (GTDB): domain Bacteria; phylum Bacillota; class Clostridia; order Oscillospirales; family Acutalibacteraceae; genus DTU089. Next base: position 66,426 of record JAFTYU010000007.1, on the reverse strand, counting down.
ACGCTCAGGGTGGTCTTCTTACCGCTTTGAAGTTCGCTATGAAACACAAGCAGCTTCGTTGGCTTTATATCGTTGCAGCCTTCCTTAATATCGGCTTTATCGCGTCTGTCAGTTATCAGGTTATAATGTCCTATGGCTACGCGGAGAGCGTTTACGGTGCATTTACTGATGATATTATGGACAAGGTCAGTCTTGGTCCTGTTACAACTGCACTCATACTTTTCCCTTTGGGTAGCGCACTTGCACAGGTTATAATGGGCTTTATATCGGACGGCAAAGGCAGAAAAGCCGCCGCAATAACCACCGCCGCCAATTGCCTTGTTTCCTTCGTTGCTTTCTGGCTCGGAGCAAAATACAACTGGAACCCATACCTTGTAGGCTTCCTTTGCGGTGCTTTTGTCGGTAGCTATTATTCGGTAAATGACGTTATCATAATTATGGTAAGCGAATCTTCACCCACAAACCTGCGTTCTTCGGCAATGTCTGCAGAATTTATAGTTGCCGCCGTAGGATACGGTATTTCATACGTGGCAAACTTCATCGTGGGCACATTCCTTGGTAACTCGTTTATAGGCACTCTTGCAATATCGTTGTTAGTGCCGGGATATATAATAGGCTTGTTCCTTTTGTTTACAAAAACACACGAAACAAAAGGTATAAATATGGATACCGTAACAGGTACCGAATGGGATTAATAAAGGAGTACAGATATGGATAATTTTTTTGAAAATGCATTTAAAAATATGGATGACGAAAGCAGAGAAAGCTTTTATAAAACTGTTTTTATGAATGATGATTCCGAATACGCCGCAAAACTCAGAGTGGAATATTACAGAACAAAATTCAAATCAATGGGTGAAAACGTAACTATCGGCAGAGGCGTACACATTACCAATCCCCAGTTCATTACCGTTGGCAATAACGTGTCTATCGGTGACGACGTTACACTTATGGCTCGCGGCGAAGGCGGTATTAACCTTGCCGACGGCGTAAGACTTCAGCAACGTGTTTATCTTGATACAGAAAGAGTCAATGACGGTTACATCAACGTAGGTAAAAATGTTTATATCGGTACAGGAACAACCCTTTTCGGACATAAAGGGCTTGAAATCGGTGATGACTGCCTTCTTGCTCAGAACATTACGCTCACACCCTATTCACACATTTTTGACAACCCCGACGAAATCATTTACAGTCAGGGCGGTCATTGCGAAAAGGTTACAATCGGCAAGGATGTTTACATAGGTATGAGAGCCGCAGTTATGTACTCGGGTAATATCGGCGACGGCTCCGTAATCGGTGCAGGCAGCGTAGTTGTTAAGCCCATACCGCCATACTCGGTTGCTGTAGGATGCCCTGCAAAAGTTATTAAAGAGAGAAAATAAACAAAATGGTATGCAAAAAGTGCAGACCACATAAATATGATATAAGCCAAGGGGTTCCTGCAGGATGATACCTGTAGGAACCCCTTAAACGATGAATAAATTCAAGTTATTAAGAAATTCAGTTTATTTTGCTTCGTTAATTGCCCTGAATGATTCTCTTATCTCTTTAGTATTGCCTGTCGCAAGGTAAAATTCATATTCGAAGGGCGCAAAGCTTTTAAACGTTCTGTTTTTGGTAACCGCGATGTAAGAAGTTGGTCCGTCAGTAGAAGGGTCTTCTTTTTGTGTTTTTTCTCTTTCGTAAACACCTGCAAGAAAAGCTTCTTCATTTTCAACGTAAACGCCTATGCCGAAGCTGTCTTCAAATTCACCTGTGAAAGCCGCCCAATTCTCCTTTGAGAAAAATGTAGGATAATTGGCGTCGGGCCAGAAAATAAGTTCAGGTTCACTTGTAAGCTCACCGTTTGTCCACGGTTTATCCCCTGCGTAATAGACGAAATTATTAAACGGTTCTATACAATAGAATGCCGGAATTTCCTGAGTACTCTCCGCTTCGGGATATCCTGAAAAATCAACAAATCTGCATTTAGCGTGTACTGCACCGTTTTCTATAGAGTACGTGGCTTCCATATATGACGGAGTTATAAATTCTTTTTCCTTTGCCCAGTCAAGCGGTCTGCATTTAATATAAATGCTGTCATCCGTAACCTTCAAATCAATAATTTTACTTGCATCATTATACTGATTGCCGCCCTGAACAGGATTATAACGCCAGTCGTTATCCATATAAACACCGTGTTCATATTCCAGCGTGCCGTAATAGGATTGTTGAACCAGTCTGCCTGTATCATTGCGGTTAATAAGATTCACTTCATCGTTCAGAACCTCTGCTCCGTAACGCTCTGCGGCATTTGAATCAACTTTAATCTGACCGTCAACGGAGACCGCCTGCACGGCTGAATCCAGGTCCTCAAGATAACTCAATGCGCCACCCCAGAGTAAATCTACACCTAATTTAAGGTTATCAGCTTCAATGTATATTTTCTGTTCGGGAATTTCTCGGTTGAAAACAGCAAAATCATAGACGCTCAGCTTGCATTCCTTTTTATCCGCACTTTCAAAAGCTACGGATATTACCTTATAACCCTTTTCCTTGTCAAGGAAACCGTCAATAAAGGAATAAAACTCCGCAATCTCATCGGAAGGTTCAAGGAAAAAGTCTTCTTTAACTTCCTTCATTCCTTTTTTATAGTTAAGTGTGCCCTTTATGTAACCATCGCAAGCATAGCTTAAACCGTAATAATTAAACATTCCGAAATTGCTGTCTTCGAGCGTTACAACTACAGGATTACTCAGGGTAATACTTCCATCATCATTTAAAACATCGTTTTGTGAACTCAAACCTGTCACCTTATTTTCTTCAAAAAACATAGGATCATCCTTTCCCAACAGATAAGCTTCATCGGTTTTTATGAAACTGAAAAGATATGGCGAAAAAACACCCACAGTTGCAATAACCACAACAAGAACGATACATAAAACAATTTTTAAAGCCTTTTTCATAAAAGTCACCTATCAATATATGATTTGTACTTTTAACATACCACGGGAAAAGTTTTTAGTCAATAAATTAATTACAACAAAAAGCAAAAACTGTATTGCATTCTTTTGATTTTATATTAAAATAAATTAAGAAGCTTTATTACAATAGCTGAAAGGCATACAAACAAAATTTGAAAAGAGGGCTCGGAATTGATATGTATAAAAAAGAAATAAAACCGAATTTTAAAAATCTCGGGGAATGGGATTTTTATTGCAACGACCTTATGGCAGAGTACACTCAATGTGTTGATGAGGGTCTTGACATTGAAAAATACAAGGATGTTTTTAATTCTGTGGCTTCACTCCCGCCATCTGAGGAAAAAAAGAATTTAAGCGATGCAATTTTCAAGGTTGTCTGCAACACAGAAACGCGTGAAGACTATGAATACGATGAACCATCCGAATTAAATGACATAAAGGCATTAAGGCAACCCCATTCTTTTCACGAAAAACCCTGTGATGAAAGCACTTTAAAAAGCAAGGTCAGCGGTGCTTTAACAGGCAGAATCTGCGGTTGTCTTTTAGGAAAGCCTGTTGAAGGCATCCGTTCCGACGAATTTATACCCTTTTTAAAACAAAGCGGAAACTATCCTATGCACAGATACATTCTTTCCACGGATGTTTCTGACGAAATGTGCGAAACCTTCAAGTTTAACCTTCGTAACAAATGCTACGCTGACACCGTACACGGTATGCCCGTTGATGATGACACAAACTATATCGCGTTGGGTCAGCTTATCATAGAAAAATACGGAAAAAGCTTTTCGCCTGCGGATGTTGCGGATTCCTGGTTAAAGAACCTCGGAAAAGATTCTTTTTTCACTGCTGAAAGAGTTGCATATTTTAATTTCATAAACGGCTATGAACCGCCTTTTTCTGCAATATATAAAAACCCTTACAGAGAATGGATAGGTGCCCAGATACGCGGTGACTACTTCGGATACATAAACCCGGGTAGCCCTGAGCTTGCGGCAGATATGGCTTTCCGCGATGCAAGTATTTCTCACGTAAAGAACGGTATTTACGGCGAAATGTGGGCTTCGGCGATGATTGCCTGTGCTGCTGTCACGGATAACACGGAGGATATTATACGGGGCGGTCTTGCACAAATCCCTTGTACATCACGTCTTTTTGAAGCGGTTACAAATGTTATCGACGCATATAAAAACAATGTTTCATACGATGAATGCTGCAGTAATATTCACAAGCTGTTTGACGAACACACAGGCTACGGTTGGTGCCACACGATTCCAAACGCTATGATAGTAACCGCTGCCCTTCTCTACGGTGAAGGTGATTTCAGTAAATCAATCTGCCTTGCAGTTCAGGCAGCTTTTGATACCGATTGCAACGGTGCAACAGTCGGCTCCGTTCTGGGTATGCGCAATGGTATCACCTGCATTGGTGAAAATTGGACAAAACCGCTTGAAGATACCTTGCATACATCTATTTTCGGTGTTGGTACCGTAAAAATTTCTGAAATGATTGATAAAACCTTAGCCCATATAATAAAATGATAAAAACCCGTCAGAAATCCTTTGATTTTCTGACGGGATTATTTTTTATAATCTCATAAATAAAGGCAAGAATATTTTTGAGGTGATAAAAATGGCTAAAAAGGGTATGAAAAGACCCCAAAGAACACATACACAGGAAAGGAATACCGAGCCTCCTGTGCCTGAAATACAAGGTAAAGCCAAAAGTGGCAAAATGAAAGTCAAGCCTATTGTTACAGGAACAGCCGCACCTGCGCAAAAGGTTTTTCATTCCAATCCCCACACTGCCGAAAAAAACATTCCCGAAGCATACTCTGCAATCGACACAGACCTTGCAAGAGATAATATTGAAAGCGACTTCAACATGACAGAAGCCGACAAGCAAGATATTTAACATTATGAAATCAATATGGAATAAAACCTTTACCTTGCCTTCTTTTCCACAATTAAACCAAGATATTAAAACCGACGTTCTAATAATCGGTGGCGGTATGGCAGGACTTCTTACGGCATATTACCTGACACAAAGCGGTGTTGACTGTGTGGTTGAGGAAAATGAAAGCATATGCTGTAACACAACCGCCAACACTACGGCAAAAATAACTCTTCAACACGGCTTAAGCTACGATAAAATTTTCAAAAGTCAGGGATTTGACGTAACACAAGCCTATTATAAAGCTAATCTGCAAGCTTTACAGGAATATGAAAATCTTTGTAAAAGCATAAACTGTGATTATGAGAAAAAGGACAACTTCGTTTATTCTTTAAAGGACACAAAAGCTCTCGAAAATGAAACTCGGACTCTTCAGAAAATCGGTTGTAATGCAGATATTGTAAATAATTTACCCCTTCCCATAAAAACCGCCGGTGCTATCAGAGTGAGAAATCAAGCTCAATTTCATCCTTTGAAGTTTGTTGCGGAAATAGTGCCAAAGCTTAAAATATATGAAAACACTTTTATTAAAAAAATTGCTCTCAACACAGCCGTAACCGATACCGAAAAAATCACATTCAAAAAAGCTGTTGTGACAACGCACTTTCCCTTCATCAACAATCACGGTACATTTTTTATGAAGCTTTACCAGCACCGTTCCTATGTAATCGCATTGGAAAATGCACCCGATGTAAACGGTATGTATGTAGACGAAAGCCACACAGGCCTTTCTTTCAGAAATTATAATAATTTACTGTTATTGGGTGGCGGCGGTCACAGAACAGGCAAAAACGGCGGAAATTGGGAAGAACTGCGTGATTTCAGGAGGATAAATTATCCCCAAGCCCGTGAAACTGCATACTGGGCGGCTCAGGATTGTATGAGTCTTGACAGCATCCCCTACATCGGCAAATACTTTAAAAATTCTGACACACTATATGTAGCAAGCGGTTTCAATAAATGGGGTATGAGCGGTTCTATGGTAAGCGCAATGCTTTTACGGGATATAATTACTGAAAAAGAAAATCCTTACGCTTTCGCATTCAATCCCCAACGCAATATGCTTAAACCACAGCTGTTCATTAACGGATTTGAATCTGCCGTCAACCTTGTCACTCCCACTACGAAAAGATGTCCCCATTTAGGTTGCGCCCTTAAATGGAATAATGCCGAACACTCCTGGGATTGCCCCTGTCACGGCTCGCGATTTTCGGAAAACGGAAAACTTCTTGATAACCCTGCAAATAATAATTTACAATAACTTAAAACCTTCGGCTTTAACAAAGCCGAAGGTTTTAGTATAATATTTTGTGACCAAACACCTTGCCCGTTTGTTTTATAAGTGAAAGGAGCACGCTATGGAACAAAACAAAGATTTTAACACTATATATGACAAATACGGCGAGATGTTATATAGAATCGCTTTTGTGTATCTCGGCAATACATATGATACTGAAGATGTTCTTCAGGATGTTTTTGTTGCATTTCTGTATAACACATCAGGACATAAAAGCGATGAACACGAAAAGGCATGGCTGATACGGACTACACAGAATAAATGTATAAATCTTTTAAAATCAACAACAAGAAAAAACGTGGACATTGATGACATACAGCTTTCAATTGACGAAAACAGCAAGGATTTGCATATTGATATTATAAATCGCATACTTGCTCTTCCGCCTAAATACAAAACCGCCGTAATTCTTCATTATTACAATGATTACTCTGTAAGCGAAATCGCTAAAACACTGAAAATAAGTAAATCGGCAGTTAAGATGCGATTGAAGCGTAGCAGAGAATTATTAAAAATACAGTTGGAGGATTATAAAAATGAATAAAAATGACATTAAAAACACCTTGAAGCACATAAAACCCGACACACATTTTAAAACACGTCTGGAAGCCAAGGTTGCTGACTGTTCAGCGAAAGGAACAACAAAAGCCAAACGCCTGACTGTTTCAACTGCCATGTTATGCGGTCTCATTGTAGTTTTAAGCGTATCGGCAGGCATAGGTCTCAGCAACATACCTATTAATACCACTAACGTTAATCTTTCAAACAACTATGCAAACGAAACTGCTTCCATAGATGTATCTGAACCCAACGTAGATTTATCAGAGCTACTCAATTCTCAAACACAGTCAACAGAAGAAACCACAAACGGTGTAGCCTACTCCGTACCCACGATTGAAACTCAGGTTCACTATCATCAGGTTCTTATTGTAAACGGCAAAGATATTGCTCCCGAAAACTATGTTAAATTTTGTGAAATTAAAAATTATGCTGAGCTGCCACTTACGGCAATTCTGGAAGAGTTTGGTGCAACTACCGAATGGCAGAACGAAACTGAAGCAATTATCACACTGAACGGCAAAAACTACTACCTGGACGCAGAAAAATGTATTCTCGAAGAAGAAAACAGTTCAGTTAATCTCCTCACTCCCCTTTATGCACCCGGTACTGCAGCAGTAGCGGATATTCCGATGTACAGAACATACGGTGATGACTTTATTGTAGATAACTATACTTTACAGGGGGCGTTGAAAAATCTCGGTTTTAACTACATCGTAAAAGTGGACTATAAAACAGAGACAGCTGTGATTAAATAACATATAAGGGATATAAAAAAGCTCAGACCGCATAAAATAATAAAACTCAAAAGGGGTTCCTGCAGGATGATACCTGCAAGAACCCCTTTAACTGTAAAAAACGAAAGTTTTACAGCTCCTTATTTAATTCACTTTTTTAAAACCCAAACCAGCATATCCGTTTCACCACGGTTTGCGTAGGCGTAATATGGTATAAAGTGAAGCTGAGCTTCAATATAATCATCGTTTGCATCAAAATACAAGGCTTCGTTTTCGCTCTCCTTACAGCCCTGAGCTACTATATCAGGGACTAAAAATTCCGAATCGGAAAGTTTTGTCTCACCCTTGATATTCACCCTTAATGCTTGAAGGTCCTTGCCGTTATCAATACTCTCAAGACAATATACCACGGGACCGCGCATTACTGCCACTCTGCCTGCATTATCGTGAACTCTTTTGTTTGCGGATATGAATCGTACAGGCATATGAAACGAGATTGAAATTTCATCATTTTCCGAAGCCATAATATATGCATAGCCTTTTTTGACGGTATATTCCTTATTTACAGAAAATTCCTTACACCAAGCCGGGATTCTCAATGCGATATATTTTTTACTGTTATTCTCAAGAGTGATTTTCACTTCACCTTCTGACGGATACTGTGTTTGCTGAGTAATTTTTATATCTTCCGAAAGTGCTTCAGATGCTATATATTGATGGATAAACAACGTATCATCGTTATATGAATACATATAACCACCGATTGACGCAATAAATCGCGTAACATTAGGCGGACAACAAGAACAGTCAAAAACTTCTTTGCGTTGCGTTATGGGGAATCGTTTGCCGCCTTCTGTACAACGGTTCACATCATTGAAATCCGTATCGATTTCAAGGGGATTTTCGTAGAAAAATCCCTTGCCATCCATAGATATACCCGACAAAATACCGTTATACATAACTCTTTCAACCGTATCAGCGTATTTTGAGTCCATATTGAGCTTCGGCATACGCTTTGCGAAAAAACCAAGGGCTATTGATGCACAAGTTTCAGCATAAGCATCTCTGTTAGGCAAATCGTAATCTATGGTAAATGATTCACCGTGACAAGTACTGCCCGTTGCACCTGTTATGTACATACGCTTTCCGACAATATTATCAAAACAACGCTCGGCGGCTTCAAAAAGCTCATTATCATTATATAAATATGCAATATCCGCCATAGCACAGAAAAGGTACAATGCCCTTACACAATGACCGTCTGCGGTATCGCACTCCCTTACGGGCTTTTCATCCTGATTATAAAGGAGATGACAACCGCGGTATAACTCTTTATCCTTGCCGTTTGCTCCGTGGTTATCTATAAAGAATTTTGATAATTCAAGATAACGCTTTTCACCTGTGATTTCATAAAGCTTAACAAGGGCGAGCTCAATTTCGGGATGACCCGGTGTTACGAAAGCAGCCGACTGCTCCTTAACAAAAACCTTTTCAATGTAATCTGCATATTTGCACATAGCATCGAGCAGAGTCTTTTTGCCTGTTGACTCATAGTAGGCAACAGCCGCCTCCATAAGATGACCTGCGCAATACAGCTCGTGCTCATTTCTCTCGGTAAAACGCTCTCCCGTCACAAGAAAATGACTGTTAAAATAGCCGTTTTCATCTCTGTTTTTAATAATTCTCTCAACGGACTCATCAACAATTCTTTCAAGTTCGGGTTTGTCATAAAAGCTTAAAGTGTAACCAACGCTTTCAATCCATTTGGCAATGTCCGAATCCCAGAAAACGTGAGGCATATGGGGTTCGCCTTCTTTCCAGGTACAATTGAGAGCGTCAAAACGATGAGTTTCATTGAATCTGTCATAGACTGATTTGAGCGTAATATCGCTCACCATATCCTGTTTAATTTTCCAGAAGCCGTCTTTGATTTTAATATTTTTATAACTGATGTCTTTCATAATAATCACCTTTTAAGAAGTTCGGGTTCTACACATTCTTTCCAACGTCTTGCAATCAGCTGATGTCCGCAGGTTGTAGGATGAACACCATCCCAAAGAAGGTTAAACATATCCGTTTTCTTTCCGTATTCGTCAAACAAATCCTGCAATGGAACAAATATCGCACCGTAATCTTCGGCAACTTTACGGGCTGCCGTAGCATAAGCGCCGATGCGCTCTTTAAAAAACACATTGAGCTCAGGCTCTTTTTTACTACCGAAAAACGGCTCCATAATAACAATAAGTGTATCCGGATTTTTCTCTTTCACTTCATCAAGAAGATAACGATAAATTTTCTCATACCGTTGGGGGTCGGAGCCGGATTTATGCTCCCAATTAAAAATTATATCGTTTATTCCAATAAGAATACTGAGAATTGTAGGGTTCAGATTAAGGCAGTCTTCCTTCCATCTTCCGTAAAGACTTGCCACCCTGTCGCCACTGTTACCTCTGTTAAAGACGGTAATATTTTTATCAAGGTTATCCGCATAAAACTCAGATGCAAGTATATATTGATATCCATGACCGTGCACGTGGTTAAGGTCAGAATTTCTACCGCGATTGCCGTCGGTTATGGAGTCCCCCTGAAAAAGCACAACGTCATTTTCTTTTAGTTTCAACATAGGCATCACCTTTTTTAATTGATACTGAAAGCATACCATTTACTATAATTTGTGTCAATCATAAAAAGAAAAACGGTATGCTCATAGTCAGAGCATACCGTAAAAATCTTAGTCTTCAGCTTTACCGTTTTTAACTGCTTCAAAATCATCAAGAATTTCTTTTGAAGGTGGTGCGGTAATAAGGGATACCACAACTATACAGATTGCAGAGAAGATAAACGCAGGAAGGAGCTCGTAGATTCCGAAAGCACCGCCGAGCTTGCTGATAACAAGCTTCCAAAGGAATACCATACCGGCACCACCGACCATACCGGCAATAGCACCTGCTCTGTTAATACGTTTCCAGAAAAGAGAGAACAACATAAGGGGTCCGAAGGTTGCACCGAAGCCGGCCCATGCAAAGGAAACGATACCGAAGATTACGCTGTTTTCATCAAGAGCAATTACTGCTGCGATAATCGCAATAACAAGGAGTGTAATTCTTGACATTCTCATAACCTGTTTGTCAGTTGCACCCTTTTTGAATATACCCTGATAGATATTTTTAGCAAATGCAGATGCGGCAATAAGAAGATATGAATCCGAAGAACTGATTGTTGCCGCAAGAATACCTGCCATTATGAAGCCTGCAAGGATAGGAAGGAAGCCTGATGAAAGGAATGTGGTTGTAAGAGTGATAAAGATGTTTTCTGCGCCGCCTGAAGTAAGGTGTGCAGTGGGGAACAAGCTTCTGCCCACAACACCTATGAATACTGCAACAGCAAGGGAAATAACAACCCATACCATAGCGATTCTTCTGGAGGATTTAAGTTCTTTTTCTTTACGGATAGCCATAAAGCGGAGAAGAACCTGAGGCATACCGAAGTAGCCGAGACCCCATGCAAGCATTGAACAGATTCTGAGAACACCATATTCGGATGATGCGCCGAAAGACGGAACACCGTTTAATACGTGCTGAGTTTTAAGAGTGGGATCAAGAGCCAACTGCTCTTCTGTAACACTTGAAATCGCCTGCCCCATAGAGTTCAAGGGCTCTGCGATGTTAAAGAACTCGAGAAAACCGGGGATTTCTTTTACATTTTCGAAAACTTCGCTGAAGCCACCTGCTTTAACAATACCCATAACCACAACAACCGTAAGGGCTACGAACATAACGATACCCTGCATAAAGTCGGATGCACTTTCCGCAAGGAAACCACCGAGAATTGTATAAACAAGAACAAATACTGCACCTACCAACATCATTGGGATATAGGGCATATCAAAAAGTGTTGAGAAAAGCTTACCGCAAGTAACAAAACAGCTTGAAGCATAAACAGTAAAGAAAATGAGAATGAAAAGAGCTGCTATTGAAACAATAACTTTCTTTTTCTCACGGAAACGATTAGAGAAAAACTCGGGCAATGTAATTGAGTTATTTGCTCTGATACTGTATCTTCTGAGTCTCTTTGAAACAATAAGCCAGTTAAAGTATGTACCGATAGCAAGTCCGATTGCAGTCCATGAAGCGTCTGCAAGGCCGCACCAATAAGCAACGCCCGGAAGACCCATAAGAAGCCATCCGCTCATATCCGAAGCTTCGGCACTCATAGCTGTAACCCAGGGTCCTAAAGAACGTCCGCCGAGAAAATAGTTTTCAGAGCTTTTGTTAGCTCTTTTTGCAAAAACCAGACCAATCACAACAACGGCTGCCATATAGACTATCATTGCGATAAGAATCTGCAATGTTTTTGCGCCATCACCTGAAAGGAATGATTTTATCATATTTCCATCCATAAATTTCACTCCTGTATCAATTAATAATTATTAATAATACCATATAATGTATAAATATTCAACTCTTTTTTAACTCATTTCTTTGTTAAATAGCATAATGTTATTTCATCACCGCTGATCGTTATTATATCTATATCGAGATAAAGCCTGTTTGCAACATTCTGAAACAAATCACATTCTTCTTCATCAAAAACATCAAAAGCAATTATTATCCAATCATTTTCGCTTTCTCTGTATGCATCTGTTATTTCAGACAGCGCATTGTCGGAAGAACAGGCATCAAGATGACAGGCAACGGGATTAATATTTTGATTACATTCGGGGAACACGCCTTCATAATCGGCAATGTCAAGCTGAAATTCGTCAGAATAACCGAATCTTAAAAGCTCACGCACGCCATCCTTTGACTCTATATTCTGTGCAGGAGTACAATCCACATTATACCATTCACCGGAAAGCATAACCGTATTCCAGGTGTGGCCTTCCTCATCTTCTTCCCCCGGTTCAGAAAGCTTTTCAAAACATTTTATTCCGTTCATATTGCAGAGCAATGAAAAGGTGTTTGCAAAACCGTCACAGTTGGTTTTACCCGATGTTACTGCCAGACATAAATAATCAACGCCTTTTTCCACTTTTGCAGATGAATATTCAATATTTTCATCTATGTATCGGTAAAAGGCTCTGGCTTTTTCGGTGTCGTCGGCATCTTCGGGGATTTCCAAATCCCATTTTTTTATCTTCTCCACCGCTTTATCTGCTTCTGCCGTTCGTTCTTCGGAAAAATTGTCAACAAAAATCGTATCTCCTTCCAGCTTGCGCTCCACGACTTTTCCTAAAATTACGTTACTTGTCGTAAGCTCGTGGTCATACCACTCCGCGTCCAAATTCTGTTGAATCACCGGCGAATCAAGGGATAAAAATGTCAGTATATCCATCAGCGAATACTCGCTTTCGGGTAATGCTTTTTGCTCTACATGAAAATAAACATAGTTATTGTCATAGGCGTATTGCATAGCCTTATAAATGATTTTTTCTTCCTTTTTCAGGGTGTTATAGTACACGTAACTGTTATAAACATCTTCCGTGGATTTGTATTTTGCCATCTCACGTGAGCTGAGAGTTACGGAACCTTCACCGTATTCAATCGTATCCGAAAAAGTGAACCATACCGTATCATTCCATTGAGCTATCTGTTTTTCTCTTTCCTTATGAAACAACATTAATCCGTATGAACACAAAGCCGTAAAAATAATCGTAACAATCAACGGGATAACTATAAACAGCTTCTTTTTTCCTTTCATAAAAACACTCCTATAAATTTGCTTCAATTCTAACACATTAAACAAAATAAAACAACAAAAATGAAAGAATAAGTTAAAATAACCAAAAACACGGCGAATTTTTTGTACCGTGTTTTTACTTGTCCGTATTGCAATTAAGATTCAAATAAATTATCATAAAATTAATCTGAAAAACCATTCAGGAAGGACTGATTTTTTATGAAAATAACATTTATGGGTGCAGGAAGCACTGTTTTTGCACGTAACGTTATAGGCGACTGTATGTGCACCGAAGCTTTACGCGACAGCGTTTTTGCTCTTTATGACATTGACGGCCAGCGTCTTGAAGAAAGCCGTACAATCATAGAGGCTATCAGGCAAGCAAAAGGTGGCTACGGCAAGGTTGAGTGCTATCTCGGTGTTGAAAACCGCAAAGCTGCTCTTCGCGGTGCCGACTTTGTTGTTGACGCCATTCAGGTCGGTCTTTATGACCCTTGCACCATAATAGACTTTGAAGTTCCTAAAAAATACGGTCTTCGTCAGACTATCGGCGACACTCTCGGCATTGGCGGAATTATGCGTGCTCTGCGTACAATCCCTGTCCTTGAAGACTTCGCACGCGATATGGAAGAAGTCTGCCCCGATGCACTTTTCCTTAATTATACCAATCCTATGGCTATGCTTTCCGGCTATATGCAGAGATATACAGGCGTTAAAACTCTCGGTCTTTGCCACAGTGTTCAGACTTGCTCATCTGATCTTTTTGAACAGCTCGGTATGCAGGATAAGCTTGAAGGCAGAAAAGAACTCATCGCAGGTATTAACCACATGGCGTGGCTTCTTGAAATCAAGGACAAAAACGGCGTTGACCTTTACCCCGAAATCAAATCAAAAATAGATGAAAAGCTCGCTGATCCCGATTTCACTAATAAGGTTCGTCTTGAATATATTAAAAACTTCGGCTACTACTGCACAGAATCCAGCGAGCACAACGCCGAATACAATATGTTCTATATCAAGAGCAAATATCCCGAGCTTATTGAAAAATACAATATTCCCCTTGACGAATATCCCAGACGTTGTATAAATCAGATTGACAAATGGAAAAAAGACTACGCCGAAATGCTTGAAAAAGGTGTTAAAGAGCATAATCGTTCAAACGAATACGCTTCACATATTATGGAAGCCATTGTTACAAGCACACCCTATCAGATAGGCGGTAACGTTCTTAACACAAACCATCTTATTTCAAACCTTCCCGCAGAGGCTTGTGTTGAAGTTCCCTGCCTTATTAACGGCAATGGTGTTCATCCCTGTTCCGTAGGTGCTTTACCCGTTCAGTGTGCGGCCATGAATATGACTAACATCAACGTTCAGCTTCTTACAATAGAAGCTGCAAAAACAAGAAAACTCGAGCACATTTATCAGGCAGCCATGCTTGATCCCCATACAGGTAGTGAGCTTGATATTGACACCATTAAAAAGATGGTTGATGACCTTATTGTTGCCCACGGTGATTATTTACCGAAATATAACTAAAATTACATAATTTGTTAATAAATAAAGGTTATAAAATAATTGAAGAATAATATTAATTCTATCAATTATTGAAAGGAAACCAAAACAATGAAAAAGAAAATTATTATAATTATTGCCGTCGTTTTAGCGGCAGTTGTGGTTATAGGCGGGGCTCTTGCGAGCGGTTATAACGGACTTGTTACAAGCCGCGAGACTGTTAACAGTGCAGCTTCAGACGTTGATACTGCTTTACAGCGCAGAGCAGACCTTATCCCCAACGTAGTATCAACCGTTAAAAGTTTTGCCAAACACGAAACGGAGGTTTTCGATAAGGTTTTGGAAGCCCGTATGACACTTCTCAATGCATCTACTCCCGAAGAGCAGGCTACAGCCAACGAAGAGCTTTCTTCTGCATTGCAGGGTATTAACGTAATCGTTGAAAATTATCCCGAGTTAAAATCCGACCAGACTTATATCGGTCTTATGGATGAGCTTGAAGGTAGCGAAAACCGTATTGCTGTTGCCAGAAAAGATTATAACGATGCCGTTAACAATTACAACAGCAAGGTTATAAAATTCCCTGCAAACATTGTTGCAAAGCTTTTTGGCTTCGAGAAAGCCGAATATTTTGAGGCGGACGCGGATGCCTATGAAGTTCCCGACGTTGGTGCAGCTTTAGGTGATTAACGTGACAAAAACCAAACTTATCCGCTTTGCGGTATTGCTTGTTTCAGTTGTTGTTTTTTGTACTGTTTTTGTGAATGCAGTTCCTTCACATACTACCCAATTTTACGTAAACGACTATGCAGACGTGCTTTCTGACGAAACTGAAAAACAGATTCTCAACACCGCAATTAATTTAGATAACGAAACTACCGCTCAGGTTGTTGTTCTTACCGTTCCTGACCTCGGTGGCGAAGATATTGCAGATTATGCTGTGGAAACTCTACGCAGTTGGGGTATAGGCAGTAAAGACAAAAACAACGGTGTTCTCATAGTATTGGCTATAGAGGAACGTCAGATATGGGTATCCGTTGGCTATGGACTTGAAGAAACTTTAACCGATATCCGTACAGGACAACTTCAGTCCCAATATGCCGTACCGTATTACAGGAACAATGATTTTGAAACAGGCACAGTAATGCTTTTCAACGCAATCGTTAACGAAATACGCACCGAGAAATACGGGCTTGAGCCGTTAACTGATACCGAAACACCTGACATTAATTACTATACCAATGTTCAGGAGCTGTCTGTGGAAGATATCCTTCCGCTTTCGCTAATCGTTATTTTACCGGTGCTTATTCTGCCCTGTATGTTTGTATTCCAGACTATAAAATACCATTGGCTTCGTTTTCTCGATAAAAAGCACGGTACTAACAGAGCCGTTTTTTATCGCGAGCACAGCGCACAAACCCGAAAAAAAGTTGCAACATATATGGTAGCGTTCTTCATCGGCAGACGTTTCAGAGGCGGATTCCGCGGTGGCGGCGGACGTGGTGGCTTCGGCGGTGGCGGTGGATTCCGTGGCGGCGGAGGCAGCGGCGGTGGCGGCGGCGCAGGTCGCAGTTTTTAAAATTTTTAACAGGATGCTGTACTTTCAAAGTATAACATCCTGTTTTTACTTCTATTGCTGTAATTTTTCTTGCATTTCTCTTGTTTTTCAACACAAAATGTGTAATAATACTGTGGTTTGTTACAATATTTCAAAATCAGAGGTACATTATGGCAGAAAAAAGAAGCAGTTTTTCAGGCAAGCTCGGTTTCGTTCTTGCTACGGCAGGCTCTGCGGTAGGTCTTGGCAATATATGGCGTTTTCCCTACCTTGCGGCTCAACACGGCGGCGGTATTTTCTTACTTGTTTACATTATACTTGCTCTCACCTTCGGGTTCACCCTTATGTGCGCATAAATTGCAATAGGCAGAAAAACAGGTATAAGTGCCATCGGCGCATATAAAAAGCTTGATAAAAGATTTTCATTTATGGGTATTCTTTCATCACTTGTACCCATAATTATATTGCCGTATTATTCTGTAATCGGCGGTTGGATTATAAAATACCTTACGGTTTTTGTTTCAGGTAATATGACCCTTGCAACCGATTCGGACTACTTTAATAATTTCATTGCAGAACCGCTTGAACCCATTGGTTGGTTCCTTATTTACCTTGCACTTACGGCACTGGTTGTGCTTTTCGGCGTTGAAAAAGGTATTGAAAAGGTCAGCAAAATAATGATGCCTGTTCTCGTTGTGTTAACGGTATTCATTGCAATTTACTCTTTGTTTATGCCCGGTGCGCTTGACGGCTTGATCTATTACATCAAGCCCGATTTCAGTAAATTCTCCGGAACAACGGTGCTGGCGGCAATGGGTCAGTTATTCTACTCAATGTCGTTGGCAATGGGTATTATGATCACCTACGGCTCATATATGAAAAAGGACGTTAACCTTGAATCATCAGTTAAGCAGATTGAACTTTTTGATACAGGTATAGCTTTCTTTGCAGGTCTTATGATAATACCGTCAGTGTTCGCTTTTTCGGGCGGTGATGAATCTGCTCTCGGCAAAGGCCCCGGACTTATGTTTGTAACCTTGCCAAAGGTTTTTGATACCATGCCCGCAGGCGGAGTTATAGGCGCTGTTTTCTTTGTCCTTGTGCTTTTTGCGGCGCTCACATCATCAATATCCCTTATGGAAACTATCGTTTCTATATTTATGGACAAATTTAAATGGAACAGAAAAATGACCTGTATCATTGTTTTTGCCGTATGTATTATTTTAGGTCTTCCCTCCTGTTTAGGCTACGGCGTTTTATCCGATATCAAGCTCATCGGAATGTCCTTCCTTGATTTCTTTGACTTTATCAGTAACAGTGTGATAATGCCCGTGGTTGCTTTCGTCACTTGCATAATTGTAGGTTGGGTTATTAAACCTAAAGCAATTATTGAAGAAATCGAACTCGGCGGTAAATTCAAACGTAAAACACTTTTCACCGTTGTTATTAAATATATAGCACCCGTTTGTATCATCGCAATTCTCGTATTCTCCGTACTTGAAACAATGGGAATAATTAAAGTTTAAAAAGGGATGTAAAAAGAGCGCAGACCGCACAAAACTATATAAATCAAGGGACTTTTGCAGGTTTTAAAGCCTGTAAAAGTTCCATTTTTTGTGAAAACCAAAATTAAGAGAAATTTTTTCGTTTTGTACTACAAACAAACTTCGCCACTCGACGTACCTTTGTACGCCTTCGGGTAACCAAAACCAAGGCTTTAGCCTTGGTTTTGCTCAGTTTGTTCGTTCTGCATCTTTTTTCCTATCCCCTAAAAAAGGAGCTGTAAAAAACTGTCGTTTTTTACAGCTCCTTTTAACATATCTCCTGTTCGGCATTATCAAACTCGGGCGTTGAGAAAAACTCACCTAAAGTCATATCCAAGCCGTCACAAAACTTTTTTATGGTTGTTATAGAAACATCACGCCTTGTACTATCCATCATACTATACGCCGTAGAAGGTGTAACCCCTGAAATATTGGCTAACTCGTTAAATGTAATATTTCTTTCTTTGCATAATTGACGAAATCGTTCGGCTACAATATCCTTAATCATTAATAACACCTCAAAAACATTCTACAAACATATCCGCACACGCGTGTACGCGCTTGCGTAAATCGTCTTGATGTGATATTATGTTATGGAAAGGTTGGGGTATTTATGTATAAAAAAATGTATTATTTTTTATTCAATAAAATTTCAGATGCCATAGAACTTTCTTCAGAAACAGAAGCAATTGAATTTTTAAAACAAGCGCAAATAGTAGCAGAATAAATGTATATTAACGGCACAGATGAATAACGAAAAAAACAAATCTCCGTCCAAAAACGGAGATTTGTTTTTTTAAATAACATCAAATATATTGCTCTCGCCTGTTATAAGGTCGAATTTAAGGCTCTTATCCACACCGTCTTCGGTGAAATCAAGGCGGATAACGTTTTCGTCCTCATACTCAGCAAGTTTTACCTTGTAATCCTTATCCTTGAAGAACTCTTTAAGATAACCGATTCTTTCGTCGTCGAAATCCCCTGCGTTATCGGAAACGAAAAGAACGTTACCGCAAACGGTATTGATTTTACCGTGAAGAAGCTTCTGCTCCCAGGTGTAGTTAATGTTGATATCACGAAGGAAGAATACGTCTGGGTCGTTGCAGAAGGCTCTGCCATCAAGGTGATTACGGAAAACTGTATTTATAATCGCATTCTGGGATGATGGATTTTCACAGTTGATTCTGACAGATGCAACAAGCGCATTTACGTCAACGCCTTTTTCCAGCTTGAATTTCCAGTTTTTGCTTGCATCGCAGCTGATACGACAAGCATCAAAAATACCCATACAAGCACCAATGGGCACACCGCAGCCGAGAATCCATTTGTCACCACAGACTTCACGGAGAAGGTCAACACCGTCACACATAATCTCACCGCGTGTTTTACCGTTTCTGGGCTCTATACACTGGCTGTAAAGGAAGTCAAGCTTAACCATATCGAAGCCCCATTCATTGAGAACGGTATCAAAAACTTCTTTAATATATGCACGTACTTCGGGTTTATAAATATCAAGTGTATAGGCACCGCCCCAACCTTGACAACCGAGCATTTTTTTGCCGTTGCGGTTGTGCGTAAGAAGCCAATCGGGATGCTCTTTTGCAAGCTTTGATGAAACCTGTGCACTGAAGGGAGCAAGCCATATACCTGCTTTATAACCTTTTTTGTGAATTTCATCCGCAATATACTTCATTCCGTGCGGAAATTTCTTTTCATCAATAAGAAGCCAGTCACCGACTGCCTGCTGATAACCGTCGTCAACCTGAAAAATGTTAACCTCTTCGCTTGCTCTGTCAAGACCGTTAAGGTCGCGCATAATAATCTCTTCACTGATATTCTGGAAATAGTTGTACCAGGAAGTATAGCCTGAAAGATGCTTGATGGCAGGTTTTTTACAGCCTACAAAATCAAAGAAGTATTTATCCATTACATCGTCCATTTCACCTTCGATAACGGCGATGTCAAACATTTCATATTTCTGACCTGCTTTAAGAGCGAGTCCGTCAACATCTTTTCTGATGGTGAACTTTTCACCGTTCATATCAACCGCAAAAATGGTGAAGCCCTGACGTTCGCTTCTTGAACCGTAAAGCTTGATTTCCTTTTCGCCTTTTTCGCGGAAATAACAGTATGTATAAGCGTGGAATTTGCCTTTCTCGCCGTATTTTTCAAAATGATAGTCACCTGAAAGACCGGCAAAATGCTTTAAAAATTTATTGATGTTTGCCGCTTTAATAAGACCCTTGAAGGTATCGTTTTTTGAAAATTCGCGGGTAGTAGTCCATGCCTGATAACCGTTGGCAAAGAACAAATCGTCATCATCAAAGTCCTTGTCACGTTCAATCTCAAACGATTTCATAACAAAGTCGCATTTTGCGGTAAGAACACCCTTGATGCTGTCTTCATCCTGTTGAAGGTCAAAAGAAAATGCTCTGCCGTCAAAGTCGTTCTGATTAACGAGCGCTTTACCTATAAGAATTTGTGATTTTATTTTTGTAAACATAAAAAATTCTCCTTATATATTACTTCTCATTGACTTTATCAATAAATTTAAGAAACTGAATCTTTCCTTGTTGTGTTCTGTCGAATACGCCGCATTGTCTGAGTATATCTGCAAAGACTTTACCGATTTCGTCGCGGAGTATATCTTCACAGTTATCGGCGGTGATTGTGTTGTTTTGTTTTATTTTCTCAACCCAATCTTTGTGTTTGGCTATTTTCTCATTTTTCTCTACATTCTCGCCGTTTACAAGCGCTCTGGAGATGAGCACCATTTCTTCCTTAAGACGGGCAGGGAGAACTGCGAGACCCATCACTTCAATAAGACCGATATTCTCTTTCTTGATATGGTGATGCTCGGGGTGCGGATGATACACACCGTCGGGGTATTGCTCTGTTGTAATATTATTCCTTAAAACAAGGTCAAGTTCAAATTTGCCGTCCTTATAGCGTGCAATAGGTGTTATGGTGTTGTGGGGAACACCCTTTGTTTCGGCAAAGACAAAGGCATCCTCATCTGTATAATTGCGCCACTTTGCAAGAATTTTACCTGCAAGGGTACAGATTCTGTCTGTATCGTCGCCCCTTAAGCGAATTACCGACATAGGCCATTTAACTATACCTGCCTCAATATCCGAAAAATCATCAAAAGTGATTTCTGTTTCAATCGGGGCTTTTGTCATAGCGAACGTGTAATTACCACCCTGAAAATGGTCGTGAGTCAGAACGGAACCGCCAACAATAGGTAAATCAGCATTGGAGCCTACAAAATAATGCGGGAACTGTTTGACAAAAGCAAACAACCTTCTGAACCCATCTTCGCTGATTTTCATAGGAACATGTTTTGAATTGAACACTATACTGTGCTCATTATAATAAACATAGGGTGAATACTGAAAGCACCATTGTTCACCGTTCAGTTCGATGGGTATAATTCTGTGATTCTGTCTCGCGGGGTGATTAACTCTGCCTGCATAACCTTCGTTTTCGCGACAAAGAAGACATAAGGGATAGGAGCTTTGCTTCATAAGAAGTGCCGCAGCAATAGCCTTAGGATCTTTTTCCGGTTTAGAAAGATTGATGGTTATATCAATATCACCGTAATCCGTTGATGTAACCCACTTAATATCGTTCTTTATCCTGTATTCTCTTATATAATCCGTTTTTCTCGACAACTCATAATAATATTCTGTTGCCTTTTCCGGACTCTCCCGGAAGCACTCTTTGAATTTTTTTATAACAGCAGAAGGTCTGGGTGTCAATACACCCATTATTTTAGTATCAAGCAAATCGCGGTAAACCACCGAATCCTGACACTTGCCCTTTTGACATGCGTAATCAAGAAGAACCTTAAGGAACTCTTCCGCAGATGAGCTTTCAAATACATCAGCATCTTCTTCAATACTGTCAAGCTCTAAAACTCCCAGTATTGCGTTAACAGCCCAAGTTTCATCCAACGAATCTATAAGACCGTATTTTTCAGCATATTTTACCAATGACTTAACAGCCGAGCTTACCGTCATCATATTTCCCCCACAGAATATATAGTTTAGCATTGTAATTATATAATTTTTCTGCCCTTCATTTCAAGGTATTTATTCTAAAATATTGAAAAAAAACTATAAACAGGCTAAAATAACTAACAAAGGAGTGAGTTAATTGAGTTTCGAGGCTTTAAAAGTTAAAAATGATATAGTTGAATGGATAAAAAATTGGTTTGATGCTAACGGCAAGGGCTGCAAAGGCGTTGTGGGTATTTCCGGCGGAAAGGACAGTTCCGTTGTTGCGGCACTTCTCGTTGAAGCTCTCGGCAAAGAAAACGTTGTAGGCGTTCTTATGCCTAAAGGCGAACAGTTTGATATAGATGTGAGCATTGCGCTTTGCGAATTTTTGGATATTAAATACTATACAGTAAACATAAACGATGCATATAACGGACTTATGAAAGAACTGGAAAAAAGCGGTGTGCCCGTTAACACACAAGCCATCACAAATCTTCCCCCGCGTATTCGTATGTCAACAGTTTATGCGGTCAGCCAGAGTGTCAACGGCAGAGTTGCAAACACCTGCAATCTTTCCGAAGACTGGGTGGGTTACTCAACCCGTTACGGCGACAGCGTAGGTGATTTTTCGCCCCTTTCAAAGCTCACCGTTCGGGAAGTAAAAGAAATCGGCAGAGTTCTTGGTCTGCCTGCTATGTTTGTTGACAAGGTTCCCATTGACGGTCTTTGCGGCAAAACCGATGAAGATAACTTGGGCTTCACCTACGAAACCCTTGACAGGTACATCCGCGAAGGTGTCTGTGAAGATGAAGAAACACAGGCGAGAATTGACCGTCTGCACAAAATAAACCAATTCAAGCTTGAATTTATGCCCATATTCCCTTACGAACCGTAATAAAATAAGTATAGAAATCCCCTTGGTTTTTCACTATGAAAAAATCAAGGGGATTTTTTAAATTAACATTTCAAAAACATTTTTGAAAAAATTGAAAAACAATCTCTTTTTAAAATGCAGACATAAAATTTAAGAAAGAGGTACAAAAAATGGACACAAAAGACCGCGAATTTATTGTAGAAAAAATCCGTACACAGTACACCGAAAAAACAGATTCAACTCTTGATGAAATCAAAAAGCTTGATAAAAAGGTTAAAAAGCCTGCCAATATTTTTGCTTATGTTTTCGGGTCGTTTGCCGCAATTGTTTTAGGCTGCGGAATGAGCCTTATAATGACTGATATCAACACTTATTTAAATATATCCGAACCCCTTGTTCCCGGTATAATTATCGGTGTTATCGGATTGTTTTTTGCAATCATCAACTATCCTGTTTACAAACGCATTCTTACGTCACGCCGCAAGAAATACGCCGCAAAAATTATTGAATTAAGTGACAAAATCACCAAGGAGGATAAATGAAATGAAAGAATTTCTCAAGAACGCATTTAACGATATGAAGGAAAGCGCACGCGCACAGCACGAAGTTGACAAAGCTAATTTTCAGGCTGTAAAAGCCGAATCAAAAGCCAATTTTCAGGAAGCTAAGGCAATGGGAAAAATATCAACCCATAAAGAAATGATAAACGAAAAAAGAGAACAAGAGCTTGCCGAAGCAGAAGAAAGAAGAAAAGCCGCAGAAAAAAGAATTGAAAATTTAAAAAGTAAATAACTCACATTTAACACATTCATAAACAAAACTTTAATATTTTATGATATAATTATTTCATAAAATTGCATTGGAGTGACAAGTTTTGTTTAAAATTCTGGTTGTTGAAGATGATAAAAATCTCAATAAATCCTTTTGCATCTTTTTAGAAAACAACGGTTACGATGCCGTAGGTTGCCTGAATGCAGAAGCTGCTTACGATGCTCTGTACGAAAATGTTTTCGACCTGATAATTTCGGACGTTATGATGCCCGGCACAGACGGTTTTGAATTTGCTAAAACAGTCCGCTCTTTAAATAATGATATTCCCATAATATTTGTAACCGCTCGCGAAGATTTTGCGGCAAAGCAAAAAGGGTTCCGTATAGGTATCGACGACTTTATGGTAAAGCCCGTTGACCTGGATGAGCTTCTGCTGAGAATCGGCGCATTGTTAAGACGCGCAAAAATTGCATCAAGCAGAGCACTTACCATCGGTGATTTCAGAATGGATATGGATGAACACACAGCTTATCTCAACGATGAAGAACTGTCTCTTACCATAAGAGAATTTGATTTGTTGTATAAAATGTTGTCTTATCCGAAAAAGACCTTTACAAGAACTCAGCTTATGGATGAATTCTGGAGTGCCGACACAGACTCCAGCACAAGAACAGTTGACGTTTATATAACAAAGCTCCGCAGTAAGCTTTCAAAATGCGAGGATTTTGAAATTGTCACCGTGCACGGTCTCGGCTACAAGGCGGTGATAAAATGAAAAAGTCATTATTCTCAAAAAATATGCGTGTTGTAGTTATATCGTACATCATATTTTTTGCCCTGTTTGCGTTTATTTTATCCTGCTCTTTTCTTTTGTTTTTCAGTATCCTGTCATTAGATACGGATATGACTCAAGAGCAAATTGCAACAGCAGCTACAGCAACGTTTATTAATATGTTGTTTGTAACCGCATTTTTTACGCTCTTTGATATTATCAGACGAAAAATCACCGTTGAAAGACCCATAAAGCAAATAACCACCGCATTGAACAGGATTACCTCGGGGGATTTTGAGGTGCGACTCAAAGCTACCGCCGCCGCACCAAACTTTGCTGAAATCATGGAAACCATAAACACTATGACCGAGGAGCTTTCGGGTGTAGAGACACTGCGAAATGACTTTATTTCCAACGTTTCACACGAGATGAAAACTCCCCTTGCGGTTATAGGAAATTATGCCACTCTTTTGCAAAACCCTGAACTCAGTGAAGAAAAGCGCGTTGAATACGCTAAAAACATCGCACAGAGTTCAGGTCATCTTGCCGAACTTATTACTAATATTTTAAAGCTCAACAAACTGGAAAACCAACAGATTTTCCCTAAAACAACACCCTACAACTTAAGCGAACAGCTTTGTGAATGTCTTTTAAGCTTTGAAAAAATCTGGGAAGACAAAAACATTGATATTGATACTGATTTTGATGAAGATGTTTTTGCAGATGCTGACAGCGAGCTTCTTTCAATCGTCTGGAACAATCTCTTATCAAACGCATTTAAATTCACCGATAACGGCGGAAAAGTATCAGTTTCACTCAAATCAGATAAGAATTTTGCAACAGTAACCGTAACCGACACAGGTTGCGGTATGACTGCAGAAACCGGGAACCGTATATTTGAAAAGTTTTATCAGGGCGATACTTCGCACTCTGTGCCCGGTAACGGGCTTGGTCTCACTTTGGTAAAAAGGATAATTGATATAACCAACGGAGAAATTTCCGTCAATAGTATTTTACACGAGGGCAGTACTTTTACTGTTAAATTTCCATTATCATGAAAAAAGAACAAACAAAAAAACTGCTTTTCAGATTTCTTTTTCCCCATCCCGCTCTCACAACGGTAATCGTTGTAATTTCCGCTATACTTCTCGCCCTGATTTTTATTTATAATGTCCACGAAACATTTTACGCACCTGTAGTATATGCGTTTTCGTTTTATGCGCTATGTATCCTTACGGCGAGAACGGTTGTCATAATAAGAAATATGCGTAAACGTGTTAAATCTCACGAGCATTTTTTGAAATTTTCAAATGACCATGAATTGAAAACCAGGCTTTCTATGAGATTAAGCTTGATTATAAATCTGCTTTTTGCTCTTTTTAAACTGATAGCAGGAATTTATTATCAATCAGCTTGGTTCATACAAGTTTCTGTTTATTACTTCATTTTGATATTAATACGCATTGTGCTTGTAACAAGGGATTCAAAAACCCTTGACAACGACAGAAAGCTTCTTATCCATCAATGGAAAACATACCGTCTTTGCGGAAAACTGCTGTTCTTTTTAAATGCTGCCGTTTCAGTTATGGTAGTGAGAGTTATATGGCAGAACAAAGGGTTTTCATATCCGGGTTTTATTATATATGCTATGGCGGCTTACACCTTTTACCGTTTTATAATAGCAATAATAAAGCTTGTAAAAAGCAAACACAGCAACCCTGTTCTTTTATCTGCAAAGGCACTTGATTTATCAATTGCCCTGATGTCAATGTTCTCTTTACAAACAGCAATGCTCACTTCGTTCGGAGCAGAGACTTCACAAAGTGACAGGTTTTTTCTCAACGCCTTTACAGGGCTGGCAGTATGCACGGCAATAGTTTGTATTGCTGTTGTGATGCTTTATAAATCAAACAAAAAAATTAAAAATATTACTCTGTCATCGGAGGAAAATATATGAATAAAAATGAATTTCAATATACCTACTCTGCTTCCCAAAAGAAGGAAATCAAAAAAATCAGAGAGAAATACGCACCCACAACAGAGCACACCGATAAGATGACCCTGCTGCGAAAGCTTGACAAAACCGCGGAACGTCCCGGTACAATAATTTCGCTCATTTTAGGAATACTCGGGGCACTTGTTTTCGGCGTGGGTTTAGTCTGCGTTATGGTATGGACACAATATTTTATCCCCGGTATATTCATAGGCGTTGCAGGTATTATGATACTTTCAGCTGCATACCCCGTTTACAAAAAAATCACAGCTAAAAAGAGAAAAAACATCGCACCGGAAATATTGCAGCTTATAGATGAATTAGAAAAATGAAAAGAGACTGTAAAAAACTCGAAAAGTTTTTTACAGTCTCTTTTTTATTTTCTTAATTTACGGCTTGCTTCTTTGCTCTTACGGTCAAAGTTGCGTTCCGCTTTTATCTTTTCCTGTTTAATGCGTTCTTCTTCAAACTTTTTATTCCGTTTTTCGATTACATCTTCGTAATCTTCCGTAAATTTATCCAAACTATTGTATCCTTCAAACAATTCCAAGGTTCTTTTGGCCGCAAGATACGGAGCCGCAACATTACTGTATCTGTCGCGCTTTTTACTTGCTTCGCGCATTGCCTTGCGACGGACTTTCGCCTGTTCCTTTGTTTCATCGGGCATATTATAGGCAGCTTCGTACTCATCATTATCGAATGGCACTATTCCGTCGGGATAATATTTTTTAGCGAGTCTCTGGCTTTTAACAAGAGCTCGTGCGTTTCTTATCTCCTGTTTTCGCCAGGTTCGTTCTTCTTTGTCGTTTGTTACGGGCAGCGCATTCGCCATTTCCTGAGCTTGTTTAGCACATTGGAAAAAGTTTTCCGGTCCGCCGGATACTATAAGCCTGCAAAGCTCAATCTGCTTTTTGCCGAAATCATTTTCAAAACGTTTCAATTCATGCATAACAAATTCCGCTATCTCGATTTCTTCGTTATGCTCGGCGGCATCCTGAAGACGTTTTTTGGCAGTCGCTATTGCATTTGTTCTGATAGTCTTCTGTTCCTTTGTGGAAGCAGTCAAAGACTTTGCTTCTTTTAAAATCGCCTTTGATGTTTCATCTCTCTGCGCACCGTAATATTTCTGTGCTTTGAAAATTGCTTCGCAACCTTCTATATATGAAGATTCTTCCCTGTCGTCATTATGAGCGTCTTCAACCAACGTCCTTATTCTTATTACGCGTATCATTGATTTCTGTCCTGTTTCGGAAATGTCGTACAGGAACCAGGGCAGAACATCGACTGCTGCACCGATTATCGATATGACAAGCAACGTATCCATAAGTGAATAAAGAACACAGTCAGGGTTCTTTTTCTGCTTTGATAACGGCAGATTCTCATCATAATTGAGATAAACGTCAAGCACCGAATAATCGTTACCGTCAAAACCTTTTTTCTTATATACCCAAGGTATAAAGAGACTTGTAACTGCGTTGATTGCTCCGCCAGCATAGGTTGATACGAAGCCAAAAGCACCATCTATACGCTCGCCTATAAGATACTGTTGATTGTCACGCATATCAGATTCAATTGCACTATCGATAACATTATACGTATCAACAAACCTGTCTAGTGTATAGACCACAAACAAGCCTACTCCTGCCAACGGGCTCTTATAGAACAAAAAATATGATGCAATAAGGAAAATCTGGATTATATTTTTGAAAATTTTGATTTTCTTTTTACCGAATTTTTTAATGAGCGCGGGAGAAAACAACATTCCCCAGAAATTAGCATTGTATGAAATCGTGTTCAGCAAGCCGTAAGTGGTACTTTTCATAATATGAGCACGGTAAACAAGCCAGTTCCAGATATCACCCTTTGCCCCTTCAAAGAAGTTGTTCCATCCGTCAGCACACTTTATCCAGAATATCTTATTACCTGCAACGGCACGCATAGAGCTTGTAAAACTCATTTTTGTTATACGGCTCTTAGGTATAACAAGTCTTTCCTTTGTTCCGAAATACGCAAGGAGTACAAACACAATAAGGAACGCCATTGGTGTATATGCACCGCGGAAATACGTCATTGTGTACTTGTTGCCGTTTTCACAAAGTACGTCAACCATCATAGGATAATACACGTTGTTTATGGAATAACCCGTAGAATAAATAATGCTTGTTATTGCCATTATTTTAGTGCGTTCCTGAGTATTAGGGGTCATAACATGCACCATATTTGTGACGCCTGTTGTAACCCAGCTCTGCACATAACCCTGCACCTGACCTATAAGGAACAGCATTGCAATCATAACATACTGGGTAAACGGTTGATATGAATCGCGCACTTGTTCATACGGTAACCATAGTGACAACAGAGTCAAAACCAAGGCAGGCAACGCCAATTTTATATACACCCTGTACTTGCCGTCTTTACTGCGCAGATTATCAACAATCCAGGCATTCAGCGGCGTGGTAACATAACCGATTGCCTGACAGATATAACTCATTACAAGAAGCTGGTTATTGTTCATACCCAACGTCATTCCCGTAAATTGATTACCTACGCTAAAGCCGATAGTCCATTGTATAGACATATAAAGCGCCATCCAACCTACGGATAACATTATTACTTCCTTGTAAGGCACGTATTCACCGGGACGGGGTTGACGCCAATAAAGTCTCACTTCTTTTATAGCGTCTTTTACCTTAATAAATATTGCCACAAATTACACCTACATTCGTTTTTTTATTTGAATATGGGTTTGTCTGTCAGAGTAACAGCTGTTTTCTTTGTGTTTTGAAGCTCCAGAACAACAATCTCATTTTCATCTTTGAGAAGTGTACCGGGAAGATACAACGTGTATTGCGGACCGCCGTTTATAAATCTGCCGAGATTAAAACCATTGACATAAACCACCGCATTAGTGAAACCGCGCATATCTACAAAAGTATCTGTTTTTTCGTTTGCTTTGAAAGTTCCCTTTAAAAAACAGGGGAAATCTTTATGAGCTTTTTTATAAGTGATTTCAGGTGCGCAGTCCAATTCCATACAATAAATATCCCAATCCACAACAGCCTGACCGCCGAGATAAATCTCGCCTAAACCTTTCCTGTCATAAATTCGTCGGTCATAATTTATTCTGCCGAGAGCCTGAACAATAATATCAACCTTTATCTCACCGTTGAAAGCATCAACCGGAACAGAAAAGCTTTCATCAAAAAGCTCTTTGCCTTTGAGCTTTGTACGATCATAGATATGCTTAAGCTCCCCGTTCACGTAAACATAAGCAATATCATGGACGCCGAAGGCATTGAGCTTTGTATCCCTATAGTTCCCCTTAAGAGTGGTGCTGTACATTATAAGTCCGCTATTCTGACCGTAATGCTCCATATAATACGGGATATGCGATTTTTTATGTACTGCAAATTTTTTATATACGTTTCTCAAATCCGCAAACTCGTCCAGAATAACTTTTCCGATTTTTTGCGTTTTAGCATCTTCAGGTAATTCGGGAAGCTCCTTTCCCAATCGTTTTTGCATACGATTTCTCAACACAAAATACTTTTCCGTATATCCGCCGTATTCGTTCAGTGGTGCACCGTAGTCGTAGCTTGTGGTAGTGGGGCAATAACAATCATAGTAGTTTGCACCCGATGAAAAACCGAAGTTAGTGCCGCCGTGGAACATATAAAGATTAAAGTTCGCATTCTCTTTGACGAAGCCGTCAAGACTTCTTCCCAAAGATTCTTCTGCATTATCCGTGTGATGCTTTGTGCCCCAACGGTCAAACCAACCGCACCAATGCTCACCGCACATCAAGGGCTTGTCGGGCTGCAGAAGCTTCAAATCATCAAAACGGTGCTCATTGTAGCCGCCGAAATTGGCTACCATCCAATCCTCAGGAATTCCGCCACCTGAGAAATAGTATCTGTCTTCGCCGTCGGATGTGAAAAGCTGCACATCTGTACCCAGACTGCGCATAAGATTACGGAGCCAATAAAGATATTTTTTATCACGTCCGAAAGAGCCGTACTCGTTCTCAACCTGCATTGCAATAATTTTTCCGCCGTTGGTTTCAAGATACGGTACAAGCTTCGGAATAAGAACCTTAAAATAATCTTCAACCGCTTTTATGTAGGTTTTATCCCAACAACGAAGTCTTACATTTTTATCCTTAAGCAGCCACGCAGGAAGACCGCCGAAATCCCATTCGGCACAGATATACGGACCGGGTCTTACAATAACGTAGAGTCCGAGATTCTGCGCCGTTTCAACGAATTTTACAATATCGAGCATACCGTCGAAATTAAACTGTCCCTTTTTAGGCTCGTGAAAATTCCACGGAACATAAGTTTCAACTGTGTTAAGACCTGCGGCACGCAGTTTTAAAAGTCTGTCTTCCCAATATTCCTGCGGGATTCTGAAATAGTGCATAGCACCTGAATAAATATGAAATTCTTCGCCATCCATATAGAACTTACCGTTTTTCATTTCAAGCATTGTCTTTTATCTCCTTAATGGCGGCTTTTAATTTATCGGGTCGCCGTGTAGTAATATTATCGGGGCCGTACGAAAGAATTTTATAAATATCTATCTTATTATTTACAGTCCATATTGACACAAGCAGACCGTTCTCGTGAAAAATGTCAACCAGCTCTTGCGTTGCATTAGCTTTATTAAAATTAATTCCTACGGCACCGCATTCTTTAACCTGAGCCACAAGAGACATCAGATATTCTTCATCTTGTGCCTTTGGTGACGAAACATCCACATTAAGGTAATATTCAACATCGGGGCAGGCTTTCTTGACGGCTTCCACATCAGAAAGATTAATGCCTGTGAAAAAGATTCTGTCAAGAACACCCGTTTCTTCGGCTATAATCTGAACCTTTTCTAAATATTCCGTGTTTTTAATATCAACGTTAACCCTTAAATTGTCATACTCTTTCACTTTAAGAAAAGCCTGCTCGAGAGATATCTCTCCGCCCTTCGGTTCATCATGTGAAAGCACGGGAATACCATCGTAATAGTTCACGTCAAACTCCACAATTTGTGCACCGTTACAAACACCCACATCTATAGACTCGAGTGAGTTATCCTTCGTATCAAGACAACCCGTATGTGCCGTATATGTAAATGCATCATTAATTTTTACAGGACTGTTCTTATATACTTCAAGTTTACAATTAAACATAAAAATCACCCCAAAAACAACCATAATTAAAACACATATGCTCAGTGTGAGCGAAAAGAGTTTTTTCTTTTTCATCTGAACACCTCGTGCATAACAAGTTGTTTTAATTATAATCCTTTTCTTCTTCAAAAACAAACATTTAAATAAAAAACGGCAAGTGTAACAAACACTTTGCTTTTTGTTTGTTGCACTTGCCGAAATTGTTGGTATTTCCTATTGAAAACAACACCCGAAACTGATAAACTATTGTAGTCAGCGTGGTGAAAAATATGAAAAATGAAAAAATCAAAAAGACTACTCTTACTGCCGTCTTTCTGAGCATAGGTCTTGTTTTGCCTTTTCTGACGGCACAAGTACCTGAAATAGGCGAGCGCTTGCTCCCTTTACACATTCCCGTGTTTTTGTGCAGTATGATTTGCGGCCCGCAGTACGGTGTTATCTGCGGTGTGTGCCTTCCTTTTTTACGTGCTCTCATTTTCGGTATGCCCGAGCTGTATCCTTCCGCAGTTTCAATGGGGTTTGAGCTTCCTGCGTACGCTCTTGTGTGCGGACTTATATATTTAAAATTCAAAAAGAAAAATCTTTTTGCAATATATACTTCACTTGTAACCGCCATGCTCGCAGGAAGACTTGTTTATGCAGTAGTACAGTCGTTTATTTTAGGTCTGGGAGAAGACGGTCTTACCTTATCCGTTTTTATTGCAAAAGCATTTACAAAACCACTTCCCGGCATAGTTCTTCAATTAATACTTATCCCTACAATAGTAATGACCCTTAATGCACTCAACAAAAAAGAAAAAACGAAAAAGACATAAGCTTTCATTCAACTGTTACGCTTTTAGCGAGATTTTTAGGCTTATCTATATCGCAACCGCGCAGCTTTGCCGTATAATAGCTTAAAAGCTGTAACGGCAAAACAAGTAATGAGCCTTTAAATTCCTTTACCGTGTCACTGACGGATATTATTCTGTATCCGTCGGTAACGCGGTTTTTTGTTTTTTCATCGGTTATAACCACTACATTTGCGCCCCTTGCGGCAACCTCCGCCATATTGCTCAAGGTTTTTGTGAATATATCTTTTTGTGCAGCTACGGCAATAACGGGCGTACCGTCATTAACAAGTGAAATCGTTCCGTGCTTGAGTTCGCCTGCGGCATAAACTTGTGAATTGATGTAACTGATCTCCTTCATTTTGAGAGAGCCTTCTGCGGCAGTTGCATAATCACTCAACCTGCCGATAAAAAACACATCGGGACTCCGGTAAATTTCTTTTGCGAGTTTTTTTACGTCTTCATTTGTTTTTTCTAAGGTCTGTGATATTTTTTCCGGAAGCTTCTTCATTTCTTCTACATAAAATTTCTCTTGCGAAGCGGTCATTTTGCCGATTTTTTTTGCTATAAAAATACCTAATGCGTAAAGTGCCGCAAGTTGCGCACTGTAGGCTTTTGTAGTTGCAACAGCAATTTCACGCCCTGCTTTTGTATAGATTACATTTTCACTTTCTTCTGCTATGGCGCTCCCTTTTACGTTGACAATTGATAAAGTTTTTGCTCCCCTTGATTTCGCAAGGCGTAAAGCAGCCAGAGTATCTGCTGTTTCACCGCTTTGACTGATAAAAATTGCAAGACTTTCTTTACTGATAAAGGCTTCGGAATACCTGAACTCTGAAGCAATATCAACATTACAGGGTATTTTACAAAGAGCTTCAATGATGCTTTTGCCCGCAAGCCCTGCGTGATAGGCAGAACCGCATGCAACTATCACAATATTTTTCAGTTGCTTTTTCAAAAAATCCTCCTGAAAACACACATCTGAAAATTGTATCTTATTTTTAATGACGAATGAGTCAACTGTTTTTTCCACTGCTTCACTTTGCTGCATAATTTCTTTAATCATAAAATGCTCGTAATCGCCTTTGGTAACATCCTGTTTATCCAACTCACTTTTTTCGCTCTTTTTGGCAAGCAGTTGTCCTTCCGAATCAAAAAAATCAATTTTTCCTTTTTGCACGGAACAGATTTCTCCGTCTTTTAGTCTGTAAATACAACTGATTTCATCATTTACCGCACATAAATCGGACGTTATATAATTCCCCTTTTCCCCTTCTGCAACTACCAGCGGACTACCCTTCGCAGCGGCAAAAATCATGTGTGGAAAATCCGTACATAGAATCCCGAAGGCATACGAGCCTTTGATTTCCTTGCAGGCAGAAGAAACAGCTTCAATAACGTCACCTTTATAGTTCATCTCTATAAGTTGTACGGCAGCTTCACTATCTGTATCCGAAAAAAACACGACATCCTGTGATAAAACCTGATTTTTTATTTCATCGGCATTTTCAATTATCCCATTATGCACCAACGCAAATTTACCGTTGGAGCTTAAATGGGGATGCGCATTCCTTTCAGACGGAGCACCGTGAGTTGCCCAACGTGTATGACCTATACCAACAACCCCTTCGGGATTTGTTTTGTTTATTTCTTTCTCCAGCTCTTTAATCCTTCCTACTGCTCTTTCACGCAATATTTCCCCATTATTAATAATGGCAATACCCGAAGAATCATAACCCCGATACTCAAGCTGTTTAAGACCGTTAATCAAATCCGGAACTACATTTCCTACACCTATTTTGCCTATAATTCCGCACATAAAAATACTCCCTTTCAGAAAACTCTTAAAATAGTTTATCTGGAAAGAGAGAATTTTATACATAAAAAGGGAATGTAAAAAGCATAGAACGCATAAAACGATATAATTCGAGGGATTCCTGCAGGATGAACCTGTAAGAATCCCTTTAAAACGAACTATTAAACTTTTTCTACCGAAATAACAACGCTTTCGCCGTTGATATCCCATTTCTTTGCGTTTATGCCTTCTTCGGCTGCAACAATAGAATCGGAAAGAACAACTGTTGAAATTGCCTTTTCATTCTTCTTAGCAAGGTCAAAGAGTTTATCGTTACCTGTAAGTGTAACGTTGATTCTGTCCATAACATTAAAATCAGAATCCTTACGCATTGTCTGAATCTTACTGATAAGCTCTTTAACGAAACCTTCTTCAATAAGCTCGGGTGTAAGCTCTGTATCAAGAGCAACAGTTACACCGCGATCGGAGACGGTGAACACACCTTCCTTCTGCTTCGTTTCAAGAAGAATATCATCGGGAGTGAGTTCAACTGTACCGCTTGCAAGGTCAAGCACGAGTTTACCTTCGGAATCAAGCGTTGCCTTTGCAGAAGAATCAAGCTCTGCAAGAGCATTTCTTATTTCACCCAGCTGCTTGCCGTACTTGGGACCGAGTGTACGAAGCTGGGGTTTGAAGATGTAGGAAACGAAGCTTGAAGCATCTTCAACGAAATCAACATTTTTAACATTGAGCTCTTCGCGGATAATATCGGTGAAGTAGCCTTCAACCTTTTTATCACACTGAACGAACATTGTGCTCAAGGGCTGACGGTTTTTGATGTTTGAACCGTTTCTTGCAGCACGGCCGAGAACAACAATGTTTACAACCTCATCCATATTTTTTTCAAGCTCAACATCAATACGATTTTCCTGAACTTCGGGGAACATGCAAAGGTGTACGCTTTCAGGAGCGGATTTATCCACATTACAAACAAGGTTTCTGTAGATAGCCTCTGCCATAAAGGGAATCATGGGAGCTGCAGCCTTTGCAGTTGTAACAAGTGCGGTATAAAGTGTCATATAAGCCGCAGTCTTATCATCCGTTTCGCCCTGTACCCAATAACGCTCTCTACCGCGACGAACATACCAGTTGCTCATTTCATCCGTGAATTCCTGAAGTGCTTTTGCTGCTTCGGGAATCTTGTAATTAGCAAGGTTAATATCAACAGTCTTAACCATTGAGTTAAGCTTTGAAAGGAGCCACTTATCCATAACGGTAAGTTTGCAATCGTCAAGATTGTATTTTGTGGGGTCGAATTTATCAATATTCGCATAGAGCACATAGAAAGCGTATGTGTTCCAGAGAGTACCCATAAACTTACGCTGGCCTTCAACAACGGCTTTGCCGTGGAAACGGTTAGGAAGCCATGGAGCAGAGTTAGTATAGAAATACCATCGGATTGCATCTGCACCGTAGCTCTGAAGTGCGTCAAAGGGATCAACTGCGTTGCCCTTGGATTTACTCATTTTCTGTCCGTTTTCATCCTGAACGTGACCGAGAACAATAACGTTCTTGTAAGGTGCTTTATTAAAAATAAGTGTAGAAATAGCAAGAAGTGAATAGAACCAACCGCGAGTCTGATCAACTGCTTCTGAAATGAAGTCTGCAGGGAACTGTGACTCGAAAAGCTCTTTATTTTCAAAGGGATAATGGTGCTGTGCGAAGGGCATTGCACCTGAGTCGAACCAACAGTCGATAACTTCGGGAACACGGTGCATTTCTTTACCGCATTCGGGACATTTAAGAGTCACCTTATCAATATAGGGACGATGAAGCTCGATTTCATCAGGGCAATTGTCACTCATTGATTTGAGTTCTTCAATAGAACCGATAGAATGGCGATGACCACATTCACATTCCCAGATATTAAGTGGCGTACCCCAGTATCTGTTACGTGAAATACCCCAGTCCTGAACGTTCTGGAGCCAGTCGCCGAAACGACCTTTACCGATACTTTCGGGAATCCAGTTGATTGTATTGTTGTTTCTGATAAGGTCTTCCCTTACATCGGTCATCTTAATGAACCATGATTCTCTTGCATAATAGATAAGAGGTGTATTACATCTCCAGCAATGGGGATAATCGTGCTCAAATTTAGGCGCATCAAAGAGAAGCCCCGCCTTTTCAAGATCAATAAGCACGAGTTTATCCGCATCCTTAACGAATGTACCCACATAAGGTGTAGGCTCTGCCATCTCACCTTTACCGTCAACAAGCTGAACGAAAGGAAGGTCATATCTTCTGCCGACTTTTGCGTCATCTTCACCGAATGCAGGCGCAATATGAACGATACCTGTACCGTCAGTCATTGTAACATAACTGTCAGCAGTAATAAAGAAGCCTTTTTTATTCTGTTTATCACAGATAGGCTTAACATAATCGAAAAGGGGTTCATATTCTTTATGCTCAAGGTCAATACCCTTGTAGCTTTCAAGAATTTCGTATGCAGGTGCATCTTCTGTTGCAAGCTTTGAAAGAACCTTGTCAAGAAGTGCTTCTGCCATATAGTATGTGTAACCGTCAGCAGCTTTCACCTTGCAGTAACTATCATCGGGGTTTACGCAAAGGGCAACGTTTGAAGGAAGAGTCCATGGTGTTGTTGTCCATGCGAGGAAGTATGCATCTTCACCGACAACCTTAAAGCGAACTACCGCCGAGCGCTCTTTAACAAGCTTGTATCCCTGTGCCACTTCGTGTGAAGAAAGCGGTGTTCCGCAACGGGGGCAATAAGGAACAATCTTAAAGCCCTTGTAAAGAAGATTTTTTTCGTAAATCTGTTTGAGTGCCCACCATTCAGACTCAATAAAGTCATTGTGATATGTTACGTAGGGTTTCTCCATATCTGCCCAGAAACCAACGGTAAATGAGAAATCCTCCCACATACCTTTGTACTTCCAGACACTTTCCTTACAGTGGTCTATAAAGGGTTCAAGACCGTATTCTTCAATCTGTTCCTTACCGTCAAGACCGAGAAGCTTTTCAACTTCAAGCTCAACGGGAAGACCGTGGGTATCCCAACCTGCTTTTCTGGGAACCATACAGCCCTTCATTGTGCGGTAACGGGGAATCATATCTTTAATAACACGTGTTAAAACGTGACCGATATGGGGTTTACCGTTAGCTGTAGGCGGACCGTCGTAGAAAACATAGGGAGTACCGTCTTTTCTCTCCTCAATACTCTTTTCAAAGATTTTTTCGTCACGCCAGAATTTTTCAATTTTCTTTTCCTGCTCGACGAAATTAACGTTGGGGGAAATAGGATCGTACATTTCTTTACCTCCAAAAAAAATAATGCTTTGCCCCGTAATACGGGACAAAGACCTGCTTTGTTAACCACCCATAATACAAGCGTACCGTCATACGCCGCCCCGATAACGGCGGGCAACCGGAAAAACCTACTGTTATTTCAGCCTTCGGCTCGGGAGTGATGTTCGACATCTTCGCTTCATACCGGGCTTACACCATCCCCGATTCGCTTTTTTCAGCAAAAGAGCTACTGTCTCCGTCAATGCCTTTCCATACGGAAAATATAATATCACGAAAAACCGAATATTGCAAGTGTTTTATTGTTTTTATAGTTGTATCAACTTATTTTAAAAAAGAATAAAACTTATTCTTTACATAAAAGATATATTAGGTTATAATAATTATTTGTAAAATTATGTAATCAGGTGTTATTATGCGTTAATACCAATCAACTTATTTAACAACCGAATATCACTTACTGAAAGGAAATATATTTATGCTTCAATTTGAAGAATTAAGACTTGAACTCGGTTCATATGAAGACAAATTAAAAGATCTTGCGGAAGCTCTCGGACTTCAGAAAATGAAAGAAGAGGTTGCCGAGCTTGAGGCTGAAAGCGCAAAGGACGGTTTTTGGGACGATATTCAGAAATCCCAGAAAATCACTCAACATATGGCGGCTCTTAAAAA
Source organism: Clostridia bacterium (assembly GCA_017461235.1). Classification (GTDB taxonomy): domain Bacteria; phylum Bacillota; class Clostridia; order Oscillospirales; family Acutalibacteraceae; genus DTU089. Next base: position 28,411 of record JAFTYU010000007.1, on the reverse strand, counting down.
TAAAATTCAGGCTTATGTTGACCTTAACGGCGTTTTTGATGATACGCTCACACTCATCGAGCTCGCCAACGAAGAAGAAGACGAAAGCCTTTTCGATGAATGCAGACAGAGCGTTGATTCTTTTATATCATCCCTTGATGCTATGACACTTTCAACTCTTCTCACAGGCGAGTATGACAAAAACAATGCCATCCTCACCTTCCACGCAGGTGCAGGCGGAACAGAGGCTCAGGACTGGGCACAGATGCTTTTCCGTATGTACAACCGCTGGGGTGAGCGCCACGGATTCAAGGTTTCTACCCTTGACTACCTTGACGGTGATGAAGCAGGGCTTAAATCTGCGGTTATACTTATTGAAGGTGAAAATGCTTACGGCTATATGAAAAGCGAAAGCGGTATTCACCGTCTTGTCCGTGTTTCTCCCTTTGATGCTTCCGGCAGAAGACATACATCTTTCGCATCTCTCGAAGTTATGCCTGAAATTGACGACAGCATCGAAGTTGAAATTGCTCCCGAAGATATAAAAATGGACGTTTATCGTTCATCGGGTGCAGGCGGTCAGAAGGTTAACAAAACATCGTCGGCAGTTCGTCTTACCCATATCCCCACAGGCATCGTTTGCTCTTGCCAGGTTGAAAGAAGCCAGCATCAGAACCGCGAGGTTGCTATGCGTATGCTTAAATCAAAGCTTATTGAAATCAAAGAGCGCGAGCATCTTGATAAAATCAGTGATATCAAGGGCGTTCAGAAAGAAATTGCCTGGGGCAGCCAGATTCGTTCATACGTATTTATGCCCTACACCCTTGCAAAAGACCACAGAACAAGTTTTGAAAACGGTAATATCAACGCTGTTATGGACGGCGATATTGACGGCTTCATAAACGCATACCTTAAAATGCAGGCAAATCAGGAATAATATGAACATACGAGAAGAATCATTAAAAAAGCACTACGAATGGAACGGCAAAATCGAGGTTATAGCCCGTTGCCCTGTTGACACTCGTGAAGATATGTCCTTAGCCTACACCCCCGGTGTTGCGGAAGCCTGTATGGTTATAAAGGACGATGTAAACAAATCCTTTGAGCTCACACGAAGAAATAACCTTGTTGCCGTTATAACTGACGGCACGGCGGTTTTAGGTCTTGGCGATATAGGTCCCGAGGCGGGTATGCCTGTTATGGAAGGAAAATGCGCGCTTTTCAAAAAATTTGCGGATGTAGATGCTTTTCCCCTCTGTATCAAATCAAAGGATGTTGATGAAATAGTCCGCACTGTTTACCTTTTGTCGGGTAGCTTCGGCGGCATTAACCTTGAAGATATCGCTGCTCCCCGTTGCTTTGAAATTGAAAAGAAACTCAAAGAGTGCTGTAATATTCCTGTTTTTCACGATGACCAACACGGTACAGCAGTTGTGGTGCTTGCAGGTATAATCAACGCCCTTCGCGTTGTGGGCAAAAAAATAGAAAATGTTAAAATCGTTGTCAACGGTCTTGGTGCTGCCGGCACGGCAATTTCAAAAATGCTTATAGCCGCTGGGGCAAGGAACATGGTGCTTGTAGATAAGCGCGGTATTATAGACGAGAACGACATTCTTTTAGGAGAAGAAAGACAAAACCTTGCAAAAACCACAAATCCCGAAAAGCTTTCGGGTGGGCTTGATACAGCTATTAAAGGTGCTGACGTTTTCGTAGGTGTTTCTGCTCCGGGTATTCTTTCGGAAGATATGGTTAAAGCTATGAATACCGATGCAATAGTTTTTGCTATGGCAAACCCCACACCCGAAATAATGCCCGACAAGGCTAAAAATGCAGGGGCAAGAGTTGTGGGAACAGGTCGTTCGGACTTTCCCAACCAGATAAACAATGTTCTTGTCTTCCCGGGTATCTTCCGCGGTGCTCTTGATTGCGGTGCTACGGATATTACGGAAGAAATGAAGCTTGCGGCGGCTTACGCACTGGCAAACCACATTCCCGAAAACCAACTGAATGAAGAAAACATTATCCCTTCCGCACTCGACAGAAGCGTTGCTTCTGAAATTGCAGAGGCAGTAAAAAAAGCCGCTACGGAAAACGGTGTAATAAGATAAAAAATGGTGCTGTAAAAACCTTCGTTTTTACAGCGCCATTATTTTTTACACTTCGTTAAAATATTTAACTAAATACTCTACAACTGCACCGAACATAGGATGGCTGTGTGAATGTGCGCCGTCCCAGTTTTCCCAAAGAGTTGTTGCACCTTGTTTTTTCATATTATAGAAGGTGTTTTCTCCTTCAGAGGTAAGCAATTTATAAGCCAACTCCTTGTGTCCGTTTTCGCAGAGAGTGCGTATGAGAATATCCGTACCGAAAATACCGCAATCAAACTCGCCAAGCTTTTCATACTTATCCACAATAGCCTTCAAGGTCTTTTCGTTACCTAATCCGAGATCATAGCCGTAGGCGTCACACGCCTCTTTTGAACCGCAGAAGGTACCTGTCTTTTTATCGTAATATGCATCCAAAAATGATTTTTTCACCTTTTCGTAACGCATTTTCAAATCCTTACAGGGTTTTTTAAGCACTTCTGACACTTCGATAGCCATAGTCAATGTTTTAAGATAGAAATATGTATTTACAAAAGGCTCGGGAATAAGATTTTTGTCTTTCGGTGAACACCAGTCACCCAGACACCATCCGCCGGGTTCTTCGCGTATCACAAGACCGTTTTCACTATGAGCATCAAGATAATCGAAATAACTGAGCATATTGGGATAATATTTTTCAAGCACATTTTTATCCCCGTAATGTTTATAAAACGCATACGGCACAATCACCATTGCGCCACCCCAACCACCGGGACCGCCACCTCCTCCGTAGAAGGGCGCGGTATGTTGAACGTGACCGCTGTATATGTCCTGACAGTCGGCAATATCCTGCATCCACTTTCTGTACATTCCTTCGGCATCGAAGCAGGTCATAACTGCATTAACAGTAAGCTGTCCGTCACCCGTATAACCAAGGCGTTCTCTGTGAGGACAATCGGACGGAACACAACAATGGACGTTGTTTTGCTGAGTTCTTATGTATGAATCGAAAATCCATTGGAGCGTTTCATTTGAAGACCTGAAGCTGACTATGGGCTTCATATCCGTATGAACAACTCTGTACTCTTTGACATTAACTCTGCCGAGAACGTCAAAATATCTTGCTCCGTGCCAGGTAAATCGGGGATAAAACTCCTTACACCGATTATCGTAAATATAAGTATCCTTCTGCATACGGAATTCACCGCCTGCGGAATGGAAAGCAAGACCTCCGTCAGCGTTCAATTCTTCCGCAAAACGCAGTGTACAACTTTCACCCGTGTATGCATCGTCAATAAATTCCACAACAGGATATCCTGAAACATTTTCGCCTATATCGTATATGGCATAATCTCCTTTTTTGAAAATGCAAACAGGTTTAAGCTTTCTTATAACCTTATCCGCAGGGCAAGTTTGCTCCTGAAGAATCGAAACGGGGGCATTGACTATATCTGCTTTTTTCCGGTTTTCAAAGGAATGTGATATATCGGAAAAATCATAACCGCCTATGCGCGCATCATGGTCTTCGCCGTAATAGAGATTTGCACGCTGAACGAAAGATTTTGTGTATTCGGTGTTTTCGCCGCTTGCAACAAGAATTTTGCCTTTTTGTACCATTTTAAAGCACAAAAGCAAATCCCCGTAAGATTTCACACCCTCATTGGGACATTCACGTTGACAAAACCATCCGCCACCGATATGCAGTACAATTGTATTTCTGCCTTTTTTAAGAAACTTTGAAACATCAAATTTCTCATAGAGTATGCGGTTAGTCATGGTGTCGAATATGGGATAACTCATACTCGCCGTATCAGACTTCACGTAATTGGTCCACGCGGGAGCAAGAAGCCTGTCGCTGATGCTTTTACCGTTGATGTAAATTTCACAGAAGCCCAGGCCGCTTACAAAAAGCTCTGCCCCGTTTTTATCTGTAACATCAAAATTCTGACGAACAATTACAGCATTATATTCGCCGTCGAACTGCACCCATTCAGCACCGTCAAAAATAAGATTTTCTTCACATCTGATAACCCTTGTACCACCGATATTTTGTGAAACACCGCTTTTTGCCAAACGATTTTTCTCAAAAAAGCCAAGTGTATCCACAGGTAAATATGCAACAAACTTTTCGGCACCGTTTTCTTTCGCAAAGCTTTTCAATTCACTTACGATTGCACTGCCCAATCCGAATCTTCTGTTATGCTCCTTTACAGCCACCTTTGAAATTTCAAATTCGCCGTTACCGTTATCATAAATGCTGCCGCAGGCTAAAACTGTTTTCCCCGCCATATATACAATGTGAAAACCGTTCTCATCACGGCTGTCTTTTATATAACCGCTTTTTTCTCCCCTTTCGCCGCAAAAAACTTCGCGACGAAGGGACATAACTTGTTTAAACAAATTATCTTTATATAAAACTTTTGTTATTTTAAAACCCATATATTACCTCATTTGCTCTTTGAAGGAGCAATTACAAAATTAAACGTGAGTTCTTTAGACGCATCTATTGAATATTGCGGCAGTGTTGCAGGACCGCAGCTGCCTGTGCCTGTACCTTTTGTATAGCCGTCAAGGGTTACAAAAGTTGTTTTCTCATCAATAACATCTTCTCTGTGACCTGCTTTATTAAGAGTATCCTGAGTATAATTGTGCACATTAAAGTTGAATTTTCTGTCAGAATAGATAAGGATTTCTTCTCCTTTGTCGCTCTTAAGCTTAAGATAGGAAACATCAGAGTGGTTAGAGTTATCCTGCGGTCTGATATAAGGCTCATGTTCATCTTTGACTTTAGCATAATAAAGACCCACGGGGGCATGCATATTGAAGTCGTTGTAATTCTCTTTTTCGCCTCTGCCGAAATATTCAATTTCAGAGAATTTTTTGTCTGCCTCAAAGGTAAGACCGAGTCTCGGAATATCATAGAACTGTTCCTTACTTTCATCAGCAGGAGCAACTGCAACTTCAATATCAACAACGCCGTTTGCACCGATTATATAAAGGACATTAGCGTTAAAAAGTGCATCTTCTTTACCATAGATTGTATAATATTCGCTGACGGAAGCAACACCGGATTTTACCTCTGCGCTCAAATCTTCAAGAACGATGTTGGGATTGAAAAGGTTGTGTGCCTTCCACTCTTCAACAATATGCCTGTCATTATCAACGTATGCTCTTGAAATATTAAGAAGGAAGCCCTTGTGAGAAACAGGTTCTTTATTCAGCACGGAAACTCCGTTGGCTTTATATGAAAGCATTTCGCCTGTTTCTTCCGAGAACTCAATAGCACCGCCGGGATATTTAACCGTGAGTATGTCGGAGTCAGATGTTATCGAAACTTTACCCATTTCAAGGGAAGGTTGAATAAAGGGTGCTTCGGAAAGTGTGAGTTGCTCTGCAGCAACTTCAAAATCACCTTTAAGATAAATAAGGTTAAGGTATGTATTCTTGTTATAATCAACTTTAGGTAAATCAAGTTTATATGTAGCTGTTTTTTCGGGAGCGATATTTGTTGCGAACGAACCGCACACAACTGTTTCGCCGTTTTCCTGATATTCCCAATAAACCTCGATACCTTCGGAAGAAAGGAATCTGTTTGTATTCACAAGGGTGAGTTTATTGCCTGAAAGAGTTCTGACTCTTAAGGGTCTGTAGGCAACCTTCATATTATAAGCGCCTGTGTGGGGTGTACGGTCAGGATAGAAAAGACCGTCAACACAGAAGCAATCATCATGAAGCTTTTCGCCGTGGTCACCGCCGTAGGTGTACTGATATTTATACTTATCAGTTCTGTCATGGCGCACGGAATGATCAGCCCATTCCCAGATACAACCGCCCATAAAGATATCATCAGAATAGAAAATCTGCATATATTCTTCAAGAGCACCGGGACCTACGCCCATTGCGTGGCAGTATTCGCAAAGGTAGAAGGGAACTTCTTTATACTGTTTGCCTCGTTTTCCTTCACGGATTTTAACCATATCATCCTGATGAGTGTACATTTCAGAGAAAACATCATAATGGTAACGTTTTGTTCTGCTGACACCTTCATAATGAACAGGAATATCCGTCAATCCCTTAAGCATTTCGTAGCATTTATCGTGGCATTTGTAACCCCAGGATTCATTACCGAGACTCCACATAATAATTGAAGGATGTGTGCGGTCGCGGAAATACATTCTTCTGACTCTGTCCATATATCTGGGAGCCCATTTCAATTTGTGGCTGATTTCTCCGCCTTCACAACCCAAATCCCATATACCGTGGGTTTCTATATCCGCCTCATCAACACAATAAAGACCATAATGGTCACAAAGCTCAAGGAAGAAGGGATCGGGGGGATAGTGAGAGGTACGAACACAGTTGACATTAAACTCTTTCATAAGCTCAACATCTTTAATAAGGTCACCAAAGCCCATAGCGTAGCCCTTTGTTTCGTGTGTGTCGTGGTGATTTACGCCTTTGAGCTTGATTTTTTTGCCGTTGAAATAGAAAACAGCATCTTTGATTTCAATGTTTTTGAAGCCAACATACTGACGGATAGTCATAATCTCGCTGTCGCCCTTATAAAGAGTTATATACAGCTCATAAAGCTTCGGTATTTCCGCACTCCATTCTTCAACCGCAAGACTCTTGAAGTTAACGGTGTTTTTCGTTGCACCGTCAACAAAATTCTCTGCAACAAGGTTTTTGCCGTCGTATAATTGTGCTTTAATTCCCGTGTTTTCGAGATCACCCTTAAGTTCGGTTTCAATATTAAGATTATATTTTTTGCCTTTTTTCTCGGCAATGGCCTGAAAATCATTAATGTACACTTTGTCGTAAGAATAAAGAAGAACGTCGCGGAAAATACCGTTTTCTCTGAACATATCCTGTGCTTCAAGATAAGAGCCTGTACACCATTTGAAAACTACAACAACAATCTCGTTCTCGCCATCTTTTAAGAATTCGGTAATATCAAATTCATAGGAGTTGTGAGCCGCTTCGCCGTAGCCCACAAAAGCTCCGTTCACATACAAATCAACACAGGGTGTAACACCAAGGAAGGTTAATATATAATTCTTATCAAGGTCATTTATATTAATAACCTTGCGATAAATACCGCAGGAAAATTCATCCGGAAGCTCAGGCGGTTTTACACCTTCACCTTTAGGAAGTCCAAATACTCTGGGGTCAAAACTGTACGGACAGTTAATATATGCAGGTTCTTCATAGCCTGTTCTCTGCCATGTACAGGGAACATTTATTGTATCAAATTTCACCTTGCTTGTATCAAACACTGCGGGAAGCTTGGATTTTTTCTTATAATATTTAAACTCCCAGTCCCCTGAAAGCACCTTAACAATATCACTGTTATAACGTTCAACCTTGTAGTCAACGTCCATAGCATCCTTTTTCTTTGTATGGGGTATTGCGTATGCTCTTGGAGCAAGCCTGCCCAATTCCATAACCTTAAACGCAGAGTGGTTTTCCTTATTAAGAATATATTTCATATGAATCCCTCCGGAATGTAATATCATTTACATATTATCATACGGTGATATACTTTTCAATTTTAAACTTCAAAAATATCTACCAAAAATATCGCAATTATTTTTATAGTGTGGTACAATAGAAGGCACTAAATATTTCGGAGCAATGCTATGAGTTCAGAAGAAATAAAAATAACAGGTGTAGTAGAAGAGGTTACGTTTCAGAATGATTCCAACGGATTCACCGTGCTCGACATTTCCGTTGACAATGATTATCTGACCGCTGTCGGCGTTATGCCCGGCGTAACCGCAGGAGAAAGTGTAACTCTCACCGGCACATATACCATACATCCGTCTTTCGGCAGGCAATTCAAAGTGACTGCCTTTTCTCGTTGTATGCCCGAAACGACCGAACAGATTTATAAATACCTTGCATCAGGTGTTATCAGGGGAATCGGTCCCAAAAAAGCAATGTCAATTGTTGAGTTTTTCGGGTCTGATACTTTATCTGTATTAGAGAATGACCCTGAACAGCTTGCATCAATAAAGGGCATATCTCTCGAACAAGCTAAAAATATCGGTGAAGAATTTACCCGTCAGTACGCTATGCGTGCCGTTATGATGGGACTTGAAAAATACGGCTTCTCCCCTTCGGAATGTATAAGAATATTTAAAAAACTCGGCATTCAGGCAGTACAGAAGGTTGAGGAAAACCCTTATTGCCTTTGCTCATCAGGTTTAGGTATAAGTTTTGAACGTGCAGAGAGCATCGAGTCAAAATTAGACAAAAAACCCCTTCCTGATTTCAGAATCGCGGAAGGAATCCTTCACGTAATGCGCTACAATTCAACAAACAGGGGGCATACATGCATCCCGCGGGAAAAACTGCTGAAGCCTTGCGCGGATTTATTGGAAATCACTCAGGATGAAATTGATATTGCTATTGATAAACTTGTTTCAACCGCAAGATTGAAATCGGATTGCATCGACGGAAAAGATTTTGTGTTCTTACCCTCTGCTTTCCTTGCAGAAAAGAAAATTGCGGAAAGAATGGCAATCATTGCTAACTTTCCCCCTCCCGGTGCTCCGCAACTTGCAGAATGGATAGATAATATTGAAGCAAAAAACGATATTAAATATGATGACCAACAACGCATTGCCATCGCAACAGCCGCTAAAAAGGGCTTGCTGGTGTTAACGGGTGGCCCCGGTACAGGTAAAACCACCGCTATAAAAGGGATAATCAATATTTTCGAAAAGCAAAACCTTGATATCGCCCTTGCCGCACCAACAGGCAGAGCCGCCAAGCGTATGAGCGAGGTTACGGGAATGGAGGCAAAGACCATTCACCGCCTTTTAGAAGTCGAGTGGGATGAAGATGACAGACCCGTGTTCAGGCGCAATATGAGTAATCCGCTTGATTGCAGTGCTCTTATTCTTGATGAATTATCTATGATAGATATTCATTTATTCTCAAGTCTTCTTGAAGCGTTACCCTTGGGATGCAGACTTATTCTTGTCGGCGATAGTGACCAGCTTCCTCCGGTAGGTGCCGGTAACGTTCTGCAGGATTTGATTTTATCTGATGTTTTACCCGTAGTCTGTCTTTCTCGAATTTTCCGTCAGGCTATGGAAAGTAAAATTATCACTAACGCCCATAAAATAGTCAACGGTGAAAACCCCGACCTTACAAACGACGGAAAAGACTTTTTTCATATGGAAAGGCCATCTGCAACATTGACTGCACAGACTGTAACCGAGCTTTGCTGTGAAAGATTACCCAGAGCATATAAATGGGATGCTTTTTCGGATATACAGGTTATTTGCCCTTCCAAAAAAGGTGAAACAGGCACACAAAATCTCAACCTTCTTTTGCAGAATGCACTTAACCCAGCTCATAAAACTAAACCTGAAATCAATATTGCAGGCAAAGTTTTCCGTGTCGGCGACAAGGTTATGCAGGTAAAAAACAATTATAACATCGAATGGAAAAGTCCTACAGATAAAGGCAATGGTATTTTTAACGGTGATATCGGCATACTTACATCCATTGACACACAGTCTTCCCTTGTAACCGTCAACTTCGACGGCAAGGTTGCAGAAATACCCGGCGAATACCTTTCGGAGCTTGAACTCGCTTATGCCATAACCGTACATAAAAGTCAGGGCAGCGAATTTAAAGCAGTAATAATACCTGCCATAGGCGTTGTTCCCAATCTTGCGTACAGAAATCTTTTATACACTGCGGTAACAAGGGCTAAAGATATGCTCGTTACAGTAGGCAGTGCACAAATGCTTGAGGTTATGACACAAAATGACCGCAAGGCTAAAAGATATTCCGCCTTATCACATTTTCTTAAGGTTGACATATAATGAACTTTTCTGATATTTACTTTAAGCTGCGCTGCATTATTTTCACACGCAGATGCCGTTACTGCAAAACTGTTGTTGATGTACGAAAAGATGTTTGCCCGCAATGCGAAAATGAGATTTTTAAAATTTACGGCGACATTTGTTTCAGGTGCGGTTGTTCTTTAAAAGAATGCACCTGCAAGAAAAAGGCAAGTCTATACGCAAGAGTGTGCGCACCTTATTACTACAAGGGTGCAGCCAAAAGAGCTGTTACACGACTTAAGTTTTACAATGACCCCTACATGGCAGAAACGCTGGCGCAGGATATGGCGGAGTGTTTTAAAACACATTACGGTGAAATGGATTTTGATATATGCACCTTTGTGCCGTCACATAAAGCTGAAATAAAAAACCGCGGATATAATCAGGCTCAGCTTTTAGCTGAAAAACTGTCTGAAATTCTGGGAATCCCCTGTAAACCGCTTCTCTATAAAACAATCCCCACAAAACCGCAACACACCTTGGATGAAACCATGCGTGCCGGAAACCTTTTAGGCTCCATTGTAATAAATCCCGAATTTGAAACAAAACTACAGGATACACGAATTTTGCTTTGCGATGATGTAAAAACTACGGGTGCTACGTTGAACGAGTGTACTAAAACACTTCTTATAAATGGTGCAGCAGAGGTTGACTGCATAGCCGTTTGTGTTGCACACAAAGAAAAAAAGGAGCTGTAAAAAAGCTCCTCATAAAACAATATAGAATAAGAGACTGTAAAAAATACTTTTTACAGTCTCTTGTTTCATCAAAGAATATAAATTATAATATCACGTCTGCCCCAGTTTACACACTGTGCTTCAGAATTCATAAAAAGGTCAACTGTCCAGTCAACGCTGTGTATAAAACCGCCTGTATCAGCAGCTATACAATAACCGTAAACATACTGTCCGTCTGCGGAAACAATGTACATTTCGGTGCCATACGGAATTTCTCTGGGGTCAACTGCGATATAACCTGTCTGCGCACGCTTGCCTGTGGATGTTATGCCACCGGGTATGCAGTATGCAGTAGCTTTCGCGTTAATAACTGATGAATAGGTTGTGGGAATACCGTCATTGCCTATTGTAAGGTATGAAGGCATAGCCATTTCGCTGATGGGCTTACCCACAGGGATAGATGAAGGATACGCATTTTTTCTTACTTTTGTACCAACTTCAACAAGTTTTGTAACGGGTTCTGCAGTAACATCTTCAGATACAACCTTTGATGAACTGAGTTCACCGTTGATATAGCGGTCCTCGTAAACGATTGCTTTAGAGCCGTTTACGCCTTCAATGAGAACCTTTCTGTCTTCTCTGTAAAGAGAATCGTTATAAGAATACTCTGTTTCGTAACCTATAACTTCGTTTTCTGTTCTTTCCTCAACGGTAACTCTGAACACTTCAATTTTCATACCGTTTTTAAGAGCGGCTGTTACGTCGGGCTTTGAGAAGTCTTCGTCCGAAAGCTTTACGCCCGCCATATTGAGTGCGTCGGCTACTGTTTTGCCGGAAACAGATTTGGTAATTGTTTTACCGTCTGCTGTAATTACAACTTTATAAATGTCGTAAATTTCGATTGTCATACCGTCTTCGAGAATTTGGTCTGCTGCATAATTCAATGCAGTACCCTTGGGAAGATCGATGCCTGCGGCGGTGAGAGCGTCGCTGACTGTACCCGAAGTATAAATGGTATGTGTTGTGCCGTCAAAGTTATTGATATTAACTCTGACACCTCTTTTAATAAAGATCTTGCTGCCTTCTTCGCCTGTGAAGTTTTTAAAACTAACACTGTCGCCGTATGCTTCGCTGACTGTAATGCCTGCATCTTCAAGAATCTTTGAAGCATCGGTCTCGGCGGTTGTAACAACAATGACCGATTCACCGTCGTAAATAGTAACATCGTACATTACGGGCGGTATGGCGAACGCTGTGACCGAAACAAAGAACAATACCGCCATTAATGCGAGAGCAACTCTCTTTAGCGGTGAAGCCACGGCTGTTTCACCTATTTTTCTGACTGTCATGGTATAAATCTCCTTAGACAAGCAACTTTCCGAATTGACACCCCTACTCCTTTATATAGGGATTCAAAAAGCTGCCGTTGTAGGCAGTTTTGTCAACAATAGCGTACCGAATTGCCTCGGTTCGGTACAATACTGTCGGCAAAAATGCCGCAGTTATCCTATGGCAAAAGGTATTATACACAACTTATTTTAAAAGTCAAATAAAATAAAAAACACTTTTTGTTCATTTTTAACAAAGGTTTTGAACAGAAAAAGACTTTTAACCCCATATTTTGTAGTTATTCAAGAAGTTGCCACAATTCATTTACCCCTTCTTTTGTCAAAAATGCAAAAATTACAAACTGTAACATTTTTGACATAAAACAAGCCTTATTCTTGCAAATTGTAATTATTTATTGACACAAACGTTAAAAAAAGCCATAATAAAGGTGAAATAAAAAGCGGAGTTAAAAAATGGAAATCAAATTACCTGATGAAGTTGTAACAATTATCAATACTCTTGAGAGCGCAGGGCACGAAGCTTTCTGCGTTGGCGGAGCCGTGCGTGACAGTGTAATGGGTATATCTCCGTGTGACTGGGACATCACCACTTCTGCCGTGCCAACCGAAACACAGGAGCTTTTTAAAAACTTCAAAACCGTTGACACAGGTTTAAAGCATGGTACGTTGACGGTTATTATTAACCATAAGCCCTTTGAAGTCACAACCTTCCGCATCGACGGTGATTACGAGGACAACCGACATCCCAAAAACGTGCTTTTTACTCCTGATTTAAAAAACGACCTTGCACGCAGGGATTTTACGGTGAATGCTCTCGCCTACAATTCATCCACAGGTATCATTGATTTATACGGCGGACAAAACGATATATATAATAGTATAATAAAAACAGTGGGTGATCCCGACAAAAGATTCAACGAAGACGGCTTGCGTATATTACGAGCGTTACGTTTTGCCGCAGTTCTCGGTTTTGAAATTGACCCTGAAACCTCTCTTTCAATACACCGCAACAAAAACCTTCTGAAAAATATATCCGCAGAAAGAATAAATGTTGAGCTCACTAAACTCATCTGCGGCAAAAATGCCTTCAAGGTTCTTATGGAGTATTCTGACGTTTTATGCGTATTTATACCTGAAATAGAGCCTGCGTTGAATTTCAGACAATACGGTGAAAAACACGCTTACGACGTATGGGAACACATATGCCACACGGTAGATACTATCCCTGACGACAGAATCCTTCGACTTACTATGTTTTTGCACGATTTAGGCAAAGTGCCTACACACAAACTGAATGAAAAGGGTGACAGCACCTTTAAAAATCACGCTTCTATAGGTGGTGAAATGGCGAAAGAAATACTGACACGCCTTAAATTTGATAAAAAGACAATAAACAGGGTCACTTTTCTTGTTTCCAACCACGATTTTGAACCGCCTGAAACAAAAATTCAGTTAAAACACCACTTAAAGAACAAAACTCCCGACGATATCCGAACTTTACTGATAATCAAAAAGAGTGACAGAGGTGCATTGAGCAAAAAATACAGAGATATAAGCAAAGGCACCTCACAAACTCTCGCCTGGCTTGACGAAATAGAGAAAAACAACGAATGCTGCACAATTGCACAACTGGACATAAGCGGAAATGAGCTTGTAAAACAGGGCTTCTCAGGTGAAAAAATAGGAGCTCGACTTGATGAACTTTTAGATGCAGTTATTGAAGGCAAAACCGAAAACAAAAAAAGCCATTTATTGACATACAATATATAATAGTATAAAATATAGACGTACGATTAAATTGAAAAGGGTGGTACAATGAGAACTTCGCATGCTCTTAACTTCGGTTGGAAATACTCTCCCGTATTTTCAGACGAAATGGTAAAAAAGGATTATGACGACAGTAAATTTGAAATTGTCGACATCCCCCATTGTAACAAAGAGTTACCTTTAAATTATTTTGATGAAAAATCATATCAGTTCGTAAGCTGTTACAGAAAGACTTTTGATTTAAAAAAGACAAAAGGCAACCGCTATATTCTTCATTTTGAAGGTGCTGCTGTTTATTCAAAGGTTTATCTTAATGACAAATTCATCGGTGAATACAAGGGCGCATACAACCGCTTCAGTTTTGATATTACAGATGATATAAAAGCAAAAGGCAACGTGCTTGTGGTTGAACTTGATTCAACAGAGCGAAATGAAATTCCGCCTTTCGGAAATGTTGTTGACTACCTTGTTTACGGCGGTATTTACCGCGAAGTATGGATTGAAGAAGTAAGCGAAATATATATCGACAATGCCTTTGTCAGAACTCTCAATGTTATGCAACCAAAAAAGGTGCTCGATATTGACGTTACCCTTTCCGAAAACACTTCGGGTACACTTACCTTTTCTCTCTTTGACGGTGAAAATAAAATCGGTGAAAGATCCACCGAATTCAACGGCCGCGTAATTAACGCAAAATGGGCTGTTTGCGACGTTGAATTATGGGATATTGATAATCCACATCTCTATACTATATATATTAAGCTTAATGACTGTGACGAAATCGCCGTGCGTTTCGGTTTCAGAGAGTGCCGTTTTATGCAGGACGGATTCTATCTTAACGGCAAAAAGATTAAAATCAGGGGTCTTAATCGTCACCAGAGCTATCCCTACGTAGGCTATGCTATGCCCGAAAACGTACAGAAAGCCGACGCGGACCTTTTGAAATATGAATTGGGCTTAAACCTTGTCAGAACTTCTCATTATCCTGATAGCATTCATTTCCTTGACCGTTGTGATGAAATCGGTCTGTTGGTATTCACCGAAATGCCCTCCTGGCAATATCTTGGTGAAGGTGAATGGCGCGATATTTGTCTTGACAACGTACGCAGAATGGTTCTTCGTGACAGAAACCATCCTTGTGTTATCCTTTGGGGTGTCCGCGTAAATGAAGGACTTGACTGTGACGAATTCTATGCAGAAACTAACCGCGTTGCAAGAGAGCTTGACAACACCCGTCAGACCGGCGGTGTCAGAAATATGCCCTTCAGCCATCTTCTTGAAGATGTTTATACAATGAATGACTTTATACATTCAGGTGGTGCAATCAAGCTCCTTCCCCCTGCCCTTGTTACAAAATCACTTAAAGCACCCTACCTTGTAACGGAGCATAACGGCCATATGTTCCCTACAAAGAGCTTTGATAAAGAAGGTGTCCGCGCAGAACACGCATTAAGACACACAAGAGTTCTTAACTCCGCTTACGGTAATCCCCGTACAAGCGGTGCTATCGGTTGGTGTATGGCTGACTATAACACCCACAAGGACTTCGGTAGCGGTGACAGAATCTGTTATCACGGTGTAACGGATATGTTCCGTGTACCTAAATTAGGTGCTGCTATTTACCGTTCACAACAGGATGATAAACCCTTCCTTGAAGTGTCATCTGCAATGGATATCGGTGAGCATCCCGGCGGAACAATAGGTGACGTATGGGTTTTCACAAACTGTGATTACGTTAAGCTTTACAAAAACGGAAAATACACAAGCACAATCTATCCCGACAGTTCAAAATTCAAGAATCTTCCGCATCCGCCTATGATAGCCGCTGACTTTATCGGTGATGCTCTCACGGTTGATGACGGTCTTGATCCTAAAGCTGCGGCACTCCTTACAGATACCCTTGTTGCCGCACAGACCAAGCAATGGAAGCTACCACCTTCAAAATTCCTGAAGGCAGGCGCGGCTATGGTTGTAGGCAAAATACCCTTTAACACAATGTTTGATATTGTCACAAAATATATCGGCGGCTGGGGTAATGAACAGATAACCTACGCTTTTGAAGGATATATTGACGGCAAATGTGTTGCAACAGTTACGAGAACTGCCGTAACCGACCTTCATATTGATGTTAAAGCAGATTCCTATGTCCTTCGTGAAGGTAACACATACGATGCTACAAGAATTGAAATCGTAGCAAAAGACCAGAACGGCAATCGCGTGCCTTTTGCAGACAGTGCTGTTAAAGTAACCGTTAAAGGTGCGGCTAAAATCATAGGACCTTCGGAATTCCCCTTGATTGGCGGCGACAGAGCTTTCTGGATAAGAACCAACGGCGAAAAAAGTGACATTGCAGTCACCATTGACGCTAAAGGTTTAGGCAAGGTTAAACTTGACTTAAAGAGCGAATAATACTATAATACAATAACCATAAACCACCTCTCCCATCCGAGAGGTGGTAATCCACATAATAAAACTAAGGAGATAAGAAAATGAGCAAACAGCCTTATTACATTACAACTGCAATTGCGTACACTTCGCGCAAACCCCACATCGGTAATTCTTACGAGATAGTTCTCTCCGATGCTCTGGCAAGGTTTAAACGAATGCAAGGCTATGACGTTTTCTTCCAGACAGGCACTGACGAACACGGTCAGAAAATTGAGGAATATGCCGCAGCGGCAGGTGTATCGCCTAAAGAATATGTTGACAAGGTTGCGGGTGAAATCAAAGCCATCTGCGATTGCCTTAATACAACTTATGATAAATTTATACGAACAACCGATAAGGAACACGAAGAAAGCGTACAGAAAATTTTCAAAAAGCTTATCGATAAGGGCGACGTTTATAAGAGCGAATACGAAGGTTGGTATTGTGTTCCCTGTGAAAGCTTTTTCACAGATTCACAGCTCGCAGACGGCAAATGTCCCGACTGTGGCAGAGAAGTACGTAAAGAAAAAGAAGAAGCATATTTCTTCAAAATGAGCAAATACCAGAAACAGCTTGAAGAATATATAGAAAGCAACCCCAACTTCATTTATCCCGAAAGCCGAAAAAAAGAGATGATTAACAACTTCATCAAGCCCGGTCTTCAGGATCTCTGCATTTCCCGTTCAACATTCAAATGGGGTATTCCTTTCCCCGGTGATGAAAAGCACGTTATATATGTATGGGTTGATGCCCTTCTTAACTATATAACAGGTCTTGGCTATGACCCTGAAAACAATTCAGAAATGTATAAAAAATATTGGCCTGCCAATGTTCACGTTATCGGCAAGGATATTCTTCGTTTCCACACTATTTACTGGCCCATTATGTTGATGGCTCTTGGTGAGCCCCTTCCCAAACAGGTTTTCGGCCATCCGTGGCTCCTTTCCGGTAACGACAAAATGAGTAAATCCCGCGGCAACGTTATTTATGCCGATGACCTTTGCGACCGTTTTGGCGTTGATGCGGTGCGTTATTACCTTCTTTCAGAGATGCCTCACGCACAGGACGGCACAATAACTTACGAAACAATCATTGAGCGCTTCAACTCAGATCTTGCCAACACTCTCGGAAACCTTGTTAACCGTACCGTTGCTATGAACAACAAGTATTTCGGCGGTGTTATTCAGGCTCCTACAGCTACGGAAGAAATCGATAACGAGCTCAAAGAGCTTGCACTCAACACCCTTCCCGAAGTCACAAAGCTTCTTGATACCTACAAGGTAAGCGATGCTCTCAGCAAAATCTTTGAGCTTGCAAAACGTTGCAACAAATATATCGACGAAACTATGCCCTGGGCACTTGCAAAGGATGAAGAAAAGAAAGAAAGACTCGGTACAGTTCTCTATAACCTTATTGAAGGTATCCGCTATATTGCAGTTCTTCTTAAACCCTTTATGCCCGAAACCGGCGACAAAATCCTTGAACAAATCGGCACAAATATTGATACTCTTGATTCTCTTGCAGAGTTCGGTGCTATCAAAGCAGGCGACAGTGTAGGTACTGCCACTCCCCTTTTCTCACGTCTTGACGTTGAAAAGACTCTTGAGGAAATTGCAGCTTCACTTCCTGCAGAAGAAGATGAAGAACCTGAAATCGAAGGTCTTGCTGAAATTGTTTATGATGATTTTGCAAAAGTTGAACTTCGGGTATGTGAGGTTGTTGACTGCAAGCCTATTAAACGCGCAAAGAAGCTTCTTGAATTAACACTCAATGACGGCACAAAAACACCAAGAACAGTTGCTTCCGGTATTGCTAAATGGTACAGTCCGGAGGACCTTATCGGCAAAAAGGTTATTGTTGTAGCCAACCTTGCTCCCCGTACGCTCTGCGGTGTCGAAAGCCACGGTATGATTCTTGCAGGTGAGATTACTGAAGACGATGTTAAGGTTGCTTTCGTTGACGGCATCCCTGCAGGTACACAATTAAGCTGATATGTACAGTAATATATTTGATTCACACGCCCATTATACAGACAAAGCATTTGACGATGACCGCAAAATTATGCTCGACTCCCTGACAGAGTCGGGCATTTGTGGCGTTATAAACTGCGGCGCGGATATTGAGAGCTCTGTTTTTTCAGTTGAACTCGCAAAGGAATATCCTTTCATATATGCCGCCTGCGGCGTTCACCCGGAAGAGGTTGATGATTTACCCGAAAAATATATTCAAACACTCCGTAAAATGCTTCAAAATCAAAAATGCGTGGCAGTAGGTGAAATAGGTCTTGATTATTATTGGCGTAAAGACAATAAGGAACTTCAGAAAAAGGTCTTTGAAGAACAGTTATGCCTTGCAAAGGAACTGAACCTGCCCGTAATCATTCATGACCGCGAAGCCCATGAAGACACTCTGGAAATATTAAAAAAACACAAACCCAAGGGCGTACTCCATTGCTTCTCGGGAAGTGCCGAAACGGCAAAAGAAGTTCTTAAACTCGGTATGTATATCGGTCTCGGTGGTGCACTTACCTTTAAAAATGCACGAAAAGCTGTAGAAGTGGCAGAGATTTTACCTCTTGACAGATTACTCCTTGAAACGGACTGTCCGTATATGGCACCCGTACCTATGCGCGGAAAAAGAAATTTTTCAGGCTATATACCTTATGTTGCAGAAAAAGTTGCGGAAATCAAAGGTATCGACCCACAAACCGTGCTTGATGTAACTGCAGAAAACACAAGAACCTTATTTGGTATTTAAAAAGCTCCTTCACTCCACAATGGAATGAAGGAGCTTATTTTTTATATACTTTTAATTATCTTCTCCCCTATTTCGTTTATCACGTCAAAATCTGTAGCTTTTATATAGTAGTCTTCAAGCCTGTCATGGATATCTTTTGCAATAGAAAGCTTTCTGACAGCTTCGTCTATAAGCTCTCTTTTGGCTTTTTTCATAAACACAAGTTTTTCCTTGTTCTTTTCAAAAGACGCTTTATCATAGAATCTTGATGCGTGGATTTTCTGACTGCCGTCGTCAATGGAATAGTGGTAACTGTTCCGGGTAAAAACTGTCGTTTTCAGTTCGGGAATTATTATATGCTCAATTTTGTATTCGGGGAACAAGGGACAATAGCAGGCGTAAACGTCGTAACCCTTTTCTACGGCGTAATTACACACATATTCTGCAATATAGGGCGAAACTGCACTGAACTCATCTTCTATAGACACTATTGTTTCTGAAAGAGCAACCACCGTATCGTGTTGAACGATAATGCCGTCAGGACTCACCGCAGACAAAAACCTTTTTTTCATTTGACCCTTTTCGTTGCTTTTTTGGGAAGGTATGAGCCTGTTTGCCAAGCGTTTTGCGTACCGCTGAACTTTATCCGTATCGGTAAAATCCGCACAAATCAACACCGCTTGCGTTTCAATTTGTGATGCCACCTTCATAAATTCAGCAACCTTTTTGTGTTGTAATTTATTTGACCTTGTCAGTTCACCTATTTCATTTATATGTTCGCGGAGAAAACTTCTGTCCCAAGCCACACCAAGGTCAACTATATGCTCGCTTACGCCCGGTAATGTAGGTTCAAGTATATGGGGCGACGTACCGTCAAATATACAAAAGTCAGCTTCCGGCACGAAAACCGCATCTAAAGAATTGGGATCTGCACTGCAGAAGCCACGTTCTGTAAAACACCCTTTTTTATCAAACCTTTCCGCCACTTTTTTCATCAATGTAGATTTACCCGTACCGGGACCGCCCTTCAATATAATGCGGCACCCTTTTTCATAAGGATCGTATAAATCGTTAAAAAGTGAACAATACTTTATTTTATTGTTAGCACCCAGAAAAAACGAAACAGGCAAAATGGTTTTTGTCATAAAAGCACCCCTCACTAAACTTTTCATAAGTATTTTATGAGAAAAATTTATTTTTGTTACTCTGCACATTTCATTGACTTTTATTGTGTATAGGAGTATAATTTTATTCTATTTTGATGTTAATTCAGTGAAAAGGGGTTATTCTATGTCAAGATACGACGAAGCTAAAAAAATCTACGCTCAATTGGGCGTTGACACAGAAGCGGCACTTAATAAACTTAAAGACGTTACGGTTTCCGTTCATTGCTGGCAGGGTGATGACGTCACCGGCTTTGACAGTAAAGAAAGTCTTTCAGGCGGTATCCAGACTACCGGCAATTATCCGGGTAAAGCTACCACTCCCGATGAGCTTATGGCTGATATCGATATGGCGTTTTCTCTTATCCCCGGCAAAAAGAAGCTTAACCTTCACGCTTCTTATGCAATATTTGAAGACGGTGAGTTTACCGACAGAGATGCAATTGAGCCTAAGCACTTTAAAAAATGGGTTGACTTCGCTAAATCACATAATATGGGCATCGACTTTAACCCCACATATTTTTCACACCCTATGGTTAAAGACAATCTCACCCTTTCATCCCCCGATGAACAGGTGCGCAAATTCTGGGTTAACCACGGCATTCAGTGCCTTAAAATATCCGAATATTTCGCAAACGAAACAGGTGTGCCCTGTGTAATGAACATCTGGATTCCCGACGGTTATAAGGATATCCCCGCGGACAGACTCGCTCCCCGTGCAAGATTCAAAAAATCTCTCGATGAAATTCTCAGTACACCTTATGATAAATCAAAAGTTTACGTAACTCTTGAATCAAAGGTTTTCGGCATCGGTCTTGAAAGCTACACTGTAGGCTCTGCGGAATTCTGCCTTTCATATTCAACACAAAAAGGCATTACTCCCCTTATGGATAACGGCCACTATCACCCCACAGAGCTCGTTTCCGATAAAATTTCATCATTGCTTGTTTTCAATGAGAAAATCGCACTCCACGTAACAAGAGCAGTACGTTGGGACTCTGACCACGTTGTGATTTATGACGATGAAACAAGGGAAATTGCCAAAGAAATCGTCTTCCACGATGCACTCGACAGAGTATTTATTGCAACGGACTATTTCGATGCATCCATTAACAGACTTTCTGCATGGGTAACAGGTGTACGCAACGTAAAAAAGGCACTTCTTAACGCACTTCTTATGCCTGCAGAAAAAATGAAAGAGCTTCAGAACAATAATGACTTTACTACCCTTATGTATCTTCAGGAAGAAATAAAAACTGCACCTTTCGGTGATATTTGGGCAGAATATCTTGTAAGAGAAGGTATTGAACGTGATTATCTTTCTCAGATAAAAGATTACGAAAAAGAGGTTTTGGTAAAACGAGTATGAAAAATATTTTAAACGCACCATTTGTTGAAGAAATGAAAAAAATCACCGCCAATATGTACCGACAGGGTTGGGACGAAAGAAACGGCGGTAACATCAGCTATATGCTTGATGAAAAAGAAGTCGGCGAATATCTTGATCTTAACAACGTTATCCGTGAAATACCCACGGGATTCGATGCAAGCGCGCTTATCGGCAAGATTTTTATTGTAACCGGTACAGGAAAATATTTCAAAAATATTGAATTTGACCCTGAAAACAATCTTGGTATTATCCGTATTGCCAAAGATGGTACAACTGCAGAACTCCTTTGGGGTTACAGTGATGGCGGAAAGTTTACTTCCGAGCTTCCTGCGCATCTTATGAGCCACATTGCCAGACTTGAAGTAAACCCCGAAAACAGAGTTATTATTCACTCTCACCCTGTGTACACTCTGGCTATGAACCATGTTATTGAACTCGATGAAAAAATATTTACCCACACTCTTTGGGAGATGTGTACCGAATGTATCATCGTTTTCCCCGATGGTATCGGCGTGCTCCCCTGGATGGTATGCGGTAATAATGAAATCGGTATTGCAACCGCAGAAAAAATGAAGAATTTCCGACTTGTAAACTGGGGCATTCACGGAATTTACGGCGCAGGCAAGGATATTGACGAAGCCTTCGGTCTTATTGAAACTGTTGAGAAAGCCGCTCAACTTTATATGATAGCAACAGCAAGCGGTAAACGTATTAACACAATTACCGATCGTAACCTTTGGGAAGTGGTTGAAGCCTTCGGCCTTGAAGATGTTGTACGAAAAGATTTTCTTGATTTATAATTAAAAAGCAATCGGTCTGAACTAAATGTTCAGACCGATTTTTTTATTCTTTAAAAAGTTTTATTTCATCATATAGAGATGAACGGGTGTTTGTCTCTTCCTTTAATTTTTTGATATTGATTTTCGGACGTTTGCCCGTTAACGAACGGATTATATATCGTCCTCCGAAAAAGAGCCAACCCAAAGGGAGCAGAATTTTGTATTTTTTAGTAAATCCCCAATAAAAATAAACTATTTCATTAACGGAAGATACGAGATGTCTGAGAACTGATTTTTTACTTTTATCTGCGCAAACAAACAGACTTTCCTGCACACTGACGGGATTTTTCTGCCCCAGGTTACCGCTTTTAAAAATATCTTCAGTAAAACTGTCTACAACTGCTTTGTCATAATCACCTGCAAACCTGCGTTCGGGCAAGCCGAGACACTCTGTGCAAACCTGCGTAAGAACTCTTGAAAACCTCCATAAACCCACAGACTTTAATTTTTCTTCAAACATCTCTGAAAATTCTTCATCGGTAAAGCTTGAAACGAAGGCGCCCCAATCACAAAGCTGTCTGAGCCCTATCCCTTCGCTCGTCAGATGACAACAGGTGTGCAACAAAACAACAAGGCCGTGGTGAAAATGATCAGGCACGCGAATAACACCGAAATCGGTTTTTATCTCACGAGACGTATCAATAATATCTCGTAGCAGTTCTCTTACCTTTTGCCCGTCATCACCCTTCGGAACACCTGCAGGGGTCACGTGCAATTCGTAAGTTCCGTTTTCATCAAAATACACAATGTGTTTTTCGTGCTCCTTGGGATTCCTTTTTAAACCGTTTTTTTCAAGAACCTTACACGTTCTTTTTATGTCTTTCTCATCTACAAGAAAGTCAACGTCACCCATAGCCCTTAAAAGGGGGTCGGGATAATATGCCGCCGAAGCAGCCCCCTTCAATATAACGTAAGGAATGTCTGCATCACTCAACATTTTATGAAGCCTTATATGCTCTCTGTTGATATGCATAACACCACGCACATCATTCTGCAGCTTCGTTCTCATTTTTTCAAGAAAACGTTCATCACAGTTCTGCGGTGATTCACCCGAAAAAGCAATGAGCGAAACAGCCTGCACATAAGATTCATGCCACACCAAGGGCCATATTACAGGATTGCACTCTATCTTTCGACCTGCACCGAATAAGGAATTTGCAAGTAAATCGAGAAGAATCTGTTCAATTTTAGGAGAATTTTTCTCATTTACTGCCATTTTTTCGCCTCTTAATGTCTGTGATGTTTCTTTTTGCCGGATTCGCCATAACCGTAGCCGTAGCCATAACCGTATTTACCGTATGATTTATAGCCGTAACCATAGCCATAGCCGTAGCCGTAACCGTCATTATGACCGTAACCTGTGAGACCGTCTTTTGCACCATTGATAAGACAACCGAGCATCTTAACATTTGTTGACATAATGCTGTCGAGACCACTTCTGATTTTTGAAACCCTGACAGTATCCTGATAAACAACGTAAATAGCCGCATCGGAAGCCTGTGCCACGTACATTGTATCTGAAACAAGTCCGCAAGGAGGAGTGTCAACAAAAATGTAATCGTATTGGTCACGCACCGAATTAAGAATTTTCTTAATTTCCTTTGCGTTCATAAATTTATGATAGTTCTTGTCGGATTTGATGTGCATAAACGAGATTTTATGCTCCTTCAGCTCCGCAATTCTATATGTTTCGGTTTCAATTGAATAATCAAGCTGATTTACGTCAAATTTAAAGAGTTTGGCTACACTGGGGTTACGCAAGTCCGCATCAACAAGCAAAACCTTTTTACCGTAAGCACCAACAGTTAAAGCAAGGTTTGATATAATGGTTGTTTTACCTTCGCCGGGAGCAGTACTCGTAGCCATAACAATTTTTTCATCTTCACTCAGAGCATTCATAACCATGCTACGCAACACCCTGAAGGACTCCATAAAGCCTTTACCCACATTACTGTTGGTAAGAAGTACGGATCTGTCAATTTGCTTTGAATGCTTTTTAAAGTTAACCTCGGGTATAATGCCCAACGCTTCACAGTTAAGCTGAGCCTGAACTTCCTTTTTAACCTTGATAGTTTTACGCTGTATTACGTACAAGAAAATCCATCCCAAGCCTATCAATGCACCTATAAGCAAGCCGTTTGCCGCCTGTTTTAAGGAGTCAGAGCTGTTTGAAGGCTCTGTTGCCACATCGGGCGTAGTAATCATTTTAAGCTTAACGTTACCAACAACGTATTTTGCCGCAACGGGATAATTATCAACCGCGGACAAAAGAACGTCATACGTCATCTGAGGATCTCTGCCTGTTGCTATTAAGGTAAACATATTTGAACCCGTATCGGAAGAAACCTTCAGCTCAACAGGTATAGAAGGTATATTCAGATCTTCGCAGATAGAGTCACGAAGAACGTTACTGCTCATAATATAAGGGAAGGTTTTTACAAGCTGGTTAACCGTGGCAGAGTCGTAGAAGAACGAATATGCCGAAATACCGTTAACGGAAGAAGTGCTTGTCTGTGTGCTGACGGTAAAGGTTGCCTTTGAGGTGTAAAGCGGCACATAGCCACGTTGAGCGTCAACGAACTTAAAGCCCCCTACAAGCACAGCGCAAACAATTATCATCCACCAGAATCTTTTGAATCCCTTTAAAAAGTCACCGAAGTAGACAAAGATTTTACCTGTATTTATAACCTTTGATGATGACTTCTTTTTATCATCCATACTCATTTAATCTCACTTCCTCTGCTGTCAGATATACTCTGTTTCATCACTCGGCTCATCGTTTTCGGATTGAACAGAAGCGGCATATTTGCCGTAACTGCCATAACTTTTGCCGTAACCTTTTTTACTGTAATAATAACCGCCGTTATCCTCTGCGCCTGCAACGCCGAAGAAGGCAAAGTCGGGATAAACGTCATTGAGAATACAACCCGCAAGACTGCCGCCAACTTCATTTATAGTAAGAATAGCATCGTTGATAGCGGTGGTTCTTACCTTATCGGTTCTTACAACAAGCATAGTCTGGTCAACGAATTTTGCAATATCCGTAACGGTGGAGTCAACGGAAAGCGGTGCAGTATCTATGATTATATAATCAACCTGCTCTTTGAGAGCGTCAATAACGTCTTTGGCAACGCCGCTTTCGACCCAAAGGTGGTTATCAGCGTACGCATTAACATTAATTGCAAGGGAAAGCGAGCTCTTTTTGTATCGTCTTAATCTGAATTCACTACGCTTGATTTCACCGTTAAGAAGCTTACCAAGCTCGGCTTTCTCAATATATTTTGCGCCGAAAATTTTGTAAAGCGCGGGTTTTTTACCGTCAAGGTCAACGAGAACAACCTTATTGCCCTTATGTGCAAGAGAAACTGCAATATTGGATGCGATGGTTGATTTACCTTCGTTTTCGGCAACACTTGTTATCGCAAAAACCTTGTCGCCGTTTCTCAATTTCATATATTCAAGCTTTGCGGCAATTTTGTGGAAGTTTTCCGCAAATCGCAGACTGATATAGGGGTTGCCGTCGATAAACAAGCCTTTTTCTTTTCTGTTAACACGGTCTTTCAAGGACTTGTTTTTAATCTCGTGCGGGATAGCACCTATAAGCTTTGCATCAATTTTAGTTGTGAAAATAGCTTCATTTTTTACTGTATCTCTTAAAACAGAGAGAGCAACTATTGCCAATAAAGCCACACCGGCACAAATAACCATTACAAGGTTTTTATTTTCAACAGGCACAGAGTTGGACGGTGCTTTCGGCATTGAGGGGTTTTTAATAACATTTATAACTGCATTTTCAAAAATGCTTGCGGACAAATCGGGATAAACCTCCAGAACGGCGGTGAGTAGCTCGTAAGACGTCTGGGGGCTATGGCTTGTAACCTTAAGCTCAACGAAGTTTGTATCTGTAAGAACACGCGCATCAATAGAGCCGTCAAATGACTCTCTTTCAAGATGAGCGGCAGCCTTTTCCTTCATAGTGGGGTCAACGAAAACCTTTGAGAAAATCTCCGCCATTTCAACAGAAACGCCGTAAAGGGAGCTTGATGAATTACCCTTTGCGTTAACAACAATAGTAGCGGTAGATGTATATTCAGGTGTGTAAACACTGTTTGTAACAATAAACACGCCCATTAAACCTATAAGTGCCGCTAAAACAATAATCCACGCATTTTTAACCACATCTTTAAAAATGCTGTGCCATTCTAACGTAATCTTCTTCTCTTCCATAATCTCATTCACCTATAATAACAGTCAGAACTGCGTGACCTTCAACATCCTTGTTATCGGTTACATAATAATGCACCGTGTAAGTACCCTCTTTGGTAGTGTCGATTTTACTTTTAACTGTGATATCGTCTGTTAAATCGTTACCTCTTTCGTCCTCGGCACCAACAATGAATTTTTCAAAATCAATTTCCTTGTCAGTAGGCTTCATATAAATAAGGTAGTCTGTCAGTTCAATTTCGGGAGCAGACAAATTCAGATCTTCAACAATAAGCGGAACAGTTATTGTTGATGAATCACCCTTACGGTTCGTAACGGTAGCCTGTATATTGAACACACCTTCGATAGCGCCGGTGTAATCTTCGCTGGAAATAACTATGTTATCCGAAATATCGCCTTCAATACAGTCCGTAGCCGTTATTGCATCTGCAAGGTCGAGCCTTTCGTAAATGGAGTAGCACAAGTCTTCGGACAATGAGAATTTAGGTGATTCGTAGCCTTTATATCTGATTTTTCTTGTAGCGGTTGCCACGTGATTATTGGAGTCACACACAGCGTATGTAACACGGCAAAGACCCGGCTCAATAAAGTTTGAAACAGACTCAACAATAACCATATCACTCAGGTCACCGTCTTTTTCATCGTGCGCTGTAACACCCTTGAGCAAATCCTTATTGGTGGCGTCGATTGCAACTTCAAGAACGTCTTCTTCAAGCTTAATAACCGGTATTGTTTCATCACTTTTGATTTTTTCGGTTACTAAAAAGTAGCCGTAAAGTGCGGTTGTGGCAACAAATAACAACACGGCAACTACCCTCAATATTCTCATTTTACCAATCTCCTAAATAGTTTTATTTTCAAGAATTGCCCTCGGATTTTTGAGAAGTAACCGCTCGGCAAATTCGGTGGAATAATTTTCGCAAAGATATTCATGAGCATCGCCCAGATTAGGGGAACGCATAAACGGGCTGTGAGCATCGCTGGCAACAACGTCAACAGTATGATGATTCAGCATTTTTATCGCCATATTTTTAGCGGTATGACCGAAAACGCCGTCAATACTGCCTGTGTTAACCTGCAAAAGACACCCCATTTTTTTCAGCTTCAACAGAGAATCAAAGTTTTCCGAAACAAAACCGTATCTCTCCGGATGCGCTACAACGGGCACAAACCCTTCGGCAATAACGGCCTGCAGCTTTTTGAACACATTTTCACTGCGTTCGTTAAAAGGAAACTCTATCAAAGGGTAACGTGAGCCGTTGAGCGTTATTAATTCGCCCGTTTTGAGATGCTTAACAATCTCCCCTTTGCCGAAAATCTCCTGTCCCGGTAAAAGCTGCAGAGGCAAACCTGCCTTTTTTACAGCATCCTTGACTTCAAGAAACCTGTCTTTAAGGCCTTCGTTCCAGAAATTACGTTTATCATCCGATAAATTACAATGCGGTGTAACGGCAATGACTCTTGTGCCGTTTTCGCAGGCAATTTCCGCCATCTCAAGTGTTTCAAAAAGTGTGTCCGCGCCGTCATCAACGCCATATAAAATATGGCTGTGAATATCAATCATAGCGACACCTCCTGAAACTTTTTGCCCTAATTCCCCTTATAATTTTACAGTATATATAATACTACAACAGAATTATTAAGTCAATGGGTAATTACAGGTTGGTTCTTCTTCGGGACGGATGGATCCGTCCCCTACGATATGATTTTTAATATTAATTTGACAACGCCGTAGGGTACGCATCTATGCGTACCGTTTGAATCAAGTCGGTTTTTCATCGGGACGGATGGATCCGTCCCCTACGGGGTGAGTTTAAATTTTAAATTGATATTCCGTAGGGTACGCATCTATGCGTACCGTTTGATTCAAGTCGGTTCTTCTTCGGGACGGATGGATCCGTCCCCTACGGGTTG
>JAFTYU010000043.1 GCA_017461235.1 Clostridia bacterium | reverse complement strand
ATTTTCAAGGTTCGTTCGCTCCGCTCTCCGGTCTCCCCTTCGCGCGAGTGCCTTAAGATAATATCATATCTTTTTCCCTTTGTCAACATCTTTTTTTACCTTTTTTATCCCTTTTTACAACCCACCCGGGTGTTGCGGGGTCTAATCCGGATTGAAGACTTCGGAGATATCTCTCCGCGTCTTTTTGACGCCGACAAGTGAGAATTATACTATAACAATTTCATAAAGTCAAGAACTTTTTTCAACTTTTTTCAACTTTTTTTGCAGTTGAGTTTTTGAGCACATTTTCGTACTGCTCATTATAATCAAAACCGTAGATATTCATTGAAGCAAAAAGCTCTTTCAGCGGAACAAGAACAAAATCACGCTCCCCTATTAAAGGATGCGGTAAAGTAAGCTCATCGCTCTTGACAAGCTCATTCTCATAAAAAAGCAAATCCAGATCTATTACACGAGGACCATACTTAAACCTACGCACCCGTCCCATACCTGCCTCAATACCTAAGCAGATACCGAGAAGTGCGCGTGGTGATTTTTCGCACTCAATCTCTATAACATTATTATAAAAGCCTTCTTGCTCTGTATAACCCCAAGGCTCCGTTTCATAAACCGATGACTCTCTTAAAACCTTTATCCCGGGAACTAACTCCAACGCTTCAACGGCAGTTTTAATATTATTATATCTGTCACCGATATTTGTACCGATACCTATTACTGCTTTCATTCCGTCAACTCCGCCATCATTTGTTCACGGCTGATTGTTTTCTCTACTGCCACATACTCAAAGTCTGCTTTAACAGGTGCTTCGGGTTTTTTAAGAAGAACGGTAACACTTGTGAGTTTGGGATAAGCTTCCATAATTTCCGTTGCGACTTTGTTTGCCGCAGTTTCTATAAGGTTATAACTCTCTGCAGTAAAAACCGCAGTTGCGGTTTTAATGATTTTCGCATAACTCACGGTATGGTCAACATTATCGCTTATTTGTGCTTTTTTAACATCGATTTCTGCAGTAATATCCAACACAAAATTCTGACCGTCTACCTTTTCTTCAGGATTGACTCCGTGGTACGCCCACAGCCTTAAACCCTTTATGATAATTTTCTCCATTACAATACTCCTTTTTTAAGTGCAGATAACACTGACAACGCTTCAACCGTTTCTTTCACATCGTGAACACGAAGTATTTTTGCACCTTTATCGGCAACCATAACCCCGGCAACTATGCTACCCGCCACACGTTCACGCGGATTTTTAACACCTGTAATTTCCCCTATAATTCTTTTACGGGACACCCCGATAAGCAAAGGAGAAAATTCCGATAATACATCACAGGAATTCAGCAATGTCAAATCATCCTGTCTCGTTTTGCCGAAGCCTATACCGCAATCGTAACACAACTGCTGCTCACTCAAGCCATAACCGACAGCTTTATTTTTCATTATCTTAAAGAAATTGCACACCGCAGATGTAACTCCGTCGCTATACTCGCAGACTTCAGATGAACTCATTCCGCCGTTATGCATAAAAATCCAACCACAACCGTATGATGCCACGAGCTCCGCCATAGCGGCATTAAAAACACCGCTTTCATCATTAATCATACTTACACCTGTATTCAGCGCATACTCTGCAACAGCAGGTCTGAAGGTATCCACTGAAACAGGAACTGTAGAAGTCTTAAGAATTTCAGGTAAAAACAGTTTAAGTCTTTTTATTTCTTCAGTTTCGCTCACAAGATCATTTCCCGGTGCGGTAGAACAGGCACCGACATCAATAATGTCGGCACCCTCACTACATAAAACATTCACTTTTTTTACAATGTTATCAACATTGAATGCTTCCCCGCCATCTGAAAATGAATCCGGGGTCACGTTAAGTATGCCCATTACAAGGGGACCGTTTTTGCATTTAATTAAATCTTCAAAAGAAAACATCACTTACCACCTGAAAGAAGCGACATAACCTCAGCACGGGTACGCGCATCTTTTCTTGCAGTACCTCTCAAAGCAGATGTCTGTGTAACGGCACCTGCAGCTCTTACACCGCGCATGGTCATGCAAAGGTGCTCCGCCTGTATAAGCACAGCTACACTCTTTGCTTCAAGTTCTTCGTAAAGAAAATCTGCAATCTGTGTTGTCAGACGTTCTTGAACCTGAGGTCGTTTGGCATACACATTAACAATACGAGCAAGCTTAGATAACCCTATGATTTTACCGTCAGAAGGAATATATGCAATATGTGCCTTACCCACAAAAGGCAACAAGTGATGCTCGCACATTGAATATAAAGGTATGTCGCGGACAACTACAAGCTCATCATTACCTTTTTCATTAAACAGTTTAAGATGCGTGTGCGCATCTTCATTGAGACCGGAAAAGACTTCTTCATACATATTTGCAACACGTTTAGGCGTTTCAACAAGGCCTTCTCTATCCGGGTCCTCACCGATGGCTTCAAGAATTTCACGAACAGCTCTTTCTATTTTTTCTTTATCCATAAAACACCTCAAAAATAATTAAAAGAAAAGACAAATTGTATTCATCGTATCGTCACTGCTGTAATAAACCTTCGCGTTCCCTGCGGCAGAAACAAGACCGATTTCATTATATACATTATATATTATACCTGTATTAAAGAGTGTATTCTTTGCCTGCTCCATAACAGCTTTATCAGAAAAACGCAATTCGACACAACCGTACTGCCTTTGTCTTGCCGTATATACTGCGTTATACACTTTAGTTTCAAATGCTTCACCTGAACCAATATCAAAATATGCATTTTCATAGACAAAATAATTATACTGTGTACCGGTGCATAAAGGCAATGTCTGTGCAATATTACGATGTTTAATAAGAATATCATCAGTCGTTACATTAAAATATGTATGACGTAAAACATTCCCCTCCGATCTGGGGTCATCCCAGGTAAGGTCGACAAAATAGCCGTTACCATCAAGAACAACAAAGTTCCACATATGGTTTATATAATTAATACCATCATCGGCAGATTCGCCTGTAACCAAACGATTTTCAATGCCGAGCGCACTCAAAACATACTGAAAAGCACGCGAATAGCCTTCGCAGGAGGCTTTGCCTTCCACAAGGCAACCATACACGGTATTTGCCATTGCATTTTCATCGGGAGCAATATATGAGCAATGATTAATAATATAATCATGAACATATTTTTCTTTTTCGTAAACAGAAGTGTATATTGACGCACCATCAATAATAACTGAAGCAATGTCTTTGACTTCCTGAAGCTTAACAGAATAGTCCTCGTAAGAAATAACATAATCAGTTTCAAAATATGTCTTAAGACCTTCTGTATAAACTGAACAATTAAGCCCCAAATTGAACAAATCGGGATTGTCGTGCGAAAGCGCTTTAAAAACCTTCGTCAAATCACCGTCACCAAGCTCGGGTATCTCTATGCGTTCGGGTTGTGAATAAATGCTTTGTAAAATAACAGAATATACCTTTTGTTCATTCTCGTTAAGTTCAGAATAACAATGTCGGTAATACCCTGTACCTTCTCCGCTTGCAGGAACAATATAATTAAATTCTGTTGGTTTCAATACAGCACCGTATAAGAACACAACAACCAGACCGCTTACCACAAGTGCAAAAGCAACAACCAATGCTATTATAGCCGCCAACACACCTTTTTTTGATTTATTTTTATTCTTGCTCATCTGTACTCTCCTTAGAGTGAGTGTATTCGAACCAAATATGCCTTAAATGTCCGATTTCACGCACCTTTTATATTTTTTTGTCTTGATATACGACAGTATTTCAAGAGTTTTAACGATGTTACGGGGAAAAGTGACTGTATTAAACCATATCTGGTTCGAACACACCCACTCTAAGGTTACTTCTTATATTATCAGAAATAAAAACTTTCAATTTCTCTTTCGAGGTTTTCGGAATAAGATACTCAATTTCATCTTTTGCATTTGTAAAATCAACAATCGTAATATCTGTAGTGCAATAATCAATTATAACAGAAAACGTGTTGTCTGCAGAATTGAATCTTTCGGCTGTATAATACGCATTGAAGGCTGCTACGGTAATGTCCGCATTTGCTTTTGAGCGCTCATAGCCTTTTTTTGTTTCGCAAATATACTTCATATACTTATAGGTTTTATCGGGTGTCAAAATATTTTCACCGCGATTGAGTTCAAGGAACATATCATCGGTATCGTACGCAATATCTTCGGAAACTTTGACGGTTATATCTCCCATAGCTCTGAAAAAAGATTTATAACCAGATTCTGTTAAAAGAACATACCTGTCAATATCAGTTGAATAATATGAACCTAAAAAAGAAACGAGAGATTTGATTCCATTATTGACAAGCAAACCGTCGCAGGTCATACCCGTCTTTGAATCAGCAATATTACCGTCCACCGGAACTACTCTGAAGGTTTTTTCTGAAAGGTCAACACAAATAAGATTGTGGAAAAGCGCTTCTTTACCGTCATCGGATGTAACCGACACCAAAAATACATACTCACCTGAATAAATCTGCCCATCAGTATTTTCGGTAGTTGCAGGTTTTGTTTCGGTAACATCACCACGGACAAAAATATTATTAAAGTCATAATTAAGAGAACGCCAGAGCAGAAGAGTCGAAACAGACCCCAGAACCACAACGAAGCATAAAAACACACAAATCAACGCAACATTACGTTTTTTAGGGTCTTTGTTTTTTTGCCTTAAATCAAGACCATACCTTGCCACTTCGCTCACCTCTCAAAACATATATTATAAGTATAATAAATATACTCAGAAATTACAAGATGGAAAATGTTAATTAATTCTTAATGCATTCTTACCGGAGAAAAACAGCAAGAAAATTACCCATCACCGCTACGACGACCTGAAACTGAACAACAACGTATGGTGCCGCCTACCGTTCAGCCCGAACATATTAAAATATTCATTTTTCAATATTCATCATTCATTGTTCATTAAAAAATCCTCTCGTTTTTTATAAACGAAAGGATTTTTGTTTACTGCTTCACGCCCATATATTCTTCTAAAGTAAGACCGCTTGATTTCATCGCCTTAGCCGCTTCCACACCGACGTAACGCCAGTGCCACGGTTCGTATATTACCTTTGTAATATTCTGCTTATCCTTGGGATACCGCATAATAAAACCGTAATTGGCTGCATTCTTCTGAAGCCATTTAAATTCCTTTGTATCTTCAAACCATTCGTCAACGCAAACAATATCCATTGCGTAGCCAAGATTATGTTCAGAGCTTCCCGGCGGCATAATAATTGTTGCTGCCTTCACCTTTGCCTGAGAGATTGAATAGCCGAGACTTTTATAATATTCAACTTTGCGATTATAGTTGCGTTCCTGGAGTGAATAAGAACGATAACCGGAACATGGTGTTAAATAAACACCATCTTTTGCGGCAGCTTTATACATTTTCTCGTATTGAACAGCAACCTTTCTGTCAAGACGTTCAGTGCTGCCGCAAACATACACAAGGTCGGGCTCATAATCAGAAGGAATGCGGTAACCTGAATTAACAACCGTTAAATTCCAATTCGCTTCATCAATATCAATAATCGTAGGGTTGTTTATAGTTCCGGGACGAAGATATTTGGCGTTTTTCCCGTAAATCGTCTGTCCGTTAACACCTTTAAAGCGTAACACAACTCCGGCTGAATCGTAACCGCTTAAATACCCGTCTGAAACAGCTTTTACAGTATATCTGTAACTTGTGTTTTTAACAACATCAGTATCTGTATATGACGTGCCTTTTACGGTAGAGATTAGTTTCCAACTCTCACCTGCACCGCGTTTATAAACTCTATATGATGTGGCACCGTTTACCTTACCCCAAGTAAAGACAAGCTTTTTCGGATATGTGACAATTTTCTGGGTAACAGGTGTTGAAACACATCTCACCAAAGAGCCTTCGGAATAATATCCACTGTAAACTTTACCGCAAACCGCTCTTACGGTATATCTGTAATATTTGCCGTTATTCACATTTTTGTCAGTATATTTGCACTCTTTAACAGTTTTCAGATACACCCAACCGTTCACATCTTCGCAACGCCGATAAACACGGTAACCTGTTGCGCCCTTGACTGTTCCCCATGTGACATTAACACTACCATTGACGTTAGATGCTTTTATCTTGGCAGGAGATGACAAACGTTTTGTGGTAATACCTGCTTTATCATAACCACTGCGACCTGCTTGATTAACAGCACGCACGGTATATCTGTAAGATGTTCCGCTGACAGTTTTTTTGTCAGTATAAGAACAAGTTTTAACAGTTCCAAGATAAGTCCAGCTACGCTCTCCGGCAGCACGTCTGTAAACACGATAACCTGTTGCTCCATCCACAGCATCCCAAACAAAAACCAAACCGGAATTAGCATTCTTCAGACTTTTAATAACAGGTGTCCCCGGTACAGATACCACTTGTTCTTCTGTTGAAGCTTCTGTTGTAAAATCCGTTGTATATTCCGTTTCAACTTCTGTTGTCGCTTCAGTCACGGTCTCGGTAGTATCTTCAAAAACATTTTGTGTAATTACCGAAGTGATGATATTTGTATCATCTTCTGCAGTAACAGGCAAAACCAACCCTATTCCTGCTACGGCAACTATCGCCAAAAATAAAGATAAAATCCTTTTCATGTTCTTCCACCACCATTTTACAACAGAGATATTTTTTACCATTATACTACCCTTTTCACAAAAAATAAAGTAGCAACATAAAAACATCACGTAGAATTACATCAAAGAATTTTATCTGTACTCAGTTATTTAATTTTTCCGTAATGAACAGGGTTTAAAATCTTGCCGACCTTTGGAACAAGAAAATCAATCCACCAATGAAACCATCTACCTATAAGTATGCATTTTAATTTCTCACCGATTTTCTTTGCTTTTTCATCTGTACCGGGTATTGATGACGGATACATTTTGATTTGGTTCCCCTTAAACTCAAACTTCAATACCCTTTCGGCTACCGCAACAAGGGGACGAATTCTCACAACAAGAGTTTTCTCGTTTTCCCACCAGGCAAAAGCCCTTACGGGTAAATTCAACTCCCCTATTCTCACGAAGCCTTCAGAAGCGGTGGAATCCATATTAACCTGCAACGAATTTTCAAATCCGCCGTCCTCGCTCCACGAAAGCACAACGCCGTTTTCATTGAAATCAAATTTAATATCATTCATATTCCCGCCGTGTTTTTCCGCAAAGAAAACAACAGGCATAGGAAACACACTGACAGGAAAACCTATAAAATTGACAAATTTGCAACGGCGCATTTTATAAATGTTTCCGTTTATCATTTCTTCTGTTTCGGAACGTTTTTTTACAATAACAGTTGATTTATCCGGGAGATTCAGCGAACACGTTTTTTCTGTTTCACAAGGCTCAATAAACGCAGCAGGCATATGCTTCCATATAACATCAAGAGTCTCCTGTAAATCAGAATGCTCTGCCGTCATAATGAGACACGCATCGTAATCCTTGAAAGAAATGGCATATTGACAAAAGACCCCTTCACAACGGTAAGTATTTTCCATACCTGCACATTTCCAAAAACCACAACCATAGCCCGCCTGACTGTCGGGGTGCTTTTCAACTTGCGAATTATCGTGCATTACCGTTGTTGCTTCTTTAACCCAATCAGCAGGTATAACCTGCTTACCGTTATAAACACCGTTATTGTGATAACACAAAATCAATTTTGCAATATCTTCGGTTTTGAGCATAAGTCCCCAACCGCCTGCTTCCGTTCCGTCAGGAGCAGTTTCCCAGAAGGGAATATCAATCCCCAAGGGTTCATACAGTCTTTCGGTAAGGTATTCCGTAACGGACATACCGAGAACCTTAACGAGCATAGCTGATGCCACATAGAAGTTATCGTTTACATACCGCCAGTTTTCGCCGGGGGTAAATATCCACTTCGCCTTAACAAAAGTATCAAGCCATTTATCTGTTTTTTTACCCCTGATAGCAGTCTGCTTGCCTGCCGTCATAGTCATCAGATGGTGTATTGTCAGCTTTTCAAGGTTTTTATCCTTACCTTTTTTATTGTATTCGGGAAATACATCAACAAAACGCGTTTCTCTTTTGATACGGTTCTCACTCAAAGCAAAGCCATAAGCCGTTGCCAGAAAACTTTTACTGACAGAGTAAGCCATATGAGGCATTTCAGGTGTCAGAGGTTTGCTCCACCCTTCACAGGCAACCTTCCCGTAACGCAAAACCATCATACTGTGAGCATTTATTCCACGGTATGCCATCTCCTCGGTCATCTTAGCGATAACCGAGGAGTCAATACCTACTAATTCTGCATTTTTAGCACGTGGAATAGATTTGATATCATTTAAAATCATCATTCAAACTCTTCAAAATCTCTTATATGTTCGGATTCGTAATCTTTGTATATATCAACACTTCTTATGTGCCAGTTTACAAAACCGTGTTCCTTTTCCATTCTGTCTGCAGTAACTTTCCATTTACGTGCAACATCGACTGTTTTGGCGAAAAGGTCTTCAACATTTTCAGGACTCTGTAAATCTGTTGATTTCGCACCGGATTCCTGAACCATCTTCTTAAGTGCACCGGGGTTGTCCATAACGGGACAGGGACGGAGCATATTATCAGAGAATGGCTGACGAGCCTTGTAAGCCATAAAGATAGGACTCTTAAGAGCGTCGATAACGTGTGTATCGGGATCTTTTATATTTACGTTTGAGTAGTGTGCAAATACGCAAGGCTCACAGTCACCGTTTGCGCTTATGTGGAAATACTGTTTACCGCCGGCAACACAACCGCCAACATACTCACCATCATTGAAAAAGTCGATACAGAACAACTGTTTTACTTCATCAAAACGCCATTTGCGCACCTGATTATACATTGTTTCACGCTGTTCAGCAGTTGCCATAAGTTCGGGTGAAGTTCCGCAACCAACGGGAACGAAAGTGAAGAACCATGCAAAGATAACGCCGAGTGAAATAAGGAAGTCTGCGTACTCATCAGAAGAAATGACATCCGCATTAAGCTTTGTATAGCAAAGAGAGGCACCGAAAGGAATACCACGCTTTTTGAGTCTGCCCATAGCGCTGATAACTGATTGGTATGTACCTTTACCGCGACGTGCATCAGTTGTTTCTTCATTACCTTCAATTGAAATGGTAAGGAACATATTGCCGACTTCTTTGAGCTGATCTGCAAAATCATCATCGCAAAGAGTACCGTTTGTAAATGTAATGAAAAGACAATCAGGGTGCTCCTTACAAAGTTTAATAAGATCATTCTTTCTTACAAGAGGTTCGCCGCCTGTGTAAAGATATGTATATGTACCGAGTGCTTTACCTTCGGTGATTATCTTATTAAGCTCATCATAAGAAAGCTGAAGCTTATTGCCGTACTGTGCCGCCCAACAACCTGTACATTTAAGGTTACAAGCAGTTGTGATATCAATAAGGATAGCCCAAGGTATATTACAACCATGCTCCTTCATTGATGCAAGTCTGCGGTCATAGCTCTTAATAACCGTATTGATTACGGGAGGAACAAGCTTAGCAATAATATCGGGATCGGTATCCATAACAATTCTCTTTATGAATTTAGCATACTCATTGGTAGGATCACTAAGTCTGTCGCCGACTTTTTCAAGGGCTTTGAGATGAATATCCTCTTTTACCATCTTCTTACCCCAATCAATAAGTTTGAAAAGATTAGTATCGTAATCCTTACGAACATATTTGATTGCTTCTTTTACAGCCATTTGTAAAGCTTTCTCTTTAAGACCCATAATATTTAACACCTTTCAAAATAATCCCTTAATTATTAATAGTTCAATGACCAGACTTCGGTTTGTTCGCCGTCAAACGTTACAGAACCGCTGATTCCGGCTCCGTTACCCGAACCTTTAATAAGAAGAGGTATATGATACTCAGCATAAGTCACATACCCTTGCGCATTTATGCGAAGCTCAACCGATGAACCCTTATAATCTATCTGCGCAGATTCGACAGTAAGAAAACTCAAATCGAAGTTTGCTACATCTAAATAACCTATTGCAGAAGCATTGTGACGAGGAACATCGTTCATACCCACAGATTCTTCAACAATATTAATTTTAATAATATACTCGTTGTTAACAACATTTACCGATGCGGATTCAACACCATCTTCACTCAGATAAAAACCGTTTTTCTGCGGAAGGATAAGCGAAACGGTTTCCCCCTCGGAGTTAACCGCCTTTCCGTTAGTGAAGTTTAATGTCTCATCAACGGGTTTAACAACCCAGCCAACCATCATATTGGCTACGCTCTGCACAACAGCTCCGCCTGTGCATTCTGTAACTGTCGCGTCAAAAGACTCGCGATGATTAACGGTAACGTTATTTGTGTATGCTTTTGTTTTGTTAACTGCATCAGCGGCCTTTGACAGTATCTTCGCCCTTGACCAACCCGTAACGTTTTCAGTAATAGCTGATTGGGTATTATTCTGAACGGTATTTTGACTGCCGTTCTGTGTACCACCGCCATTATTATAATCCGCAGGATTTTGAATTCCTGATGCATTGCCGACGGAATTCAGAGTTACGTTTACTCCGTTACCATAATAACTCACATCATATGAACCGGAAGTTGTACCTTCGGTGGGCTGATACTGTATAACATATTGTGTAGTATTCTCTTCCTTAAGACCGTAACCGCCTTTTATCAATCCGATTCCCAGCATCGCAACGGTAAGGAGCGCGGCAACTTCAACGACTATGATGATTGTTCTGTTGGTTTTCGATTGAAGTATTTTTGAAAAAAAGCCCTTTTTCACCGACACTCACACCTTTCGCATCCCTATTATAAAAAATGAATGATATCATCTTATTAAAAAAATGTTAAAGTTTTGTTTCTGTCACACGTTTTCTAAAACAATCTTGAATTCCGAGCCCTTGTTCAGATGGCTTGACACAAGGATTTCTCCATCCAACAGATTAACAACCTTATCAACAAGAGCAAGTCCCAGTCCGTTGCCATCCTGTGAATGAGAGGTATCGCCCTGATAGAATTTATCAAATATATGTTTTCGTGTTTCTTCGCTCATACCGCAACCGGTATCTTTGATAGTTGCTATTACCACATTCCCCTGATTGCTCAGTGACAAAGTAATCTTTCCGCCCTGATCCGTAAATTTGACAGCATTGGAAAATAAATTGTTCCATACAAGCTCCAAAAGTGCGGGGTCGCTGTTTATAACAACTTCATCGAGATTTGCTTCAATCTCAATACTTTTCTCGTTAATTTTATCTTCCAGAGACAGTATGCAGAAACGCATCTGCTCATCCAGAGAAAACTTTTCCTTACAGACAATTTCCTGACTTTCAATTTTGTTCAATTTGAGAATGTTTGTAACAAGATTTGTCAGTTTGTTTATTTGTTCGGATATAAGCTTTATGTACTCACTTCTCTGTCTTTCGCTTATTCCGCTTGTTTGCAACAAATCGGCATAGCCCTGAATTATGCTCAACGGTGTTTTGATTTCGTGAGAAACATCGGCAACAAAGTTATCCTTAAGCTTCTCCGTTGAAGCCAGTTCCGTAACCATTGTATTGAAATCTTCTTTAAGAATATCAATCTCGGTTTTTCTCTTTTTATCTTTATATACGTCAAGCCTTACCGTAAAGTCGCCTGCGGCAACCTTCTGCGCCGCTTTACAAAGATTCTGCATCATTATGGATTGACCGCGGACTCTTGCAAGATAAACAAGAACACTTGAAATAAAACATCCGGCCAACAGGTATGCAATCAGACAAGCGTATTTTACATATGTTCCCAATTCATTTTTCAACACAGCATCATACAAGAATACAAATCCCGCACCGTTTATGAAAATAATAAGGAAAATCATATTGAACTCATAAAAGAAGCTACGCCAAAAGCTTAAACGCTCATCACGTTC
Organism: Clostridia bacterium; assembly: GCA_017461235.1. Lineage (GTDB taxonomy): Bacteria > Bacillota > Clostridia > Oscillospirales > Acutalibacteraceae > DTU089. The sequence continues at coordinate 6,136 of JAFTYU010000043.1, read as the reverse complement.
AAAACGCTGGCGCTTCATACAAGAATCACCGCCTTGTAACCCAGACCGTGGACTGTCACAATCTCAACATCGTGACTTACGGAAAGCTTGCTTCGGAGTTTTGTAATACAAACATCCACAGTTCGCGGTGCACTTTCGGTTTCGTAACCCCAAAAATCATTCATAAGCTGAGTACGTGTAAACGTACGTTTAGGGTAAGATAAAAGTTTAAAAAGAATATTAAATTCTTTCACAGACAATCCTATATTTTCACCATCAACATAAGCGGCAGTTTCAGAAGAGTCAAGCACAAGATTACCGACCACAATTTTTTTCTTGTTTGATATATTGGCACGCCTCAAAATTGCCTCTATTCTGAAAAGCATCTCCTTCATCTCAACAGGCTTTACTATGTAATCATCTATCCCCAACCTATACCCGCGTTCCTTGGATTGCAGGTCTTCGCGGGCTGTAAGGAAAAGAATAGGTATATCTTTATTGACAAGACGAACCTGTTGGGCAAATTCAAATCCGTCAATATCCTTCATCATAATATCGGAAATTATCATATCAAAAGACATCTTTTCCATTTGATTCAAAGCCTCTGCTGCACTGTGACAGCCCACCGTCGTATAGCCGTTGCTGTTAAGATATGAACACACTATGCTGTTAAAATTAACGTCATCTTCCACAATTAAAATACATACCATATACGTTACCTCCGACAGTAAATATATCACTATCTTCGCATAACATTGTTAAGTTTTTGTTAAGTGTTGTAATAACATATTATTTTGCCCCGGGTTTAGTAATAACCGACATAATAAGTCCCGATACAATAGCTACGGCTATCCCGCCTGAGCCTGCGGTGAGCGGTCCCGTGAGTATTCCGGACCAGCCATCTTCTGCAACAGCCTCCGCAGTACCCTTTGCAAGCGCGGCACCAAAACCCAAAAGCGGTACTGTTGCCCCTGCTCCCGCAAATTTTTCCAGCGGTTCAAAAATGCCTACCGCACCTAAAACAACACCTGCAACAACAAACAAAACGAGGATTCTGCCGGGTGTGAGCTTTGTTTTATCCATTAAAATCTGACCAACAACACAAATCAATCCGCCAACTATAAACGCTTTAATGAAAATCAAAAAAAGCACCTCTCAAACGATTTTGAAAATAGTTTGAGAGGTTTTTGAAAAAATATACAAAAATAACCCCCTCGCGAAAAGCGAAGGGGTAAAAAATCATTCTGCAACTGTTTCGCTAACGAAATCTTCGTCAAGACATGAGCATGAAACGTAGTTATCCTCGTCATAGCCCTGGGGAGCGTTTTTTTCTTTAATCTTTTGTACTATAACATAGATAGCTGCCGCTACTGCTGCAATTGCTGCAACGATGCCGACAATTTTTAAAACTTTCTTCATTTTAAAATCCTCCCAGAATTTAATTACACGATAATTATAACACACACCACACAAAAGTCAAGCAATCGTTATTATTTTTACAGAAAAATTATATGATTACAAACTGCAATTCAGGCAATACTTTTAGTATCAAAAATTAAGGAGTCCCTGAATGTATTTTAATAAAGTTGAAATTTGCGGTATTGACACATCCACACTGAAAGTTCTTTCAGAAAAAGAGAAATGTACACTTATAGACAAAGCTAAAAACGGTGATAAACATGCACGTGAAACACTTGTTATGGGTAATTTGAGATTAGTATTGAGCGTCATTCAACGTTTTGCAAATCGCGGAGAAAATCTTGATGACCTTTTTCAGGTAGGCTGCATAGGTCTTATGAAAGCAATTGACAATTTTGACACAAGTCACGATGTGCGTTTTTCCACCTACGCCGTACCTATGATTATAGGTGAGGTTCGACGTTATCTTCGCGACAACAACCCTGTACGAGTGAGCCGTTCTATGCGCGACACTGCATATCACGCCATGCAAGTACGCGAAAGGCTAAGCAATGAGCATGGTAAAGAACCAACCATTGAAGAAATTGCAAAAGAATTGGGTAAAACAAAAAGTGAAATTGTTATTGCTCTTGAGGCTATTGTCGACCCTGTATCATTTTACGAGCCTGTTTATTCAAATGGCGGCGACACAATATATCTTATGGATCAGTTAGGCGACAACGAAAGTGACGGCGACTGGATAGATGAAATATCTATGAAAGAAGCGTTAAAAAACCTACCTCCCCGTGAAAAAAAGATTCTTTCAATGCGATTTATGCGTGGTATGACTCAAACGGAAGTTGCCGAAGAAATCGGAATTTCACAAGCACAGGTTTCAAGACTTGAGAAAAGTGCAATAAACTCTATTAAAAGCAATAAATAAACAGGTTGGACTTCCAACCTGTTTATTTATTGTTATTCTATTTCTGCCATAAGCTCGTCGTATTTTATAATATCACCGTATTTTTCCAAGTCTACCGTTTTACCGAGAATACGTATATTATCAACCATTGGAGCACAATGTGTAAAAATAGGTTTACCCGGTGTTATGGGGTATATACCGAGACAGGAAAATATATACCACGCGGCTGTCGTGCCGTTATCTTCATCCCCGGGAAATCCGTCATTTTCAGCAGAGAAGCCTTCATCACAAATTCTTTTGAGCCAATACTCCGTTTTCTCAGGATGTCCGAAATAGTTATATATAAAAGGAATATGGAAGCTGGGCTGGTTGGATATTGCACACTGACCCCAATCACAAGCCGCCATTTCCGTCATTTCGTGTATTTCATAACCATAGCCGCCAACACGGTACTCAACGGGAGCATAAAAAAACTCATCGAGTTTTTCAATAAGCTTATCCTGACCGCCTAAAAGTCGTGCATAGCCTTCAAAGTCGTGTTGAACTGCAAAACTCGTCTGCCATGCAGCCGCTTCAGTATAATCGCCACCCCAGGAAACAGGATCAAAATCAGGTTTGAAATTACCATCGGAATCCTTAGGACGCATAAAGCCTGTTTCACTGTCAAATATGTTGGCATAGTTTTCAGAGCGTTTCATATAGTATTCTTTTTTATCTGCGTATCCCAATACATCGGCAACAGTAGCAAGGCAACTGTCAAAATAAGCTGCATCAAGAGTGAGATTAACGCTCTCGCTGTATTTATCGCACGGAACGTAACCAAGCTTGACGTATTCTTCACAACCATCCCTGCCGTACGCGGCAAGCTCCGCCTTGTTATTGGCGTGAAGCTCCATCCCCTTGAAAGCAATCTCAAGAAGCTCTTTTGAAATAAGACCTTTTGTAGCAACATCAGCAATAATTGCATCAATAGCCGTACTGGGCATACAGTTTTTAGCATCCCCTGCCGTCCAACAAGGAAGCCACGCACCGTCAATGTAATCCTGCACAAAGCCTTGGATGATTTCCTTAACCTCTTCCTTCGCAACGATGGAATAGAAAGGATAAATAGTTCTGTATGTATCCCAAAAACCGTTATCGGTGTACCTGACGCCTTCCAGAACTTTATCAGCACAGGGCGCATAATGAACTGCCTTGCCATTTTTGTCGATCTCATAGGCTTTATGGGGATACAGGAAAGCTCTGTACATGCAGCTGTAGAAAGTACGCATTGTCTTTTCATCTGCATCAATCTGAATCCTACCCAGATATTCATTCCAGATTTCTTTATTCTGCTCCCTGAGCTCGTCAAAGCTATTGTATTTCCTACTGTCATTTTCAAGGTTGATTAATGCCTGCTCACAACTTATGAAGGATGTTGCAACAGCAAAACTCAACTTATTACTTTTAATCGCAAGGTGGATTGCGGTATTTTCACCTTCAATAGCAGTACCGTTATTACGGATATTTTCTTTTCCGTTCTCTACAATTGTTTCCGAAACATCAATTGTATCCGGTTCAAACTGAAAAACAAAATAGCCTTTAATGATACCTTTTTCGTACGCTCTGCCCTGATTATAATCAGTATAGCACAAAAGGCGATTATTTTTTTCATCATATTCATAGCCGCAGGTTCTGCCTACAGGTAATATTGAAAGATAGCGTTTTAAATCCTTTTTAAACTCAACTCTAACGCAGGCGCCGTACTCTGTAGGTGTAAGCTCAAAATCACAAAAGCTGCGCTTTAAATGTATATTGAGATAATCAGGCTCCAACACAGCTTTTCCGGGATCAAAACCCGACCAACGCTGACCGGGATTAAGATAAGGCTTTTCAACCTGTGGCATCATTACGATTGCACCATGGTCACCTATCCACGGACTGGGCTGATGAGTAAGGCGGACACCCTCCAAGGATCTGTCATCAGGGTGATAATACCAGGAGCCCCTGCTTGTATCGGTCTGTGGTGCAAAACTCGCAAACCCAAATGGTCTTTGAACCAACGGCAAAGTGTTCCCCTGAGAAAACCGCATAAGGGATTTTGAACCCTGTTTTATGTTTACATATTTTAAATAATCCATATGTTTCCGAACCTTTCAGAAAAGTTATAACAAAATAATATCACAAACTAACTATTCATTCAACGGCACTTGACGAAATTATTAAGAAAAAATATAATATTAATTATTTGATATAAGAAGCTCACACGGAGGCATTATGAAAATTACTGTATATGATAAAATCCCTGACGAGGCGCGTTTTATACGTGAAACTGTTTTTCTTCAGGAACAGGGTTTTGAAAAGGAATATGACGACAACGACAATATCGCAAAACATATAGTTATTTACGACAACGGTGAGGCGATTGCTACTTGCCGTGTTTATTGGGATAACGAAGTAAACTGTCATCACGTGGGAAGAATTGCCGTTTTAAAAAACCACCGCGGAAAAGGGTTGGGCATAAAAGTAGTAACTGAAGCTGAAAAAGTTGTCAAAGAAAACGGCGGCAAGGAGGTTTTCATATCCGGTCAGGTACGCGTTGCCGAATTTTATATAAACAAATTAGGCTACACCCGATACGGCGAATCATATATGGAAGAAAACGTTCCCCACGTAGCCCTCAAAAAAAATTTATAAAGGCTTTTAAAGCGTTATCAACCGAAAAAGTTGATAACGCTTGTTTTTACGTATCGTGACTATTAATTTTCACTTGACGAAATCCCGTTTACCACAGTAACCGTATAGTGTCCTCAAGCACAAAACGCATTTTACTCCATTCATACAAACTCCTACCTTAATTGTCTCACTTGCTGTATATAATGTCACCAACACAGTCACCCTTTTCCATTTTGTCCGTATAATGTACAAGGCAGGCATTGAAATTATCAACTCTGCCCAAATATAAAAAGGAGTGCTATGATGGAAAATATTTCAAAATTCAATATGGCTGAAACCGCTATGCGGATTTCATCGCCCGATTGCAAAAGAAATTGCGTTACTACGGCTTTACCTGAAAATCCCGTTGTAGCAATGGCTTACGTGCCTTTCCAACTCGACAAAACCTCGTATTCACCCGAGGTGGCATTGCGCGAAGGCACATTATTTCCGGTTCTCAACAAACCCTTCTGCGGAAGGAGTCTTATGAATGACTGAGCGAAAAAAATTATTAATGCGGTTATCAGCAACGCAGTTTGCCGCCTGGGAGTTGCATATGTATCTTGATACACATCCCTGTGACCGCACCGCAAACGAAATGTTCAGAAAATACACAGACGAGGCAAACCGCCTTAAAGCCGAGTTTGAAAAACATTACGGCCCGCTTACCGTTTCAAACTCATACGAAGCAAGTTGGCTCAACGACCCGTGGCCGTGGGAAAATCAGGGAGGCTGTGATCACTAATGTTCTGTTACGAAAAAAAATTACAATATCCTGTAAACATCAAAAATCCCAATCCTAAACTCGCACAAATAATAATCACACAGTACGGCGGTCCTGACGGAGAGCTTGGTGCAAGCCTGCGCTACCTTTCCCAGCGTTTCGCCATGCCCTATTCCGAACTCAAGGGTCTTTTAACTGATGTAGGTACCGAAGAGCTTTCACATCTTGAAATGATAGGCACAATTGTGTATCAGCTTACGAGAAATCTCAGCCTTGATGAGATAAAAAAGAGTGGTTTTGATACCTACTTTGTGGACCACACCACCGGCATATATCCAACGGCTGCAAGCGGATTCCCCTGGACTGCCGCCAGCATGCAGTCCAAAGGCGACGTCATAACCGACCTTCACGAGGACCTT
>JAFTYU010000042.1 GCA_017461235.1 Clostridia bacterium | reverse complement strand
ATTTTCAAGGTTCGTTCGCTCCGCTCTCCGGTCTCCCCTTCGCGCGAGTGCCTTAAGATAATATCATATCTTTTTCCCTTTGTCAACATCTTTTTTTACCTTTTTTATCCCTTTTTACAACCCACCCGGGTGTTGCGGGGTTCGGTATCAAAATGTTGTTCGCGGAGCTCTGTCAGTATTCTGACTTCTTCGCGGCTCACACCTTTTTCGTGTGAGTGCTCGGGTATTATACTAAAGGATTTTAAAAAAGTCAACCCCATTTTTTAAAGTTTTTTAATTATTTTTAAGAAATTTTTTCGGTTCACAATATGTTGTGTTCTATGGTAATTTTAACCACAATTTTATTGTTCAAAACTTTGTCAAAACAATGTATAAAAGCTGAAAAAGCGAAAAACATATTAAAAATATCATTTTGAGGTGACTTATGACATTCAATTTCAGATATAAAAATACAAACGATTTTTTGCACTCCAAGACCTTCAGAACTCTTTGTATTGTTCTATGCGTTTCTTTATTAACTGCGACGGCAGGAATAATAAGAGCCAAAAACAATAATAACGAATCCATCGAAGTGTTGTCCAAACTCGGCTCACGCGGAGATGAAGTACGCCGTATCCAGACCAAACTACGTTCTCTCGGCTTTTTCAACGGAAGCATTGATGGTATATACGGTGTCAAGACTCAAAGTGCCGTCAGACAATTCCAGAAATCCGTAGGTATAACCGCAGATGGTATTGCAGGCAGAAAGACTCTCTTATATCTGGGACTGGGTGATTCCGCAACTGCAAGCACGGGTGGCTACAGCTCATCCGATATATATCTCCTTGCTAAAGTAATTGCCGCCGAAGCCCGTGGTGAAGGCTACACGGGTCAGGTCGCAGTAGGTGCAGTTGTTCTTAACAGAGTTGACTCATCGTCTTTTCCTGACACCGTTGCCGGCGTAGTCTACCAGAAAGGTGCCTTTTCTGCCGTAACGGACAGCAACTGGTCCGTTGCTCCCGACGCCACATCACGCAAAGCTGCACAGGATGCCATCAACGGCTGGGACCCTTCGGGCGGTGCATTGTATTATTACAATCCTGCCAAAACATCAAACAGATGGATACGCACCCGACCTGTTATTACCACAATAGGTGCTCACGTCTTCTGTAAATGACACTATATATAATAGTATAGCAAAATATTGCAATTCACCCGTGTTTTCGTTACCGGAAATACGGGTGGTGTTATTTGGGATTGAATATATATAATATGTATTGACAAAATATTAAAAAACCGACTTATTAAAACAACTTATTACCACATTTTGACAAATTTGTATCAATGCCCTTGATAATTAGTCGGATTTGGTGTATTCTATAGTGGGGAAAATTGGTAGGCAGATTATGCCGCCATTCAGATATATATTTCCTTAATTAAAATATAAAGGAGAAACGCAAAATGCAAAAGGTACAATTTACCGAAACCGTGTTACGCGATGCCAACCAGTCATTAATTGCAACACGTATGAAATTCAACGAATTTCAACCCATCCTTGCAAAACTCGATAAAGCAGGCTACTACTCACTCGAGTGCTGGGGCGGTGCAACATTCGACTCCTGCCTTCGTTACCTTAACGAAGACCCGTGGGAAAGACTCAGAAAAATCAAAAAAGCTTGTCCCAACACAAAACTTCAGATGCTTTTAAGAGGTCAGAACCTTCTCGGTTATCATCACTACCCCGATGATGTAGTTCGTATGTTCGTTAAAAAGAGCATTGAGAACGGTATTGATATTATCAGAATATTTGATGCTCTTAACGACGTTAAAAATATTGAAGTTGCCGTTGATGAAACAGTTAAAAACGGTGCAATTGCATCAGGTGCTATCTGCTACACCATCAGCCCTATCCATACACTTGATTCTTACGTAGAGCTCGCTAAAAACATGCAGTCTCTCGGTTGCCAGACAATCGCAATCAAAGATATGGCAGGCATTCTCAGCCCTGCAGAAGCATACAAGCTTGTATCTTCTCTTAAAGAAGCTGTTGACCTTCCGCTCGTTCTTCACACTCACTGCACAACAGGTCTCGGATTTATGACCTGCCTTAAAGCAGTTGAAGCAGGTGTTGACGTGCTTGATACTGCTATTTCTTCAATGTCAGGCGGTACTGCACAGCCTGCAACCGAAACCCTTAACTATACCCTTGCAGAATTAGGCTATGAAACAGGTCTCAACAGCAAATCCTTGCAGGAAATTGCAGAATTCTTTAAGCCCATCCGCGCAAAAGCACTTGAAAGCGGTCTTCTTAACCCCACAGTTCTTACCACCGATACAAAAGCTCTTGATTATCAGGTTCCCGGCGGTATGCTTTCAAACCTTGTTGCACAGCTTACCGCACAGGGCAAAATGGATAAATTTGACGAAGTTCTTCTTGAAACACCCCGTGTACGTGAAGATCTCGGTTATCCGCCACTTGTTACACCTATGAGCCAGATGGTTGGTGTGCAGGCGACTGCAAATGTTCTTGCAGGCGAGCGTTACAAAAACGTTTCCAAGGAAGTTAAATCTTACCTTATGGGCGAATATGGTACTGCTCCCGGTAAAGTTAACGAAGATGTTAAAAAGCAGATTCTCGGTGACGAAAAAGGTATCGAAGGCAGATATGCTGATACTCTCGAGCCTGCATTTGAAAAAGCCAAAGCTGAAATCGGCGACAAAGCCAAGAGTGATGAAGATGTTCTTTCATACATCGCTTTCCCCACTCAGGCAGAAAACTTCTTCGATTACCGCGAAAAGATGGCAGGTAAAATTTACGACTATGAATTCAAGGCTATTGATTAAGGAGGAATAAAAATGAAATTTCTTCCTTTAGCTGAAAAAGTTTTTGGTTTTATTGATGCATCAAAGGTTTCAGGTTTGGGATTTCTTCTTGTTCTTGCGGTGCTGGCGGTTTTATTAATATTTGTAAAATTTCTTTCAGGCATTATTTCAAAAGGTTCAAAGGTTGCAAAAAAGGCTGAAAGCGAAACCGTTTCCGATGCAACCGCATCGTCTGCACCTGCTCCCGTTACTACTGTTGAAAACGCTGAAACAGAAGAAATTACAGAGTCTGATATACCTTACATTCCCGGTTACGTAACCCTTGACGGTATATCTGAACAGGATGCCGCAGTTATTATGGCGATCACTTCTTTCAAAACCGGAACACCCCTTGAAAGACTCGCTTTCAGAAGAATTAAACGTCTTAACCAGGACCCCGTTCTTGAAAACGTGAGCGAACAGGATGCCGCAGTTATTATGGCAATCACATCTGATAAAACAGGCATTCCCCTTGAAAATCTTTGCTTTAACTCAATTAAATTGGTGGAGGAATAAAAAATGAAATATAATGTTACATTAAACGGAAAAATTTATGAAGTTGACGTTACAGAAACAGATGCAATCGTTACAGGCATTTCACAGGTGCCCGTAATGGCTCCCGTAGCTGCTGCTCCTGTTGCAGCACCTGCACCCGTTGCCGCACCTGCGGCTGCTCCTGCTCCCGAGACTGCTCCTGCCGCACCTGCTGCGCCCGTTGCAGTTGCTGACGGCACACAGATTAAAGCTCCCATGCCCGGTACAGTTCTTGCAGTTAAGAAAAATGTTGGTGACGCTGTTAAAGCGGGTGACGTTGTTATAGTTCTTGAAGCTATGAAAATGGAAAACGATATTGTTGCTCCCTGTGACGGTACTGTAAAATCAATTAATGCTCCTAAGGGCTCATCAGTTAACACCGATGATGTTCTTGCAGTTATCTGATTGAAGGGACAAATATGGATATCAGTGCAATTTTAACAAACCTTTGGCAGCAATCAGGTTTCTCCCTTCTTCAATGGGAAAACCTTGTTATGATAGGTGTAGCAATCGTTTTCCTTGTGCTTGCAATCAAGTTCAAATTCGAACCATTGTTATTAGTTCCCATCGCCTTCGGTATAGTTCTTGCTAACCTTCCCGGTGCGGACCTTATGTTAGACACAACCGGCGGTGAGTTGGGCGCTATCGGTGCAGAAGCCGTGGCAGGCACACATTGGTATGACTCCGGTGTTTTACGAATAATTTACGTGGGCGTTAAGTCAGGGCTTTTCCCATGCCTTATATTCCTTGGCGTAGGTGCTATGACCGACTTTGGTCCCCTTCTTTCAAATCCGGTGAGCCTTCTTTTAGGCGCCGCGGCACAGCTTGGTGTTTATGCCGCCTTCCTTATTGCTATTGCTTCGGGTCAATTCAATGCACAGGAAGCCGCATCCATCGCAATCATCGGTGGTGCAGACGGTCCCACAGCCATCTTCCTTACATCAAGATTAGCTCCGCATATACTTGCCCCGATTGCTCTGGCGGCTTACTCGTATATGGCTCTTATACCTATCATTCAACCCCCTATTATGAAGCTTCTTACAACCGAAAAAGAACGCAAGGTTGAAATGAAACAATTAAGAAAGGTATCAAAAACCGAGAAGATTATTTTCCCTGTTGCCGTTCTTATTGTGTGTGCATTCCTTCTTCCTTCGGTTGCTCCCCTTTTAGGTATGTTGATGTTAGGTAACCTTTTCCGCGAATGCGGTGTTGTTGAACGACTCAGCGATACAGCACAGAACGCCCTTATGAATATTGTTACAATCCTTCTGGGTGTTTCCGTTGGTGCTACTGCAAATGGTGAAGATTTCCTTCAGCTCAAAACCCTTCTTATTATATGTCTTGGTCTTGTGGCTTTCTGCTTCTCCACCGCCGGCGGTGTGCTTTTCGGCAAGCTTCTCTATATTGTTACAAAGGGCAAAATCAATCCCCTTATCGGTGCCGCAGGCGTTTCCGCAGTACCTATGGCAGCTCGTGTTGCCCAGAATGAGGGTAGAAAATATAATCCAACAAACTTCCTCCTTATGCACGCAATGGGTCCCAACGTTGCAGGTGTTATCGGCTCTGCAGTTGCCGCAGGTTTCCTTCTTGCTGCATTCGGCGAAGGCGGAATATTCTAAAAACAAAAAGTGTTTTAAACCAAAAGGTTTAAAACACTTTTTTTGTTTGAGTAGTTTTTATACGTTGTCATTCTTGACTCTCTCTATAAAATCGGAGCATACAGGCACTACAAACTTAATTCCTTTTTCGATAATTTCAAACGTGCTTTCAGTTACGTACTTACACTCACCGTCAACATTGACCGCGGCCGGCTTATCGCTTTTTATATTAATTTTTTTACCTCTTTTGAACGTGGTAATATCCCAATCAAGATGTTCTCCGCGTTTATATTTACTTATAAGCGGCAAAAGCTTAACTCTCATACCCCTCTTTTCAACAATTACAAAATCGAGAAGCCCATCATAAGTAAGCGCCTTAGGTGCCGCCTTGTAACCGCCGCCGTACCAACGGGAATTCGCACCCACACAAAAAAGAACATCTTGTGTAAATGGTTCTTCATCATCGACGGTAATTGTAAACCTGCTTTTCATTTTACCGATAAAGCAATAAAGCAAGGATGCGGTGTATGCCATTTCACCGGAAAGAAACGGAAGCTTCTTAAAGTGTGCCTGTTTTGCACAGACTTCCGCATCGAGACCCATTGAGCATTGATTTATGGCGTATTCATCACCGCATTTGATGATATCAAAATCCATAACCGTACCGTTCACATGGTCTGCAACATTACGTAAATCCTTTTTATCTCCGAAAATGCGGATAAAGTCGTTACCGCTGCCCAAAGGGAATGCCGCAACCTCCGCATTAGGTTTGCAGGCGCATGCGTTAACCACTTCGTAAAGTGTTCCGTCACCGCCGCAAGCATAAACACGTATGTGTTCCCCTTTATCAACTTCTTTTTTAGCATACTCATAACCGTCACGGGGACCTTCAGTTACGTGAATCTCGTAATTATCAATACCCATTTCAGCCATAGTCTGATTTATTCCCTCTGCACAGCGCTCATAAGAAATACCTTTGCCGCACATGGGATTAACTATAAAAAGATGCTTCATATAATCCTCCGATTACTTAAAATACATATAAAGTCGGCACTTAATCATACCGTTATACAGCTTCCTGCTTTTATTCGCCTTTCTGCCGAAGCAGCTTTCAAACTCTTCGTCGGGCGTAATGACATAATAACTCCAACCGTGTTGTCTGTCAAAAACCTTGCCCATCTGACGATAAAGGTTTTCCGCCTCCTGCAAGTCAAGCAAACGTTCTCCGTAAGGGGGATTGCAGATGACGGTTCCCCTTTCGCTGTATTTTTTGAAATCCTTGATATCACGTTTTTCAAAATGAAGTTTTTTGCCTATGGGAAGTCGCGACGCGTTTTCCATAGCGATTTTTATTGCCTGTTCATCAATGTCCGAGCCGTAACCGACAAAATCGGTATCAACCTTTTCAAGACTGATTGCTCTCTCACGTTCTTCCTTCCAGATGTTTTTCGGAAGAACTTCAAAACGCTCGGCGGCAAAATTACGGTTAAGCCCCGGAGCAATATTGTGAGCGTACAACGCACCTTCTATCAATAAGGTTCCGCTACCGCACATAGGGTCATAGAGCGTGTGATAATGCCTTAATTTAGCCAGAGCACAAATTGATGCCGCAAGAGTTTCTTTTATGGGTGCACCGTTCTGTGAAAGTCTGTATCCGCGTTTGTGGAGACCTGCACCCGTAGTATCAATGAGAAGCGTCGCTTCATCATTCATAATGGCAAATTGAATCTGATGAACGGGACCTGTTTCGTTAAACCAGGAAATTCCGTATTTTGATTTAAGGCGTTCTACAACGGCTTTTTTTATAATAGCCTGACAGTCGCTGACACTGAAAAGCGTGGACTTGAGAGAATAGCCTTTTACGGGGAAAGCATCATCCCTGCCAATCCATTCTTCCCAAGGAAGATTTTTAACACCCTGAAAAAGCTCTTCAAAGGTTTTGGCGGTAAATGAGCCCATATGTATCTGAACACGCTCTGCAAAATGAGAACATATATTAACTCTTGCAAGCATATTTTCATCGCCGGAAAACAGTACTCTGCCGTTCTGTGCATTTACATTTTCTGCACCGAGAAAACGGAGCTCATCGGCAATAATTCCTTCAACGCCTAAAAGACACGGTATAACAAAATTAATTTTCATTTTCTATTCCTTTCAGATCTCTTTTTCAGGTGCGAAACTCATTGTAAACCAGAATTCCACGCCGTTATCTTTATTCTCAAATCCGCAATCACAACCATGATTTTCAACAATGGATTTAACAATAGAAAGCCCCAGCCCGAAACGACCTTCTTTACGCGAATGAGCTTTATCGGCACGGTAAAAGGATGTGAAAATACTGTCCTTGTCTTTGTCGTCAATTTTGCTTCCTGTATTAAATACATTTATCTTAATACAATTGTGAATTTTTTCTGCAGTAATTTTTATAATTTTCTCTTCTTTAGCGTGACTGCAAGCATTAAGCACTATGTTTGAAAGCACCGTTGACATCTGCTTTCTGTCCGCAAAAGCTGTATATTCTGCGCCTTCATACTGAAGCGTTATTTCTTTCTCTTCAAAAATGGGTGTTACTCCTTTAAGCAAATCCCTTATATATTCATCAACATCAAACTCTGAAAATTCAGGTTTTTTGCTTCCTGAAGAATACAACGATTGCTCAAGCATATTTATAACGAGGTCGTTCATTTTATCAGACTCACCCATTATAATATCGCAATATTCCAACGCGGCTTTATCATCTTCCCTGAGATTCATTTTAAGCCCTTCGGCATAACCCCTTATAATTGCTATGGGCGTTTTAAGCTCGTGTGATGCAGAAGAAACAAAATCCCTTCGCATTTTTTCGAGTTGACGTTCTTTTTCAATATCCTCTTCCAGCTGAGCATTTTTCATCCTTAATTCTGTGAGAGCGTTATCCAATGAAACAGACACCTTGTTTATATTTCTCGCAAGAGTTCCTATTTCGTCCTTGCGTTCGATATCCGTTTTTGCAGAAAAATCAAGATTAGCGATTTTTTCCATAACCTCATTCATCTGAATAAGTGGTTTTGTAAAACGTCTTGAATAGTCAAAAATGAATACAAGTGCCAACAAAAGAGTACATATTGTTATGGTCGTTGTAACTCTGGTAGCAAGATTGGCATTCTCCTGTATCGGGTCCTTCTGAGTTGTAATTTCAATATGATATCCGTTTTCAAATGTTTTGCCGTAAAGGATATACTGAGTGGAGCTGCCCTCTGCACTTACCACATTAAAATAACTGCCGTCATCATTTTCTTTACGACTGATGATGTTTAGTTTATTACCTGATACGAAAGTTCCGCCGCCTTCATAAAGATAGTTATCGGTGGCATCATACAGGTCAATACTCACTCCTTCTTCTCTTTCAAACTCGGAAAGAAGTAAAAAATAATTATCCCCTGACTGTTCCGCCTGTTGCGCCATATTACGCAAAGCACGTTCAACATTATAAATATATACCGATTCAAGAAGCTGGGAGTTAACAACGGAAATACCGATTAAACAAACCGCCATTATTGCGCCGACTTCAAGAAAAAATCGCAAACGTATGCCTAATTTTCGCCGTTTCATATACTCCCGTCCCTTCTTAATTTTTGTTTATTTTATATCCTGTTCCGTAAACTGTAACTATACTTTTATCCGCCCATTCTCCTAACTTGGTACGAATACGCGCTACGTGTGAGTCAACCGTTCTTGTATCACCTGCGTAGTCAACTCCCCATATTTCGTCAAGCAATTTACCACGGGAATACACCCTGCCCGGATGTTTGCAAAGTTTGTAAAGAATACTGAACTCTTTATTAGTCAACACTATCAATTCATCGTCAAGATATACTTCGTGAGCATCCGTTTTTATGAGAAGGTTCTTTATTTTTATATCCCCTTCATTAAGTCCGTTGTTTTTAGGCAACTGAACTGCACCCCTTTGCAGGAGTGTTTCCACGCGTCTTGTTAAAACCGCAAGAGAGAACGGTTTGGTAACATAATCGTCCGCACCGCTTTCAAAACCCATTATCTGGTCAAAATCCTGTGAGCGCGCAGACACCAGCATAACAGGCATACCGCTTGTTTCACGTATTTTGCGACAAACCTGCCAACCGTCAATCTCGGGCATCATTATATCAAGCATAGCAAGATCAAGGTCAGGTTCAGAGTCGAAAATCTTTAATGCTTGCTCCCCGTCCGCTGCTTCAAACACGGTATGACCGCTTTTTGAAAGACAATCGCCTATTAACTTTCTTATAAGTTCTTCATCGTCAGCAACAAGTATTTTTGCCATAATATCACCTGTTATTTTTTATTATAAGGACAAACCTTCATACATATACCGCAAACTGCGCCTCTGCCGATATGCTGAAACTGCTTTTTCATATATTGACTGCAAGCTTCAGCGGCAAATATTTCTTCTCGTTTTACGCCATTTTCATAAGGCTTTCCTAAAATGGCTCCCGACGGACAAGCATTAACACATCTGTCGCAATTTGTGCAAAGATTCTCGGTAAATTCTCCGTCACCTTCAAGCGGACAATCAGTAAAAATTGTACCCAAACGAACTCTTGTACCATAGCTTTTATGAATGAAAAGAGAGTTTTTACCTATACCGCCAAGTCCTGCCTTATGCGCCGCTTCTTTATGAGAATACCTACCGTTAAAAGGAGTGCCCGGCATACTCTGTGATGCGGCAACGGTTATATAATTATAGCCCTTGCTTTGCAAAAAGAGACCCGTTTCCAACAACATCCTGTCAATGAATGCGTTTACACTGCGGTAGTGGTTAAAATATGTAGGTGTGGGTTCATCGCCTATTTCATTTATAATTGCATCCGACAAACGGACAACTATACTCACCGCATATTTCAGCTCGCCCGTATCAGAATTGTCAATGTATGAAAAGCCTACGTCACTGACACCCTTTGAAAGCAAAAAGTCTTTTAACTCTTGTTCAAACATTTTCCACCCTCATTTTTTCCATACAATAAAGGACTTTTTCGTTTATTTCTCTACACTCAAAATAAAAGTCCTTGTTGTTTTCAAAATCCGTTATAAAATCATAGGCACTTTTAGCCTCATTACCCATATGAAATTTTTTATCAATGTCAGGTACGAGCTCTGTTTTTTCACCTTTGTTATTATATAAAAATATATTATCAGTCTGTGAAATACTGCCTACGGTTATCGTACCTTCGTCACCCATTATCTGCGAAGGTGAACGACTTTGACCAACCTTTGAATAAATTATTGTAACAAGCTTATCTTTATAGCAGAAAGCCGCACTGCCGCAACCGTCCGCACCTGTATGAAGGAAATGCTGTATGGGAACAATTTTTTCGGGAACACCGAACAAATCCACCGCAGGATACACACAATATATACCCAAATCGTTAAGAGCGCCCGTTTTCATTTCGGGATTAAAAATGTTAGGCAATTCGCCGTTTCGGAGCGCCGCATATTTTGAAGAAAGCTGTGAAAAATCAAAGGTTGCACTTCTTATATTCCCCAGCCTCCCAACTGCATCTTTTAAAATTCTGCGCGCCGGAGAGTGCATATACATTATAGCTTCAAAATAAATTACGCCGTTTTCATCCGCAAGAGCAGAAAGCTCACGGAATTGCTCAAGTGTTATTGTAATCGGTTTTTCGCATATAACGTGCTTTTTGTTTTCAATAAGAGCCTTGCATTGCTCAAAGTGGCAAACATTGGGACTTGCAACGTAAACCAAATCGGTGTCCGAAGAAAGAAGCTCCGTAAAATTATTGAAGACCCTTGCCGCTCCTGTTGCCTGCGCAAATTTCTCGCCCTTTTCTTTGGAACGGGAATACACCCCGTCAAGAAACAATTCTTTTGTAAGTTTTGCCCCATCTATAAAGGAGTTCGTTATCCACGATGTTCCTATAACGGAATATTTGACCATTATTTTTCGTCCTTTTTTAATAATTGTTTTACAAAATCTTTCGTCAACGAGTTTCTGAAAAAGCCTACTGTCTGAGACAATTTACCGTGGGGGAGAATGTTCCACTCTTTTTCGCTCGCCGCAGTTATGCCGTACTCTCTTAAGATTTCGCAGAAAAATACAACATCTTTGAGAAATTTAGCATAATTCTTGTTATCGTTACCGTTCCAGGCGGTATCAGCAACTGCAAGCCATCTTGGAAAACACATTTTACCGAGAGTTGCAAAATCTCTTATGTATTCTGTCCATACGGGTGATTCAATCCCCACAACAGATGATGCTCCCAACGAAGTCATTCCTTTGATTTTTCGGGGATTATAGAGATACACGCTTTTTAGGGAGTGCATACCGTAAGGATAATCGGCATAGTAGGGAGTAAAGCTTTCAACAATCACGGGGTTTCCTGAATTTGCCCAGTCAAGAGATGCTTTGGTTGAATCTAACCACCACGCAACAGTTACGTTATCGTGGTCAACGTTACCTGCCCGAACGGCTTCATTCCAGCAAATCGTTTTTTTACCTTTTTTCTTCAGATGAAACGCAACTTCATTAACAAGCCAACCGTGAAGCTCTTCTGCATTTTTAAGACCCAGTTCTTTAATTTTATTCTGACATTTTGTGCAGACATTCCACCTGTTTTTAGGGGCTTCATCACCACCTATGTGAAAATACTTTCCGGGGAATATTTCACACATTTCGTCAATGACTGCATAAATCATTTTAAGTGTTTCGGGATTGCCGCCGCAAAGAATATCCGTAAATACGCCTGCCGTTGTTTTTGGCTCAATGCTTTCGCCGGTGCAGGAAAGCTCCGGATATGAAGCAAGCACCGCACTTGTATGACCGGGAATATCGAACTCAGGTATAACTTCAATATATCTTTCGCGGCAAT
The DNA here is from genome assembly GCA_017461235.1 of Clostridia bacterium. GTDB lineage: Bacteria > Bacillota > Clostridia > Oscillospirales > Acutalibacteraceae > DTU089. Next base: position 163,305 of record JAFTYU010000042.1, on the reverse strand, counting down.
ATTCCACAATTTCCTTGAGCTCCTGTTTGGTATAATAAAATGCGTAAGGTGTTTTATCATTTTCACCCCTGCCGAAATCAGAAGAAGGTCTGACGGAACCTATGGTTGTAAGCTTCGGGTAAGAATCTATCTCAACTCTGAAGCCCTGGTCATCTGAAAGATGAAAATGAAATTTATTAAATTTAAACAGTGCTGCCGCGTTGACCATCTTTTTGATTTCATCAACAGTAAAAAAGTGACGGCAACTGTCTATCATAAAACCCCTGTAATAATACTCGGGCTCATCATATATGTAAAGATACGGAAGACATCCCCTGTAATTCATAAGAAGTTGCTTTAACGTAAGTTTACCGTAATATATGCCTGCTTCATCGGCAGCCTCAATACCCACACCGTTTTCATCAATAATGATGCGATAACTTTCCTTTTGTGCAAGTAAAGGTGTAATCTTTGTTTTAACCGCAGGTTGAGTACCTGCTTCAAAACGATAATATCCACCTTTGAGCTCAAGAGTTTTAGGTTCAGGACAAAGATACATATACATACCTCCCGTCAGGATTCACTCCACATAGTTATACATATTAATGATACTATTTATAAGTAAAAATTGCAAGAAGTTTAATTGCAATGTGTAGTATTTTGTGGTATATTAGATAATGTATAGAAGTTTATGTGAGGTGCAACGGATGAATAAAAATATTGTTAAAATACTTGTCATTGCAGGTTTGCTTGCGCTGTTGACATCTTGTACTAAAACAGAGCAATTTAATTTATCCGATAATGATGTGGGCTACAATACAACCGCAGCCCCAACAACACAGGGGTACGTATATCAGACCGAACAGGTTGACATTTCATTATATGAAAGCAATGTTGAAACACTTCCCCCTTCAAGCAGTAATTTTACTGAAGATATCACAAACGCACCGCAAACCGATATTCCGCAACAAACTGACGCAGTTGTTACGGTTACACAACCTATCCAACAACCGACAACCGAAAAAACATATGAAAAAACAGGTGAAATGGCATTCAGCGACAATGCTGACAATAAATATATAAAAGCAATCGTGACAAAATACGGAGTAAATCCCGAAAATCTCGTTGCACTTTACACAGTACCTGACAATGACGGCAATATTGTTCTTGAATTTGACGGTTCAAAAGACAGTAACGGTAAGCTTATTCGCGATGAAAGCTCTCTTATATCCATATACTCAATAGATAAAAATCTCAACTCAAAACGTGCAAGTGAAACACATTCCCTTAATGAATATTCCTACGGCGAAATGAAAGTTATGTTTATGACAACGACTAAATATATAATGCCTGAATTTAAAAACGAACTTAACGGGTAAATCCTTCCAGTTTTGTTGACATTGAAGGATTTGTGTGGTAGAATTCGTTGTACGTTCTCTCTTTAAGTGAAAAAACGAAAGAGAACTACCCACCACCGCTATCGCGGTCCCCCTCCCTATTTCTGCAAGCTGAAACAGGGATGATAAATTTTCATTAAAACAACTTTATTTACAGTCGGCACAAAGTGCCCCGAAATTATTCATTATTCACTAAATATGCAGGGGTGGCGGAATTGGCAGACGCGCTAGATTCAGGTAACCTATCCTAAGTGCAAGGGCTTGAAAGCTGTCAAATTCAGTGATAAAATAGTTATTAAAATCACGCTAAAAAAGTTAATATGCGGGGATGGCGGAACTGGCAGACGCGTATGATTCAGGTTCATATGGACGTAAGTTCTTGAGGGTTCAAGTCCCTTTTCCCGCACCAAATCAATATAATCCGAACCTCTTTCTTTTGGGAGAGGGGCTCGGATTTATTGCTTTTATGTATGGTGATTGTTTTTGTAGTTTAGATATGATATAATGAAGAAAATTTTGATTGGACAAAATATTATGAAAAAGAAAAAGGCAAATAAAAACTCTCTTATATACAGATGGACTAATGATAAAAATCCGGTTAGGGTAGGCGGTAAGTCATCTAAAAATATAATAGAAATCAAGCATGTAACTGATATTGAAGAAGTATTAAGCGAAAAGGAAACACAACCAAATGAACAGAAAAATTAAAAAACTTGATACAACTATAAAAAAGATATGGATAGAAGATGTTGCTGATGACTACGACCGTAATCTTATTTTAAATGAAGATACTTTAAAGAATGTTTTGTATTTTTATCTTCGTACTTGTTTTGAAAAAACACCTGAGCTTGAGGATTTTTGCATTTTTACAGAGTGTACACATTACGGTTTTTCAGCATTGAACTATACTCCTGATATGGTTGTCGTTGATACAAAGACAGACAAAATTGTTGCTATTTTTGAGTTAAAATATAAATCAAGGAATTGCCACCATGTTGAAAATTTAGTCTATTATGATTTTCACAAATTGAAAGATTATATGGATACTCTTGATACAGTACATAGTGATTGCCAATACTACATTGCGGCAATAACCTTAGGCGAGTTTGACAGAGCAAATTGGCTTGATGGCAGAAGCAAATGGGCAAAGGGTAAAGTAGCCGAACTTATTGCTTATGAGCCTGATGGTGTTATTGATTTTCTAGTTATTCCACATAATGAGTAATCGGCTCATCTTTAGCCTTGTAGAATGCATTGTACCGTCTTTATGGTGGTGAGCACTGCGCCCTTATAGGATCTTTAGATATAGGTTGTTAACCCGCAAAATCGCTCAAAGCCTCATATATTAAGGCTTTGGGCTTTTTTATTTGTTGAGTGGATTATTAAAAAGTGGGTTCGGGCTTCTGCGGTTGGCGGATAGCCGGCTGCTCTGCTTGCCCCAGCTAAAGCAGGGATTTTTGCCACTGCTGTTTTCTTTGTTTATAGCAGTACAATTTTTTGACAAAAGAGCAAATAATTAATACTCACATTAAATTATTGATATTTCACATCAAATGTGGTAAGATAATAAGCAAGATAATAAGCAAGTTAAATGGAGTGTTTTTATGTCCGGTTATACACCACCATATGAGATTACAGATAAAATTCTGAGCCTTGTTGCATCAATTTCAGAAAAAATCGGCAGAGTTACAGAACGCAGTAATCTTGATTCAAAGCCACATTTGAGAAAAAACAATAAAATCAAATCCATACATTCATCCCTTGCAATTGAGGCTAACTCTCTTTCATTGGGTGAAGTTAAGAATGTTATCAACGGCAAGACTGTTCTTGGTGCAGAAAAAGAAATCCAAGAAGTGAAAAATGCTTATGCCGCTTATGATGAAATATCAACTGTTGATGTATATAGCATTAAAGAATTGAAACGCCTTCACGGGATTATGACAAAATATCTTGTGGATATGAGTGGTGACTTCCGCCTTGGTGAAGAAGGTGTTTTTGCAGGGGATAAATGCATATTTATGGCGCCACCTGCAAAATTTGTTCCTGAACAAATGGAAAGCTTGTTCAGTTGGATGAGAAAAAATAAAGATACAGTTCATCCTTTAATTCTTGCTGCAGTCTTTCATTATGAATTTGTTTTTATTCATCCCTTTACAGATGGTAACGGAAGAATGGCAAGGCTCTGGCATTCTGCAATTCTTGCAAAATGGCAACCGATTTTTGAATTCATCCCTATAGAAAGCCAGATAGAAAAATTCCAAAGCGGTTATTATGACGCTATTTCAAAATGCCATATAGACGGAACAAGTACAGTGTTTATTGAATTCATATTAGAACAGATAAATACAATTCTTGATGAGGTTGGCAGTTCTATTACTTCGCCGGGAAGCAACATTTCCGAATATGTTACAAAGCTCCTTAATGTAATGGAATTTGATACACCATATACAGCAAATGAAATTTTATCTCTTTTAGGATTGAAATCAAAAGAAGCGTTGAGAAAGAATTATCTTAATCCTGCAATCAGTGACGGTTTTGTTATTATGACTGAACCCGACAAACCCAACAGCCGAAACCAACGATATATAAAAAAATAGCAAACTGTTGGGCATCAGAAATAATCTTATTATTGTCTTGACAAAGCCATTTTTCTATATTATTATGCAGATAGTTGTAAAACCGAAAATCGGGTATTCGCGTAGCGAATGATGGGCAGAGCCCATCAAGTCCCATTCTCTGCACCAAAAACAGAAATCCGATTCATTCGGGTTTCTGTTTTTTTTATGAAAATGAGAGAACAAGGTAATTTACCTTATTCTCTCAACAACTCGTTTTATTTGACTTTTATGGTGTACAACTAGTGATTATTAATTGCTGTGTCCGCCATTTCAAAAATCGAACATTATTTTTCAACCAATTCTGTCGATACGGGAATATCATCAACACAAGACTCGTGCTCGGCAAATATATAAGTTAAAAGAAAGAAATCGCCTTTGCCGTTTGCATCGATAATATTTGAATGGTTAATATTATTCACCCTCTAAAGCATTAATTATTTGTTTACAATAGAAATCGTCCGGCATTGTTTTTGCAAGAGCGAGAGCCTTTTGAAAATATCTCTCTTCTTGTGTAAAAATCGCATAGTTAAAAAAACTAACAGCAAGGACAGGATTAAATCTTTCGTAATTTTATAACAAGCTTATTTAATCAACAAAATTAAATTCGTCTTTGAATTTATCTTTGAAGATATTGAATACAGCCAGAAGCGTATCTTCGTCTTCAATACTTATATAGGATTCTTTATCGTCATTTTCTTCAATTTTAAGAATTACAACCACACCGGCTTCGTCGCTTTCTTCAACAGGAAGCAGAACTACGTAGTTTTCTTTCTCATACTCAACAATGCCAAGAAATTCAAATTCTGCATCGTTTCCTTTTTCGTCCTTAAGAACAATAATGTTATTAGAATTTTCACTCATTTTATTTTCTCCCGTCTTTCAACCTAAAAGTAATCTTATTTGATTTTTACAAAAAGCGATTTGTTCTTTCACATCTGATGAAGCCTTTAGTTTTTCCAAAACAGATATGGCTTTTTCGTACAGGTGTATAGACTTTTCATCGCTGATTTGCGGCACTTCAGCGGCTCTCATACAATCAAGCGCATAAGAAAAACTATTTTTATCTGCAGCATTCTCCAGAAACTCGTCCAAAGACTGCACCGCCAATGAGGTATAATAATCTATTTCAGGATCATCTTTATTTAAGTTTTCTGCAATAATATTGCAAGTATCGTACATACCGAATAACGACGTCCTATATGAAGGGTTTTCAATATATATTTCAAATAAATCCTTAGCAATTCGAAGCAATTCATCCTTGTCATCAACAAAAATATTGTTGTCAAGAAGCATCATATAATCATATAATCCGTCAATTTCTATCTTATATTTTTTTATTATAGGAACAATCAACTTATATCTTTCAATAATTTTTTGTTCTGCGGCTGATGATATCTCTATATTTTGTTCCATCAGCCTGATAGCCAATAGCTGGTCTTTTATGCACTTTCGGGCCTCATCTTCAATTGCACTTAAATACATTTGTTCCGCACGTATAAAGTCTGCCATAATTTCCTCGGACGGAAGTTCGTTTATTGCTCCGTACAAATCGCCTTGTTCAAACAATCTGTATGCTCTTTTTTGTCTTTCCGACATTTTATTAAATGCTTTATCGCAGCTCATATCCACCGATACCTTAAATATTCTTTCCTGCAAAACAGATATACTTTCTTTTAATGTTCTTATCTTGTTTTTTGCGTGTTCCAATTCATTAATATCATCGGTTTCTTTCGGTGCTTCACTCTCAGCCTTTCTAACATAGCTTTCCAATTTCTTTAGCTCTATTTCCATACTTTTTAATCTGCTGTTGTTTGCAAACTCAGACACGTTATTAATCGACATAATTGATTTTCCGTCTACAACACATTCACCATTTTGAACTTTAATTTCAGGAAAATCCATTTCCATATTGCTTAAGCTTAAAAGTATTCTCATTTTAACTGTATCAATATGCTCAAATGTACCATAATAGTGTCCGAATTTTTTATCGAGCTCATTCATAAAATCATACAGACTTTGTTCGGCTGTTTCATCTTTTATGACCTTAAAATATGTATAGATCTTAGGCTTACCCGTTTCTTCAAACTTCTTACGGGCAACTTCAAATTCTTCTCTTGTATATTCACCGGCTTTTGTAAAGAAAATGAAAAAGCACAAGTCACTATTACGAATCTTTTCGTTGTATTCTTCCTGTTTTCTTATTTTTGAGTATGCATCATCAAAATTTTCGCATAACAAAGGCTGAATTTTAACATCATAGTTTTCTTCAAATTTATCACTAATATTTCGAATAAAATTCTCAATAGCCATTCGTTCATTTGCAAACTCAACTATTGATGATGCTAAAAATATTTTTATAACATTTTTCATAACAGCACTTCCTTTAAGACTTAAAAATCAAAAGCAATATTTATAATAAAACTCCTTCATATCATCAAGCCTGAGCAAGACAGGCTCTTGTCCTATGCCCACGCCGACATCTATATCTATCCAAGTATCTGTCTTGACAATCTTGCCAAGATATTCGTTCCCATAACATACACTGGGTGTGTGGCCAAACACTACTGTAATATCATCAAAATATCGCGTATTAAGGCTTGGTCTTGTCCAAAGTAAATCTACGGGTGAATAATCTGATAGCTTTTTGTTCTTTTCAAAGTTACCCAAGCCACTATGAACAAGCCAAAATTCTTTGCCGTTTACTGTTATGGTTTTATATAAAGGAGCTTCTCTAAGATACTTTAAAATACCTTTTATCTCACTATCTCTTGTCGAAAGAAGAGAGCTCATTGTAACTCCACCTGAATTTGCAACCCAGGTTCTGTATGAAGCCAACCTTGAGCCCTTCAACCCGGCAAGCGTAGTCTCAGATATCTCGTCAGGAAAGTCACATTCAAGAAGCATTTTTTCGTGATTGCCGAGTATAAGCTGTATATTTTTGTTCTGCATAAGCCACTTTAAAATCTCAACGCCGTACGGCCCTCTGTCTAAAACATCACCAAGAATGTATAAAGTATCTTCTTTACGGAAACCTGCATTGTTAAGAAACTTCTTGAACTTTTCTAACGGAAAACCATGAAGGTCTGACGTAACATAAACCATTTTAATAACCTCGTTCTTATTTAATAATTTTACAATATAACTTATAAATAATCAACTATTAATCACCTGAGCTTTTTACTGATAATATTGTTTAATTGTCGTGCACAGTCTTGCGCATTACCATTGATCAACACGTAATCAAATTGAGTTTTCTGCTTTATCTCATCGACTGCAACTGTTAATCTATGCTCAATTTCATCTTCGGTATTTTCGCCTCGGCTTCTTATACGTTTTTCCAACTCTTCTATAGAAGGCGGTTCTATGAAGATTGTTTTTGCCATGGGATAATGTGTAAGAACATTTCTCCTGCCTCTCACATCCACAATAAGAAAAAGAGGTTTGTCTGTCGGATGTCTTTCAACTTCTGAAAAAAAGGTTCCGTAATAATTGCAATCAAACAATTCATTCTCTACAAGTGAGCTGTCCATTTGATAATCATAGAACTCTTCTTTTGAAACAAAGTAATAATCTACTCCTTCTTTTTCATTACTTCTCGGCTTTCTTGTAGTAACAGATACCGTTTTATTAATTTCAGGACACTGTTTTTTCAACTGATTGAAGACCTCGTTTTTTCCTGCACCTGAAGGTCCTGAAATAATATAGAGATTTCTTCTCATATCAATTTTATAGTTTTCAAAATCGAAGAAATTGCAACAACGTTCAAAAAGCTCTTCTTCAGTAAAGGTTTTTTCGGGTTCTCCAAGGTGACACCCAATAGGCTTAACTTTTACTAATACTTCAGCCGGAGTCACGCTGATGTCAACTACCTCATAACTGCTGAACGCACTTTCACGCAGCTGATGTCCAATGCTGAAATAACAACCATTCTCTACATCATCATAGAGCATACGTCTGACTCTTCTTTCGTTTGCTTGAAGTTCGGAATCCGATACATATTTATAGCCTAAATCATCACACATTCCTTTTGCAAGGAAGCCGGGATTGATATCAAGATATCCGTCCTTATTCTTATCCAGATGGAAGCACGAATAAAAACATAATAATAACATTCTTCGTGTATCCTCAGATAAATGCTCGTGATTAAAAAATTCCGGCACAAAAACTAGATTATTAAAATCTCGTCTGCACATAGGATATTTGTATTTTTCTTGTACTATAATATTAGGATTAACATTCAAACCATAACGTTCATTAAGCTGCGAGTAAAACGCTTTGATTCTTTCAACTGTCCATTTGCTCATTATAATAACCTCCTTATTATGTGCATTTACTCCTTTATATTTTGTATCTTTATAACGAACACCTTATAGTAAAAATGTATTTTACCTTAAATCAAAGTATCCACAATAATCATCAGGTCTTACATGGGTTCTCTTTCGAGTGCAATACCAACCCCAATTTGAGCCCCAATCTCTTTCACAATAGATACATTTAAAACATTTTCTTTCTTCTGCCATATTGATTTACTCCTTTTATTGTTAGGCAATGCTCCGATTGGAGCATTGCCTTTATTTTGTTAGTTTTAGTATTTTAGATATAACAATTTTTTGTGCAATTAATCGCCCAGGACTGACATTTACCAACATTAATAAAATTATCGCTATTACCGATTATAGTATCAGGATACTTTTTCTTAGCAATGTAAACTCTGTACTCTCCGTAATTATCACCGAGATTAAGAGTATCACCTGATTTAGCATCAAACTCACAAATCCAGTTTCCTTTCCAGTCTCTTAAGGTAACGTGAATCTGTCCGCCGGTCTTATAGCCCATAGCATCATATGTATAAATCTTGATTTTAGCGTCTCCTACATTCCTGTTAAGGGTAACTGTAGTGTAGCCCTTTGCTGTATAACCACTATCAAAATTTCCTGTGCGCCAGGTATTTTTCGAACTGACACTTATTTTAATACTCTCGCTTCTGCCATCGCTTGTCTTAACAGTAATTGTTGCAGTACCTGCGGCTTTTGCTGTCAGCTTTCCGCTTGAACTGATGCTGATAATTTTACTGTTTGAAGATGACCATGTGAATTCGGTTGTATTTGCGGGATAAGCCTTTGCTCCGAGATAATAAACGTCGCCTACCGTAGGATGGCTGTAAAGAATATCGCCTGTTATATCAATACCTCTTACAGTCACTTTACAAGTTTTGGTTTTTCCGTTGCTTGTTTTTGCTGTGATGGTTGCAACACCGGGGCCTTTCGCTGTGAGCTTGCCGCTATTTGAAACAGTAACTACCTGACTGTCACTTGATGACCAATAAACAGTTTTATTGCTTGCGTTTGATGGATAAACCGTTGCGGTCAAGTACTTTGTATTACCCACATTCATTGTATAAGATGTGTAGTTAAGACTTACGCTTGTAGGACTAACGGTAGCATTTTTCTTCCATATTGCATACAACGTAACATTACTACTGATTCTGACACCCTTTCCCGGAGCGTATGATGCAGTTGTCGCATTTTTATTTGTCGACCAACCGAGAAAAGTATAACCTGAACGAGTGGGTTTAGCAGAACTAAGGTAAAACCCTGTATTTGCTTTTACTCTCTGTGAAGCAGGCGCGCCCGAACCGCCGTTGGCATTGTAGGAAAGTGTGTAATATGCAGTTGATGAACCTTCTTTTACCGTGATTGTTCTGGTGTTTGTTCCGTTAAGAGAGCCTGTGATTTTTGACTGAATTTTCCATGTACCTGTACGGTCAAGTTTGCAACCAATCCAGTTGTTATCACTGTTCTTGTATGTGTATGTATGAGCACAAGAACCATCGGGACGATAAATTGAAAGTGTCATATTACAGGTGCCTGAGCCATATGTCTTATAAAGCTTGCTGTTTGCATCATGGAGCCATCCCCATACATAGACAAAATCACCTTTTTTAAAGCTCGTTGCTTCCGAATTCCTTGCCTGAGAAAGAGAATAGCCTGAGCCTTTAAGCGATGCAAAAACATCATTATATGTTGCTCTTGAACTATTGCTTGACGAGCCTTTATAAGTACAATTGTCAAGATTTATCCAGCCGCTTTTGTACCCATTAACACACTTGACACTCGAGGTATAACCCCAATCTCCGTTAACTTTACTTACTGTAAATGTAACATTTTTTGATGCAGCACCGACTTTTGAATAGCCTGTACCCGGACCTGTTCTTACATTACAACCCGAGCTGCTTGCGATTGCCCATTTACCTGTTGAATACGAAGCCGCACTTGCTGTTATTGCAAGGGTACTGAAAATTGTAACAATGACAAGTGCTACTGATATGATTTTCTTTGCCATAACTTTTTCCTCCAAAGTTTTGTCATTTTTTGTTTTTAAATTTTATCGGCAGGCTTGAATGCCACAGGCCGGTCTCTTGAGTGTACCATAACCACTGATCCTTTCTTTATCTTATGTTATATAGTTTACACCGGTATTTTTTTGAATTCCGAGGGGGGTACATAAAAAGCCTTTTTTGAGAAAATATTCCCTTCATTCATCATTATTCTCTATGTATTGCAAATAATAATTTACTCGTTCTTCGGCGTAGGTTCTTGCATCTGACTCAATAGGTTGATTTTTATACTTCTCAAAACTCTCTTCTGCAGATATATAGTTTTCAGTATTTTCCTTCCAAGCCCAAGCCTGCTTATAATAAAAATTTTCTTTAACAAACTCAGACTCATAATCAATATTTTCAACCGTATAATGCACAAAAGCATGATGCATTTCATGAAGAATCGTTTTAAGAACAGCTTTCATATCGCCTTCATTCAGATACTTATAGTTAATAAAAATTTCTTTAGATGAATCCTCGTAATAACCGCAGGTAGAATCATTCATTTTTTCAGTAAAAACAGTAATTTCCACTTCATTGCTTATTCCTAATTCATCCTTTTCAATAAGTGCAACTGTTCTGATAAGTCTCTCCTTTTCAGCAACACTCAAAGAGTCCCAATCATTCAATCCTGCAAGTTTGTCTTCGTACGGCAATGTGGGTTTTTGAGCTTCTTCTGTTTTTTCATCCTCCTCATTAAACCACTCAACAAATTTGCTCCATTCTTCCGCAGACAATGAATACTTGTAGTATTCTTCATATACTCCGATTCCTGCCGGCAATATCAATACAAAACAAAGCAAATATGCAACAATTGCATTAGTGCAGCTGTTGCACTTTTTTCTCACTCTTCCGGTTATTTTTCTTTTTCTTTCGTTGGCCTCGATAATTTTACCGGTAAGACATCCCGAAAAAATGACCATGGAAACAATAATTACTGCCGAAACCCAAAAATGATATTGGGCAAACAACAAAAACAGCATAAGCTCTATTGTTAATATTGTCCCTACAAATATCCCTGACCTTGTATTTTTCAATATCGGGTTAACATTTACGAAAATTTGTACTACAAAGCAAACCAATGTTGCTAAAAGGAATGAACCTGTAAAACCTAATGACAAATCAAAGTCAGAAAAATACAAATCATACCCTTCAAATGCAATTATGAGACCAAACGTAAAAATAATAGGCATGGTCTGAAAAACCACTCTGAATAAATTCAATTTTTGTGCTTTCTTTTTTTTCACAAAAGACCCTCTCCTCGTAACCGTTTATTTTATTAAAACACAAAAAGTTTTTTGCTTTTGGAGGGGGGACACAATAAACGGGCTGTAAAAAACAAAAGTTTTTTACAGCCCGTTTCATCACGTATATTAAATTCATATCACACTAAAACAACAAAAACAAACCCATAAGCAAACCGCCTGCAAAGCCGGAAATATGTTCCCATACAGTAGCCTTACCCATAAACATTCCGCCGATTATGTATATCGCCAGAATTATCAAGGCTGTTACGGGCACAGGCGAAAAGAGAACTGTTCCGTTTTTTACAGCAAGCATAACAAACACGGCTATCAGCCCGTAAATTCCTGTTGATGCACCTTCACCCTCATGAAGTTTATAGACAAATGCCATATACAGACCGGATATTAATGCAGAACCGATATAGCAAAAAGCGGTTTTTGCCCAACCAAGCTGTGACTCGACAGCATATCCGACAATGAGCGTTGCAGCTATGTTAGAAACAATATGCAAAGTACCCACGTGGAGAAGTGCTGAAGAAACAAGTCGCCAGACCTGACCTTTTTTTATCTTCATTTCAGAAAGATGCAAAGCTTGGTTTATGTATCCTTTGTTGTGACCTGTCAGAAGCTTTTCTTTTAACGTAACTGTTTCTGTTTTCGGAATTATCATAAAATTATCGAGTATGTAAATTATAAAAATTACTGAACAAAATGTTATCGTAAATATCGGCACAGATATTCTCCCTTTCATTTAATTTTCTTACATACCCTTTTGAAAACAGCACTGCAGGTCAGTTTGTTTTTTTCTCAAGCGTAAATAAATTCAAGGTTATATGTTCACCGTTTTCCCACCAGACAATAGTATCATCCGAAACGGCAAAATCGGTGCTTATCGGAACAGAAACCGAATAGTATTCCCTTTCTTCTGTTCCGTCAGGTTTCATTTTAAAAACAGTACATCGTTTTTCTTTTTCATTCTCAATTGCTTCCGTTGAAAAATACAACCATCCGTCAGAAACGGTATAACCCGAAAGAACACCCTTTCGTGCATACAGCAAATCACCGTCCCAATTGTAGGCATAAAGATCCATTTTTGTGCCAACGGCAAGAGCCATTGTTGTACAAATAAACATATCATCAGAAGCATACCATTTATGCCCGCTGTAACTTTCACAATCATCTTGCAACTCAATTAAAGCTTTAGTTTTTACATTATAATAATACGAACAGGGATTGCCGACAGGCGGATAACGGATTTCAAAAATAACACAATTTTCATTTGACGCTATAATTTTAGTCTCAACAGGATTAACCGTAGATTCGCTGTATTGGGCATCATACCCGGCAGAAACAACAGCCACAGTTTCCGACGAATTACCTTCTTCGTTAGTGTAGGTAATGCCGAACAACGCGCTCTTTTTCTCTGATATTGCTTCAAGCCCCTTATCGTAAACGAAGAATTTGTCAGCACACTCACCGGGATTTGTTGTAATTCCGAATGGTCCGTCATAATCAAAATCATTTGAAGTATCAATAAAAAATTTTTCTTCACCCGATTGAGAACCTATATCATATACTCCGTTATCATCAAAATACAAATCGTAATTATCGTCGATATTATCCCCTGTAGAATCAGTATTTATATAAAAAAACTCATCCGGACTTTCCGCGGATACAATTTTTGCGTAATACTCCATATTTTTAAAATCGTACCCGACTTTTTCTATTATGAAATCAGTATCCGAATAGTTCTCTTCTAAATATTCGCAAACAGACCTTTTGACGAGAATTTTTGAAACAGGATTGCCGACAACCTCATTCAACACAAATCCAACCGCCGTTGCAATGCAAATAACCGAAAAAACAGCAACACTTATAAATATAATTTTCTTTTTCATTTTACTCTCTCTTTCAATTTGACAATGCAAGATTTACAACGTTCTGATATGATGCCATATCTATCGTACCGGAAACACTGCCGTTTGCCGCATATGCTTCTAATTCGCTTGCAACACTATGACCGTTTACACCTTGCTCGGTAATCACAGCATCCAGCACATCGCACACACCGTCACCGTTAACATCGCCCTCAACTACAACAGTAAAATCAGCTGTTTCTCCGTTATTCTGTGTAACGGTAAGAGTTGCTCCTGTTGCTAAATAGCTTATATCCTTATTGTTAATATCAGCAACTGAAAAAATACTGTTAGTGAAAATCCCCGTTTTTTCTTTAAGATGTTCAATATCATTAGATGGTGAAATTATAAGGTTGTCCAGAAAATTCATATATACAGGTGTTTTTTGTTCCGGAACACATTTTGTAAGAGCCTGAACATAAACATTATTAGTAAATGCTAATTTTTTAGTATCAAACCAATTAGTTCCGTTCGAAATAAAGCTTTCGCCTGAATTTGCCGTATAACCGGTGGAACTACCCTCACAAACTATTATCGGTTTTTCGGTATCGTTTTGCATTTGTATTACCACAGAAAAAATCGTCCCGGGTTCAAGAAAAACACCTGTCGGTACATCTATCGTGTGATAACCGCTTCTTTCCAGGGTTGTTTGCCACGATGCTGCAAGAGTACCTTGAGTAGGATTTACATAGTCGTCTGTTAAATCCTTATATATACTGATGGTTAAATTCATATCCGGCTGCATGGTATAGGTAGCAACATCCGAAATGACCTCATAATCACGAGCACGAAATACATTAGCCACACTTGGTAAATTACCGGCAGTCGTGGTGCTCCTATATTCCATTGCATTGTATGTATAATTGTTTGTAAAATCATCCGCCTTTTGAGTGGTAAAGCCTACAAAATCTTTAACGTTGGCATCTTCGTATGACATCCAGAAATATCCGTCAAGACCCCAATAATTACTGCTCCAACTGTTTTTGCAGAGCCACGCACCATTATTTTGCGGAGCGTATTCCGGAAGAAAATTATCCACGGAATAATCATCATCCCATCCTACAATAGCAATCATATGATTACCTGTTTTATCAGTTGGATAATTATAAGCATAGGTCGTTTTGTTATAATAATCTGTATTTGAATAATAAGATGCAGTAACAGCACCATTTTCCATAATCCATTGCTTAATCTCATCTTCATCAACAAGATCTTCTGCCGATTTCAGAACAACCCCTGAACCCCTGTCGTAGCGCGCACTTTCATCATAATTACCGATAGTTGAAAGAGCGTCCGATCTGAAGGGATAAAAGGGATAATCTTTTTCTTTTGCCGGACCCGACCAACGGGACAATGCTGCGATAACATAATTAGCGTTTCCGCCCGCATCACTTCCCTTATACGGATTTTCAACTGTTTTTCCTTCATTGTAATTGGGGTCATTTTCATCCGTTGATTTGCTGTTTTTGGCGAACCACACAAGGTGGGTTTCCGAAAAATCAGTTTCCGAAAAATCGCTGTTGCCTTGCATTATGCTGTTACTTTCAAGAGCACCCATACAGGCAAATGCCCAACAATTTCCGGTGCTTCCTTGATATTTGACAGAACTGACATAGCCATAATCCCTTAAATCATATGAAGACGGGATAAAGGGTGCGTAATAAAGGTTTTCTTCAACCTTTTTAATTTCAAGGCTATTATCTTCAAAGCTATTATATTCAATTTTAATTTCTTCGCCTTTTTCATCAACAAACTTGTAGTCTATATATCCGTATTCACCTGGGTTGCTTTCGACCATACGATATACTTCAAAAGGCATTTCTTCCGCTGCCGAAGCAGGAAATGATGTTATCCCGACAAATAAAAGCAGGCACAAAATAACAGCCAAAATTTTTCTCACTATAGCTACCTTCTTTCAATAAACTTTTTTAATAATTCAAAACACAAAGGTCTTCTGCATCATCAGAATAATACAGAGGACCTTTCATTTTCTCTAACCAAAATTCTGATTAGGCTTTTATCTGAATTTTACCGTAACAGTATGTGTACCGGGACCTGTTTTTATTTCAATTCTGCTTTCGCCGTTTTCACCCAACGGAACAATTACATATTCTCCGTCTGTTTCTATGCTTTCAATATTTCTGTGAGCATAGATAACAGTAGGTACACCATATTCTCTGTCCTGCGTGAATCTGAGAATAAATTCATTTTTCTCTCTGTCATGACAATATTTTTCTGTTTTACCGCATACTGCATACGGAACAGGTCTTTTGAGTATTTTCTCAACCTTATCTAAACTGCCATAAACAAAAGCACCAAGGGTATAAGCATAGTACGCCTGGCTCCATTGATTTTCATCGAATTTACCAAGCAGAAATTTAAGATGCTCAAGCCATCTTTCGCCTTTCCAATATCCGCCCCATTCACCCACGAGAATAGGTGTATTCCATTTATCCTGCGTTCTTTTTTTCTCTTCAAAAATTGACCAGACCCTGGTATTACTTGCGTAGTCATAAGTGGGTGTATCAACCGTTAAATCATACCCGTGCGGTGAATAGCACAGCTGCTCTTCTCGATTGCCGTCATAATTAACCGGCGGCATACAGAAAGGAATGCCGAGATTGGTATAATAACAGCTTTCAACAATTATGATTCCGTTATCCGTAACATTTCTGATAGCCTTGGATAGACGATTTATAAAATCGGAATATATTTTTTCGTCAAATTTTCTTTGCAACGCATCCCCTGCTTTTGTTACCTTACGGAACAAATCCGGGTCATCAAACGGTTCAAGAACTCTGTGAGCGTTTCCCGTAACAAGCTGCTTTATAAGCCACGTTTTTTTGCAGCGCTTATCGGTAATTACTGTTTTAGCGAGATTAAGAATGAGTTTTCTGAAAATTTTACCGCCATCACTGCCGGGATATGGCTCATTGAACAAATCGAAGCCTAATAACGCCGGATGGTCCTTGATTCTTTCGGCAAGGTGACACCACATATTTATAAAATATGTCTGCAAGCCCACGCCATTGACCTTGGTATCCGCCCAGAAATTATCAAAGCAATTATGTACGCCTTTATCCCAGAAATAACCTGTTGCCCAGACGAGTTTTGACTTTCTTGTTTTCTTTTTACCACGCAGGCACGCCCATTCGGGTGCACCGTCGCCCCATTGGTCCGCAGAACCGCCGAACAAATCCTGATGCATATCAATAAAAATATGAACTCCGTATTTTTCACACAAATCCATAAAGGTTATAACTTTATTGATATATTCTTCATTATACTCGTTGGGCTTGGGTTCAATAGCCGCCCACGGAATACCCAGCCTTATAATATTCCAACCATTCTGACTGATTTTGCGTATTGTAATTTCCATTACTTCCTTGTTATGTATATTACAAAATCTATCTCCGCATTTATCATCAAAATTCACACCGTTAAAAATCCGGTGTCTGCCGTATTCATCCACAAAGCGTTTTCCGTCAACGAATATCTTTTCCATACCCTGTCTCCTTAAAAACTTCTATGTTCCTGCCGTTTATTCTACGCTGATGGATATGGTTCCGCCATCATCCGTGACAATGTTAAGAATCTCTCCGGTTACACCATTTTCAGCAAGAACAAGAATCTCATCTAACTCAACGCTGTCGAGAGAACCGCCACCAACAATACCTGATATTCCGTTACCCATTTTTGCCATTTGTTTTACAAACTGAAGGGGCAAACTGATATTCATACCGTCAGTGCCTTGATTTTGAATTCTTATTTTCAGCTTGCGAGCTGAATTAACAACTTCTTTATTAAAATCATTTTCTTTTTCTGAAGTGCACATATATATTTTCTCCTTTTTATTTTTATGAGTACACACTAATATATTTCCGTACAATTTATGTGTTGTTTTACATTAAATTAATACCATAAAAGCAGAGGTTGCATTTTTCTTCAGGTACTGTAAGATATCCTATTTTCACAAGCTCCTCCATAAGAATTCCCGCAACATCGGTTTTGTGACGTATATAGCACAAAACATCACACTGATTCACTAAATTACGCGGTACATGCTTTTTCAAAATCGCTTCAGCACCCTTACAAAGCTCTGTAGCGTAATTCTCTATAGCTTTAATTGTATCGGCAAAATCTGCATCCATCTGTTCCTTATCTTTTTTTGTAATAACGGGAAATTCAGCTTTCATTTTTCCGTCGGAAATTGAAACTGCACCGTTTTCTATTAAAAAAGCCAGATTCTCTTCATCTGCTGAAACATCTTTGCCGAGAATTGCCTCACAAATAATCTCGTTGCAGTAACCATTTTTAGTCCGCCATAACTGACAATTTTCTATTATGTTATAATTTATAACTCTGTAATGAGCGGGATTTTTGGAGCTTTTCCAATCATACGTACCGTTAAAATAGCCGTATGTGTAATTATTATCGTGTCCGAAAACATATCCTACGGCATCTTCGCTGAGCCTGGGATATGAACCTATGTCCCACAACAACCCTTCTTCGGATTTCTCCAGATAACCGAAAAGTATGTAGTTTGCAATAAACCATTTCAGTTTATTATCATCAAGCTCTACACCAAGGTTTTTCCTTCTGTATTTTCCGAAAAGCTTTTCGATAGTTTCCGTAATATTCTTTACAATGCCGGAGCAAGAGAGTTTTGACAGCACATTTTTTCGGAACTCATTCTCATAATCCTCTTTAAAGATTATAAAATTTGTCTGATACTTTTCACCGACTTCTTTTATGAAATTGTAATCAAGAAGTATATCAAGCTCATCTTCAAGATAAACTGCCGAAACGCCTAATTCCAAGGATAACTCCCATAAAGTCATTGGCTTTTCATATGCCGCCAACACAATATTTCCGGGAAGCTTTCTCTCAAATGTTCGCCATACGTAACCATTATTTCCTGCGCCCCAGAAATCAACACCGAATGTTCCGGGATTGTAGCTTTTTTCGCCTAAATTCCTTTGCATCTGTATGCCCTCTTTCAAAATTTTTCTTGTCTTGAAAAGATAGTATTTAACCATTTCTTCACTGATTTTCAGCTCTTCAGAAATTTCACGTACGGTTTTATTTTTTATATAATATTGTACAGTCACTTCACGATATTGTTTTGATAAAAGGGATAGCTCTCTGCGAAGTATCATTACATCCTCATTTTCAATTATGCTATTCTCGGGTGTTCCCCAATTCACACCATAAAAATCGCAACTATACCTTTCGCCGTGCCTGTTCTTTTTCCTTATGCGCTTTTTCAATGTGTTTTCTGCTATTTTCCACATAAAACCATAAAAAGCATCATCGGATTCAAGTCTTTCCACGGAAGACAGCACCGCAACTATAATATCATTGGTCAAATCCTCTGCATCCTGCTTATCAAACAAATTCGATACACTGAACGCGAAAATGTTTTGCAAATTTTCATTAAGCAACCGAGCAGCTGTTTCTCTTTTCATATTTTTACCGTACCTTTTTGAAAGCTTTCATACATATAGTACCATTAACTTTACATTGGTTAATCGTATTTTTAAAAAAATTCAAATTTTTTATTTTGAAACACTCAACCAACAGCCTTCTGCCCCTATTCCGTCCTCGGGTGGAATAAGTGTACCTTTTTCAATAAGAACTTCAACAACCGAATCAAGAACGGGAAGACTCGCAAGATGATTTACAAAACGCCATTCGTCGAGCAAGTAATATGGCACGTTCTTTTTTATCAGCTTTGCAAGCTTTTCTGCGATAATCTGTGCTTCATCCGCAAAGTCTTCTGCATTCAATCCCTTGCTGATATCAAAAAGATTTTTATTGTCTTCCGTTGACGTTACAAGAACCTTCGTATAAAGAGTATCGTTCTCCTTGTACAGATAACCGCTTTCAATTGCTTTTGCGGCATGCTCTTTTTCCCGTTCCGAGAGAGTGCTTATTTTCAATCCGTCGATTGCTCTCAGAGCAAGCTGAATCGGCGATGCCTTTGAAATATTAAGACCACAATCAAAATGTTGTTTAATTCTGCTTATATAAATATTGTCCAGTCGTACCTTTGAAAAGCCGCAAACATTTTCCGCAGTTACAGAATCCCAGCCGCCGCCGTAATTTTTCTTATTATCAACAAAACCATACACACTGAAAGGACGCTCAATTTTCTCTGTTTTTTCAAAATACTTTTCATATAAAACCTTTTCTACATTTTCGGTAAACGTCTTGGTTATAAAGTATATCTGTTGCCACAAAATTAAATTAATATCCGTCTTTTTATTAAGATACGGCAAAGCCGAATAAGCCTGTTTATGTTCTTCAATAAACTGTGAAATTATATTGCATATCCGTGGTAATTGTTCAAGATACAAATCCTGCGCCTTATTCACAGCGTGCTCATCCAACAAAATAAAGTTGATTGCGTATCTTCCGTTATCGGTTCTGCGAAGAAGACCGTATTCTTCGTTTGCGCCTTTGGTTAATATTTCAAGCTCTTCTTCAACATAAACCGTAGGAACATTCAATTTTTCTGCAATTTCTCCGGCACTCATAGCTTTTTTATGACAAAGCCATAAAACATGTTTTGAAAACATACGTGTACACACGCTGCGTGGGTCTCCGCCCTTTAAATCACCCATTCCCCATATAACATACTCTATCTCATCCAGGGCAAGTGGTCTGTTGTTTATATCTGACATTTCATTTACCTCATTTCTTAATTTTTCTCTGGCTGAAAATAATCTTTGACGAACTGCAGTTTCGCTCGTATTTTGTTTTTTTGCGATTTCAGCCACAGATAAACCATCAAGGTAAAACATAATCATCACTTCACGATAGGCTTTGGTAAGAAAAGCAATGCGCCTGTACACTTTCTCCAGCAATTCATCGCTGTCTTCTTCGCTGTATTTATCGGCTATAAAATGAAATACATCTTCCGGGTCTCCTTCAAAAAAATTGTCTGTACGTTGTCTTCTGCTCTTTGAAAAATCCGCATAGACATTATGTGCAACCCGCCATACATACGAATATAAGTCGATAATTTCACCATCACTATTGGCAGCTTTAACTAACGCAAATATGATATCCGAACAAAGCTCCTGCGCTTCATAGCTGTCGCCGGTTCTCCCGTAACAGAAGCCATACAGCTTTTCCATCAATGTTTCGTCAAAATATTTCAGCAAATCCTGTTTTTTCATAAAGTCCTCCAAGCGATTACGTAATGCTTTCACCTGTATAGTCTGCGAGAAAAGGGAAATGTTAGGTAAAAAGTAAATATTTTTATTTTTTTAAAAAACTTTCTCAGAGATTAATTATAAGAATCCGACCTGTCTTTTAAAGCCTTATTTATTTTTGCCGCCTCTCTTTTCATTGACACGAAAAACATTACAAACGAAAAACCATATACAAAAGCCACACAACCGAGCATTAAAATAATTTCCACGGGAACGGGCCTTACCCATTCAAAAAGAATACCTAACCCAACCATTGAAATGCTCACAAAAATATAATGTGCGACAAATGCTAAAATCTGTCCCTTGTTCGTTGAATACTCCCGTTGAATCGTTGCGGTTGTGACAAGCGACATAATTATTCCTACAAGGGGAATTTCAGCAACCGTATAAACTGCCACCATATCATACCCCACTATCAATGTATATACTGCAAACGCAATTGCAGTACCGGTTGTAATATATGTAAACATTTTAAGAAATTCAGTAAAAAATTTCATTGCTTTTCCCCCCTTATATTCCTAATGCTTTTTTCAAAACAGGTACATACTGCCTTGAAATAATAATTTTCTCGTCATTCTGAAGCTTTGCCTCAAATCTCCCGTTAAACATAGGAGAAACGGATTTAATTTTATTTAAATTGACTATTATCGATTTTGATATTCTTATAAAATCCCGGTTTGAAAAACCTTCTTCTATTTCATATAATTTTAATTTGATTTCATACACCTTTTTTTCACAGCAGGCAAACACCTTATTATCTACAGCTTCAAAATAATAGATATCTTTTGGCGAAAGCTTTACGATATCTCTATCCTGATACGCTGTAAGACTGCTTTTTTCATCCTTCAATCTGCAGATTAAACACATTACATCCTCATCCAATGTATGGCATCTCACGATTATTTCGTCTTCTTCGTTTGGTTTTGGTGTTTCAATAGTAATTTTCATTTTGCACCTTTCCTTCTCTTTATTTTTAAAACTAACATACCCGATGCAAGACACACACAACCGGTTACAACGGAAATAACACAACAAATAATCGGTGAAATATTGTGCTCAAATAATGTTATGCTTATCCCCATAGTATTACCGTAAATCTCTGATATTTCTTTAGGCACACCGTTGAACAACGCATCAAAAGTATCTTTGCATATTACATTTCTGAACATCACGGTACTGTATATTATAGGGGTACATTTAACAATTTTCTGAAGTGGCTCCGCAAGTTGACCTATCGGCATATAATTACCGCCGAAAAATCCGACTAATGCTCCGATAACGGTACCGAATCCGCTCCATGCACTCTCTGTTTTTACAAGTGTGGCGAACAAATACATTATAGCGGAATATGAAAAAGAATTAATTACTATCATAGAAATAACGCTGAAATGAGAAACCAATGATAACATATTGCCACCCTTAATTACAAAAAACAACTCAGCAAAAGCAAGTGTAAGGATACAAATAATGATAGAAGCAAGGCATGTGGCGGTTATGTAAGATAACGCTATTGTGGTACGATTAACGGGTGATGTATATATTGCATCACTGCGCCTGCTGTTCTTATCTTTTATCATTGCTGAGTATGATGAAAGCGTAACCATAACCGAATTGGTAGGAATTATACCGCCTATTGTCCATGCTAAAATCAACAGATATGCGTCAACTTCATCCTTGGCAGCATCTCTTCCCGGGAGTGCAGAAAGCTCATCCGTTAACACGCCGATATTTATATCTCCTAAAAAGAAAACCATAAGACATAAAACCACAAGCATTGAAAGAAGTGAGAAAAAGACCACGCCTTTGTCTCTCAGGTACATCAACAAATTTCTTTTTACTAATTGTGTGTACTGTATCATAATAAACCTCCCGTAGCATTTATAAAAACATCATCAAGAGTACCTTGTATTACTTCAAAGCTCTCAATCCTGTTATTTAATTTATTCAGAATACAGATTGCATCATTGGTATTTTCTAACTTGATTGTTATTTGTCTTCCTTGTTTTTGGTATTCCGTATTTTTCAAAATATCATCGATACTTTCCTCTGTGTAAATCTTAAGACAATCATAAGCATATTTTTCTTTAAGACTTGAGGGTGTACCCTGTGCAATCAATCGACCTTTATCTATAATTATTATTTTATCTGCTTCTGCCGCTTCTTCCATATAATGAGTTGTAAGAAAAACTGTCATATTGGATTTTTCCCGCATCATTTTTACTGTATTCCAAACCTCAATACGAGCCGCCGGATCAAGACCTGTGGTCGGCTCATCAAGAAAAAGAATCTTCGGAGTATGCATAAGAGCCGCAACAATTTCACACCGTCTTTTTTGTCCGCCGGAGAGATACTTGTATTTTTTCTTACGTATGCCATCAATTCCAAAGGTCTTGCATAATTCGTTTGCTTTTTCCTGTGCCTGTTTCTTTGTTAAGCCGTGAAGAACACCTCTGCAAACCAGATTTTCTTTAACGCTCAATAAATCATCAAGTACATTTTCCTGATAAACAACACCTATACTTTTTCTTGTGTGTGCATCCTGCGAAAAATCGTATCCGCATATTTTAATATTCCCGTCCGTGGGTGCCATCAACGTTGACATTATATTTATGGTAGTAGATTTACCTGCACCATTGACTCCCAAAAATCCGATAAACTCTCCTTGCGAAGCAGAAAAAGAAATATTATCCACCGCAGTAAAATCATCATACTTTTTAGTAAGGTTTTTAATTTCAATAGATTTCATATTTACCGCCTCCTGTAATCTCACTTTAGCAAATGCTTTTTATATTTACAATACACTTGAAGGTAAGTTGCATTTTACAGGCATTAAGTTGCATAGTTTTTTCCGTATAAATAAAATAATCGGGTATGAGCCCCACGGTGAAGCCGAACATAATCCTTTCAATTTTTATTGCTTTTGTTCCTGATGCTTGATATAATTAACATTGAAAAAGATAATGAAAGTGCGGGTGAATAAAAATGAGTAATGAAATTAAAAGAACCTACGTACCTTTTAAAGATTGGGCAGAAAAATCAAAACAGACCGAATACACCGAAAATACCCCTTTGCTTGCTCCTGACGGAACGCTTCTGGCTAAAGGCTGGGCAAGAAAAAATGTTTTTGAATACAACAGGGATCACGTTAAAAAGGGTATAATGAGCCGAAAGGAATGGGATTTTTATACCATTCACGTAGGCAATGAAATGCAGGTGCTAATAAGCTTTGCAAACATCACCGTTGGCGGATACGTCGGTGCAAAGCTCGTCAATCTTCAGACAGGAGAAGTAATTTGTGATTCAATGCAATACTTCCTTGGAAGTAATAAACACATTCCCCCTGCAAAAGGTGATATTCCTAACCGTTTTAAGGATAAAATAGGAAAAACCGAATTCGATTTTGACACTAAAGAAACAGAAAGAACTCTATTTTATAAAGGCTCTTACAAAGGAAAGCCCGTTGAAGTAAATGTCCGTATGGAAATTCCCGAAGGTCTTGAAAATATTACAACTGTTTTCCCCTTCAAAGAGGATAAAACAAAATATTTCCTTACCACAAAACAGATGTGTATGCCTTGTGAAGGCAAATATGTTTTCGGCGATTATGTTTATGAGTTTTCAAAAGAGTCTGCCTTCTGTACAATGGATTGGGGCAGAGTCAACACTGTTCATAAAATGGTGTGGTATTGGGGCAGCGGTAATAAATATATAACCGACGAAAATGGTGAAAGGCATCTTCTGGGTTTTGAAATAACCTGGGCAATCGGCGATGAAAGCAACGCAACCGAAACCTGTATTTTTTATGACGGAAAAGTACATAAATTCGGTGCCGTAGATGTGGAATCCTTCCCTAAAGGCAGATTTCTTGAGCCTTGGAAATTCATTTCCGAAGACGGCCGATTCAATATGACAATGACACCGACCTTGGACAACCACACAGACGTGGATTTTAAAGTCGGCAGAATGAATTGCCATCAGGTTTTCGGCGTATGGAACGGAAATGTTATCCTTGACGACGGCAAAAAAATTGATATTAACGACCTTTTCTCTTTCTGCGAATACGTGGAAAACAGATGGTAACAGTCTCTGTAACATACATATCTTTAAAATCAATTGAAAAACATTTTTAAATGTGTTAATCTTTATTTATCTTTATTTATATATCGGAGGTAACTATGGCTAAAACAGATGCCGTTAAATCGGCGGATAAAAAATTCGTCCCTAAAAAAGAAGTCCGCGCTTATGCTATTGCTGCATTGGGTCAGGGTCTTGTTTACAGTTGTATGTCAAGCTACATAACTGACTATTATATGAACGTTCTCTCTCTCAATGCAATGTTCGTTATTATGCTTATGCTTCTTGCCCGTGTGTGGGATGCTATCAACGACCCTATGATGGGTATGATTGTTGACAGGCGTTCAACCAAATTCGGCAGAATGCGTCCCTATCCCCTGATAACCGCTATACCTATTGCGGCTCTTACCATTTTGATGTTTGTAAACCCGGGCTTTGATACACAAAACAAGTCAATATGGCTCTATGTATTTGTTGCGGTTGTTTATGTGGCATGGGGTATGATTTATACAGCAAGTGACGTTCCTTTCTGGAGTATGCCAAACGTTATGACCCCTAACCCCAAAGAGCGCGGTAACATCATTTCTTACGGCAAAACTGTGGGCGGTATCGGTTCAGCAGTTACAGTAGCACTTCCCATTATTGTGGGCTACTTTGTTGCAGGCATGGCAAATGCCGATGTTGTTAAATATGCCGTCATGGCAATTTCAATGTCCTTAATAGGAATGCCGTTATTTACTCTCGCAACATTTAAAACAAAAGAGAGAATCCAGATTCCCGATGCTCAGAAAAAAGCTCCCGGCGAATCCGGAATGCTTAAGAGAATATTCACGTGTAAACCCCTTATGCTCGTTGTTCTTTCGGGTATGCTTTCTTTCGGCAGATATATGCTTCAGGCAGCGGCTCCCCACGTAGCTCGTTACTCCGGACTTTATGTAGGTAAAAAACCTGAAACACTTGCAGAATACAACTCCAATATTTCCACTGTTGCTCTTGTTATTCAGATATGCGCCGCTGTGGGTATGTTCGGCGCTATGCTTTTCCTTCCGAAGCTTTACAAAAAATTTGAATACAAGCACATTATGATAGTTTCCTGTCTCGGCGGCTTTGTAGCATCCTGTGTCACAATTGTTGTTGGTTGGACCACAAAGAATCTTCTTCTTTGTATTCCCTTTATGCTTATTTCAAGCATTCCTCTTGGCGTTATCAACAACGTTTCATTCGCTATGGTTTGCGACTGTCTTGACTTTATGGAATGGAAAACAGGCTTCAGAAATACGGGTCTCGGCTCTGCTTGTCAGTCATTCGTCAACAAAATCGGTAATGCTTTTGCAACGGTTATGATTATCGGTATGTATATGATTATTGACCTTGACGTTGCTACACTTAACAGCAAGGCTGAAAGCATTGTTGATGTTGCAATGAATCTTGATGCGTTGCAGAATTTCGGTATGTTCTCACTTGTAACAATCGTTCCCGGTCTCAGCCTTCTTCTTTGTGCAATTCCCTTGTTCTTCTATGACCTTACAGGCAAAAAGAAAGAAAAAGTATTTACAGAGCTTGCAGTTCTCCGTAAAGAGCGCGGAGTTGAAATTGAAGAATAAATAAAAAACAAATATAAATTGACCGCTACTCCAAACGGAGCAGCGGTCATAATTTTTATTCTGCTAATTCTTGACGTTGTTTAAGAACTGCATTGTGTACTTCCTCTTTCTTTTTACCAGTGAGTTTATAGAAGAAGAAGGGAACACCTGCAAGGAACATCATAATACCGTGGAAAATTGTGTAGAAGAAAAGCATCATAATCTTTGTTTCCAAGCTTTGAGTGGGATTGGGAACAGCATCCGTAGGCTGAACATAACCGATGATTGAGCCCTCACCGTAAAGAATCTGGGGTGAAAGTGACTGAGCGATAGTTCCCGTTACCATAGTACCTATACCGATAACTGTGGGAAGTGCCGCGTCAAGACGTTTACCCTTTGTCTGGAGCTCAATGGACTCAAGCACATCTGCCTGGAACATTGAGGGAAGAAGGTTTGATGCACCAAACTGAAGACCGATAAGGAAAAGACAAGCAATAAACACTATCTGCAAGGGCTTTGCTTCCGTGTTGAAATATACATAACCAACCACAAAAGCAATAACATTGACAGTCACCGAATAAATGCCCGATGCTATATAAAGAACTTTAGCATTGAACTTCTTAAGAAGGAAGTTAATAACAAGCATACCTACCGCAGTACCTATACCTGTGGGAAGACCGAAAAGAAGGAACTTATCCGTACCGCCGAGAAGAGCCGCCGCAAGGAATGGGCCCATATAGTTTGCGATACCGCGTAAATTCTTAAGGGTTTCGCTGATAATGATAGTCCATGCATATTTATTTTTAACAATATCAATAAAGCCCTTGAAGGGATTTTTCTTTTCTTCGCTGTATGTGATTCTTTCTTTTAAGAAGCGCATACCCATTAAAGTAATTATAGTACCGATAACGCTTATAAGGGATGCACCTATAATATACTCAATATACTCTTTGTTGGGATTGTCGGGTGAGACCTTATCAATAATAAGACCGATAACAAGCACAACAACAAGTGGTGCAGAGTTACCGACGGCACTCGAAATACTTCTGAATGAAATAACCTTATCACGCTCTTTGTTATTGGGTGAAACAACGTACGAAACAAGGTTTATAGCATTACCGAAGCTGGTACATGCACCGTGAAGCATACCTATTGTAATAAGGTATATCATAAGAATTGTACCGGAAAGACCCTTGGGTGTATAGAAAAGGAGTATCGTAACAATACCTATGGGGACAGCCACCGCATTGACAATGGGTATAAACTTACCCTTTTTGCCGATTTTGCGGTTATCGATGATCATAGCATAAACGAAGCTCATTACGAAGCCTGCAATACTGAGAAATGCATTATAGAATGAAACAGAGTCATCTGAAAGCTTCAGAATATTAACGAGATACGCCTGACGGAAACTACCTACGATACCCGTCATCATAGTATAAAAGAATATCGCTGCAAGGTAGAAAACAAATTCCACGTTTTTAACGTGCTTTTGCTCTATGGGATTATTAATTTTTGTTGACATAACATCACTCCTTAAAATTATTTTTATGCATTCATACAAAGTTCTATTGTTGATTTCCACTTTTCAGTAGTAATCTCCAAAGATGAAATTTGTCGTAAAATATCACGATTAGCTTTAAACTTTGATTTGTATAATTCTTGATTTTCAAGAACAGTTTGTAATACCTGCCCGATTTGTGTGATATCATCATATTCAACAACACACTCTTTATAATCAGGAAGTTCATTATATGGTAACCAAGAACCGTTAATTATTATACTTCCGCTATAAAGACTTTCCTGAATCGAGGCGGAGAAGCCATCCGTCAATTGTGCGTGTAACATAATATCACATATGGAACGAAGCTTTGCTGAAGTTTCCTCGTTCATAAAATCACGGAGAATCACATACTCACAACCTGTTTGTTTTGCGGCTGCCTCCATTTCCTCAATATATGCATTATCACGCACACCATAAGTCATTGTATATATAAGAATAATATTATCTTTTAATTCTTGCGGTAGATTTAAAAGTTCTTTAGTTAACTCTGTGTGTCTTTGAGCTTCCCGACCATTGTGACCTACAAAAACAAGTGTTTTTTCGGGATGTTTAATTCCGAATTCTTCGCAAATTTGCTCTCTTGTAAACTCTTTTTTTACAACATCAATCTTATCAAATAAACCTATTGCGAACTTATTCATTGAAACCTTTGCGGCAAATTCATTATTGTAAACAGAATTAAATCTGTCAACCATTACTTTAGTTGCCATTGTTATTCTATCGGCACATGAATAATACACCTTATGCTTCTTCATAGTTTCGGGGCTGTTTCTGAAAATTTCATCACCCCAAACGGAAACAAGAAGTTTGTCGCAAATATTTCTTAAATATTTACCAATATTCCCTCGACTTCTGTTAACCCCGTGAACATGGATTAAATCAAAATGCTTATATTTTTTCTTAATATACGAACACCATAGTTTTGCACCCAAAATTGACCTTATAACGGGAATTTTTTTAATAAAACTATTCTTTTTATTCCACAAGGGCTCAATTTGAACATTATTGCTTTCATAAAACTCTCTGTATCCTTCGAACAAAGGGTTTTCCTGCAACAGAACAACCTGATTCGTACCATCAAGTAAAACATATTCAATATACTGTTTTACGAAAATTGAGCTTGCATCACCGATAATTAAAACTTTCATTCTATCACTCTGACTTTTTAGATTTTTTTAATAACAAACCTTTTATTAACGATAAAATATATCTAAAACTTTCAACTTTAAATATTGCAGAAAGGGCTACATAAATAACCGCACCCACAATAACCTGAATGACAAGCATAAGCCATACATTTATATTAAGTAATGAAATGGGGTATACTGCACCGAACATTACAAGTGACATTATAAGGCTTGGTAAAATATCCTTTAGCTGCATTTTAAAGGTATAACCTAAAAGCTTTTTGTTGGGAATGGCGTTAATTATTGCCGAAAGGGTTGTGCTGATAACCATACCGATTGCGATTGCCGTAACACCAAAGGGTATGGATGCAATAAGTATAAGAACACCCGCAACCTTTTTAATAATTTCAACCTTCAGGGCAATATCACTTCTGCCGATTGCCTTAATTGCCTGTAAGTTTTCAAGCTCAACGGGAGCAAAGATAAATGAAAATGACAAAATCTGCATAAGGGGAATACTCTCTGCCCATTTGTCAGTAAGAAGGATTATGATAAAGGGCTTCGCAACTGCAGAAAGACCTGCCAGAAGTGGCATAAGTATATAGGATGTAGTTTTAATAGCACGTCTAAGCATGGCGCGCATATCGTCAACATTGCTCTGTTTTTTGGAAATAGCGGGGAAAAGCACACTGTCGATTGTACCCTCAACATTAGTATCAATCAGCTGGGGAAAGCTCTGGGCTTTATTATAAAAAGCCAAATCCGCGGCGGTGTAAACCTTACCTATAACAAGGCTTCTTAAATCTGTATAAAGAATTTTTATTAATGAAGCCACAAAAATTTTCCAACCATAGGAATATAAAGTCTTAAGACGTTTAAATGAGAATTTAAGCTGTGGTCTCCATTTAACCATAAACCACAACACAATTCCGTTTACTACCGCAAGAATCATATTCTGAGCCACAAGTGCCCAGACACCCTTACCCATATAGGCTAATGCGATACCTGCAACGGCAGAAACCACCGTACCGATAATGGTTGAAAAGAAAAATTTTCTGAATTGCATTGTACGGGAAACGTAGGCTTGTTGCACACTGTTTACCGCAATTATGAAAAGGTTAAGCCCCATTACCCTTATAACCTGAATAAATAATTCGGGGGCACTTTCGGCAGAATAAAACTCCGCAATAAATGGTGCAGCAAAAAACAAACCTGCGTAAAGTATTGCCGCCACAGCTAAACTGAAATAGAAAACCGTGGAAAAATCCAGATTATCCGCATCTTTTTTCTGTATAAGCGACGTGGCAAAACCGCTGACAACTATTTTATTACATATAGTTATAAACACCGTAACAAGGGCAATTAAACCATAATCCTCGGGCAGAAGAAGTCGCGCAAGAATAATGGAAACTATAAAGTTTACAGCCTGAGCCGAAACCCTTTCACCAAATTTCCATATAACACCAGATATGGTTTTTGCTTTCAATGAACCGTTTTCTTTCATTTTAACCTCTTATAACTTACACTCAACTATACTCTGGCAACATTCGTAAACCTCAGATTCAGGGGGAATCTGCATATAGTCGCCGTAACGTTTAGTTAAAAACTCATCATAATTTTTCGGAATGAAAAACTTTTTATCTTCAAACTTATGTTCAATCAATTCTTCAAAGGTACATCTCGGTATGGGATAAATACCGTTGTTAGGGTGGGCTACTTTATAAACATACTTTGTTGGGAGATGTTTAAACATTTTCATAGCTCCGCCACGCATTGCATTAATAACACCATAGGGAAGCCACGAAAAAAGCCTGTAAACTTTAGTTTTCCCGGCAGAGCCGTTATAAATACCGCTTTTAACCTTACCCACGCAGGACCAGAACATTGCAAGTTTAACCTGCAAGGGTAAAAATTCAGGAAGTATGTTATCAATTGGGTGTAAATCTATAAAAACACCTTTATGAAGCTCCGTTAGGGATGCTAACTCCTGCTCAAGAAAAACAGTACCGTTAAGACGCACCTTACCCCAGCTGTTAGGGTATCTTTTTTCGGCAGAATAGTTACTGAAAAAGATTTTTTCGTTCGGGTGTTTTTTCATATATTTTACGAATTTATCGTAATCCTTACGGGGCATACACATATCAATATCGTGGTCCCAAGGGATAAAGCCGTTATGACGGACTGCACCTATTACAGAGCCGCCGTAAAGGGAGCATTTAAAGCCCTGCTCACGGCAGATTCTGTCTACTTCTGTTGCTATCTGCAACATTCTGTCGTGAACAATATCCATATCATAACCTTTGACAGTATACTTGCTCATAAATTACCTCATCGTTTTAATTTTCTCTTGACACTCGCAAAGATAAGCTTAACTTTGCCGTAACGAATACATTTCAAATAATAAACTATCTTTTGTCTGAATCTTACCCAAGGACGACCTATACCGTTTATATCCGTAAGTCTGTGCATATAATTCATATCTGCAACGATATGCTTTGGCTCATTCATAGGAAACTCAACGTCGTGAACCTTCATATTGAACATTGCAAGATGCTCTTTAGGTAAACATTCCCAATGTGAATGTGCGTGGGTTGCATTTTCCGTAAGACCTATATCGCAAACCATATTCTTTTTTGGAATAATTGCGAGACGGGAATGAAGAAGAGCATCCATACCGAGAACAGTTTCCCAAAATGGCACACCTGTGTTTTTATGACGAACAGCGTTACTGTACCAAACATCATACCAGTCTTTACCATAAAGACTTTTAAGGCAATTTAATTTGTATTCATCATCAAGGAAAAGGTAATTTTCATCCCAACTATCCGCAACTCTCTTCCAAGTTGCCCACGCGGTAGAACCACAAGGAGCAAAGAAATAATCCTCGGGACAATCCTCATAAACATCAAAAAGATTAGTACCGCAAATATGGTTTATTCTTTCATCATTCTCAAATTTATCAAGAAGATATTTGCAATAAGGATAAAAGCTTTGTGACGGAATACGATCATCCTCAAGAATAATGCATTTATCCACAAGGGAGAATGCCCATTTATGGGAATAGAATGTGGAAGGGTCACAGCCGAAGTTTTTTTCATTGTATTTTTTATAAACCGTACATTCCCAGTCAATATTTTCCACGATTTTACGGCATTTTTCGATATTTTCTATATCATCCGTTCTGCCCTCACGGGGACCATCCTGCCACAAAAGGAGTGTACTGGGTCTTGCCTCTCTTATGGATTCAAAAACCTTTTCGAGAGTATCGGGCCTTGTGAAAAATATAAGTAAAACCGGAACATCTGTTTTCCATTCTTTTTTCATTTAACTTTCTCTCCTTCTTTGTTGATAAGAGCATTTATAATAAGGGGAACAATGAACCAAACCGCAAATGCAAGGGGTAAGGAGTTGTGAATAGGGTTGGAAAAGCCCATACACAAAAGACAGAAGAAAGCCGGTACAAAGTTCCTTGCATTTTCACTGAGAAGCGCCTTCATACGCTTATTCATCGAGAACAAAAGGTAATAGAAGGGGATACCGCCTATAATGCCTGTGTCAGCTAAAACTGTCAGGAAGGTTGCGTGACCGTCGAAATTAAGATTTCTGTTACCTGTAATGGGACTATTAAAGAATGCTTCTATGGATTTTCTGTAAAGGGTTAATCGACCGTTAAGGTTGTAACCGCTGGAGTCACCGGCGGTAAAGAAGCTGTAAAGCTCTCTGAAGCGAACAGACATATTGTTCGACGGTGCATTCTCTGAAATGAATAAAAGTAAATCGGGTATAAAGAAAATTCCTATAACTGCCACAATCAAAAAAAGAATTTTCGTAACAGGGCTTTTAAGTGACATGAAAATCTGCATTACAAGACCCAAAGCCGCAATAAGAATAGCAAGTGTATATGATGCCAACAACAGGAAAACGAATAGAATTATTATTATTCCAAGACAGACAATCTTTCTAATTCCCTTAAGCCTTGCCATACAAACGGAAAGACCTGTTATAACAATAGGAACCGAGTAAACAAAGTAATAGTTACCTATATTTTCATCTTCCAAATTTGCAAACTCTTCCCAGTTGCGTATAGCATCGGGATTCTCTAATATTATAATAAATGTATTGTAAAGAACAACAGTATATAAAATTACCAATAACAACAAGAGCAGATTTTTTTGTTCTTTATTTGCGGTTTTTAAAACCCTTATTAATAATAATCCTGGCAAGTACATAAAGAAATACTGACTGAATTTTGAAAAGAATATTTTTAATATTCGGTTACTTGCCGTTTCCGATACGGTTTTTGTATCCGTCAATATGAGGAAAGCAAATGCTATTACCGTTACCGCAGTAAATATACTGATAAAGGATATACCAACCTTACGGTCCCTTATAAATACATATCCAAAATAAGCTATACCCGCAAACAATACAAGCGTTCTGTTAAATGAACTGCTGAATGACGGTAAAATATAGTACAACGAAAAGAAGATTACTGCCGCTAAATCTATAAGCGGCAAGCCGTCTTTTCCTATTAAACGTTTAAGCTTCATTTTATCCCTCTATATAACTCAATATATTTCTTGTAATTTTCATCGCGGTCAAATTTTTCTTTGACCCGGATTATGCAACCCTTTGAAAAGCTCTCTTTCCCTTTTGCTTTCACATTAAGGATTGCTTCAAGAAATTCTTTTTCATTTCCGCTCTCCACAGAAAAACTGCATTTATTATCAACCGTTTCCTGTGCCCCTGTGTTGCGATATGTAACAACGGGTGTACCGCAAGACTGTGCTTCAACATTTATCAGTGAAAGTGATTCTTCCCTTGTACAGTTGGCAAAAACATCGCAAGCCGAATACACCTTACGAAGCTCATCACGGTCTTTAATATACCCTAACGGTACTACATTTTCGGGCAAACCAATTTTTTGATTTTCCGTACAGCCCAACATTACAATTCTTGAATTTTGGGGTAAATTTTCGCAAACATAGTCTAAAGTCTTTTTGTTTACGGGCTTCAACCATTTGCTCGCAGGGGCAAGGATTAAAAACTTATCCTGCAAACCGTACTTCTCTCTGAAGTCTGATGGCGTAGGAATAAAAAATGATGTATCTATACCATTATAAATAACTCTTGTATCTCTGTTCTTAAAGATTGTTTTTTCACCCTCGCGGGTCATCCATTCCGAAACACCCGTCATTGTGAGATTTTTTATTTTGCCGAAGTATTTTTTTCTGTCAGCGAGTATTTTTGCGGAATTGTCTTTTAAAAGCGCCGGTGTATCCTGATTTTTTTTAGGGCAATTTCCGCAGGACTCCTGCCATTTACTGCACCCGACAGCGGTATAGTGGAAACAACCGCCCGTATAAAACCAACAGTCGTGTAGCGTAACAACCGTTGCAATATCTTTTTTACCTAAATAATCTAATAGTACGTTAAGATTAACGAAGTTGCTATGCAAATTATGAAGGTGAACAACATCGGGTTTTACGTTTTCTATATGTTTAATTAACTTTTTAGTAGCAAACGTAGAAAAATATGCTTGTTTGCCACCTATGCGTGATAACACTGCGTGTATTTTTTTTCCTAAAGTACCACCTATTACGTAGCCGTTTTTAATTTCATCGGGACTTTTGTTGGTTGTGGAATATGAAACGTAGGACTCAATACCGTTCTTTAGCGATAAATTGTGTAAATCCTCAACAATAACACCCGTACTACCCACTCCGTAAACGGCATTTATCTGCATTACTTTCATATTCTCACATCCTTTAAATCATTTTTCTTATAATCTTAACTTTTTTACTTAACAATATAAGCACTACTGAGAATGTAATTGTCATACCAATTACTGCTACAAGACCAATATAACTGTTTGCATATATTTTCTCAAATACTGCAGGGAACATATCCGGCAAAGCGGAAAGGAAAATTCTTTGAGACACGAAAATTAAAAGACTTAATTTTCTGAACCATATCCAGAGTTTATTTTCTTTAATATCAAGGTGCAATACAGTCATTATAAAGAAATAGGTAAAAGCAACTATAAAGACGCCCACATCCATCCCTGTAACATTGAATTTTAATTTTAAAACGAAGGCTTCTACTACAACAAGTCCTAAAGAAACACCCGCGGGTATGGCGTACTTAAAAAAGCCTTTCATTGAAGGAATAATATTCTTTTGTGCTATCAGCGAACCCATAAATATGAATGGTACTCCGTTAAACACACCGTTTCTTGAAGAAACAAAAAATTCGCAATAAATTTCATAAAAAGTTTCTATTGGTGTTCCTGCAAAAACAAATCTGTATGTGTAGCCAAACATACTGAAAATGTATAATAAAACAGCAATAACCATTATCTGTTTTTTCTTGAGCTTCATTACCAAGAAATATGTAATGGCAACACCTACACCAAGGGCAGGAAGAAACCATATCGTTGAATAGCTTGAAAAAACAATACATCTGTATAAATATTTAAGAACGACAACTACACCCAGTTCCTTGTCAACTATCCAGTCATACACAACGTGTATAAAATAAACCGCTGTCCACAAGCCGTACATCGTCCATATTCTTTTTTCATATTGAACAAAATATTTTTTCTTTTCTTCCTTTGTGGGGAGATTGAAAAGCTTTTTGAAGAACAAAAAACCACTACAACAAAAGAAAAACGGAACCGCAATTACATAAAGAGAAAAACCATAATCTATAATTGTCGGAAAATCACCCAACTCAGAAGCAAAGTGAGATGAAATTATAAGTATAGCGCAAAAAAACTTGGCTATATCAAGGGAACAATAATTTTTTCTTGTAGTGAGACTGCTTGTACTCATAAAACACCTCTGTTTTTATTTAACTGCATCTGTTATGGTATCAACCAATATTTTGTTTGTTAATTCAGCATTATGATGCTCTTTTCCGCAATCGTAAGCTTTCTTGCTATATTCAATAATTTTATTTTCATTGTTTATCAGCTCTTTGAGTTTTTCACCAATTTCATCATAAGATGTGGCGGTTATTGCCGAATCATATCTGTTGAAATAATCAATGGGAGCAATGTCTTTATCCCCTACTGCAAAAATACATTTACCGCTTTTAAGATAATCTGTAATTTTTGTAGAGAAAGAAAGCCTTGCGGTATATCTGAATTCTTTTTCAAGGCTTTCAACAAAAACAAGTATATCTGCTTGCTTTTGCACTTGTTGAACTTCATCAAGAGTTAAAGCTCCTTTAACAGAGCAACCATTTCGGTTTAGCTTAGTTTTTTGTTCTTCGGTTAAAACATCCGTTGTATAAATATCAAGTTCAACTTTTGTTTCATTCTTATTTATTTCACCCATTGCTTCAGCGATTTTCGCAAGTGAAATCCATCTGCCGATAATGAGCTTGCCCGTATATATCATTTTAATTGGGCTATTAAGTGACTTTTCTTCATACGGAACAGCTGAAAAGTCAATACCCTTTGTTAAAATAACGCTGTCAGTATTGAAAAGCCTGTCATACTCCTCTTTTTGCTTTGGAGCAATAACCATTATTTTTTCTGCATTTTTAAAAAGCTTCTTTTCCTGACTGCGTAGCCAAAAACGTGTAAAAAGCGAAACAGGTGTTTTTGCAATTGACTTATATGAATAGTTATCATCCGAAACATAAAGCACAACCGGTTTTTTTGTGCGTTTTCTTATGTAATTCTGCAATCTGTTCATATAAACGTTTGCATAAACCGGAAAAAACAAAACATCCGCATCATATTCATCAAGAAATCTATCAAGCTCTTTTGTTTTCCATTTACCTAAAAGCCATACAAACTCACGGGCAAGGGACATTAATGAACTATGCTTTTTATTGTATATCTGATTTTCTTGTGATGCTTCAACAGCTTCTTCGTTACTGTTAAAAACCTCTTCGCCGGTTCTTATGCTTCTTTTAAAAACACTTTTCATCACCTTGGGCTCAGAAATTCTGAAAAATTTATCGCACATATGGGTATTCGGCAATTTTGCCCTTGTGTAAATATGTGCTATTGAATTTTTATCCCATCCGTCAAAAAAATTGATAAGAGTATTAATGCCCGTATTATCAATCCAGGGATTTATACCTACAACAAGTACTTTTGGCGCTGCCAAAACACTCACCTTACCTTTTCAAGTAATTTTAAAAATGTACAAGTAATGCCTAAACCGAAAAGCTTACTGAATTTACTGATTATTTTTGTTCTTGGGTTAAGGTCATATGCTAAAAGCCATTTGAAACCGAAAATTTCTTTTTTGCAATCTTTTAATTCTTTTGTATGTCTGGAGTAAGAAATAAGAAGATTGCAGTAAAGCTTCGCAAGGGAAGAAAGCATAACTTTTTTTTCGCTTTCATTCTGAATTTTATTAAATTCCTTGCTCCACTTATCTATTGTAAAAATATAGTCTGTTATACTTTTTTTCTTAAAAGATGATGTAACAGAATTTTCTCTCTGTCTGTAATAAACATAAGGTTTATCAATAACCTTAAAGTTTTCTGCTTTTGATACAACATTGTAATACCAATCCATATCTTCACAAGAAAGGCTTGTATCAAAAATAATGTTGTTCTCTTTGAGTATGCTCATTCGTGTACATTTAGACCAGCATGAGCAGAAAAAGGCATCCCTTTTAACAAGCTCCTGAAGAAAATCTGCTTTATTGTCACAATTGAGTCCGCTGAGTGAAATACCGCATTCATCGGTTCTGTCGCCGTAATATTTACAATAACGAAAAACAACAATATCCGTATTTTCGTCCGTTGCATTCTTTATATCCTCGAAAAAATGATCATCACAAAGAAGGTCATCACTATCAAGAAATACTGCAAATTCACCGCTTGCCGCTTCAATCCCTTTATTTCTTGCAGTGGACTGACCGCCGTTTTCCTTATGTATAACTTTAACGCGACTGTCTCTTTTTGCATATTCGTCACAAATAGCAGGACTACTGTCTTTTGAACCGTCATTTACGAGAATAAGTTCAAAATCCTTAAATGTCTGTGACAAAATACTGTCAACACACTCTTTAAGGTACTGCTCAACGTTATAAACCGGAACAACTACGCTGAAAAACATATTATTTCACTCCATTGATAACATTTATTAATTCTTCGCCTTTTATTGCTGCTGTTATATTTTTAGACATATGCTCTCTCAATCGCGAGTTTACTTCTCCTGAAATAGCTGCAACACCTGGCAACACCACAACATTTTTTAATCTGCGGAATTTATTAGTAATCGGATTCGGTACTTTTTCAAACATATCAAGAACTGCTCCGCCGATTTTTCCCGTTTTAAGTGCCGCATAAAAATCCTCGTTATTAAAAACAGCTTTTCTGCCCACATTTACAATTACAACGGTATTTTTCATACAGTCAAAAAGCTCTTTGTTTATAAATTTCTGTGTCTCTTCGTTATCGGGCAAAGTAGAAACAATATAATCGTACTCGCCAAGAGCCTTTTTAAGTTCTTCTCTTGTTCTTAATATTCTTTTATACTGAGGCTTGTCTGCGCAATATGGGTCATAACCGTCAATTACCATATCAAAACCCGAAAGACGGTCTGCAACAGCGGTACCGATATTACCTGCACCCATTATAAGAACTTTCTTTGAACCGACTTCGGTAATGTATTTATCGTAACCACGCAGAAAGTTAAAGCGTCTGTTATTAGGATTTTTTCTGATTTTTTTCGCCATCTGTAAAATGCCAAAAACTACAGTTTCTGCAATAGGCACGCTGTAAACACTACCTGCATTTGCAACCGCAATGCCTTTTAGAGCATATTTTTCACAAGGAACACCATCAAATCCGGCACTTGTAAGTTGAAAAAGCTTTAAGGATGGTAAATCCATTTCCGCACATTTTATTGCCATAGCTCTTGAACCTGCAATTACAGAAACTTCCTTATCGCTGTTGAATTTTTCTAAATCGTTTATGCTGATTTTAACGACTTCCGTATTTTCACCGAAATTGTATGAAGATAAATCCTTATCGGTCAATATTTTAATTTTTGACATAACACACTTCCGTTTTTTTATTTTAAAAGCTCTTTATATCTTTCAAACTGATTTTTGAGCATTATACTTCTCTCATAATGCATTTCTGTAAAGAGTCTTGCGTTTTCACCCATTTTGGTTGCTTTTTGGGAATCTTTACAAATTTCTTCCATTTTTTCATAAAGAGACTCCCAATCAGCAGGCTTCACAAGTAAACATGATTTTCCGTTTTCGAGAACCTCCGATGCTCCGGGAATATCTGTCGTAATTACAGGGCATCCTAAAGCCGCCGCTTCCTGTATTACCATTCCGAAGCCCTCGCGGTATGTGGGATGTACGAGCACATCCATTGCCGCGTATTGAAAACACATTTCTTTATTTTCTATCTGACCGGTAAAAACAACTTTGTCAGAATTTTTTGCCCAATCAAAAATTTCATCATCCGCTCCGCTTTTATCATCAATCGGACCGGCAATAAAAAGTTTTATGTTTTCTTTTTCTTCGCTTAATTTTTTAAAAGCGGTAAAAAGCTCCTTGCAACCTTTATCAGCAGAAACACGACCTGAAAAACCAAATACAAAGTCATTTTCATCTAAACTATTTTTTTCGCGAATTTCTTTTCGCCACTGTTTTTTCTTGGAAAAATCGTAGTTTTCCAAATCAACACCTATTGTACCGCCTCTACCAACAACGGCGGCCTTTTTAGCTTTATAAAGCCCTTCATTTATGGCAAACTTCATATTCATAGGACTTACCGCATTAATATGAGTTGCATTTTTACAAACTATTTTTTCTATAAACTTAAATATCTTGCGTACGATACCGCTAAATCCCACATACCTTATACCCCACTGACAATAAAGCCTTACGGGTACTTTACAGATTTTAGCCGCTATACTTGCCGCTAATGATGCATTTGGTGTAGAGAACTGCACCATATCATAATTTTGTTCTTTAAATATTTTAATAAAAGCCAGAACGGAAGAAAAAACTGAAAGGTCAACTCCCCTTGCCATCGAAACGGGGATAAATTTTATGTATTCGGGTAAGGATGCGGCAAATTCATCATCATTATTGCAAATAAGAGTTACGTCGTAACCGCCCTCATTGTGAAGATACTTTGCACTTTCAAGAACAAAGGCTTTCATAGTAAGTGAAACCGTTGTCACAAAACAAATTTTTTTCATCCCGTTTTTCCTTCTCAATTAATTTTTTTTGCCGGTACACCGATATAAGTACCGCTTTGTGTAATATCCTTTATAACTACTGCACCTGAGCCAACCGTTACACTGTCGCATATTTTCACCATCGGATTAACTGCACTTCCTGCTCCAAGACATACCATATCACCTGTTTGTGATGCACCGCACATCGAAACATTAGGTGCAATAAGACAAAAATCGCCTACTCTGCAATCGTGCTCAATAACACTCGCACTATTGAGTATGCTGAAGTCACCCACTTGGGCACAGGCATTCACGATAACGTAAGGCATAACTACCGTGCCCTTGCCGATTTTTACTTCAATACCGATTGAAGCAGTAGGATGAATAAGTGTCGGATACTCCAAATCGGGATATTTTTCAAAAAGCTTTTTCCTGACGGCGTTATTGCCTATACCCATTGCAAAAGCGCAAGTATCCTTGAAATTTACGCAATCGTCTGTTTTCCCTAATATCGGATAGCCTATAACGCTTGAAACCGAAGCATTATCATCCAGAAATCCTGCGATTTCAAAGCCGTTTTTCATTGCGATATCAGCAACCACCTTTGCATGACCGCCACCACCGAATATAACTAACTTATTCATAGCTTACCTCATTGAGTTTCTACGGATGAACCCTTGAATTCTTCCATAGTAGCGTTATTTTCCTGCGAAATACCTTCTCTTTTAAGGACGGAAAATACCGTACCGAAAATTATTTTGATATCGCCTGCAAGAGTAATATTATTTACATACTCTACGTCAAGCCTGAACTTTTCTTCCCAGGAGATACTGTTTCTGCCGTTGACCTGTGCATATCCTGTAAGACCGGGTCTTACATCGTGACGGTGACGCTGTTCTTCCGAATACAGGGGTATGTATTTCACAAGAAGGGGTCTGGGACCAACAACGGACATATCTCCCTTTAAAATATTAATAAGCTCGGGAAGCTCATCAAGGGATGTTGAACGCAAAAATTTACCGTATGAATTGAGTCGTACTTCATCGGGAAGTAAATTTCCTTCTGCATCCTTACGGTTATCCATTGTTCTGAATTTTATGAGTTTAAATATTTTCTCTTCACCGGTTTCGGGATTGATTTTTCCCGGTCTTTCCTGAAAGAAGAAGGGATTTCCGCGCATAAAAACGGCACCTAAAACTATCAGTACCGCGAGAATGGGCGACAACACCACAATCGCTCCTAAAGAAAGTATAAAATCGAAAAACCTTTTAAAAAATTTAGCGTACATATTAACCCTCAAAACAAGATTTGATTACGGATATAACAAAATTCTGTTCTTCTTCAGTCATCTTAATATCCGAAGGAAGGCATAAGCCTCTGCTGAAAACATCTTCACCTACGCTGCCTTCACCTGCAGTTATAAAGTCATTATCCTTAAACACAGGCTGCATATGCATAGGTTTCCAGATGGGACGGGAATCTATTTTTTCTTCTGCAAGTTTCTTGATAACTGATATAGGGTCAACATTACAATTTTTATCAATAATCATACAGGAAAGCCAGAAATTAGGCTTAGTGTCGGGAAGATAGGGATTCATTTTAACGGGCAAGCCCTTCAGACCTTCTTCATAACGTCTGTAAATCGCTTCCTTTAAATCTCTGTGTTCGTCAAGGTGAAGAAGCTGTCCCCTGCCGACACCTGCAACTATATTTGACATACGGTAGTTGTATCCGATTTCTTCGTGCTGATACCAGAGCTCCGGCTCTCTCGACTGAGTTGCCCAGAAAAATGCTTTCTCTCTGTCTTCCTTAGTTTCGGTAAGCAACATTCCGCCGCCTGAAGTTGTGATTATTTTATTACCGTTAAAGCTGATAGCGTTATGCTTGCCGAAGGTTCCGCAAGCAACACCGTGATATGTAGCACCGAGAGCTTCTGCGGCATCTTCAATAAGGATTGCGCCGTGTTTTTCACAAACAGCAAGAATTTCGTCCATTTTTGAAGGTGTACCGTAAAGATGCGCCAGAACTACCACTTTTGTATCGGGATATTTTTCAAATGCTTTTTCAAGAGCAACAGGGTCCATATTCCAGGTTTCATATTCCGAATCAATATATATCTGCTCACCGCCTTCATAACTTACGGGGTTAACGGTAGCAGCAAAGGTCATATCTGAACAAAAAACCTTATCGCCTCTTTTAACCCCTGCAAGCTTCACAGCAAGATGTAAAGCAGAAGTACACGAAACAAGCGAAAGAGTCTCCTGATTTTTTCCGCCGTTACGGCAAAGATATTCGTTCATTTCCTTTTCCAAACCGTCACAGTTAAAGCCTAAAGGTGCAATCCAGTTTCTGTTAAATGCCTCTTGAATAAATTTCATTTCTTCCCCGTGCATTGTAGGTGTAGCAAGAGGAATTGGTTTTCTTGTATTTGCCATATTAAAAGTTTCTTCCCTTCATAAACTTATGTATATTACATTTTAATTTTTTCAGTTATCAACTCTACAAGACGAGCGGTTTCCTTCTGATTTTCCGTGAAGAAGTCCTTGTCTTTTAAAGAAAGCTCTTTTTCGTATTGTCTTATTTTTGCCATTTCCTGTTCAAACAACATCTGAATTTCTTCCATATTGTCATTTTTATAAATGTCACAGAAGCTTCTGGATAAAATTGCCATTGAAGAACCCAGCCTGTAATGCTCTGCAATCACGTGCTCTGCCGGCAGCATACCGAAACCGATTCTCGCAATACCGCCAAAACCGTACGGAAGCCCGTAGCTGTCTATTATTTTGCACAATTCTTCAACAGTACCGTCAGTAAGCAACTGAAACATAAACTTCATTCCGTATGAAAGATGCAAATCATTAAGACCGATATGCACCATATCAATGCCGCCGATATCGAGAATTTCTTTTATATTCTCTTTAGCCTCGGCAGTTTCCAGAAGGAGCATGGTTTTAGCTCTTCCACCTACATATTCCGTAAATTTTTTAACCTCATCAACGGTTTTTGCCATGGGAAGCATTATTATATCTGCCCCCGCTTCAACTACCGCATTGATTTCTTCTTCGGAACTGCACCAGCTTTCCCCTTTTTCGTGAATAGGATTCACTCTTACAAGAAGCTCGGTTTTATTAAGAACTTTACGAAGATTTTTAACATCTTCGACGGTGTGATGACTTTTAACCGTATCAAGACCACCCTGACGTTCTTCTTTACCGATGTATTCCATATCCACAAAAATCCTGTCAACACCGCTGCTCTGTGCAAGGGATGCAACCCGTGGATTATTCGTGATGTACATTAATTTCAATGCCATAAATTTAACCCTTTATTTCGTTATTGTTGCTGACGCTTTCGCCTGCTGCACTGCCTTCAACAAAACCTTCGCTTTTTATTACACTGCTTATTGTTCTGATGAAGCACTTGCAGTCGAAAGAAAAACTCATTTTTTCAACGTACTCACCGTCAAGCTTCGCTTTAACGGGAATCTCAAGCTCATCCCTGCCACTGATCTGAGCAAGACCTGTAAGACCGGGACGGACATCATTAGCACCGTATTTTTCCCTTTCTTCAATAAGGTCAAACTGATTCCACAAAGCAGGACGAGGACCGATAACACTCATTTCTCCCTTAAATATGTTGAATAACTGCGGCAGCTCATCAAGACTGGTTTTTCTTAA
Organism: Clostridia bacterium; assembly: GCA_017461235.1. Taxonomy (GTDB): domain Bacteria; phylum Bacillota; class Clostridia; order Oscillospirales; family Acutalibacteraceae; genus DTU089. The sequence goes on along the minus strand of JAFTYU010000042.1, from coordinate 119,354 downwards.
AAGTCTGCCTACCTTTGTTATCCACTTTTTTGGGTCAGAGAGCTCGTGTGTCGGCACATCTTTTGGTGTGTCGGTACGCATTGTTCTGAATTTTAAAATTTCAAAGTGTTCTTTATTCAGACCCACGCGTTTTTGCCTGAAAAATACCGGACCCTTGCTGTCAATTTTTATTGCAACGGCAATAATAGCCATTGGTAAACTCAAAACAATTATTCCTGACGTTGAAAGAACAATATCCAGAAATCTTTTTAATCCTTTTTTATACATTCAGTTCTCTCCGATGTTACAAAATCTATGGTTGAGCTGTCATTTTTTAAAACTTAACATTATTTTAATATTCTAAAAAACGGCACAACTCTTGTATTAAACCATATATATAGAAATCATATCATATAATAGAACTAAAGTCAATAAATCACACGCCCTTTTACAGGCATATCGGATGTCATTTTTCAGCAATTTTCAAACAATTACCTGCCCATATGTATTTTTATTGCACACTTTAAGGAAAAAAGTGCCTTTGTTGAGAAAGTATTGACAACCTTTCGTTTTTATGGTAAATTGATAATCAAATAGGAGGCGATATTATGGGTTCAATTCTTGATATTCTTTTCAATCTTTTTGAAGGTGCAGATCTTGCTGCTATTCTTCAATCCATCGAAGGCTCTCTTGTAGAATACGATGTAAGTGCAGTTCTTGACACTTGCTCAAGTTTCTTCGGCGGTCTTTTCGCTTAAGTTGTTATACCTGAAACGGGCTGTAAAAAACGAAAGTTTTTTACAGCCCGTTTTTTACATCTTTTTTACATTTTAATATATTGACTTAAATGTATATTATGTGTAAAATATTAAATTAGTTAAGTTTCGTTTAAATTCAAAGAACTGAATGAAACAGGAGGTTAAAATTATGGCTGATAACAACATAGTTATCGTCGATGGTTTGAAAAAATCTTACGGCCACCACCTTGTTTTGAACGATGTTTCTCTCACATTGCCCCGTGGTGAAATTATCGGTCTTTTTGGTCCTAACGGCTGTGGTAAAACCACTCTGATGAAAATTCTCACAGGGTTAATCCACGACTATAGTGGTACCGTCACTATTAACGGCGAAAAACCCGGCGAAAAAACAAAGGCAGTTACTGCATACCTTCCCGAACAAACCTTTGTTCACGATTGGATGCGTAATATAGATGCGGTCGATTATTTCAACGATTTCTTTAAGGATTTTGATAAACAAAAAGCCCTTGAAATGATTGAGCGATTTGGTCTTAACCCCAAGCAGAAATCAAAAACCATGTCGAAAGGTCAGCAGGAAAAGCTCCTTCTTTCTCTTACTATGTCAAGAGATGCCGAGTTATATATTCTTGACGAACCTATGGGTGGTGTTGACCCTGCAACAAGGAGTCAGATTCTTGATTTTATAATGAAGAATTACGCTAAAACATCAACTCTTCTCATTTCAACACACCTTATTAATGACCTTGAAGATGTTTTCACGCACGCCGTATTTTTGGGTAACGGTAAAATTCTTCTCAATGATAACGTTGAAAATATCTTAACTGACGGAAAATCTATTGAAGACGTATTTAAGGAGGTTTTCAGCAATGTTTGGTAAGCTTCTTAAAAATGACCTTAAAGCTCAATGGCATTCAATATCAGCCATTTTTCTTTGCATATTTATCGTAGGCGGTGTGGCAGAGCTTCTTGTTCTTTTTGCCAAAAATGACCTTGTTGTAATTTTGGGCGGAGTTGTCGTTTGCATGGCAATGTTTTTTGCTTGTATGGTTATACTTATTGCCGTAGCTATGATGTTTTCAAAAACAACGTTCGGCAGAGCAGGCTACCTTACCCTTACTCTCCCGGTAAAAACAAGCTCCCTTATATGGTCAAAAACTCTTTCCGGCCTTATCTGGACTTATGTTGTTTATCTTTTGTTTTTCGGGTCCTTCTTTTTATGGATTTATCAGGTTGGAAACCTTATGGGCGGTGACCTTAAAGACCTTGCAGATCAGTTATTTATTCTTTTATTAGGCAGGTCGCTCCAGACAATTGTTGCCCTTGCAACTTACTATCTGGTCTGGATTGCAATAGCAATGTTCCTTGTTGTTCAATGTCTTTATTTTGCTATTACCTGTTCTCACATTACACCTATTTCAAAATTAGGTGTTTTAAGCACGGTTATCATTTTCTTTGCTTCATTTGCGGCAATTGTGGGTGTCACATCACTTGTAACAAATATTGTTCCTTTCGGAATGGTGGTACATGATGATGTCATTACAATTTCAACAAATGTTGTTAAGACATTGCAAGCCTTCAGGATGGATGGATATAAATTTGTTTTCTCCGGTCCCGTCTTTATGCTTATTTCTTCAATTCTTCTCAATTTCCCGATAACCTACCTTGCAAAACATAAGGTTAATATAAAGTAAACCATCAGAAAGGATGTTAAATATGGACAATATGAACGGTCTTAAACGTTCAGTTTTTTGCGGTGACCTTCGTGCGAAAAATATCGGCGAAGAGGTAACCGTTTGCGGTTGGGTTGCAAAACAACGTGACCTCGGTGCACTTATTTTCGTAGATTTACGCGACAAAACAGGTATAGTTCAGCTTGCTTTTGACGAAAATACAGATAAACAGATTTTTGAAAAAGCTTTTGGTGTAAGAAGTGAATACGTTCTTATGGCAAAGGGTATCGTCCGCGAGAGATCATCAAAAAACAGCGATATTCCCACAGGTGATATAGAAATCGACGTTAAGGATCTGAGAATTCTCTCAAAGAGTGAAACTCCTCCCTTCGATATCGTTGAAAACTGCCAGACATCGGAGCTCACAAGGCTTAAATACCGTTATCTTGACCTTCGTCGTCCCGATTTGCAGAAAAATATTCTTTTCCGTCATAAAGTTACCAAAATCACACGTGACTATTTTGATGAAAACGGTTTCGTTGAGATTGAAACACCTATGCTCATAAAGTCAACTCCCGAAGGAGCCCGTGACTTCCTTGTTCCCAGCCGTATTCATCAGGGCACTTTCTATGCTCTGCCCCAGTCACCCCAGCTCTACAAACAGCTTTCAATGGTTGCAGGCTTTGACAGATATATGCAGATTGCACGTTGTTTCCGTGATGAAGACTTGCGTGCAGACCGTCAGCCTGAATTCACACAGATTGACCTTGAAATGTCTTTTGTTACAATGGAAGACGTTCTCTCTATCGGTGAAGGCTACATTGCCAGAGTTTTTAAAGAAGCTCTCAATGTTGATATACCCCTTCCCCTTCCCCGTCTGACTTATAAAGAGGCTATGGAGCGTTACGGTTCAGACAAACCCGATACACGCTTCGGTATGGAAATTTTTGACCTTACCGATATAGTTAAAGACTGCGGCTTCTCCGTATTTTCCGGCGCAGTTGCAGGCGGTGGCTCCGTTCGCGGTATTACCGCTAAAGGCGCAGTTACAACTTACACAAGAAAAGAAGTTGACAAACTCACAGAATTTGCAAGGGGTATCGGTGCGAAGGGTCTTGCATGGATTCGTCTTACCGATGACGGAATTGCTTCAAGCTTTGCAAAATTTATGACCGAAGATGAAATGAAAGCAATTCTTGAAAGAGCAGGCGCTGAAAAAGGCGACGTTGTGTTTATCATCGCTGATACAAAAAACAATTCTGTTCTTTCCGTTCTCGGCGCACTTCGTAATGAAGCGGCAAAGAAGCTTGATATCATCGGTGACGGCTTCAACCTTTTGTGGATTGTGGAATTCCCCTTCTTCGATTGGGACGAGGATTCACAGCAGTTTGTGGCAATGCACCATCCCTTCACATCTCCGCTTCCCGAGTGTCTTCCCTATCTTGAAACAGATAAAGCAGCAGTTCGCGCAGAGGCCTATGACCTTGTTCTTAACGGTATCGAGCTTTCATCAGGCTCAATCCGTATAACTAACCCTGAACTTCAGGACAGAATGTTTAAGCTTTTAGGTCTTTCAGACGAAGAAGCACAGCAGAAATTCGGCTATCTTCTTGATGCATTCAAATTCGGTCCTCCACCCCATGGCGGTATGGGTATCGGTCTTGACAGACTCGTTATGCAGCTTGTTAAAGCAGATTCGCTCCGCGACGTTATCGCTTTCCCCAAGGTGCAGAATGCGAGTGAGCCTATGACAGAATGTCCGTCAAAGGTTGATTCTCTTCAGCTTGATGAATTGGGAATTGATTTAAAAACCGAAAAATAATCCCTTTTGCCTTATATTGGTGTTAAAATGTAAAAAAACACTTGAAAATAAGGCCGATTTAGTATAATATTATTATGTAAAAAAATGAAATTCATTTTCGGAGGATTTATTTATGGTAACAGCAGGCGATTTCAAAAACGGCGTTACATTTGAAATGGACGGCAAAGTTTATTCTATTATTGAATTCCAGCACGTTAAACCCGGTAAAGGTGCTGCTTTCGTTCGTACAAAAATCAGAGACGTTATCAACGGTAGCGTTACTGAAAAAACTTTCAGCCCCACAGACAAATATCCCACAGCTTTCATTGAGAGAAAAGATATGGAATATTCATATGAAGACGGCGGTCTTTACTACTTTATGGACCAGGAAACTTATGATATGATTCCTGTTGACGCTTCTAATCTCAGTGATAACTTCAAATTTGTTAAAGAGAATATGGTTTGTAAGATTCTTTCTTACAAAGGTAATGTTTTCGGTGTTGAACCCCCCACATTCGTAACACTTCAGGTTACAAAGACAGATCCCGGTTTTGCAGGCAACACAGCTACAAATGCTACAAAACCCGCTACTGTTGAAACAGGTGCAGAAATCAAAGTTCCCCTTTTCATTGACGAAGGCGAAATGATCAACATCGACACCAGAACAGGCGAATATCTCTCCAGAGCATAATTTATTCTATAATTCCTTACAGGAGGATTTTAAAATGACACTTACAGAAAAAGTTGCATATCTTAAGGGCCTTGCAGCAGGTCTTGACCTTGACAAGGACACTAAAGAAGCTAAAATTTTTGAAGCAATGTTTGATATTCTTGAAGATATGGCTCTCACAATCAGCGATATTGACGAGGATCTCAGCGCTTGCGAAGATCTTGTTGATGCTATTGATGAAGATCTTGATGAGCTTGAAGAATACATCTTTGATGATGAAGATTTTGATGACGATTGTTGCTGCTGCGATGACGAAGAGCTTTATGAAGTTGAATGTCCTCTTTGCGGCGAAGAAATTCTTCTCGACGACGAGATGCTTGATGAAGAAATCATCGAATGTCCCGGCTGCGGCGAAAGACTTGAACTCGACATCGACTTTGACGAATGTGACTGCGATTGTGATTGCGGTTGTTGCGACGAAGAAGAATAAGACTTTTAAAAACTCCCTTGCAGTTTTGCAAGGGAGTTTTTTAAATGCAAAATTCAAAATGCAGAATGCAAAATTTAGGGGCAAGCCGATTATAATTGCATTTTGTGTTAACAAAATATATCGCATACAATGTATATATCGCGCGTTAGCATATCGCTCCGCAGGTATATCGCCTATTTAATATCATTTTCGACATCATTTGGTTATATTTAACATATTGTAACTCATATACATTTCTTCTGTTTCCTGTTGTGCTTTTATTAAAATATCTTTAACACTTTCGTCTTCACATATTTCAATAGCATCTGTTACTTTATTAAATAATCTGAAATACATTTTCTTATAAAGTTCGTTTTCCATATATTTTTCTCCCACAAATAAAAAATGCGCAACTTCACCGAAGCTACGCATGAAAAACACCCGGCTTCTCTGTCGCGAAACAAACCATTGTATGATTAAAAAAACATATCAATGAAGCCCGTGCTTTTACCTAAACACAGGATATGTTTTATTAATCAAGTTATTCAGTTTGTTTCGCACAACTAATTTATCACATTATTTCATTTTTATCAATAGTTTTTATACCAACAACAATATAATTAATATAAATTACAATTCCGAGACCTTATGCTCCAACACTCCACACTCCTCATTCCTCACTCCTAATTAAAAACATCGTACTCAGTTTCTATTGAGTACGATGTTTTTGTATTCTTTGGTTTTTCCGAAATTTCAAGGCAGACGGTTGTGGCTACAAAGGTAGTTACAAAAAGCAACACCGCCAGAACAACAAGAATTATTTTTCGTATAACTTCATTTCTTCTTACTGTCAAACTGTCGCCTATTACATATTTATTTGATCCTAAATTACCCGGGTAATCTTTCGCAAAGCCGTAATAGCTTTTACGTTTTTTAACGTATTCCTTTTCGCGCTTATTCATCAGGCAGCCACCTCTGTATCAGATGGTATAACTGCTTCTGTTTCATCAGGTGTATCACCTGAATTATCCCCTGTTTCGATTGTGTTATCACCTGAACTGATATCTGTGGATTCTTCGGTATTCATATCTGTTTCAACATCATTTATATCATCATAAAATTCTGTTGTATCAGATTCCGAAGTAACATCATCAACATTATCGGTAACGTCAACAATCTCGGTAGTCTGTGGCGCTGTTGTAATAACAGGTGTTGTAGTTGTAACTACGTCATCATCAGGAGCTTTGTTATCATTTAAACTATTTGTACCTGTATAATTTGCACCGTTATAAACGTCGATTATTGAAACTCTGTCTTCTGTAATATTGATATTTGACTGACCGTAAAGCTCCGTCTGCAGTTTATGAGCTGCCAACTCATAATCAACAACCCAAATCCACATATTTGCACTACCGCTTGTACGACAATCTTCAGGTGGCATCTGCAGCTGTTTTCTTTCATAATTTGCCCAACCGCCTGTTATGGCTTTGATACCCAATGAAAGAATCTGACCTTCACTGTAGCCTGTATCAACATAAGGTAACAATATATCTATATATTTATTAAGATCACTTATAGATGCTTTTTTTACCCGGCTGAGAATTGAGTCAATAACTTGTCTTTGACGTCTTGTTCTGCTTACGTCACCGTCTGCATCGCAGTTTCTTATGCGTACAAAACAAAGTGCCTGTTCACCGTTAAGGGTAACGTCTTCACCTACGGGAAGTTCAACTTTGAATTTTTTATAGTTATAATCCGCTTCATACTGCTGAACGTCAACAGTAACGCCACCCATAGCATCAATTACTGACTTGAATGACTCAAAATTAACCATAACATAGTTATCTATGTCAAGTTTATAGTTGTTTTCAATGGTTTTCATAAGTGTCTCGGGACCGCCCATTGAGTACGCAGCATTTAATTTAGTACAGTAGGAGCTGTTTTTTCCTTCAACATACAGATAACTGTCCCTGAAAAATGAAACCATTTTAAGTTGCTTTGTTTTTTTGTTTACAGACAGTAACATCATAACGTCTGTATTACCTGAATTAGTACCGTTTCGGCTATCGGCACCTATCAAAAGCACGTTAATAACGTTTTTACTCGACATATGTTTGTCGTTTCCGTTTGTTGCCCAGTCAATAAGTGATTGTTTAAAGCCGGCGGAACCGATATCTATTTCAATATCTTCAAATTCACCGTCATCGTAAATGACGTCTTCGGTACTATCACCACCGAGAGCATCACCTAAAAGTGAAATTTTTTGTATAACAAAAATTCCTGCACAAGACATCATAACAATTAAAATTGCAAGAATAACGGCAATGATGCTTACAAGTATTTTTTTACCTTTAGGCAATTTTTTAAACCATTTGCCGAATCGTTTGAAAGGATTCTTTTCAACAGAACCATCAGACTTCACAACAGGTGGAGCCGAAAGCCCTCTTTTTTTAGGTTTTTCTTCATCAAAAACACTTAAATCCACACGTGTTTTTGATTTCTGAGAGTTTTCATAATCAAAGATATCTTCATTATAAAAGCTCTCATCAATTTCTTCATTTTTTACGCCGTTTGTTTCCGTATCCCTATGAGCATATTCATCCAACAAATCAAGATAATCCTGCATACCGTCATTACGGTTATTGTTGTCAGACATATATTATTCCTCCGTTGTGTCTGCAATATCGTCATCAGGTGTACCTACATCTTCGTTGTCACCGGATGTATCGCCCGCTCCTTCTGTTGCTGTGCCGTCATCTTCTACGGTGCCGTTTACTTCTTCTTCATCGTGTTCTGTAGTAGAAAGGGTTACAACTTTATCGCCTTCGCCCAATTTCATTACACGCACACCTTTTGAAGGTCTTGCACAAATTCTTACTGCACTTGCAGGGATTCTGATAATAATACCATCCTGTGAAATAAGGATTATATCATCTTCCTCTGAAATGTCACTTATCGCCGCAATATCACCGTATTTTTCAACGTGATAGTTTTTAAGACCTTTACCGCCTCTTGACTGGATACGATAATTCTCGTTTTCACTGATTCTTCCGTAGCCCGTTTCACTGACGGTAAGAAGCTTTCCGTCTTCCTTCATAACACTCATACCGATGACCTCGTCGCCATCTTTAAGAGTTATCGCCTTAACACCGCTTGCAGTTCTGCCCAAAGGTCTGGCATCATTTTCATTGAATCGGATACACATACCCTTCTTTGTAGCAACAAGCAAATCATCATTACCTGATGTGAGCTTAACCCAAGCCAACTCATCATCTTCACGAAGGGTAACGGCAATAATACCGTTTCTTCTTGTATTTCTGAAAATATCAAGAGATGAACGTTTAATAAGACCTTTACGGGTAACCATACAAAGGTACATACCCTCGTCATCCTTCGGAATCTGTATCATAGCAGAAACCTTTTCGCCTGTTTCAAGGGGAAGAATATTGACAATATTTGTACCCTTGCTTGTTTTACTTCCTTCGGGAATCTCGTAACCTTTAAGGCGATATGCTCTGCCCCTTGTGGTATAGAACATAATATAATCGTGTGAAGATGCAACAAACATTGTTTCAGCTACGTCATCTTCACGGCGTGTCATACCTTTAACACCTCTGCCGCCGCGGTTCTGTATTGAAAAAATATCAACGGGTTGACGTTTGATATAACCCATATTTGTGTATGTATAAACACACTTTTCTTCGGGAATAAGATCCTCTATATCAACTTCACCGCTGACATTTTCAATAGCGGTTCTTCTTTCATCACCGTATTTATTTCTTATAATACTGAGTTCTTCACGTACAATTGAAAGAACACGCTCATGTGAAGAAAGGATTTCTTCATAATCTTTGATTTTTTCTTTGAGTTCATTAAGCTCGTTAGTAATTTTAAGGATTTCAAGACCTGCTAACTGACCTAAACGGAAAGCAACAATTGCTGTTGCCTGAGGCTCGTCAAAATCAAATTTTTCCATAATGGCAGCCTTTGCTTCTGCCTGACCGCCTTTACAAGCACGGATAGTTGCGATAATATCGTCAACTATATCGATTGCTTTGGCAAGACCATCTAAAATATGTGCTCTGTCCTGTGCTTTTTTAAGGTCAAACTGTGTTCTTCTGACAATAACATTACACTGGTGGTCAATATAATGCTGAAGAATTTCTTTAAGAGTGAGAATTTTAGGCTCACCGTTTACAAGTGCAAGTAATATTGCACCGCAGGTTGACTGCATCTGTGTGTAGGTGAATAATTTATTAAGAACAACCTGTGCGTTGGCATCACGCTTGATGTCAATTTCTATATGCATACCCGTTTTATCGGATGAATAGTCGTTGATATCTGCAATACCTTCAACTCTTTTATCCTTAACAAGGTCAGCAATAGACTCAATAAGACGTGCTTTGTTTACCATATAAGGTATCTCGGTAACGATAATTTTAAATCTGCCGTTTTTACCTTCTACTATTTCTGTTTTTGCACGCACAATAATTTTTGCTCTGCCTGTTGCGTAAGCCGCACGTATGGCAGATCTGCCCATAATAATACCGCCCGTAGGAAAGTCAGGACCTTTAATATGCTCCATAAGGTCTTCAAGCTCTGCATCGGGATTTTCAATAAGGCAATCAATTGCGTCGCAGACTTCACTTAAATTATGAGGTGGTATATTTGTAGCCATACCAACAGCGATACCCTGTGAACCGTTTACAAGAAGGTTAGGGAATCTTGAAGGTAAAACTGTAGGCTCTTTAAGACGGTCATCGTAGTTAGGAACAAAATCAACGGTATTTTTTTCAATATCCGTAAGCATTTCAAGGGACATTTTGCTCATACGTGACTCTGTATAACGGTATGCAGCAGGTGGGTCGCCGTCAACAGAACCAAAGTTACCGTGACCGTCAACGAGCATATATCTCATTGAGAAATCCTGCGCAAGACGTACCATTGCATCATAAACAGACGTGTCACCGTGAGGATGATATCTACCGAGAACGGAACCTACTGTATCAGCACACTTACGATATGCTTTTTCAGGTGTAAGATTATTCTCATACATAGTGTAAAGAATACGTCTGTGAACAGGCTTAAGCCCGTCACGTACATCCGGCAAAGCACGCGATGTAATAACTGACATTGAATAATCAAGGAAAGCAGTTCTTACCTCTTTATTAATATCGATATTTATAATTTTCTGGTTTGCATACGGGTCGGGTAAATTATTAACACCCTGTGTAACGCCCGTATTTTCTACATTGTTTATTTCGTCCATTTTATTTCCTCTCAATTGTTAAATATCAAGATTCTTAACGTATTTTGCATTTTTCTCAATAAATTCGCGTCGGGGTTCAACCTTATCACCCATAAGAACAGAGAATGTTTCGTCTGCTTTTTCTGCGTCTTCAAGTGTAACCCTTAACATAAGTCTTGTTGCAGGGTCCATAGTGGTTTCCCAAAGCTGAATGGGATCCATTTCACCAAGACCTTTATAACGCTGAATTGAGTATCCGTTACCTAACTCCTGCATAATTTCATCACGTTCTTCATCAGAATATGCGTAATGATGCTTCTGACCTTTACTTAAACGATAAAGCGGAGGTTGAGCAAGGTAAATATGACCTTGTTTTATAAGTTCAGGCATATAACGGAAAAAGAATGTGAGAAGAAGTGTTCTGATATGAGCACCGTCAACGTCAGCATCGGCCATAATGATAATTTTGTCATAACGGAGCTTGTTTATATCAAAATCTTCACCGATACCCGTACCCAAAGCAAGCACAACAGGTGTAAGCTTATCATTACCTATAACCTTATCAAGTCTTGCTTTTTCAACGTTGAGCATTTTACCCCAAAGGGGAAGTATCGCCTGAATCATTCTGTCACGTCCTGCTTTAGCAGAACCGCCCGCAGAGTCACCCTCGACGATATATATTTCAGTTTTGGTAGAGTCTTTTTCAATACAGTCGGCAAGCTTACCGGGGAGAGAGTTGCTTTCAAGTACAGATTTTCTTCTTGCGTTATCTCTCGCTTTTCTTGCAGCTTCACGTGCACGTGATGCATCAAGTGCTTTACTGAAAATTGCTTTTGCGTCTGATGGATTTTCTTCAAAATATGTAGAGAGCTTTTCATACACACATTTTGAAACAAGGGGAGTAATATCAGTATTACCTAATTTACCCTTTGTCTGTCCTTCAAACTGAGCTTCCGTAAGTTTAACGCTGATAACTGCAGTAAGACCTTCACGTACGTCATCACCCGAAAGGTTTTTATCGTTATCCTTAAGGAGCTTATATTTTCTTCCGTATTCGTTGAATACTCTTGTCAGAGCAGTTTTAAAACCGTTTTCGTGAGTACCGCCGTCGATTGTACGGACATTATTTGCAAAGCTCAATAACAGCTCGTTATAACTGTCGTTATACATAAGAGCAATATTTGCTTCACGGTCACCGCTTACTGCAGAAAAATGAATGGGTTTTTCGTGAAGGGGAGTCAACGCCCTTTTGCTTGTTTCAAACTCAACGAAAGAGCTTATACCGCCTTCATAACAATGAACCTGTTCAATAATTTCATCAGGATTTCTTTTATCCGTAAGTGAAATTGAAAGACCTGCATTAAGGAAAGCCTGCTCTCTGAGTCTTCTTTCAAGAATTTCATATTCATAAACGGTAGTTTCAGTAAATATTTCGGGGTCTGCTTTAAATCTTATAAGAGTGCCTGTTTCATTTGTATCACCTATAACCTTAAGGTCACAAGTAGGGTTACCCCTTTCAAAACGCTGATAATGCACGTGGCCATCCTGTGAGACTTCAACCTCAAACCACTCTGAAAGTGCATTAACAACCGATGAACCAACACCGTGAAGACCACCGGAAACCTTATAACCGCTGCCGCCGAATTTACCGCCGGCGTGGAGAACAGTAAGAACGACTGTTACTGCGGGAAGACCCTGCTGCTCATTGATACCAACGGGGATACCACGGCCGTTATCACGAACTGTAATGATATTGTCCGGAAGAATTTCAACTTCAATATGAGTACAGAAACCTGCAAGAGCCTCGTCAATAGAGTTATCCACAATCTCATAAACGAGATGATGAAGACCTTTAGGTCCTGTAGAACCGATATACATACCGGGTCTTTTTCTTACCGCTTCAAGACCTTCAAGAACCTGAATGGCACTTGCATCGTATTTTTCTGTTACCGATGTATCGATAGTATCTTCACCATCTTCAATAACAACGGCATTTTCCAGAGCTTCTTCTCGAAGCTCTGCTTCGGTTTTAATAATTTCGTCCAAAATACTGACCTCCGTAAAGATTCTTTTTTATCTGATAATTACTTACTTAAAATTTAAAATCCGATTTTTTAGCAGATTCTATTCGTTTTAATATAGTGGCGACAGAAACAGGGGATATGTAAATAACAGTTCCTTCAGGTTCTTCACACACTATAAAGGATTTAGGCAATTCAAAAGGAGCAACGTTGCGTATTTTCTTTTGTTTTTCCGCATTGTTGAGATAATCAACGGTCTTTTTCATAACCGTTGTATTTTCCATATCAAAAATACCTATTATTTCTTTATCTATAATCACTGTATCGTGACCGATATGGATAAACATTAAGTTAATTTTCCCCCTTTTATAAGGAAGGATTTACCTGAACAGAGTCTTAACACCTGTGACGGGTCACAGCAAGTAAGAAAGACTTGTCTGTCTTTAATATGGTTAAGAATGTAATCCTGACGCTTTTCATCAAGCTCACTCATAACGTCATCAAGTAATGCTACAGGAGTTTCACCCGTTATTTTTTTTATTATTTCAGATTCACCCAGTTTTAATGCCAGAGCACAGGACCGTTGCTGACCCTGTGAACCGAATGAACGGGCACTTATGTTATTAATTGATATGTCAAGGTCATCTCTGTGAGGCCCTACGGTAGATGTTCTGTAAATTACATCATCTTTTCTGGCTTCCTTCAGCTTTTCAAGCTCTGAAATATATAAATCTTTATAAGAAATATTTATATCACTTATATCTTTTCTTGAGTATGAAACTGAAAAATCTTCTTTATATTCAGATATTCCGGCATATATTTCTTTACTGTATTCCGAAAGAATTTTAATGTATTTAAGTCTTTCGGATATAACTGCTGCGGAATACCTTGCGAAGCTGTCATCCCATGTATCAAGAACATCATAAAGCTGCGGACTTAAGTGTAAATCCTTTAATATAGCATTTCTTTGCATTAAAGAACGTTTAAAGCCTGCAAGATGCTCTGCGTAAGAGGGCTTCAGCTGGCAAAGGGCTGTATCTAAAAATCTGCGCCTTTCCGAAGGCCCGTCTTTTATAAGTGAAAGATGAGACGGCGAAAAAATAACTCCGTAAAAAGAACCTATCAGCTCCGCAGAAGATTTTAAGGGAACATCATTAAGAAAAACGTTTTTCTTTTTATTTGCGTAAACTATTTCAGACTTTTTTTCTCTTGTATTATCAGAAAAAGAAAGCTTGATTTTTGCAATTTCTTCTCCGAATTTTATAAAATCAGGATCTTTTGAACCTCTGAAGCTTTTACATCCCGTAAATAGCCAGATTGCTTCAAGAATATTTGTTTTTCCTTGAGCGTTTTCGCCGTATATTACGTTTACACCGTCTGTTGCCTGTAATTCGATGGAGGAAATATTCCTGAAATTATTCAATTCAACAGAATTTATCTTCATATTTTCCTCCGTGAATTACGGTAAATTATACTACATCGTATATTATTCTTTCATATTCGGCATTGTCACCGCGGCGTAATTTTTTTCCACGCATAGTGCAGATTTCGCCGTTAACCTTGACTTCGCCTTCCTGAATAACTATTTTGGCATGACCGCCTGTGTTTACAACACTTACATTTTTTAAAAGGTCATCAAGTCTTATATAATCGCCTTTTAAAACAAATTCTTTATGTTCTTTCTGAACAGGTTTTACTCTTATTCTCATAATTTTTTAAACAATCTTAAATATTTTGTAGAATACTTTTATCAGCTGATATTTTCATTTTTCAATCTCATAGGAATGATAAGGAAAATAAAGCTGTCGCCTTCAATGGGTTTAATAATAATAGGAGAAACGGGGCTTGAAAGTTCAATATTTACTTCATCTGCATCAACTGTTCTTAAGCAGTCTGTTAGATAAGTATTGTTGAAGCCGATTTCTACACGTTTTCCTTCAATTGCCGCAGGAATTTTATCATTTGCTGCACCGAGAGATGTTGCACTGGAAATTTTGATTGTATTTTCATCAAAAACGCAACGGATTGGGCTCTTTATTTTACTTGTAATAAGAAGTGAAGTTCTTTCAACGCTGTCGAGAATAAGCTTAAGATTTACTCTTGCCTTTGTTGAGCTCTGTGCGGGAATTGCATTTTTGTAATTAAAAAATTCGCCTTCTAAAAGTCTTGAAATTATTCTGTAATTGCCGATTTCAAACAAGATGAATTTTTTACCGATTGAGAATGTAACGTTTTCGTCATCATTATCTGCAAGCTTAACAACTTCTGAAAGAGTTTTTGCAGGTACAACAAATGTCATATCGTCGCCTGCATATTCAATTATTTCATTTCTTATTGCCAGACGGAAACCGTCACAGGAAATAAGTCTTAAATTATTGTTTTCAACTTCAAATTTAATACCTTTATGAACAGGTTTGATATCCTGTACTGCAACGGCAAAGATTGTCTGTTTAACCATATCGCGTAAAACATTCTGTTTGATTGCGAAGGGTAGACCGCCTGAAACTGTAGGAAGTTCCGGATAATCATTTGCAGGAATACCTACAAGAGAAAACTCTGCTTCGCCTGATTTGATTTTGCAGAGATTATGAGCATCAACGTTGATAGTAACAGCAGATGCAGGTAATCTTCTTAAAATATCACAGAGAAGTCTTGCGTTAAGAACGATGCTTCCTTCTGATTCTGCCGAGCATTCGATTGATGTTGTAATACCTACTTCAAGATCATAGCCTGTAAGAGTAAGTCTTGAATTTTTAGCCTGCATAAAAATACCTTCGGTTGCAGGGATTGTACTTTTCTGGGGAACGCCTCTCTGGACGATGTTACAAGCTTCAGCTAAAACTGATGTGTTACAGGTAAATTTCATAATTTAACCTCCAATTGAGAATAAAATGATTTTTTATGTCAAAAATAATATATTAAACAGTAGTATTAGTAGTGTCTGTTCAAATGTCAGGAACGTCCGTAAGGCTATATTTTACAGGCTTTAAGGCATTTTTTGTAAGTGTAGGAAAAATGTTTGTTAATGTCAGTAAAATTTGTCTTTATTACGGCAGTGTTTATAATGTTCATAACTTTTTGAACATAGGTGTTTAAATTGTTCATAAGTCCGGGTTAATTTTTATTCATTTCTTTCGTCCTTGATGCTTTTCATTATGTCATAGACGGTTGTTTTAAGCTGGGGGTTGTCCTCCATTTTACTTTCGGAAGCTTCTATTGAATAAATAACCGTTGAGTGCTTTTTACCGCCGAACTGTGCACCGATTTCTTCATAAGTAAGGTTTGTAACCTCACGCATAATATACATTGCAAACTGTCTGGCATTTGATATTTCCGCCTTTTTCTTTTCAGAACGGATATCTTCGGGTGAAACACCAAAGGATGTTGCCACTTTATCAATGATATTATTTATGGTAACCTCGGTAGGTTGAGCGTAGTAAATGATGTCTTTTATAATATCGTTTGCAACACCGATTGTAGGTGAGTTGCCGTCAATGGAATAAACGGCATACATTTTGTTCACTACACCCTCAATCTGTCTGACGTTATTTTTAAGACGTTCTGCGATAAATTCAATAACATCATCCGGAATATTCATTTCAAATGCCTGTGCTTTACGGCGAATAATTGCAATTCTTGTTTCAAGCATAGGTGGTTGAATATCTGCAAGAAGACCCTGAACGAATCTGCTCCTGAGTCTCTCTTCCAGGGTAGGTATATCCTTAGGGGGACGGTCAGATGTGAGAACTATTTGTTTACCCTGATTGATAAGAGCCTCGAAGGTGTAGAAAAATTCTTCCTGCGCAACGCTGGTTTTGCCGATGAACTGAATATCGTCCATAAGAAGTATATCTGCGTTGCGATATTTGTTATGAAATTCGCCCATATTCTTTTCACCCATATGGTTAATCATTTCATTAAGGAAATTTTCACCGCTTGTGTAAAGAATATTCATATTGGGTCTTGTTCTTTTAAGCTCGGCACGGATTGCTTTTAAAAGGTGAGTTTTACCAAGACCGGATTCACCGTAAATAAATAAAGGGTTATGTACGCTGCCCGGATTATTTGTAACGGCAACAGCCGCAACGTAAGCAAACTGGTTAGTTGAGCCAACGATGAAGTTACTGAAAGTCGGTTCAAAATTTTTCGCATCAATTTCTCTGCCAACAGGTGTCTGAACAGGGGAAGAAGATGCATCCTGTGCCGTTTTTTCCTGAATACGGCTAACCTGCTCATCAACAACAATTTTAACGGTGATATCAAAACCGAGAATATTTTCAGTTGCTTTTTTAATATCCTGTGTAAAACGCCTGTCTATAATGTTCTTTTTAAAATCGGATGAAGTTTCAAGTACAAGACAGTCATCATCGAAGGAAACAGGTACGAGAGTTTTTATCCACGTAGACATAACTGCCGTTGAAACCTGGCCTGTGAGCTCCTGTAAAACCGCCGCCCACAGTTCATAAATATTATCCAATAAAGTCACCCCAAAATTTTACATTAATATGTATATAAAATAAACTATATATATTCCATTAAATTATAACACACAAGTATTTCTATTTCAACCTAAATAACTAAATAACTGACAAAAAATGTTCAAAATTTTCAAAAAATTAATGATTTTTCGTATTGCTTTTTATATACACATAATGTAAAATTTATACTGTATTGTGATATCCTTTTTTATAAAGGAATTTTAACTTTTTGTTTTAAAGAAAAGAGAGAAAAAATGGATTTTACTAAATTTCATTGCCCTGTTTGTAACAGTAATTTTACCGAGAATGATGATGTAGTGGTCTGCCCTGACTGCGGTACGCCACATCATAGGGAATGTTATAAAAAAATCGGTAAATGTTTTAATGAAAATATGCACGGTTCTGACAGTATTTCAGCAGAAGGTTATAAAAATCCTGAAAGTGAAGTAAAGCCTGAAATATTTGACCCCGTAGAAGAAAATAATTTTGAAAAAAATCAAGAGAAGCCCTCCAATGTCAGAGAAAAAGGTCTTCCCGATTTTATAAGAATAGACCCTGCATCAAACCATTTAATTGAAGGAAAGCACGCTAATCTTTTTGAGGCGGCAGTAGGCAAAAATCAGAATTACTACATCCCGAGATTTACGGTTATGAGCTCTCTCAATAAAGGAATTTCATTGAATATCATTGCTTTTTTTATTCCTTTTGCCTGGTCCTTATACCGTAAAATGTATAAAATATCAGCCGTAATTTTTGCAGGATATCTTTTGTTTTTCGGATTAAGCTTTTACAATGTCTATTCGAACACCGAGGTTGTGGATGCAGTAAATAAATGCTATGAAGAGCTTCAGGAAAATCCTGAATTATATACAGATTTTCAGTTTCTTTATGAGGAAGACATTGATTATTTAACCGATGCTCAAAAAAATCTTATAGTCGTAAGTGAGAGTATGACTTATCCGGTTTATTTGATCGTTCTCTCCTATGCGGTACGGCTTGTTCCTAAATTCGGATTATGTATTTTCGGTAACAAAATATATCTTAAAAAACTTCGTAAGAATATAGATAAGGCTGAAAAGAAGGGCCTTGAGGCGGATAAATTAAAAGTATATCTTTATAAGAAATACGGCACTTTCCCGATGGTTTTAGCCGCCATAGCAGGTATTTTTGAATTAATGATGTTAAGGTGATATAATGCATACACCCCTTGCAGACAGAATCCGTCCACAGACAATTGATGATATAGTCGGGCAGAGACACCTTGTAGGTGAAGGGATGCCTTTAAGGAATATCATCGAGTCGGGCGAGCTTCCGAATATGATATTTTACGGCCCTTCGGGTACGGGTAAAACAACCCTTGCCCGTATGATAGCCAAAAAAACAGACAGAACTTTAAGAAAATTAAATTGTACTACTGCAGGAACCCAGGATATCAGGGATATTGTAAATGACCTTAACTCATTTACCGCTCCAAACGGTATTCTTTTGTATCTTGATGAGATTCAGTATTTTAATAAAAAGCAACAGCAGACTCTTTTAGAGTACATAGAAGACGGTTCCATTACTCTTATTGCATCTACCACGGAAAACCCCTATTTTTACGTTTACAGTGCCATTCTGAGCCGTTCATCGGTGTTTGAATTCAAATACGTTACGCCCGAAGATGTGGAAAATGCGGTTATCAGAGGTTTTAAGTTTCTTGAAGAAGAAAAAAATGAAGCTTTTCATGTGGAAGAAGGAGTTACAAAGCACATTGCAAACGCTTGCGGCGGTGATGTGCGAAAATCCCTGAATGCAGTTGAATTGTGCGTTTTAGCCGCTAAAAAGCCTGAAAAAAACGAAAAAAGAGTCATCACTCTCAACAGTGCCGTTTCGCTTACACAAAAAAGTGCTATGCGTTATGACCGTGAAGGTGATGAACATTATGACATTTTATCAGCATTCCAGAAATCAATGCGCGGCAGTGACCCTGACGCGGCAATACATTATCTCGGAAGACTTCTTGAAGCGGGTGATATGACTTCGGCAATACGCAGATTGCTCGTATGTGCTGCTGAAGATGTCGGTCTTGCATACCCTATGATTATGCCCATTGTAAAAGCTGCCACGGACATAGCATTACAAGTAGGTATGCCCGAAGCAAGGCTTCCCCTTGCAGATGCAGTTATATTGGTCTGTAATTCCCCAAAATCAAATACAGGCCACGATGCCATTAACGCGGCTATGGAAGACCTTAAAAACGGTAAAAGCGGTCCTATACCCCGTCAATTGCAAAATAAGCACTATGACGGCGACGATGCGGCAGTAAAAGGTCAGTTTTACTTGTATCCCCACGCTTTCCCCAACAGATGGGTAGAGCAGCAGTATCTGCCTGATGCACTTAAGGATAAGCAATATTATTTTTACGGCGATAACAAGCAGGAGCAGGCTGCAAAAGAATATTGGGATAAAATTAAAGGCAAAAAAAATAGTTAATAAGATTCTTATGAATCTGAAAATATTAAATAATCGAGGTATGGTTATTATGAAACAGTTTCCTATCGGCATAATTATCAACAGCTTCAGAACAGATATTCCGACATCCGTTAAAAAAGCGGCGGAATGCGGCGCACAAGGTATTCAGGTGTACGCAACAAGCGGCGAAATGGCACCGGAGAATCTTGTAGGCGCAAAAAGAAAGGAATTTCTTGACCTTGTTAAATCAAACGGTCTTGTTATTTCTGCTCTTTGCGGTGATTTAGGCGGTGGCGGATTTATCCACAAGGACCTTAACAAGGAGCGAGTTGAAAAATCAAAGAGAATTCTTGACCTTGCAAAAGAGCTTGAAACTGATATTGTTACAACACACATCGGTGTTGTTCCTTCCGATCCCAATCACGACAGATACAAAATTATGCAGGAGGCATGCCGTGAGCTTGCTGAATACGCAGACTCAATTGATGCGCATTTTGCAGTTGAAACAGGTCCCGAAACAAGCGCAGTGCTTAAGGGCTTCCTTGACAGTCTTGATTCAACAGGCGTTGGTGTAAACCTTGACCCTGCAAACCTTGTTATGGTAACAGGTGATAACCCTGTAACAGCAGTACATAACCTTAAAAAGTACATTGTTCACACCCATGCAAAGGACGGTAAACAGATTTTCTACAGAGATCCCGAAATCGTTTACGGCATTAAAAAGGACGTTATTGTTACTGACGATTCATTCATTGAAGTACCGCTCGGTGAAGGTAGCGTTCCTTTCCCCGAATACCTTAATGCTCTTGAAGAAATCGGTTACAACGGTTTCCTTACCATTGAGCGTGAAGTTGGCGATGACCCCGCAAAGGATATCAGAGCTGCAGTTGAATTTCTTAAAAATACAATGAAATAATCAGAAATGGCTGTAAAAAACCTTCGTTTTTTACAGCCGCTTTTTTTAATCTTTTTTATTCTGAAGCTCTGAAGTGAATACGTCGGCGACTTCACTTATTGTTATATATGCGTGTGGGTCAACCTCGTGTACAATTTCTTTGAGTTTTGCAACCTGAAAACGGTTAACAATGAAGTAAACCATAGTTTTAGATTTATTTGAATATCCGCCACGGACTTCTATTTTGGTTGAACCTGTTTCAAAAACCTCTGAGAGAATATAACAGATATCCTCGGGCATTGTTGTTACAATCATAGCGCATTTTGACCTGTCAAAGCCTTCTACAATAAAGTCAACGGTTTTAAGTGCCGCCGCGTATGCAATAATAGAATACAGCGGCAAAGTCCAGCTTTTGATGATAATTCCGCAAACAACATATAAAATAACGTTATAAACCATTACAAACGTGCCCACGGTAATGCCTATTTTTTTAGCGAAAACAACCGCCATAACTTCTATGCCGTCCATTGCTCCGCCGAAGCGTATTGCAAGACCGCTGCCGATACCCGAAATCATACCGCCGAATAAGGAGCATAAAAGCAAATCCTTACCTGCAAGTGGTGAAGCAAGGTTAACGTCAATAGGCAAAACGTCTGTAATAAGCCAGGCAAATAACGAGTACATTGCAACGGTATATATAGCATACACCGTAAAATGCACGCCCTGTTTTTTAAGACCGTATATAAACAAGGGGATATTAAGTATCAGCAAAAAAACAGACAAGGTCAGATATTCCGGTGTTACCTGTGCCAATAACATAGATGTACCTGAAATGCCGCTGTCGTATAATTTAACCGGGTTTAAAAACATAGTTACGCCGATGGAATTAACAAGCCCTGCAACCGTAAGCATTAAAAAATTACGTAGCTTAAATTTTTTTATATTATCAAGTATTTTTTTCTTGCGTGATTCGTTCATATCATTCTCCGTATATTTATTATGTGTAATTATTATATCATATAAAAGAATAAATGGCAAATTGCATATTCATAGGATTTACCGCAACACAAACAAATCGTAATAAACAACGCGGCACGAGCAAGCCCGTGTCCCGGGGCAGTTCACGTTTTATGCTTGTGCCCATTGATTTAAAAATTAAAAACCGCCTGACCTTTCGGTCAAGCGGTTTTGCATTTTATGCTTTTTTCTTTTTTGTAACAAGCTTGATAATTACCAGAGTACCAATCATAAGAACGAGTGCTATGGGAAGTGCAATTATCCAGTTGGGAATGAAGCCTGCTATAACGTAGCTTACTGCGGAAACACCAGCAACGGTCATTGCATAGGGAAGCTGTGTGGAAACATGGTTCAGGTGGTCGCACTGTGCGCCTGCAGATGCCATAATCGTAGTATCGGAAATGGGTGAGCAGTGGTCGCCGCAAACTGCACCTGCCATACAAGCAGAGATAGAAACGATTGTAAGGGGATTATCAGCAGTAAATACGCTGAGCACGATGGGGATAAGAATACCGAATGTACCCCATGATGTACCTGTTGCGAAGGAAAGACCGACAGCAATAAGGAAGATAATAGCAGGAAGGAATGCCTGGAATGTGCCTGCACTGCCTTCAATAAGCTGTGAAATAAAGATTTTTGCACCGAGAGAGTCGGTCATAGCCTTGAGAGTCCATGCACAAGCAAGAATCATAATAGCAGGAACCATTGCTTTGAAGCCTTCGGGTACACATTCCATAATTTCCTTAAATTTAAGAACACGTCTTATAAGGAAATAAATTATAGTAATGATTACAGATACAAATGCGCCGAGAGCAAGACCTACGGAAGCATCGCTGTTTGAGAATGCATCAATAAAGCTTTCACCGCTGAAGAATCCGCCTGAATAAATCATACCGACAACACAGCTGATAATTAGTACAATAATGGGAAGAACGAGATCAATAACCTTGCCCTTTTCATTAACGGTCATTTCTTCAATAGCCTGTTTTGTACCACTTGTGAAAAGATCGCCGTTTTTCTCTGCATTTTCCTCATGCTTTTTCATAGAACCGTAGTTGAGACCCGTGACAGCAAGGAAAATCATCATTACAATTGTAAGAAGTGCGTAGAAGTTGTAGGGGATAGCCTGGATAAACAAGCTGATACCGCTGTCTGCACCTGCGCCTCTTGCAAAACCTGCAACTGCTGCTGCCCAGGATGAAATTGGGGCAATAATACAAACAGGTGCGGCTGTGGCATCAATAAGGTATGAAAGTTTAGCACGTGATATTTTGTTAGAGTCTGTAACAGGGCGCATAACCGAACCAACTGTAAGGCAGTTGAAATAGTCATCAATAAAAATAAGTACGCCGAGAGCGACTGTTGCAAGCTGTGCACCGACTCTTGATTTGATGTGTGAAGCAGCCCATCTGCCGAAAGCGGCTGAACCGCCTGCCTTATTCATCATAGCAACAAGTGCGCCTAAAAGAATGAGGAATAAAAGAATACCCATATTGTATGAATCGGCAACGTTTGCAATAAAGCCGTCCTGTACAACGTGAACGAGTGTGCCTTCAAAATTACCGCCGGCATAAATAGCACCGCCAACGATTATACCGATAACAAGAGAAGAATAAACCTCTTTAGTTATAAGAGCCAACACGATAGCGATAATGGGAGCAAGGAGAGCCGCGAAGGTTGCATATGTAGGAATAGTTTCGCGAACTTTTTTGATAGCAGCATCTGTGTGAGCTTCAAAATTTTCTTTATCTGCTTCGAGGTTGTCTGCGTATTTTTCAACGTAAGCAAGAGCGGAGTCGTGGTCTGTCAAATCGTATTCAACAGTACCCTCCGGGTCTTCCGCATCGTAAACTACGGTGAAGTTTGCGTCTGACTGTGCGGCGGCTTCAACGGGTGCAACGTCTGCGGCAGGAGCATCGTTACCTGCGAAGGAACAGATTGTACCAACGGTGAACATAAATATGCACATAATCAGGACAGTAAAAAATCTGCGTTTTCTTCTGTTTTGCATAAAAAACATCCTTTTCCTATATAATAAGGACATTATATTCTTGTTTCTTGTTCTTTGTCAACAAAATGAAAATTTTTTGGTAATATTGCTAAACCGAAGTGGGATACTTTGTTAAAAAGACGCAAAACAGGCTGTAAAAACCTGTGTTTTTACAGCCTGTTTTTGATTATTTTCCCATTATATCCAATGGGTCAACATTTTCACCTTTATGAGTGATTTCAAAATGAAGGTGACTTCCTTCATCCTTTTCGCAAGGAATTTCACCAAGATAGCCTATAAGTGTACCCGATTTTACCGTGCCGTTAACCTTAACTTCAAGTGTTTCTTTGTTAAGGCCGCAATATTTTGCAATAACTTCATTGCCGTGGTCGATTTCAACTACTGTGCCGTAAAGGGCGTCTTCATATATGTTTGTAACTGTGCCGTTTGAGATTGCTTTTACCTGTGCGCCGTCTTCGCCGGTGAAATCAATAGCCGCGTGGGTACGCCAGTCGCCCATTGTAGGGTTATAAACAGGTGTTTTCGGATTATAATCCTTGCTTATTTTTGTACCGATCGGCAAGGTGTAATAATCAGTATAGGGTTCGGCATATTGAGTCTTTTTTTCTGTTGTTGCTTCAACGGTGTTTTCTTCTCTTTCGGTTTCGGGCTCTGTCTCTGTTTCCTGACGGGTGTCGGGTACGTCGGTAAGATTCTGACGTACTTCAAAATCAGGCTCTTCTGTCGGTAGAACGTATTCTTTTTCAACCGTGGGCAAGGTAACTTCATCCTGCGGAAAGGTTGCATTGATATCATTAATGGCATCGTTAGCCGCAAGTCGTGCTGTTACGGCACCGCCTAATGCTACAAGTATGGCAAGTAAATACGCAATTTTTATACCACGTGTTCCGCGAGTGTTTTTTGTATTGTGATTTACAAATAAATTATCCTTAAGAGTTTTTTTGCCGTCAGATTGATTCGGGTTGTCGTGGGAGTGCTTGTTGTTTTTGTCATCCATAATTAAATCTCCTTTGTGGCTGAATGTTAATTTAATTATTGACACACAAACAGAAAATATTCACATATAAGGAAAATGCACAGACTGAGGGGACAGTCAGTGCATTTCCGACACAAAGTATAACACTCTGCATCAAGGGTTTACTTGAGGAGGGGTTAGTTTCTCTAACAGAAACTAAGTACAAGTACTCGGGTGCGGCTCCCTTTCCAAGTACGGTGAAAGTATAACACGGGGTAATTTTTGATTGGTTAATAATCTGTGAATAATTTGAAAACTTTAACGAAAAGACTACAAATATTCGAAAATACGGAAGAAAAACAACAAATTATAGCAAAAGTGTCGAAAAAAGTTGGTTGAGGAAGGCTTTGCAAAAAAATGTTCCACGTGGAACAAAAACCGTAATGTGTGTGATGTGTACGGCACGAGTAAGCAGCCCGTTACGTTGGGAAATCTTAAAAAAACCGCCTGCTCTCGCAGACGGTTTCTTTAAGATTATTTTTTACTTTTTGCTTTTGCCTTTTCTTTAGCTTGTTTTTTAGCTTCCTTGGCGGCGGCTTTCTGTGCCTTGATTCTTTCATTCTCAGCCTTTTCGGCAGCGAGCTTTCTCTCTTTCTCGATACGAGCTTTTTCTATTGCCTTATCGTTACGGAATTTTGCATCCTTGTAAAGCAATTCGATTTCTTCAAGGTGAGAATAGTTTTCTTTTTGGCAAAGAAGCTTTTCCGCATCGAGATAGGGTTTTGCGGCTCTGTTGAAGTTTGCCTGGGCATCGGAGATAACTTTGGATGTTTCGGTAGTTTCTCTGAACTCTGCTTTTATTGCAGAAATTTTCTTTTTAATTTCTTTGACTTTTTTCTCGTTGTGGTTTTTCTTAGCCTTTCTTAATTCAGCGGTAAAGAAGTTAAGACGTTTTTCAATAGCATCTTCTTTATCGTAGTTTTTCTGCAAAAGAGAGTAATCGGGACGAGCGAAGGATTCACCATTGCTGAAGTTTTTGGCAATCTCTTTGCAGGAAGAAACTTTCTGTCTTGCAATTTCAATAAGAGCTTTGCGAGTTTCTTTTTCGTCCTTGGTACCTTTGGGCAATGATTTCATTCTTGCAAGGTTTTCTTTTTCTTTGTTAATATCCATTGCAAGAAGACCTTCAAGACCATTGTTGTAAATTATTGCACTTTCTTCAATCTGTTTCTGGAATGTAACAGTTTCGAATTTATCCAATTCTTCACATA
This sequence comes from Clostridia bacterium, assembly GCA_017461235.1. Lineage (GTDB taxonomy): Bacteria > Bacillota > Clostridia > Oscillospirales > Acutalibacteraceae > DTU089. The sequence goes on along the minus strand of JAFTYU010000042.1, from coordinate 93,657 downwards.
CAAGTTTGGCAATTTCAATTTCCTCGTTAAACTCTTTGTCTGCAAGATATTGCTTTTTAGCGAGTTTTCTTGCTTCTTTATCTTTTAAGGATTTATATGTCTTTTTATCAAGAACTTTTGGTTCGGCAACAGCCATTTCTCTTGATTTATGTATAAGTTCAAGTGTTTCAACAAGATCCTTGTCATTAAGCACACCGTTACCGTAGTCTTCGAACATAGCGCGTATCTGAAGAATACGTACAACTGATTTCTGCTTTCTTTCGTTGAAGTCGTACCAGAAGAAGGGTATAACATTCATCAAAGCACCGAATGCTGCTACCACAACAAGAACATTTATAAGGCTCAAGAGTATATCGGGGTCATAAAGGGCGGAATATGCATTGGAGTAGTTATCCTGTCCTTTTGCCAACTGTTCCTCAAGAATTTTACCTACTGTGGTGAATTTGTCGTCACCCATAGGCATAACACGGTTAAGAATTTCGGGGTCGGAAGTAACGATTTTTGCATTTTCTTCGGTAATACCTTTTTGTTTGTATATAAAAGGAAGTACGGAAGATGTGGCAAGAGCAAGAACAGTACCGATTGTATTAACTGCCGAGAACATACCGTCAATGCGCTCTCCGGTTTTATACTGCTGATAATCGCGGATATCTGCCTGAATTGCAGGGTTGAGAATGTGCATAAATGAACCCATAAGAGCATTAAGCCACAGGCAGGACATAATAAGGAGTATGGTTACGTTGTATGTAATCTCATCTGTAAACAGGAGCATGGCAAGAATGAACAATATATTAAATATGTTCGTTACAATAAGAACGGACTTTTTGCCCCATTTACGGATGCAGAAGGGTGCAGCGAGCATACCCCAAAGAGAAGCATTACCGTAAACGGTCTGAATAATACCAAAGGTGGTACCCGAACAAGCTCCGCCGTAGTCGTAGAGCCATTTCATAATATTTGCATAGGATGATTCAAGGAATCCGATCCAGCTTGCCAATGAAATAATCCAGAAATATTTGTTCTTGGCAACGGCTTTCAGCGCATCGCTGAACTTTATCTGAACAACGTGTGTTCTTGCCTGAACTATTTTTTCTTCGGTGTATTTGTAAACTATAATACAAAGAATAAGTCCTAATACTGAAAGAATAGGATAAAGTAATCTGTAAACGCGGATATCTGTAGAGTTAGAGTGGAAAATGTGCTGAGCAATAAGGGGAGTGAAAAGGTTTACAACCGTGGGAGCAAAAGAATAAACGATGCTTTTAACGGAAGAAACATCGGCTCTTTCCTGTGAGTTGGGGGAAAGAACGTGAATAAGATTTTCGTATCCGTCGTAGAAGAAGTAATAGAAAAAGTGCAAAAACAGATTAAGTACCATTACAATTGCACATTTTACAATGTACGCTACCGACTTATCAAAAATAACACGGTCGCCGAATATTGTGTTAAGGCTGTCATATGGGAACCAGACCATAGTGACACAGATAATTGCGGCAGGTATAGCCATGGTTACTATGTAAGGTCTGTATTTACCGGCCTTGTTTCTGGTGTTGTCGATGATGTTTGCACGAACTGCCGTGAGAGGAATATTGGCTACAACAGCGATAACGTACATAATGTACATATCCATAGGTGCAATACCTAACACGCTTGAAAGCAAGGTGTTGTTGGCAGCAAGCAAACAGGCAGTACCCATGGTGATTATCATATAAGCACCGATACCGCCGCCGGAATACGCCGCAATCTCACGGAAAGTCATATGGCGCCCCGACATAGGAGTTTTCCAATACGTTTTGACTTTGGAAACCCCGTCAAGAACTTTTTCTTTCAAATTCATACTGATACTCCTTGAAATGGATTTGTTTACACATAATGTGATTATACCATAATATAAGGGATTGTTCAAGGGGGATAAGTCGGATTTTTGTTTGTTCCACGTGGAACAAAGTTAGTTAGGAGTGTCAGGATCTGCGGTCGGCATTATAACTCATAATTCGTAATTAAAGGGGCAAAGCCAATTATAAAAGTTCAGTTCGTGAAGTGATATACCTTCGGTACAATATGTTAAAACGCCCGACCAATAATAGGTCAGGCGTTTTTGTTTAATTAATCTTCATCATCTTCAAGTTTTGCATCTGCAATAACTTTTTCTGCTATGTTTGCAGGAGCATCTTCATATCTTGCAAATTCAAGTGTGAAGTAGCCACGTCCTGCAGTTACTGAACGCAGAGCAATAGCGAAATCGCTCATTTCTGCCATGGGAACTTCTGCAACGAGCTCCTGTGTTTTTGTTTCTTCAGCAGGACCCATACCTAAAACTCTGCCGCGGCGTTTATTAACGTCACCGAGAATATCACCGAGATTGTCATCGGGGATATATGCTCTGAGTGTGCCGATAGGCTCAAGGATTGTGGGTTTGGCTTCAGGAATAGCGGCTTTAAAGGCTACACGGGCAGCCATTTTGAATGCCATTTCTGATGAGTCAACGGGGTGGTAAGAACCGTCGTGAAGACAAGCCTTGATACCAACCATGGGATAACCGGCAATAAGACCGCCTGCTACGCATTCACGTAAGCCTTTTTCAACTGCAGGGAAGAAGTTCTTGGGAACTGCGCCACCGACAACCTCGTCAGATGTAAATACGAATTCTTCTTCGCCTGAATAGGGCTCGAAACGAATGAATACATCACCGAACTGACCATGACCGCCGGACTGCTTTTTATGACGACCCTGTTTATCAACAACCTTGCGGATTGTCTCTCTGTAAGCAACACGGGGAGCAGTAAGCTCAACCTCAACGCCGTATTTATTTTTAAGTTTGGAAACGATGGTTTCAAGGTGCTGATCACCAAGACCTGAAACAACCTGTTCTTTGGTTTCTTTATTGGTGTAGAATACCATACAGCCGTCTTCTTCGGCAAGCTTGTTAAGACCTGAAGCAACCTTGTCTTCTTCGCCCTTCTTAACAACGTTGACTGCCATTGAATAACAAGCGTTGGGATAATCAACTCCTGCAAGCTCAACAGGGTTTTTGGCATCACACATTGTATCGCCTGTTCTGAAGCCTGAAAGCTTTGTAACAACACCGATATCACCGGCAACGATTTCAGCAGCTTCTTCCTGTTTTGAACCTTTTACGAAAACGATTTTACCCATTTTTTCTTCTTCTTCGGTACGGGCATTGTAAGCCTTTGTAGCAGGTGTGATTTTACCTGAAACAACCTTGAAGAAAGACATTTTACCAACGAAGGGGTCAGAAACTGTCTTGAAGCAGATAGCAGCAAGTGGTTTGTTTTCATCACATTCGATGTCGCCTTCGCCCTTGGGAGCAGGGGCAAGCTTTGTTATACCGTTCATAAGAAGGTCAACAGCATCTGTTGTGAGACCTGAACAAGCATATACGGGAACAACAGTACCGTCTTTAACACCCTGTGAAAGACCGAAAACGATTTCATCATGAGTGAATTCTTCGCCTTCAAAGAATTTCATCATAAGCTCGTCATCACCTGAAGCAACAGCTTCTGTGAAAGCGGCGTGAATATCTTCGATAATAGAATCAGCAGGGATAGCAACCTCTGTTGCTTTACCGTTTTCGTATTTGAACGCTTTGTTCTGAAGGAAGTTTACGTAACAGTCAACCTTGCCGCCAACTATGTAAGGAATAACAACGGGACAGATAGCTGTTCCGTATTTTTCTTTTAAAGCATTAAGAGTTTTGTAGAAGTCGCGATCTTCGCCGTCACATTTTGAAACCGCGATGAATTTAGCCATCTGATTTCTGCCTGCTGTACGCAAAGCTTTTTCTGCGCCTACGTCAACGCCGTGACCTGATGAGAGAACTATGATTGCAGTTTCTGCGGCACGGATGCCTTCGCTGCGTGCACCTTCGAAGTCAAAAAGACCGGGAGTGTCAATAATATTAACCTTTCTGTTGCGCCATTCAAAGTTTGCAACTGCGGAAGAAACAGAAACTTTTCTTTTCTTCTCTTCTGCGTCAAAGTCAAGAACTGTGTTGCCGTCAGCAACTTTACCGAGTCTGTCGGAAGCACCGGAAAGATAAAGCATAGCCTCAGCGAGAGTGGTTTTACCTCTGCTGCCGTGACCTGCAATTACAACATTGCGGATATTTTCCTGAGTATATGATTTCAAACGAATTCCTCCCTGATAGCGTTTTGCGCTATGGATTTTAGTAAATTTTAGTACACCTGTCGGATAATATAAGTATAAAAGGTGCTATACTTTGGTATTTTATCACATATTTTTTGCTGTTTCAATGATTTTTTTGAGTAAAATGCAAAATTATTGATAATATATAATAACTAAGCCCAATTTTTATGTAATATGTTTATGTTTTTGCTTATTGCGTTTTTGAGATTGAAAAATAGGAAACTTTGTGATAATATAAAATGTGTATGAGTCTAAATTGGATTCGTGCGCAAATAAGGATACAGAATGGAAACATCTCAATACGGAGGTTTATATATGAACGACAACAAACAGAATCTTCCCGAGAAAGATTCTAACAAAACACCTGTCAAAAACGTAGCACCGCCCCCTGTGTCGGTTGCAGACACCAATAAAAAAGGAAAAAGCAAAAAGACTCTTGCCATTGTATTACCTATTGTTGGTGCGGTTATTGTTGTGGCAAGTGTTATAACAGCTATCTGCATCAAGAACGCAAAAGATAATAAAAATGATCCTACCGAACCCGGCGTAATGGTTGCAACGGATGAGAACGGTGTTGCAATTACTGATGAGAGCGGTGTTCCCGTAACATACATAGCTGAAACAGAATATGCTGACGTTACCGATGCCGCAGGCTCTGTAGTTACAGATAAAGACGGCAATAACGTTACAACCGTAATTTATAAAGAGCATAACATAAATGTTAACGTAAAGGTCACCGATGAAAACGGCAAGCAAGTGACTAACAGCAAGGGCGAAGGGGTTACAAAGCAGGAAGCAATCAAACAGGACCCCAATAAATCAGACGGCGGAAGTGTTGTTTTAGGTACTACCGCAGTTGCGGTTACTGACGGTCAGGGTAATACTGCTGTTGATAACGAAGGTAACGTTTTTACCACGATTGTTGAACTTACAAGCAATCCTGTTGCAGTTGAGCCGGCAGCTCTTGAGTGGAAAACTTCTCTCGGCGGTACAGCGGCAGATTATTTTTCAAGTATTGATACAGATAAAGACGGCAACTACATTGCCGCCAACGTGACAAACTCAAAAGACGGTCACTTCAAGGAGTACGAGTCTTTGGGCTATGCCGCACCCTATACTGTTATTGTGAAATATGATAAATCCGGTAATATAAAGTGGCAGAAGGCTATCGGTCACAGACGCGGTACACTTCAGATTACCGACATTATTACAAATGATGACGGTACATTCTATGCTATCGGCCACGGCAAAAATGTGGGCGGTGTAAACGGTAAAGGTTATTATGACGGTGTAGTTTATAAATTCGATAAGGATTGTAATGAAATATGGTGCAAGACCTTCGGTACGTCTACTGTTGATATGTTCAACGGCGGTACGGTTACTTCTGACGGCGGCGTTGTAGCAGTAGGCTCCGTGGGTAACAATGACGGTGATGCAAAGGGCTTCAAGAAGCCTGAGCTTGAATCTGCAGCTTGTATTGTCAAGTATGACAAAGACGGTAATCTTGTCTTTAAAAACATTATCGGCGGCAATCAGGATTACTTCAACGGCGTTGTTGAGGGTACAGACGGTAATCTTTATACGGTAGGTACCTTCTATTCAGGCGAGCTTTTCGATTCCTTCGGTTCTTCTGACGGCGGTGTTGTGAAGTTTGATGCAAACGGCAAATATGTTGACGTAGTTCCCGTGGCAGGCAGGGGAATAGAGTCCTTTACAGGTATTACTGCTTGTAAGGACGGCGGTGTTGTTATCGTCGGTAAGTCTAATTCTTCCGATTCCGGTAACACAGACAGTATGTTTGTTTCCGACCTTGCTTCACGCGGCGGTGACGATGCATATATAGTTAAATTTGACGAAAATCTCCAGCGTGTGTTCGCAAAACCCTTCAGGGGACAGTATAACGATGACCTTGTGGATGTTGTCGAAAAAGAAGACGGCTCATTCATTGCCGTTGGTAAATCGAACTCATCATCACGCGATTTCAAGGGTATTACCACGCGTGGCGGTGACGATATGGTTATCGCAAGCTTTGATAAATACGGCAGTCTTACCTGGGCTCGTTCCTTCGGCGGTACCCAGAATGAAAGTGCAACTGCAATATGCCTTGGCGGAAAAGACGGTTATGTTGTTGCAGGTCGTACACTTTCAAAGGATATAGATATGAAAGGCATTTCGCAGTATGTAAACGGCAAGTCCGTCGGCGTTATTGCAAAATTCCCCGAATAATAAAATGATAAAAATTAAATGTGATTATCTGAACGGTGCAGTTGCCGTTCCTACCGATGTTATTGATAAATTCTTAAAGCTTGCACCTGCTGCAAGCTTTAAGGTTTTGCTTTTTATTTTAAGAAATCCTGACGGTGCCGCAGATGCACAGCAGATTGCCATGTGTACGGGTCTTGCAGCCGAAGATGTGGCGGACTGCCTTGTTTTCTGGGAAAGTCACGACATCATAGCCATTGATGATAAATTTAATGCGGAAGCGGCAAAAAATGCCGTAGGGAACGCAAAAATTGCTGATATTCCCGAAGAAAAGCCACAAAACCTACAGAAAACAAATGCTTCTGTAAGAAGTCTTCCTGTTAAAAAGCCCACTCAACGTGATATAGCTTTGCGCCTTGCGGAAGAGCCGGAGCTGACGTTGATATGTAATGAAGCGCAGACAATTCTCGGTACATTCGGCTATGACACACAGGCTTTAATTGTTATGATATACGATTACTACGGCTTTCCGCCCGAGGTTATAATAACACTTCTTCAGCATCAGAAATGTGAGAATAAAACTTCATCTTCCGCTATAAAAAGCAGAGCAGAGGACTGGGCTAAAAGGGGTATTGATACCCTTGAAGCGGTTGAAGAAGAATTGCTTTTGCTTGAAAAAGTTAAAAATATATACGGTACGTTAAAGGGATTACCCAGTTTTACGGGTGATTCACCTTCACCGCGTATTTCTAAATATCTGTACCAATGGGCAGGGGAATGGGGTTGCTCAAAAGAGCTTATAAAATATGCTCTCGATGAAGCAGATAATGTTCTTTCAGATGCAAATAAATTGCTTAAAAAATGGGTTAATTCAGGCTTTACAGAGCCCTTGCAGGTACAGGAGCAAAAGAAAAAAGCTTTACCAAAAGAAATTAAAAAATCTTACGATACGGAAAAAGTGGGCAGAAGCAGTGTCCTGGATTGGGCAAAAAAATACGCCTCGAAGGAGGAGAATGAATGAAATTTTCCGAAATAATTTATTCAAAGGCAGAAAATGAACTTAAAAACAGGCGCGAAAGAGCAGAAAAGCTTGCCGCTATGCGCCGAAAAGAGTTTATTGCATCAAATCCCGAGCTTATTGATATTGAAAATGAAATGAAAAATGCCGCTCTTGAAGTTATCAGAAGTGTGGGCTCAGACGGCAAAAATGTTGATATATCGGTAATTGCAAAAAGAAATCTTCAGGCACAGGAAGCAAAGCGAGAGCTCATAAAAGCTGCAGGCTATCCCGAAGATTATCTTGATATTCCCTATTCCTGCAAAAATTGCAATGACTCGGGTATTCATAACGGAAGACTTTGTCAGTGCCATCTTGCACTTCTGCAACAGTTATCCATAGGCGAGCTGTCCTGCAGCCCTATGCTTGCAGGCTCGACTTTTGACTCCTTTGACATTAAATATTACAGCGAAGTCAAAGACCCGCAGTATGGTTTTTCACCCCGTGATTATATGCGCGGCTGTTATGAGATGCTTAAAGCTTATGCAGAAAATTTCACACCCCGTTCAAACAGCTTCTTTTTCAGCGGCGGCACGGGTTTAGGCAAAACTCACCTTGCTCTTGCGGTGTTTAACAAGGTTACACAGAGTGGTTACAGCGTCTATTACAATACCGCTTCATCCATTATAAAACAGCTTGAAAAAGAACGTTTCGGAAGAAGTGCTGAAAGTTTAGAAGAAGAAATTGAAAAGAACGACCTTGTTATCATTGATGACCTTGGTGCGGAATTTTCTACGCCCTTTGCTCAGGCAACAGTCAACGAACTTATAAATAATGCCATGCTTTCGGGCAAACCTATGATTATAATATCAAATCTTTCCGTCGATGAGCTTGAAAACCGTTATGGTCAAAGGGTAGTTTCAAGACTTAATTCCTTTGAGGTTATTGAGTTTATGGGCGAAGATATAAGACAGTTGAAAAAATAAGAAACAAGGAGAGTTTCATTTATGTTAAAAGGTATTCCAAATATTATTTCACCCGAACTTCTTAAAATCCTTGATGAGATGGGTCACGGCGATGAAATCGTTATCGGTGACGGCAATTTCCCAGCCGCATCAAACGCACAGCGCCTTATCCGTTGCGACGGTCACAATGTGCCCGAGCTTCTTGATGCAATTTTAAAGCTTATGCCTCTCGACACTTATGTTGAGAGTCCCGTAATGCTTATGCAGACAACCAAAGGCGATCCCACACCGACAATCTGGGCAGAGTATCAGGATATTGTAAATAAACACAACGGCGAAACAAAAATGTCCGAAATCGAAAGATTTGCTTTTTATGACAGAGCAAAAACTGCATACGCAATCATCGCAACAAGCGAAATGGCACTTTATGCCAACGTTATTTTGAAAAAAGGTGTAGTAACTGAATAAAAAATGAACCGCTTGACCGAAAAGGTCAGGCGGTTTTTTAAATGTAAAATGCAGAATTACGGTAATTTATTAATTACTGCTAACTCTTTGAAAAAGCTTGTTTACTTCTGTATTTAAAGCGGAGAGCTCATCTTCCGTTAAGGTAACCGTGCCGTCAATGATTTCTTTGGCGGTTTTTTGAGCTTCGTAAAGTATGCGGGTATCCGTCATAAGGTTTGCAACACGCATATCGGGAAGACCGTGCTGACGTGAGCCGAAAAAATCACCTGGACCGCGCAATTCAAGGTCTTTTTTTGCAATTTCAAATCCGTCGGTTGTTTTGCACATAATATCAAAACGTTCTTTGGCTTCGTCATTCTGAGCATCAGATAAAAGGATACAGGTGCTTTCTTCGGTACCTCTGCCGATTCTTCCGCGCAGCTGATGAAGCTGCGAAAGACCGAATCGTTCCGCATTCTCTATAACCATAACCGTGGCGTTGGGAACGTCAACGCCTACTTCAATAACCACGGTGGATACCAATAAATCTATTTCTCCTGCGTAGAAGCGACGCATTACCTCTTCCTTTTGCTTTGGCTTCATCTGACCATGCAAAAGACCGAGAGTACAATCGGTGAAATAAGTGCTTTTAAGGTAATCGTAGTATTCCGTAGCAGGAACAAGCTCGCTTTCACTTTCTTCAACCAAGGGGCAAACAACGTAGCACTGGTTTCCTTTTTCTATGTTTTTTCGCAAAAATTTATAAATGCGTTCATGATAACTTGTAGGCACACAGAAAGTTTTTACGGGCTGTCTGCCTTTGGGAAGCTCATCAAGCACGGAAATGTCAAGATCGCCGTATATCATCATGGCAAGCGTTCGCGGAATAGGTGTTGCAGACATAACGAGGGTGTGTGGATTTTTACCTTTTGCGGATAAATCCGCTCGTTGACCCACACCGAAACGATGCTGCTCGTCAGTAATAACAAGACCGAGATTTTTAAAAATGACGTCATTCTGTATTATGGCATGTGTGCCCACAACTATAAAGCTTTCGCCGTTTTCAAGGCGTGTGCGGATTTGCCGTTTGTTTGCGGCTGTGACTGAGCCGGTAAGAAGCTCGATTTTAACCTCATCGCCGAAAAAGTTTTTAAGTGTCTTGAAATGTTGGGTTGCGAGAACTTCCGTCGGAGCCATCAATGCACTTTGCAAGCCGTTTTTCAGAGCGTTATACATAAGGGCTGCGGCAACAGCGGTTTTACCTGAACCGACGTCACCCTGCAAAAGCCTGTTCATAGGCTTTTGTCTTTTCATATCTTCCGTTGCTTCTGCCACGGCACGTTTTTGTGCATTAGTGGGTTCAAATGGCAAGGAATTAAAAAATTCATCTGTAAAATCGTCTTTAAGAGCGACTGCAATACGCCCTACGCCTGAAGATTTTTCGCCTAAAAGACCCATCTGAAGCAATAATAATTCTTCAAATATCAGACGCCTTTTAGCAAGAGAAAGAGCCTTTTCACTTTCCGGAAAATGCACCGTTTGCAAGGCTTCTTCAAACTCCATAAGCTTATATTTTTCAACGATATATGAAGGGATAAACTCCTTTAACTGACCCTTTGTTTGTTTTAGTGCGGTTTCGGTTATACGCTCTACAGTTTTTGAAGGAAGTGCTGACGTGGCTTTATAAACGGGACGGATGCGTTGTTTTTCGGGTGATTTTTCAAACCTTGGTGAAAGCATGGTTTTAGCACCGTATTTATCTTCGGTAATTTTTCCGAAAAAGAGATATTCTTCATTTTCCGTGAGCTGGTCTTTAACATACTTGTTGTTAAAAAACACGATGTGCATATAGTCGGAGCCGTCGGCAATGGCAGTTTTTACAAGGATTTTGCCGCCGTTTATGCGTACTGCGACGGGTCTTTCGGCAATAACTGCTTTAAGACATACATTCTCGTTGATCCGTGCATCTTTTATAAGGGTGACGTTGTTCCAATCTTCATAGGCTCTGGGATAATTACGCAAAAGGTCACCCACATTGTAAATGCCTTGCTTTGCAAGGGTTTTGGCTCGTGCTTCGCCAACTCCCTTTAAGAACTGAACTCTTGTTGAAAGATCTGACACGGTATCACCTGCCTTATGTGTTTTTGAAAAATTTATACCGCCAAAAAATTGAGCGTAACAAGAATGATAATAACCTGAATAATAAGAATCACGGGCAACCCTAACATAAATTTAAGATGTTTTGTCTTGTGTCATATTTTCAGCATTGTAAGAAGCTCTGCAAGACTGCCACCCGCGATGGCAAGGGCTAAAAGCACATTTTCGGGAACTCTGTTTCTCGGGAATTTTTTAGCCGCTTTTTTGTCATAAACGGTAATTATGACGGTAATTACTGATATCACCGTAATATATAAGAGAAAAAATTTTTCCAAATTTCAAACCACCATTCAAGAACAAATGTTCTAATTAATAGTATCATATATCGTTGTAAATTGCAAGCGTATTTTAAAGTTTTGGTAAAGGTTGACACTATGCTGTTTTATTAATGCAAAGTATTGATTTTTTGTACATAAATATTGTATAATAAGATGATTTAATATAACTTATTGTCGAATAGTGTTTTTTCTTAGGAAAATTTTAGATTTTATTGTAGGGAGGCACCCTGTTTTGATTGATATTCACAGTCATATTTTACCCGGTCTTGATGATGGTGCGGGAAACCTGAGCGATGCCCTTGAAATGGCTCAGCTTGCGGCATCATCCGGCATAAAGGGTATTATTGCCACACCCCATTGTAACATACCCGGCGGTTTTCACAACTACTGGAGTTTATCCCTTGAAGATGATTTAAGAAATCTTCAGAATGAAATAAATGACCGTAACATACCATTGACCTTGTATCCCGGGCAAGAAGTTTTTCTGGCTCCCGGTTTTATGGATATGCTGCACCAGGGCAAGCTTATAACTCTATGCAATTCAAGATATATGCTCGTTGAGTTTGATATGTACGAAAGCGCTACCGTTGCGTACAGAAAGCTGCAGCAGATTCTTGCGGAAGGTCTTGTGCCTATTGTTGCCCATCCCGAGCGTTACAGATTTGTCCACGAACAAAAGGAAGCAATTTACCGTATGAAGGACCTTGGGGCGTTGCTACAGATAAATCGCGGTAGTCTTAAAGGTGCTTTCGGCATAAGAACAAAGAGTATTGCCAATGAAATAATTTCTTCATATCAGGCGGACTTTATAGCATCGGACGCGCACAGTCAGTACAGACGAACACCATACCTTGCCGATGTTCATGAGGTTATCTGTGAGAGAATTTCAGCCGATTACGGCGATGTGCTCGTGAAAATTAATCCCAAAAAGATTATTACCGATGAAAGAATTTACAGTTTTTAAGGAGCACGGCTTATGTTAAAGGTATTGAGAATAGCAACAATTGTTCTTTTTGTTGCGGTGGTCGGTTTGTTCGGCGTGTTCTTTATAAACGAAAAAAGAACCACCGACAATACGTATCCCGAAATTACAATCGAAGGGGATATGCTTGAAGTAGGTATTGATGCTACTGATGAAGACATTTTAAAAGGCGTCACCGCCTATGATGGTAAAGACGGTGATATTACTTCGAAAGTGATTGTGGAATCGATTTCACAATTTATAGAAGATGGCGTGTGCAAGGTAACCTATGCCGTTTGCGACAATGATAAGCACGTTGTTAAAAATTCCAGAAGCATTAAATACGTGGATTATACTCCCCCAAAGTTTACTTTGGATCGTTCTCTTGTATTTTCTGTTGATGATGAAGTAGATATTATTGGCTCTGTCGGTGCAGTTGATGCAATTGACGGTGATATTTCCGATAAAGTTGTGCTCACGGCAACAGATTACAGTACAGATACTTTAGGTGTGTTTACGGTTGCGTTGCAGGCTACAAACAGTAAGGGTGACATAGTTTATCTTGATTTACCCTTGCATATTGAAGAAGTCAGCGTTGCGGCACCGATTGTTGAACTCAAAGAGTACATTATGTACGTTGAAAAGGGCGAGACACCTGATTTTAAAAATAACATTGCTGCCGTTAGTACACGTAGCGGTCAGGCAATAGGATACGAAAGTGTAGTGACAACGGATTTTGACAGCAACACACCGGGCGTTTACAGTGTTCACTACTATATTACAAACGAATTCGGATACGAAACCCACACCATTCTTACCGTTGTGGTAGAGGAGTAATTACTTTGAAAGAGTCAAAAACACCATTTCTTGAAATGATAGAGTGGCACAGTATTGCGCGTGACGTTATACGCAACTTCTGGGCGATTATACTTGCAGGTATTATTGCATTTTTAGGCATATATGTTGCTGAACACAGCGTTTACAGTCCTGAGTATGAGAGCAGTGCTACGCTTGTTGTTCGTTCAAAAGCGGCGTCGTCCCTTGCGTACACAAATCTTTCTGCATCGTCTGAAATGGCGAGCATTTATACCAAGGTATTTACTCAGTCGTCGATGAAGAAGCTTGCAGCAGAAAACGCAGGTTATTCCGCTTTCGACGGAACTATCAGCGCATCGGTTCATAATTCAACAAACCTTCTGAATATTTCCGTGGTATCATCCGATCCCGAAACTTCATATAAATTGCTCTCGTCGGTGCTTGAAGTTTATCCCGATGTTTCTGATGCGATTTTCTCAAACAGCGTTATTGACGTTATCGTATCACCTGAGATGCCCGAGTCACCCTCAAACTCAATATCTTCCAGACGCAGGGTGGAATTGGCGTTGCTTGTTGCAATGGCGCAGTTTGCGCTTATAGTTGCCCTTTCCTTTCTCAGGGGAACAGTTAAAAACGTAAAAGTTTTTGAGAAAAAGGTAGATGCAAAATTATTCGGAACAATTTCACACGAAAGAAGACCGTTGACCTTGTGGCAGAAACTGCGCGGAAAAAAACGGGGCCTTCGTATTGATACCGCTTTTGCAAGTCTTAAGTTTACTGAAGATTATCAGCAGATCGCGGCAAAAATGGAATATATGAAAAGAAATTCCGACAGCAGAGTATTTACAATAACAAGTGTTGCGGAAAATGAAGGTAAATCAACTGCTTGTGCAAATATTGCCATAGCTCTTGCTCAACACGGCTATAAGGTTGCTTTGCTTGACCTTGACTTGCACAAGCCTTCCATGTACAAAATTTTTAAGTACAAGAAGCCGCTTAAAATAGAATTCAGCGAAATTTTAAAAGGTACGGCATCACCAAAGGACTACGAGTTCCTGAAATATAAGAAAACTGACTTGTATCTGGCTTTAAGTAAAAAGCCTTGTTCAGATGTTTCGGAGTGGATAAGCTCTGATATCGTAAAAAGATGTATCGCTTCCATCAGGGATAAGGTGGATTTTGTAATTATTGATACTCCGCCTGCATCTGTTTGTGCGGATGCTATGAGCCTTATTAAAATGTCGGATAAAGTGCTTCTTATAGTGCGCACCGATGTGGTTGACATTGCGGATATCAACGATACTGTTATGACAATAAAGAACATCGGCGGCAGCTTTGCAGGCTGTATTCTCAACGATGTTTATAAACCCTTTACATTGTTCGGCAGTATGGGTACCGATACCAGAGGCTACAGCGTTTACAGGCGCGGTACATATATGGCACAAAGGGTTTATGCAAAAGAAAACAAAAGTCGCAAGTTGTTGGATGACGATTTGCTTTCTGTTAATAATAATCAGAATTAATTCAGAATTGGCAGGATAAAGTATGAGTCAGATCGAAAATGTAAAAACCGATATTGCAGAAAATGAAGAAAAAGTCAAAGAAAGATATCTGGACTTTTACTTCAGCGATTTCTGGCGCGGATTTGTAAAATTCTGGTGGATAGGCGTTGTAGCTGCATTGCTTTTTGGCGGTGCAATGTTTTACAGAAGCTATAAAAGCTACGTTCCTCAATATACCGCGACCGCAACCTTTACGGTGCATACACAGAATGCGGTACTATCGGGGGATGCAGGTCTTTCTGCGTATTCATTTTATTATGACAGAGGTTCTGCAAGCCAATTGGCATCGGTTTTTCCTTACGTTCTTAAAAGTGAAATTTTACAGAAACAGGTTTGTCAGGAGTTAGGTGTTGACAGTATGCCTGCAACTGTCTCCGTAACGTGTGTTGATGAAACAAATATGATTACACTTACAACTACGGGTAGGGATCCGCAGTTGACTTATGACACATTAATCTGCGTAACGGAGAATTATTCAAAGGTTTCGGAATACATAGTCGGTCAGACAAAGCTTGTGATGATTTCCCCGGCTGTGGTTCCTACATCACCGTCAAATTCTTTCTCGTGGCGCGGTGATACTCTCAAGGGTGCTCTTGTCGGCTTGCTTTTAGGCATAGCATGGATAGTTTTATACGGTCTTTTGCGTCGCACGATACGCACCAAGGATGATATAAGGCGCGAGCTTAATCAGAAGTGTATCGGAGTTATACCACAGGTATTCTTTAAAAGATACAGAAGCAAAATTGACAAAAGAATACTTATTACAAACCCATTGATAGGCAACTCATTCCTTGAATCCATCAGACTTCTGCGTGATGCTGTACAGAACAGTCTTGGTGCAGGGGATAAGGCTATTATGGTTACAAGTACCGCTCCCGGTGAAGGAAAATCCGTTGCTACATTGAACCTTGCGGCAATTTTTGCTAAAAACGAAACAAGAGTTCTGGTTATGGACTGCGACCTGAGAAGCTCGGGTGTCAAAAAGCTCGTTAAACCTGCTGACATTGAAGAAAAGCACGCAGAATACGATGAAAACGGCGAAATTATGTATACCATAAATCGTGTTGACGGATTGAATATCGATCTGCTGTTGTTCAACACTAAAGAAAAAAGTCTTTCGAAAATAGTGAGAACATCAAACCTGCAGAACATAATTGATTCGTTCTATGAAAAATACGATCTTATTTTTATAGACACTCCACCTTGCGGTATGATTTCCGACGCGGCAATAGTGGCAGGTGCGGCAGATGCGGCACTCTACGTGATAAAACAGGACACCGTTATGGATTCAGGCATCCAGCAGGGTCTTGATACTCTTAGTGATACCGATATTAAATTATTAGGTTGTATTCTTAACGGCACTATCGGCGGTATAGGCGGTTACGGCAGCAGTTACGGATACGGATATGGCTACGGCGGTTATAAAAAATATTACAGATACGGAAAATATTACGGAAAATACGGTTACGGCAGGTACGGTTATGGTAACAGCCGTAAATCAGAGAAAGAAGTGCAAAAATGAGAAAACCCGGCGAATACGGAGCAATGTTCAAAAGCATGGGCTCTGAATGGAAATGGCTTTTAAAATACGTCTTGCGCTACAAAAAGGAGGTTCTTCTTTACGTAGTAATAGGTGTGTTTGGCATAGCTATGGGTCTTGGTTCCAGCGTTGCGTCAAAATATCTTATTGATGCTGTTATCAATCCTTTGAAAGACAGCAATACCATTGCGGTGAGTGCGGCTATGGTTATAGGTATGGCAGTTCTTCAGATTTTCGTGAATTCTGCCACAACAAGGTTGGGTACGGTAGTGGGTACTCGTATTAATAATGAAATAAGAAGCAATATTTATGAAACTATTGTCTTCTCTCATTGGGAAGAAATCAATAAATATCACTCAGGCGACCTTATAAACCGTCTTGAAGGTGATGCCAATGTTGTCTCCAACAGTATTATTTCTTTTATTCCCAGTGTATTTACAAGGGTTGCACAGTTTATAGGTTGTCTTGTAATAGTTCTTTATTACGACCCTACAATGGTTATTTTTGCGCTTATGAGCGCACCGTTCCTGTTGCTTTCGTCAAGATTTACAACAAAGATGATGCGTAAATACAGCATAGAGAGTCGTGAAATGAACGGAAAAATTCTTTCATACGGCGAAGAATCCATGCAGAATCTTCAGACTCTCAAAGCCTTTGACCTTACACGCAAATATACACATAATTTCAGAAATCTTCTTGAGTGTTATCGTAAGGTCAAGCTGGATTATGACAAGTTTTCAATAGTTTTGTCCATATGTATGTCCATTATCGGACTTATAGTTTCATATACTTGTTACGGCTGGGGGGTGTTCCGTCTGTGGCAGGATGCAATAACATACGGTACAATGACATTGTTTTTGCAGATATCGGGAAGTCTTACCGCATCTTTTTCGGCACTTGTTTCTCTGGTGCCCGGCGCGATATCCATTGCTACGGCGGCAGGACGTATTATGGAAGTTACCACTCTTTCGTCAGAGAATGATACCGATGGTCCTCGAGCATTTGAGCTGCTCGAAAAAGCAAAGGGCAAAGGCGTGACGGTTTCGGCAGATAATGTAACATACTCATATAAGGATGCAGACAAAACGGTACTTAATAACGCAAGTTTTGTAGCGAAGCCCGGTGAAACTATAGCTTTTGTAGGCCCTTCCGGTGAAGGCAAAACAACGCTTTTAAGACTTATTCTGGGTCTTGTTGAGCCGTGTGAAGGTACTGTTGAAATGAGCGTTGAAGATGAAAACATAAAGGTCTCGGACAGTACACGCCGATTCTGTTCATACGTTCCGCAGGGAAGCACGGTCTTTTCGGGAACAATTGCGGAAAATCTGCGACTTGTAAATGAAAATGCAACAGATGAAGATATTGAAAATGCTCTGAAAATTGCAGATGCGTGGAGCTTCGTCAGCAAATTGCCGGAGGGTATAAATACTGTTGTGGGCGAACGTGGTGTCAATTTCTCGGAAGGTCAGATTCAGCGTATTTCTATTGCCCGTGCAGTATTGCGTAATGCATACGTTCTGGTTATGGACGAGGCAACGTCTGCCCTTGATACCGAAACGGAAAGCAATGTTCTTAAAAATCTTATGGCTTCAGACCCGTTGAGAACCTGCATTATTACAACACATCGCCCCAGTATGCTTCAATACTGTGACAGGGTCTACAAAATAAACGAAAACGGAACGCTTAGAGTTACAAAATAAACGAAAACGGAACGCTTTACCCACTCTACAGTTACAAAATAATTTGAAAGAAGTGTCTTTTGTGGTTTATAAGCTTAAAGACGGTTTTATAGTTCGTAAAATAGGTGATCAGATAATGGCAGTTCCCGTGGGGAAACAGACGTCGGAAATACACGGTATGATTGCCTTGACGGAAAGTGCCGAGCTTTTATGGAATGCCCTGGTTACAGGTGCCCGGGAAATTGAGCTTGTTAAGATAATTACCGATGTTTATGATATTGATGAACAAAAAGCAGCAGAAGATGTTCATAAATTTCTTGAAGGACTCAGAGAACAAGGAGCATTATTATGAACGACTGTCAAAGGTTTGACCCTTATGCCGTTCTTAATCTTTCTGCCTGGGCGAAAGAGAACACGGTACCTTTGGAGCTTACATTTGAGATAACTCCGTTTTGCAATTTCGATTGCGTAATGTGCTATGTTAAACTCAATAAGGAGCAGGCTGCGAAGCAAGGTGAAATTCTGCCTTCGGGTAAGTGGCTGGACATAGCCCGTCAGGCAAAAGAAATGGGTACTTTGTATATCTGTATTACGGGTGGCGAGATTTTTCTGTATCCCGAGTTCTGGGAGCTTTATTCTCAGCTCAATAAAATGGGTTTCCTTATATCCTTACTTTCAAACGGTTCGATGATTGATGAAGGTGTTATGGAAAAGTTCAGAGAATACGGTATGCCCTATATGGTGAAAATTACCCTTTACGGCGCAAGTGATGAAGCATATTTAAGAACCTGCGGCGTTAAAGACGGTTTTTCGCGGGTGACAAAGGCAATAGACCTTCTTAAAGCGGCAGGTGTGCCCTGCAGATTGACGTCAACCATCGTTAAAGAAAATGCAGCTGACCTTCAGAAAATTTATAAATTCGCGACGAATAAAAAAATCCCTTTACAACACACGGTTTCGGTGTTAAAATCTTCTCGCGGTTCTCAAAAAGATATTGCATCATCGCGCTTTGATTTTTCGGATTTTTCCGATGAGTTTACTTTGGAAAGTCTGGAGAGATTAAAGTGTCCCGATACGGAATCACCTTTTGCCTGGTGCGGAAGCTATAAAAAATCAATGTGGATAACCTGGAACGGTAATGTGCAGATGTGTTCTTTTGTAACACAGCCGTCAGTTAAGTTTTCGGGTGATTTGAAGTCGGATTGGTTTTTGCTTAACGAAAAATGCAAAGGGATAAAGAATCCGCCTGAATGTGATAAATGTGACTGGAAAAGCTTTTGCCAGAAGTGTCCCGGTGCTTTGTGTGCCGAGAGTGGCGATGCAGAAAAAATCAGCCCTGATTTTTGCCGTACGGCAGAAAAGCTATTCAATATATACAACGCAATGAAAGAAAGTGAAACGGTATGAAAAAAGCATATATAGCGCCTGAGAGTGCTCTTTATGAGATAAATCTCAGCGAAAAGATTGCAACAGGCTCACCCGGCGGAAGCGTAGCAGGAGACCAGATTTCAGGTTCTGTTAATATTTACTTCTCACACGGTGAGGCTCCGTGCCGTGATTATTATCAGGGCGAGTTTGATGCTCCCGTTGGCGTTTTAAACGGTACATGGATTGACTACTTTATGGAGCTCCACGGTATGAACAAGCCTAATGTTTTGCAGAAATGCATCGGTGCGTAAGGTATGATTATCCGTATAGCCGACCTGGATATCGACTGGGGTTTTAAAAGGGACGGGTTCACAGAGCTTTTTGAAGTTGGTAACAGTGACGCAGCTGTTATTAATTTTTCACAGAGCAGTCAGATGAGCGAATGTCACGGTATTCAATATGTTCATTCTCCCACAAATCATATCCTTCAGCATTGCAGAGCTTCTGCAGAAATTCTTTGTGCCAATGATGATTGGTCCGACGCGGTTATTTATTCAGGAAATTATACCGATGCGGATTATTCACTTCCTTTGGCGGCAATTTGTTCGCGGTTTGCGTGCTTTGACACAATTTTCCTTCACGGTTCATTCGTTGATTATGACGGTAACGGAATAGTTTTTGCAGGTTATTCGGGTGTGGGAAAAACTACACAGGCACAGCTGTGGAATAAATATTCCGATGCGGAAATTGTCAATGGTGATAAGGTCTTTCTGCGAATAATTAACGATAAGGTTTTCGCTTTCGGCTCACCGTGGAAGGGCTCGTCAGAATACTGCCTTAACAAAAAGGTGTCTCTTAAAAGCGTTGTTATACTGAAACAGGCGAAAGAAAATAAAATAAAAAGATTGAATACCATTGAATGTATAGAGCATTTTTTGCCCCATGTGTTTTTACCACATTGGGATGAAAAAAATATGGTGAAGGCCCTTGATACATTTAATAATATTCTTGAAAAAGTTCCCGTGTGGTTGCTTGAATGCAGACCCGATGAGGATGCTGTTAAGCTTACGAAAGATACAATTTTCAATAAATAATCAAACCGATTGCCGCATTAACGGCATCGGTTTTTTTGAGAGGTAAATATGTACGCTACGACTGAAATTATGATGCATTTGCTGCGGTGTTCCGCCTTGGGAACACCTGTTGACGCAGATATTTTATCATCCGTCAACGGGCAGGTAATAAATGATATGTACAACACAGCGTATCACCATGACCTTGTACATCTTTTGGGTGATATTCTCGAAAAAAACGGATTGCTCGGTGATGACATAGTTTCAAGAAAATACCGCGAACAGGTTTATACTGCTATATACAGATACGAAAAGCTGAAATATGAAATTCAGGCAATCTGTCAACTGTTTGAAGAAAATATGATTCCATTTATACCCCTTAAGGGCGTTGTTCTTCGTGAATTTTACAAAGAGCCCTGGCTTCGGACAAGCTGCGATGCAGATATTCTCGTTCGTGAAAGTGATCTCGAAAAGGCAGGCTTACTCCTTGAGAGCCGGGCTTTTTCAAAAGAGCATATCGGTGCCCACGATATAAAATATACCTGCGGTGACGGGGTAATAATTGAACTTCATTTTACTTTGACCGATGATTACGAGAGCGAAAAGACGAATGGGCTTTTAAGTGATGTGTGGAACTATGCAAAGCCAAGGGAAGGATATAAATATTATTATAATCTTTCTGATGATTTCTTCAGATTTTACCATATTGCTCACGCCGCAAAGCACTTTGTAACAGGCGGTTGCGGAATAAAACCCGTTCTTGATTTGTATGTTTTAAAGCAGGCGGGAAAGGGTATAGATAACGCCACACAAAAACTTCTCGATGACAGTAATTTGTTGCGGTTTGAGTATGCTCTGGATAACCTGAGTAAGGTATGGTTTGAAGGAAAGGAGCACGATGCGGTCACTTCCGTTATGGAAGACTTTATTTTAAAAGGCGGCGTTTACGGCAGCGAAAACAACTATTTTCTCTTAAGAAAACGGCGTGCCGGCGGTAAAGCAGGCTATATTTTTTCAAGAATTTTTGTGTCATTTAACGAGTTGAAGTATGAGTATCCGATACTCTCAAAAAAGCCGTTTTTATTACCCTTTTTTGAGCTTTACAGGTGGATTGTGTTTATTGCAAAGGGTGATAAAAAAACAAGCAAAAGACGTTATGATAACATAAAAAACGTATCGGAAGAAAATCTGAAAAACATTGATGATTTGCTTAATAAGTTGGGCTTATAAAGAAAAAAGCAGAGTGAATTTTATAGTTCACTCTGCTTTTTTTAAAATTAAAAATTTGTATCAATGACCTTTTTGCAGATGCTTTTGGTAGGAAAATCAAAGATTAACCAGCCGTATTTAACGGAAGCTTTCAACCCGAAGTTTTCAAAATTTTTGTGGATAAGGTGTGTGTATTTCCGTGGTGTGGCAGGAAGGGCGGCGGCAGAAAAAAAGTTGAGAAGAAGACCTTCGTTCTGTGGCGGAGCCTGCAGTAAAGGCAGAACGGCGCGCTGCCATTTTTCGGAAGGCGGCAGTTTATACATATCCTGCAGAAAAAGCATTTCTCGTTCTTTGCCGTCATAGCGATTAAGGGACACTGAGCTCAGGGTTGTTTCAGAGTTACGGGGGAGATCCGGCCAGTCGGAAAGATTAATGCCAGTGTTTGAATCATTGTATTTTTCGTTTTGTGAATCATAACCGCATCTGTTGGCAAGAACAAGTCTGCCCCTGACCTCGCCTAAAAGAGGTATGCGATTTTCTTTGTACCAAACGGGGTCGTTTTTTATATAGCTTTCAAAAAGAACATCGAAGGTTTCTGATGAAGAAACCCCGTCATCCCTTTTTATGCAGACAATTATTGTCTCATCAGGATTCAGCTCAAGGAAGCTTTTGCAATCGTCAATAACGTTATCAAGCAACAGCTTTTGCCCGAAGGCGTGTGGGTTATAACAGTCGGTAATGCTGTGAACGGTTTTCAGTTTGTTATGGAAGACCTCAACGCGTACGTCAAGAAAACGTACACCGATATTGAGCTGCTCCGATATAGTAAGGTCGTGACATTTCGACAAAATACCGAACTGTACTTTTTTTGTACAGCTGTTGTGAGTGCCGGGCAGATTTATTTCACTTATTTTAAGGTTATCCCCGATGTTTTTCATCCAATTGTTCACAGAAATCACTCCTTTTGTCGGATCGGAACCATTGTAACATACACATTTATTTATTACAAGTTTTCTTTTTTGGCAAAAAAATGCATTATATTGTTATTTAAAACATATATAATATGAAAATTTTGTTTGATTTTACAAGTGTATCCTGTTGCAAAACACATCGAGAAGTGATAGAATGTACTATGTATAATTGTTGTATTGTGCCCTTTTGGGTTTACAACAAAAACTGCAGGTTTTTCTGCAAAAAGGAAATGAGGTTTTTATTTTGAGAATGTTTGAAAAAACAATGACCTTTGTAAAAAAACATATGAAGATTTTACTTATCCTTGCTGACATCATCGGTATGGGCATATCCTGCTGGTTGGCAATGATTCTGAAATTCGACGCCACGACCATGCTTAAAGAATGGTTTGATGAAAATATAGTTTTCATTATGGCGGCAGACTTGATTTCAACTGCACTGTTCTTCATTATTTTCAAAGTATATAACAGAATGTGGCAGTATATGGTTATTAACGACTATGTTAAAACCGCCGAGGCTTTTATTTTCTCGAAAATTGTCACGGTAATACCATTCTTCTATATCTGGGCGATTCCCACGGAAGGCCCCAGACAAACACGTTCCTTCTTTACCTGGATGTTCATATATTGTTGCTTGTTTGCGTTCTCTGTTATGAGTTCACGTGTTCTGGTGCTCCTGGGTTACCGCTCATGGCGCGCATATCTTCAGAAAAAAGAATGTAAATATGAAGGTAAAAAGAAGAACGTTATGATTATCGGTGCCGGTGGAACAGCGATGCGCCTTATCGAAGAATTCCGCAGCAGCACAACTTATGAAAACAGATACAAGGTTGTAGCACTTATCGACGATAATAAACGTAAACAAGGCGGATATCTCAACGGTGTAAAAATTTATGGCGGCAGAGCGGAAATTTTAAGAGTAGCAAAGGAACAGGATATTGACGAAATTTTCTTTGCGGCAAACTCTGCAGACAAAGAAAACAGAAAAGCACTTCTTAAGCTTTGCAGCGAAACAGGTTGCGTGCTTAAAACCGTTCCTTCAATTACAACGGTTCAGAAGAACGAAAGCCTCAGTGCAAAGCTTCGTAAGGTTGACTACACCGACCTTTTAGGCAGAGACCAGATTAAACCCGACCTTACAAAAGTTTTTGAGCTCCTTAAGGACCAGACTGTATTTGTATCAGGCGGTGGCGGTTCAATCGGTAGTGAGCTTGTTCGTCAGGTTGCCGCAAGCGGTGTTGCAAAAACCATTATCATTTTTGATATTGCAGAAAACGGTGCTTACGAAATACAGCAGGAAATCCGCAGAAATCACCCTGAAGTTGACCTTAAGGTACTTATCGGTTCAATCAGGGATGAAAAAAGACTTTGCGAAATCTTTGAACAGTACAGACCTGACTTTGTTTATCACGCCGCGGCACATAAACACGTTCCTCTTATGGAGGACAGCCCAAAAGAAGCGGTCAAAAATAATGTTTTCGGTACATTCAACCTTGCTAAAACCGCTGATAAATATGGTGTTAAGCGCTTCGTTATGATTTCAACGGACAAGGCGGTTAACCCCACAAACGTTATGGGTGCTACAAAACGTATCTGCGAAATGATTGTTCAGTCATTTAATAAAAAGTCAGAAACAGAGTATGTTGCAGTTCGTTTCGGTAACGTTCTCGGTTCAAACGGCAGCGTTATTCCGCTTTTCAAAGAACAGATTGAAAAAGGCGGACCCGTTACTGTTACACATCCCGACATTATCCGTTACTTTATGCTTATTCCCGAGGCAGTTTCCCTTGTTCTTCAGGCAGGTGCTTATGCAAACGGCGGTGAAATCTTTATTCTCGATATGGGTTCACCCGTTAAAATCCGTGAACTTGCCGAAAACCTTATAAGACTTTCGGGTCACGTGCCCGGCGAAGATATTGAAATCAAATATACAGGTCTTCGCGATGGCGAAAAGCTTTATGAAGAATTGCTTATCAGTGAAGAAGGTATTCAGAAAACGCAGAATAACCTTATTTACATAGCAAGACCTATGGAATTTGATTCGGAAAATCTTTTCAGACGAATTGACTATATGCGCCAGATTATGGAAGGTGCAACAGGTCGTGAAATTGTTGATATTGTTAAGGAGCTTGTTCCTACATTCAATCCGCAGAACGTTGCTTTCAAGGATGAGGTTGAAGAAGCCGCTTCTGCAGACGATAAAGAAGAAATTCACGCTTAAATTTTCAAAAAGGGGGGTTCGGGTGTGAGAATTTTAGTTATTTGCCAATATTACTATCCCGAACCTTTTAAAGTTCACGATGTATGTGAAGCTCTTGTAGAAAAAGGGCACGAGGTTGACGTTGTAACAAGCTTTCCCAATTATCCGATGGGTGAAATTTATGACGGCTACAAAGGCTCTGAACATAAAGACGAAATCATAAACGGCGTTAACGTTCACCGTGTGTTTACGGTAGGCAGACGCTCGGGCTTTGTGCGGAGAATAGCGAATTATTACGCATATTCACTTGCGGCTTCACACTATATCTCAAAGCTCAGAAGAGATTATGATGTGGTGTTTGTTTATCAGTTATCGCCTGTGCTTATGGCAAAGGCGGGGCTTAAATATAAAAATAAGCACGGCAAAAAATTACTTCTCTATTGCCTTGATTTATGGCCGGACAGCTTGACTTTAGGCGGTATTAAAAAAGGCAGCTTCATTTACAACTATTATAAAAAGGTTTCACAGAAAATATATAACGGTGCAGATAAGATTTTAGTTTCATCGAATATGTTTAAAAAATATCACGATGAAATGTTTGGTATCAACGGGGAAAAGATTGATTATTTACCCCAGTATGCGGAAGACGTTTTTTGTGTGAAAAAACAAAAGGAAGAAGATACCCTTAAAATCACTTTTGCAGGTAATATAGGCACTACGCAGAGTATCGAAACAATACTTTATGCTGCACAAAAACTAAAAGGTGAAAATATCGGGTTCCATTTTTACGGTGACGGTTCGGGGCTTGCGTCTTTGACTGACATTGCCGAAAATCATCTGAAGCTTGATAACGTGACCTTCCACGGCAGGATTCCGCTTGAAGAAGTACCCGAAAAATATGCTGAAAGCGATGCACTCATAGTCACGCTCTCCGACAACCCGGTTTTATCAATGTCCTTCCCCGGAAAAATACAGACATATATGGCGGCAGGCAAACCAATCATAGCGGCGGTAAACGGTGAAGCGGCTCAGATAATTAAGGATGCCCGTTGCGGTTTCTGTACGGATGCTGAAAATGTTGACGGTCTTGTTGAGTGTATAAGGCATTTTTCTGCTGCGGATAAAGCCGCTTTGGGTGAAAATGCCCGAAAATATTATGAAGATAATTTTCAAAAAGATGATTTCATAGACAAACTTATTTCCGAATTGGAGAAGCTTACGTGAAAATACTGATTATAGGTTTCGCAAAAATTAAATATATGCCCTACCTTAACCTGTATCTTGAAAATATTGACAGGGACGGCAATGATGTTCATCTGATTTATTGGAACAGGGATTTAAAAGAAGAAAATCTTGAAAAGCTTCAGGGGATAACGCTCCACGAATTCAATTGTCTTCAACAGGATGATGCGGCGAAATTGTCAAAAATAGAGAGTTTTAAAAAATTCAGGGATTATGCAGTTTCTGTTTTAAAGGAAGGCTTTGATTTTGCCGTAGTACTCCATTCCTTGCCAGGAGTTCTTCTTTCAAAAGAGCTGATCGGCACATATAAAAACAGGTACATTTTCGATTACAGGGATTTTACCTACGAAAACTTTTTACCGTATAAATCCGTTATTCAATCGCTTGTGAAAAATTCGTACAGAACATTCGTCAGCAGTGATGCTTTCAGAGCGTTCCTTCCCGACAGCAAAAAGGTTTTGACTTCTCACAATGTTTTATCGGAAGATTTGTTTTTTGACAGCTGTTGTAAAAAAGAGAAATCAGAAAAAATCCGCATAGGCTTCTGGGGCTTCATAAGGGAAGAAAAAATCAATTCGGAAATTATAAAGAAATTAGGGAATGACCCAAAATTTGAGCTGCACTACTACGGAAGGGAGCAAGCCGTTGCCGAAAACCTTAAGGCTTTCGCAAAGGAAAACGCGTTAAACGTATTCTTCCACGGTGAATATAACCCTTCTCAACGTTATGAATTTATTAAAAATACCGATGTGATTCACAACATTTACGGGGAAAGTAATATGAACCTTGCCGTCAGTAACAAATATTACGACGGGGCATTGTTCCGTATTCCCCAGCTTGTGATGAAAAATTCATTTATGGGTGTTATGGCGCAGAATACCGGTATCGGTTGTGCAGTAAACCCCTTTGATGAAGATTTCGGCAATAAGATTTTTGAGTATTATCAGTCCATAGATAAAAAAGCATTTAATAAAAGCTGCGAAAAGGTTGTAAATCGCGTAAAAACCGAGCAGAGCATTATCGCAGAAACAGTCAGGAATATAAAGTAAACGAGAGGGATTATTAATGCCTGAAGTAAGTATTATTGTTGCAACGTACAGAAGGGAATTTGAACTTCAAAGAGCCCTTGAATCTGTAAAAGAACAACAGTATAAAGATATTGAAACCATAATAGTTGACGATAACGCAGACCTTGAATTCAATAACAAGGTCAGCGCCATTGTGCAGGCTTTTAAAAATAAAAATCCCGATATGGCAGTAAAGCTTATTACCAACGAAAAGAATATGGGCTCTGCGCAAACAAGAAACATCGGTATTGATGCATCTGAAGGAAAGTATATTACGTTCCTTGATGATGACGATGTATTTCTTCCGGAAAAAATAGGAAAACAACTTAATTTTATGAAAAAAGGCGATTACGACTACTCAATAACCGACCTTGATTTATATAACGAAAAAGACACGCTCATCAGAAAGCGCGTGAGAGGTTACATAAAAGACACGTCATACGAGTCGTTGTTTAAATATCACCTTATGTATCATCTTACAGGCACCGATGCAATGATGTTTAAAAAGGAATATCTTGAAAAGATAGACGGTTTTGCACCTATCAACGTAGGCGACGAATTTTATCTTATGGTGCGCGCCATAAATGAAAAAGGTAAGTTCGGTTACCTTCCGGGCTGTGACATAAAGGCATACGTCCATACGGGTGAGTGTGGTTTATCAAGCGGTGAAGGTAAAATAAAAGGCGAAAATAATCTCTATGAATATAAAAAGACGTTTTTTGATAAATTGGACAGAAAAACCGTGAGATACATTAAAATGCGTCATCTGGCAGTTCTGGCTTTCGCAGAAATACGTCTGAAAAAATACGGAAGGTTTTTAAAATACGCCATAAATTCCTTTTTGCTCGCTCCTGTTTCCTGTGTGAAAATGTTTTTGTTTGAAAGGTAAAGCAATGGAGAAAAAGTCAGTAGGTATTGCTACGGTTTACACGGGGTTTAATTACGGCTCATCACTTCAGGCATTCGCAACTAAAGCGTTACTTGAAGGTATGGGTTACAACGCAGAGCTGTTAAAGCTCGGCGGAAGCATAATCCCCGGCAGAGATGTGAGAATAAAAAAAACAATGGTGGTACTGGTTCGTTCTTTGCTCCATTCAGGTGGGATAAAAAGCCTGAAAAATTATGGAGACAGTATAAAAAAGCCATTGTCTGCGGAGAGTAAAGGGTATTTCAATCATTTTACCGATTTTTACCTTCAACCACGCACAGTTTCATATAAAAATTTAAAAAAAGAAGCCCTGAGCGACAAGTATAAAGCTTTCCTTTGCGGTAGTGACCAGGTGTGGAATTCGGCGGTTTTCTATGTTGACCCGTTTTATTACCTTCGGTTTGCTCCGCAGGAAAAACGTATAGCCTTCGCTCCCAGCTTCGGTAGGGATTTTATCCCTGATTACAACAAAAAGAAGATAAAAAAATACCTTCTGGGTATTAACCATAAATCTGTAAGAGAATCTACAGGAAAAGATATCGTTAAAGACCTTACGGGTGACGATGCACAGGTACTCGTTGACCCGACTCTGGCATTGAGTGCACAGGAGTGGTCAAAGCATTTAAAGCTTAACAGCAATGATAAAAAATACCTTCTTGCGTATTTTTTAGATAAGCCGTCAGAAAAAGCAATAAATGCCGTCAAGACAATAAGTGAAAAATATTCTCTTGAAATAATAGGCTTGCCCTGTTCGTTTGACGGGTTACCCTGGGCGGAAAATGTAGTTTCCGCAGGACCGAGAGAATTTGTAGAATACGTGAAAAACGCAAGCTTTGTGTGTACGGATTCCTTTCACGGAACGGCTTTTTCGTTGAATTTTAATATTCCCTTTTACACATTTGAAAGAAATTACGGTAATGCAGGGAAACAATCTGCAAGAATCGAGTCCGTTCTGCAGCTTGTTTCGGCACAAAGCAGATATGAGCCTGCAAGCCTTGACGGATGTTTGAACATTTCTTTTGAAAATGTCAATAAAATTCTTTCATCAGAAAGAGAAAAAGCAAAAAGTTATTTATCATCTCTTTTGCCTTGCCGAAGGGATGAAGAAATAAAAACCGAGAACACAAACAATGTTCTTTCCCTTGATGCTCTGCGCAGCTGTACGGGTTGCTCAATGTGCGGTGCGGTTTGCCCTATGGGGGCTGTCACAATTAAAGAAAGCCCTGACGGTTTTTATACACCGGATGTGGATAATCTGAAGTGTACACAGTGTGGACTTTGTAAAAAGATTTGCTATAAATTTGATAAGACCTTCAGTTTTGACTCTTGTGAAAATTACACCGGCTATAGTGCCTCAAATAAAAAGGCTGATGAACTCAAAAGCGCATCATCGGGTGGTGTTTCTGCGGAGATTATGCGTGAAGCACTCAATCGCGGCTACTTCGTTGCAGGTGTCGCATACGATGTAAAAACTCAACGCGCCGTAACGAAAATTGCAAAAACAGACGAAGAAATTGAACAGTTCAAGGGTTCAAAATATTTTCAAAGTTATACAGCGGACTGTTTCAGAGAAATTGTTGACGATAAAAGCGGGCAAAAATACGCGATTTTCGGAACACCATGTCAGATATACGCTTTTTCACGTATGTCGGAAATGAGAAACAATCGAGACAAATATCTACTGGTTGATATTTTCTGCCACGGTTGCCCGGGTCTTAAGCTGTGGGACAAATATCTTGACTTCGTTAAGAACAAAAAAGGGGTTACGGAGTTTGAAAAAATCAATTTCAGAAGTAAAACTCACGGTTGGCACGAATATTGCTTTGACTTTTTTGCTAAAGACAAAAGCTTTTCGAGTTCAAAATATAATGACCCCTTTCACGAAATGTTCTTCGGTCTTGAATCAATGAATAAGGCTTGCTATGACTGTGTGGCAAGAAGCTCAATGGAAAAAACAGATATTCGTATCGGTGATTTCTGGGGCAAGCGTTTTGATGAAAATGTCGAAGGTGTTTCTGCGGTTATCACCGTTACAGAAAAAGGCAAAGACTTTTTTGAAAGCGTTAAGGATAAGCTTAATACGGAGTCTGCCGATTTTAATGAAATCGTAAGTGAACAATCCTATAAAAAAGTTCACCGGTATAACGAATGTGCAAGAAAAGAAACACTATCGTTGCTTAATTCAGACGAAACACTTGAAAAAATAGTGAAGAACCGCAGGAAAAAAGCATCTGTTGTTTCTAACGCTAAGAGAATTATAAAAAGCGCATTAAAGCATTTGCCGCAAGCATTATATTTGAAAATTAAAACAAAACTCAGATAAATTCTGTCGGAGGAAAAATGACAAGATTTCAGATTCTGTGCGTTACCATGCACCAAAAAGATTTTTCAAAACTTAATGAAATGAACGTGCATTCTGATATTGTGTATGCAAATCAAAGTGACCGCACTGCGTTTGAGGAAATTGATTTTGAAGGGCACAAAGCCCGTATGATTTCCACACAGACAAGAGGTGTAGGTGTCAACAGAAACCTTGCGCTTACCTATGCGGATGCGGAGATTTGTCTTTTTGCGGATGACGATGTGTGCTACAACGACGATGCCGAAGAAAAAATTCTCAAAGAATTTGAAGCTCATCCCGATGCAGATGTTATAGTTTTTCATTTTGCTTCCAATGACCCGCACAGAAAACCGCCTAAGTACGATAAAACCAAAAAATGGCCTAAATTTGCCACAACGCCGTGGGGCGCGGTAAGAATTGCATTCAGGCTTGATGCGGTACGTAAAGCTAACGTGTGGTTTACAACTCTTTTTGGCGGCGGCTGTCTTTTTCCATCGGGTGAAGACAGTATGTGGATAAAAGACTTGCGTAAAGCAGGACTGACATTTTATGTTTCAAAAGAAACGATAGGCAAGGTTTCTTATGAAACATCTACGTGGTTCACAGGCTACGATGAAAAGTATTTTTACGGTGTGGGTGCTTGTTTTACGGCGATTAATAAAAGAACAACTTTCTTCAAGTATTTATATATGGCGTTCAGGACAAAGGGAAAAGGCAGTCTGAGTCTTAAGGAAAAGTTCAGTTGGATGAATCACGGCAAACGCGGTTACAATGAAATGCTGCCTTTTGATTTATACAAGGATAAGTACATAAAATAAAAATGAAAGGAAGGAAAATATGAGTCTTGATATTTTGTTTTTAGGCAGACTTTTTCCCCGTGAAAAAGAAGATGAAATAAAAAGCAAAATGAAAACAGGTATGCAGGATGCGGCAAACGCTCTGCAATGGAATATCATAGACGGTTTCGAAGAAAATGACTTCGGAACAATGAAAATCATAAATTACCTTCCCGTAGATGCCTATCCCAACGGTTATACAGATAAATTTATTGATGGTTTTACCTTTCAGCATACCGGCAAGTATGATGCACAGGATGTAAATGTCAGCTGCTGTAATATTTTCGGAATCAAAAGATTCATTAATAAAATGTATTTCAAAAAATACATAAAAAAATGGGCAAAAGAAGATAACGGCAAGAAGAAGGTTATTCTGTCCTATACGGCAACATCAATGTTTCTTAGTCTTGTGAAGCTTGCGAAGAAATACAATAAAAGCATAATTTCAGGTTGCATTATTGCGGATATTCCCGAGTTTGCAACGGCAAGCACGGTAAAGGGAATTAAAAAGCTTTATCACAGAATGCAGGTTAAAAAATGCGCAAATCTTTACGGCAATGTTGACAGATATGTTCTTCTTACAGAGCAGATGGCGCAGAAGTTAAAAATAGAGTCGCCGCACATTGTTGTTGAAGGTATAGCAACAACCGACGATAGCGCATACAGCAGTCAGCTTGCAGAAAAGTATCAAAACGAAAAATACATCTTATATTCCGGCACACTGAATTACAAGTTCGGTATCGGCACGCTTCTTGATGCCTTTGAAGAAATAAGTGACCCTGACGTAAAATTAATGATATGCGGGTTCGGTGAAGCCGAAGAGCTTATTAAAGAAAAGCAAAAAAATAATAACAGAATCATCTTTTTGGGTCGTGTTGACAGAAAAGATGTTCTGGAACTTCAAAAGAGAGCAACTGTTTTAGTAAACCCACGCCAAAATAACGAGGAGTTTACAAAATACAGTTTCCCGTCAAAAAATCTTGAATACCTGTCGTCGGGTGTGCCCCTTGTGGCATATAAGCTTGACGGTATCCCGGATGAATATGACGGATATATAAATTATCCGACGGATGATTCCGCAAAAACTCTTTCAACAGAGATTTTAAAAATTTGTGCTTTGACTGATGAAGAAAGAACACTTCTCGGAAAAAAAGCAAAGGACTTTGTTTTCACGAACAAAAACAAAGTCGCACAAGCTCAAAGGATTATTGAGTTTATCAAGTAAGTAGTAAGTAAGCAGGAGAGTAATAAATGGGTGCTTCACGGTTATTCAATAAGAAACAACCATATTATTTAATAGCCTTCCGAATATTGTTGGCACTATTGTGGACGCAATATACGGTTATGACCTTTGTACGTGCAATCGTGCAAAGAATACCGTATGTCAATATTTTTGCTGATTATATTGTGCCTGTGGCAATAGTTTTGGCGTTGATTTTATCTATACCATGGTTCATAAAGAACATACGGGGTGTGGATGTGTTGCTATACCTTGGTTTGGTGATTCTGGTCATTTTTACTATGGTAGTGTTTAAAAATAACGTTGAAACGATTGAAGAGCAATGGTGGAGAATACTGATTTCTTCCGCAGGATTCTATTTTGTAGGTCTTTCGTACTCCCACAAGAACTGCTCCCGGGATATTTTCTGGTGCTCTCTTGCAAGCACGGTTTTGGTTTTCGTTTATCAGCTGTTTAAAATCAGGAGCGGTGTTGTTCTTGAAGAGGACAATATGTACGTTGCCTACAACTTATTGCCCAGTGCAATGTATCTTATATATTACGCAAGCATCAAATTACGTAAAAAATATTGGTTGGTTGCAATTGCTTCAGCTCTTACTATGTTTGTTTATGGTACGCGTGGCCCGATTTTGTGCATCATTGTGTATCTGGCATTGTATCTTGTTCACCGATTCTCAAAAACCACAAGTAAACGAAAATTTGCGTTAATTTTAATTGGTTTATTCGCATTGGCAATTGTACTCGTTTATGATGATTTGTTCGTGAAGTTGGCATCGTTGATTTCAAATATTTTTGAAAGATTCGGTTTCAGTACACGTATTTTTGATTTCTATGTTTCAGGTGACGTTGCTGTAAGTAAAGGGCGTGATTATTTAACAAATCATGTTCTTGAGGCCATCGCTAAAAATCCGTTTATAGGTTACGGCTTCACAGGTGACCAATATTTATTGGGCGTTTATTGCCATAACCTTATTTATGAAATGTGGTGTCACTTCGGCGTTATTTTAGGTTCGCTGTTTTTGTTGAGTCTTGCAGGGCTTACTGTTGTTGCTTTATTGAAAAGCAGGAGCAACAAAAAAATATTCTTCTTTGTCGTTATGCTTATCAGTATGATTTATGTAAAACTTATGCTTTCTGGAACATACACTATGGAGCCGTATTTTTACTTTATGTTAGGTATTTTTGTTGCCGTTAATCGAAAATTTTATAAAACCAGGAGAGTAAAGAGTGCTGATGAAGAAGTTGGTTAAGAAACTAATCATTAAATCTAAAAACAAAGGAAAAAATGTTTTCTTTGATAAAACCGCAGATGCAACGACAACCTCGTTTTTTGAAGGAAATAATTATATAGGCAGAAATTCAACGTTTAACGGACAAATGGGAAAAGGCTCGTATATCGGTCAGAATTCACATATTTCTGCGAAGATAGGCAGATTTTGCTCTATATCGGATAATGTAAACACGGTTAACGGATTGCATCCCACCGCCAAGCTTGTGTCAACTCATCCGGCGTTTTATTCGACGACAAGTTGTGTGGGAATGAGTTTTGTTGATGAAAACAAGTTTACCGAATTTGCTTTTGCCGACGAAGAAAATAAGCTTTCTGTTATCATCGGTAACGATGTGTGGGTCGGTTTCGGAGCAACAATTTTAGCAGGTGTTAAAATTGGTGACGGGGCGGTGATTGCCGCAGGCGCTGTTGTTACAAAGGACGTAGAGCCGTATGCCATTGTGGGCGGAGTTCCGGCTAAGGTTATCCGGCATCGTTTTGATAAAGACGTTGCGGATAAACTGTCAGAAACAAAATGGTGGGACAAGCCAAATGATTGGTTAAAAGAAAAAACTGAAGCTATGCAGGATGCAGAGCGTTTTCTTAAGGAAGTATAAAAATGAAAGTTTGCGATGTTGTTTTAAATTCTGTGTGGTACGACCCCAGAGTAAGAAAACAGATTGTTGAATATAAAAATAACGGTGTTGACGTTGTTTGCGTAGGATTTAAGGATAGCCGTTTTGATGAAAAAAAGGTATCAGATGTGCCCTGCGATGTAGTTATTACGGAGCTTGATGAAAAATACCGCAAGCCCCGTAACAAAATTCAGGTTTTATTAAAAGAATTTAACTGTGTTAAAAAGTTCAGAACTGCAATAATAGAGCAAAAACCCGATGTTATTCACGCTAACGATTTGAACACCCTGACCGCTTCGTGTCAGGCGGCAAAAAAGCTGGGCTGTAAGGTTGTTTACGATTCCCACGAGATTTGCGTTGAAAATAATTTTATGAAGGGCATTTACAAAAAGCTCAATGCCCTTTGTGAAAAGGTTTTCATTAAAAGAATAAATAAAATGGTTTGCGTAAGTCACGCCGCGTCTGATTATTTTGTCAGGAAGTATGATATAGAACCCCCTATGGTTATCACGAACTGCTCATTGAAGGCGGAAAAAGTGATTTCTTGCGAAAAGAACGATGGCTTCGAGATACTCAATCACGGTCAGTATTATGCAGGCAGAGGCTATGACATTATTGTTGAGGCGGCACAGCTTCTCACGGAATATCCGCAAATAAAGATTGCCATGCGCGGTTTCGGTGCAATGGAGGAAAGCTTGCGCAAAAGGGCAGATGAAATCGGTGGCGAAAACATAATTTTTTATCCGCCCGTGCTTGTTAATGAGCTTATTCCGTACGCTTCAAAATCAATGGTTGGTGTAGCAATTACCGAAAACACCTGCCTTAACTTTGAGCTTTCCGTATCAAATAAAATTTTTGAATACGCATCCGCAGGACTTCCCGTTATTATGTCGGACATTCCCGAGCACAGATATCTTAACGACAAATATAATTTCGGTATAATTCTCAAAGAAAACACACCGAAGTGCTTTGCCGAAGCGGCAATAAAACTTTATACAGATAAAGATTTTTACAATATGTGTGCAAAAAATGCAGAAAAGCTCAGCGAAGAAGTTAACTGGGAAACTGAGTTTGCCCGTTTAATTGAAATCGAAAGGTCTTGGGTCAATGGCTAAAAATGAAGTAAAGTGGGGTGCGTTGCTATCCTATTTACTTATAATTATTAACTCCCTGTACGGCTTTCTTATAGTTCCTTTTATATTGTCATCATTGGGTGAAGCCGAGTACGGAGTTTACAAAACAATATCATCCCTTTCATCCGCGCTTATGATACTTGATTTAGGTCTTGGCGGAACGGTTATGCGCTACATAGCCAAATTCAAAAGCGATGACAGGAAGGATAAAATACAGTCGTTTATTTCAATGGCTCTGGGTGAAGGGTCGATAATCTGTGCGGGACTCATAATTGTCAGCGCAGTTATATACGCTCTTATTCCTACTATCTATTCTGAAGGTTTATCTCAAAGTGAGATTGGTCTTGCTAAAAAGCTTTTCCTTCTTCTTGCAGTTAATATGGTTTTCCATATTATT
Organism: Clostridia bacterium; assembly: GCA_017461235.1. Lineage (GTDB taxonomy): Bacteria > Bacillota > Clostridia > Oscillospirales > Acutalibacteraceae > DTU089. The sequence continues at coordinate 57,976 of JAFTYU010000042.1, read as the reverse complement.
GAGAATGTGCTTAACGGAGTTATATCGGGATTCAACAGATTCACTTTTGCAAACGGTGTAAAGCTTATCCGCATATTATTGAGAATAGGTTTATTGTTTGTTATTTTCGCCTTTGTAAAAAGTGCGGTGGCACTTGTTCTTATAGACCTTGTGCTCACGGTTTTGCAGATAGCGGTTGAGTTTATTTACATAAACGTAAATTTAAAAACAAAGGTCAGGCTTTCCTTTAAAAACTGGGATAAAGAAATTTTCAAAGAATCCTTTAAATACACCTTACTTTTATTTATAACCACCATTGCCGCACAGATAAACAACAATCTCGATAATGTTGTTATCGGTGCAATCCGGGGTGCGGCGCCCGTTGCAATATATTCTATGGGTCTTCTTATTTTCGGTATGTTTGAGCAGCTTTCAACATCCCTTTCGGGTGTTATGTTGCCTACGGTTACAAATATTCTGAAAAAAGACGAAAGCGGCAAGGAAGTTCAGAACACCATCGTTCAGATCGGTAGAATACAGTTTATGCTTTTAGGCGCGGCATTGACAGGCTTCGCTGTTCTGGGTAAAGATGTGATTGCTCTGTGGCTCGGGGAAGGGTATGAAGATGTATATATCATAACCCTGATTCTCATGGTACCGGCACTCCTTGAGCTCTGCGTGAATGTGTGTCTTGCAGTGTTGAGAGCAAAGAATATGCTTGGCTTCAGAACGGGAGTGTTATTCGGAGTTACTGCAATGAATGCGGTCATAACCATTGTGGGTGTTAAGCTTTTCGGTTATTACGCCGCAGCGGTTGGTACGGCATTAAGCTTCCTTTTAGGCAGTGTGATTATAATGAATATATACTATTATAAAAAGCTGTCCTTCAGAATGATTAACATATACAGAAGAATATTCAGCGGTACCTGGCTTTGTTTGTTAATATCGGGCATAGCAATTGCAGTATCATCACATTTTATAACAGGCGGTTGGTTAGCGTTTATTATAAACGCGGCAATTTTCTGTGCGGTATATGGAATAACAATGTTGTTGTTCGGGTTTAAAAAGGATGAAAAGAAATCCTTTCCTATTATAAAAAAATTTGTTAAATAAACAGGAGAAAATTATGGTAAACGTTATCGGACTTGGATACATAGGTCTTCCAACAGCGCTTATGTTTGCATCTCACGGTGTTGAAGTTGTGGGAACGGACTATAACAAGGAGCTTGTAGCCACACTCAATGCAGGAAAAACAACCTTTGAAGAACAGGGTCTTGACGAGTTGTTTAATGATGCGGTGAAAGCAGGCATCAAATTTACTACGGAATATCAGGTTACAGACACATACATTGTTTCTGTACCAACTCCTTACGATGATTTTTCAAAGAAAATTGACGCCTGTTATGTTAACGCGGCAGTAAAGGAGATTATGCGTATCTGCCCCAAGGGTGCAACCGTGGTTATCGAATCTACAGTTTCACCCGGAACGATTGACAAATTCGTTCGTCCTATTATTGAAGAAAACGGATTTGTGATAGGGGAGGATATAAACCTTGTTCACGCTCCCGAGAGAATTATTCCCGGTAATATGGTTTATGAGCTTCTTCACAATTCCCGTACTATAGGTGCAGACAGTAAAGAGGTCGGCGAAAAAATAAAGGAGCTTTATTCTGCTTTTTGTCTTGGAGATATTGTTGTTACCGATATCAAAACTGCAGAGATGACGAAGGTTATTGAGAATACGTACAGGGCTGTTAATATTGCTTTTGCAAACGAGCTTGCAAAAATCTGCCGTCACGATGATATGGACGTTTACGAAATAATCCGTATATGTAATATGCATCCCAGAGTAAATATTCTTACGCCCGGTCCCGGCGTTGGCGGTCATTGTATATCGGTTGACCCTTGGTTTCTGGTTGGCGACTATCCGTCCTTGACGAAGGTTATCGGAGAATCTATGAAGGTTAACGACTCTATGCCCGAGTTCGTGCTCGAGAGAATATATAATATTATGAAAGAAAATAATATTACGGATATCGGTAAGGTTGGTCTTTACGGTCTTACTTATAAAGAGAACGTTGATGATTACAGAGAGTCACCTACACTCCAGCTTTTAGAGTGTCAGAAAAAACATCTTGCTCCCGAGCTTAAGGTATATGACCCCTATATTACAAAGGATATCGTTGATAATCAGTATCACGATTTTGATGAATTCCTTAAGGATACCGAGCTTGTTGTTATCCTTGTCGGTCACGATGAAATTAAAAACAATATGGACAAGCTTGAAGGCAAAATAATCCTTGATACAAGAAAAGTTTGTAATTCAGACAATGTGTACAGACTTTGATATTTTTGGAGAGAAAAAATGAAAACAGTAATGCTGGTTTTCGGCACCAGACCCGAGGCAATAAAAATGTGTCCTCTTGTAAATGAGCTGAAAACACGAAAAAATCTAAAGACGGTGGTTTGCGTAACAGGGCAGCACAGACAGATGCTTGATATGGTTCTGGAAACCTTCTCGGTTGTGCCTGATTATGACCTTTCAATTATGAAAGAAAAGCAGACGCTTTTCGATATCACCGCAAATATATTGCTTAATATAAAAAGTGTGCTTGAAGAAGTGAAACCGGATGTGGTTCTTGTCCACGGTGATACTTCGACCACTTTCGTTACCGCTCTTGCCTGTTTTTATATGCAGATTCCCGTGGGGCACGTTGAGGCGGGGCTCAGAACATACAATATATACTCACCATATCCCGAGGAGTTTAACCGTCAGGCGGTAAGCATAATTTCAAAATACAATTTTGCCCCTACGGAGAAATCCAAAGAAAATCTTATTAAAGAAGGCAAACCTGAAGAAACGGTTTATGTTACGGGAAATACCGCAATAGACGCGCTTAAAACTACTGTTCGTGATGATTATACACACACGGAGCTTCAGTGGGCATCGGATTCACGGCTCATAATTATAACTGCACATCGTCGCGAAAATTTAGGTGAGCCTATGCATCAGATGTTCAGAGCCATAAGAAGGATCCTTGATGAAAATGCAGATGTCAAGGCGGTTTATCCCATCCATATGAACCCTGCCGTCCGACAGGCGGCAGAACAGGAGCTGGGGGATTGTGACAGAATACACATTATTGAGCCGCTTGATGTGCTTGATTTTCATAATTTCCTTGCTCGCAGTTATATGATACTCACCGATAGCGGCGGCGTTCAGGAGGAAGCCCCTTCTTTGGGTAAACCCGTTCTCGTTATGCGTGACACTACGGAGCGTCCCGAAGGCATTGCCGCTGGTACTTTGAAGCTTGTGGGTACAACGGAAGAAACTATATACGAAAATTTTAAAGCATTGCTTGAAAATAAAGAGCTTTATGAAAAAATGAGCAAGGCAAGCAACCCCTATGGTGACGGCTTTGCTTGTAAACGTATAGCAGATATATTGGAGGAATAAATTATGTCATTATTTACAGGAAAAACCCTTATGATAACAGGCGGTACAGGCTCATTCGGTAACGCTGTTCTTAACCGTTTTCTTGAAACAGATATCGGTGAAATACGTGTTTTTTCACGTGACGAAAAGAAACAGGACGATATGCGCCACGAGTTTCAGGCAAAAATGCCTGAAGTTGCTGAAAAAATCAAATTTTTTATTGGTGACGTGCGTGACCTTGCAAGTGTAAAAAATGCCATGCACGGTGTTGACTATATTTTCCACGCTGCAGCACTTAAACAAGTTCCTTCTTGCGAATTTTTTCCTCTTGAAGCAGTAAAAACAAACGTAATCGGCACAGATAACGTTCTTACAGCCGCTATTGATGCGGGTGTAAAATCTGTTATATGTCTTTCAACCGACAAAGCTGCATACCCCGTAAATGCTATGGGTACATCAAAGGCTATGATGGAAAAGGTTATCGTTGCAAAAAGCCGTACAGTTGCTCCTGAAAAAACTAAAATCTGCTGTACACGTTACGGTAACGTAATGTGTAGCCGCGGCAGTGTTATACCCCTTTGGATTGAACAGATTAAGTCGGGCAAACCACTTACGATCACAGAGCCTTCAATGACACGTTTTATTATGTCGCTTGATGAAGCGGTTGATCTTGTTCTCTTTGCTTTCGAAAACGGTGTTTCAGGTGATATTCTTGTTCAGAAGGCTCCTGCTTGTACAATCGAAGTTCTTGCACAGGCGGTTAATGAGCTTTTCAAAGCTGAGCAGGATATTAAGGTTATCGGTATCCGTCATGGTGAAAAAATGTATGAAACACTTCTCACAAACGAAGAGTGTGCAAATGCAATTGATATGGGCGATTTTTATCGTGTACCTTGCGATAACCGCGGTCTTAACTATGATAAATATTTTAAAGACGGCGATATTGAGAGAAACCCCCTTACAGAGTTCAACTCAAATAACACAGAGCTTCTTAATGTAGAGCAGGTTAAAGAAAAACTTCTTTCACTTCAGTATATAAGAGATGAGCTTGCCGCTTGGGAGAATAAATAATATGAAAATACTTGTTACGGGAGCCAAAGGCTTCGTTGGTAAAAATCTTTGCGCCGCTCTTAAAAACATTGCGGAAGGCAAGGATAAATCCAGGGGAATAGACAACGACATCACAATATTTGAATATGATATTGATACAGATAAATCACTTCTTTCACAATATTGTAAGGATGCAGATTTTGTTTTCAATCTTGCAGGCGTGAACAGACCTGAAAATCCTGCAGATTTTATGAACGGTAACTTTGGTTTTGCAAGTGAATTGCTTGAAGCTCTTAAAAAACACGGAAATACGTGTCCCGTTATGCTTTCAAGCTCCTTGCAGGCAACTCTTGTTGGCAGATACGCCGAAGGCGACTACGGCAAGAGTAAAAAAGCAGGTGAAGATTTATTTTTTGAATATTCACAAGAGACGGGCGCACCTGTTTATGTTTACCGTTTCCCCAATCTTTTCGGTAAGTGGTGCAGACCTAACTACAACAGTGCCGTTGCCACATTCTGCAACAATATAGCCAATGATTTGCCCATACAGGTTAACGATAGGGCGATTGAGCTTCAACTTCTTTATATTGATGATCTTGTTGACGAAATGATAGGTCTTCTTAAAGGTACGGCTCACCGTTGTGAGTATGACGGTCTTGATACTGTGGATAAAGCAGACGGTAAATTCTGCTACTGTCCTGTAGTTCATAAGGTAACTTTAGGTGAGATTGTCGACCTGCTTGAAACGTTTAAAAATCAGCCGTCAACTCTCGTTATGCCGGAGATACCGTATAACTCCTTTGCGAAGAAGCTTTATTCAACCTATCTTTCGTATCTTCCAAAAGAAAAGGCTTCCTTTCCTTTGAAAATGAATGTTGACCCGAGAGGCAGCTTCACCGAGCTTATAAAAACCGAGAAATGCGGTCAGGTGAGCGTTAATATTTCCAAACCCGGTATCACAAAGGGTCAGCATTGGCACAACACAAAATGGGAGTTTTTCATTGTTGTTTCGGGCAAGGGTCTTATTCAACAACGGAAAATCGGTTCAGATGAGGTTCTCAACTTTGAGGTCAGCGGTGAAAAAATCGAAGCGGTACATATGCTGCCCGGTTACACCCATAACATTATAAATCTTTCCGATACGGAAGATTTAGTCACCGTAATGTGGGCAAACGAACAGTTTGACCCCAATAAACCCGATACTTTTTTTGAGGTGGTAGAATAATGGATATTAAGCTTGATTATTCAGATGTTTCCTTTAAAAATAACGGCAAATTAAAGCTTCTTATAATTGTAGGTACACGTCCCGAGATTATTCGTCTTGCGGCGGTTATCGACAAATGCCGCAAATATTTTGACTGTGTGCTTGCCCATACGGGACAGAACTACGACTACAATCTTAACGGCGTATTTTTCAAGGATTTAAAGCTTGATGCCCCTGAAGTTTATATGGATGCCGTAGGTGATGATTTAGGTGCAACTGTAGGTAACATTATAAATTGTTCATATAAACTTATGGCACAGATTAAACCCGATGCGCTTCTTATTCTGGGCGACACAAACTCCTGCCTTTCTGCCATTCCTGCAAAAAGACTTCATATCCCTATTTTCCATATGGAAGCAGGTAACAGATGTAAGGACGAGTGCCTTCCTGAAGAAACGAACAGAAGAATTGTCGATATTATCTCCGACGTAAACCTTGCATACAGCGAGCATGCAAGAAGATATCTTCACGAATGCGGTCTGCCTAAAGAGAGAACCTATGTTACAGGTTCACCTATGGCAGAGGTTCTTCACAAAAATCTTGATGAAATTGAAAAATCCGATATTCTCAATAAGCTGGGTCTTGAAAAGAAAAAATACATACTTCTTTCTGCTCACAGAGAAGAAAATATTGATACTCAAAAGAATTTCTTGTCACTTTTCAACGCGATTAACAGAATTGCTGAAAAATATGATATGCCCATTCTTTATTCCTGTCATCCCAGAAGTAAAAAGCGCCTTGAAGAAAGCGGATTTAAGCTTGACGAAAGAGTTATCCGTCACGAGCCGTTAGGCTTCCACGATTATAACAATCTCCAGATGAATGCTTTTGCGGTAGTTTCCGACAGCGGAACACTTCCTGAAGAATCGAGCTTCTTTACATCTGTCGGAAAACCTTTCCCGGCAGTATGTATCAGAACAAGCACCGAGCGACCCGAAGCTCTTGATAAGGCTTGCTTCATTCTTGCGGGTATCGACGAAAACTCACTGACACAGGCAGTTGAAACTGCGGTGGATATGAATGAAAACGGCGATTACGGAATACCCGTGCCGTATTATATTGAAGAAAACGTATCAACAAAGGTTGTTAAAATAATCCAGAGCTATACCGGTGTTGTAAATAAAATGGTTTGGAGAAAGTTTTAAACCCCAGTAGTTTTTCCCCGTGGATGTGATTTTATGAAATATGCTCTTATTGGTTGCGGTAGAGTTTCGGGCAGCCATATTAAAGCGGCGCAGAACAATGAGCTTGAAATCGCGGCGTTGTGCGATATTGTTCCCGAAAAAGCAAGCGCACTTGCCGAAAAATACGGCATAAACCCTGCAATATACAGTGATTATAAAAAAATGCTTCAGGAAGTGAATCCTGAATTGGTAGCTATTGCCACGGTCAGCGGCACACACGGTGAAATTGCGTTGTATTGCGCCGAAAACGGTTTCAACTTTATGGTTGAAAAACCTATGGCTATGAGTATAGCCGAAGCAGACAAAGTAATATCAGCGGCACAGAAAAGCGGTGTTACTGCCGGCGTGTGTCACCAGAACAGATTTAATATTGCTGTTCAGGAGCTTCGCCGAGCCATTGATGATGACCGATTCGGCAAGCTTTCTCACGGTAGCGTGCACATACGCTGGTGCAGAGACGAAGATTATTATAATCAGGATGATTGGCGCGGAAAATGGGCAACTGACGGCGGAGCATTGATGAATCAATGTATTCACGGTATAGACCTTCTCCGCTGGTTGATGGGTGATGAGGTTGAGTCCGTTTATGGTTCCACACGCAACAGTCAGCACCCCTATATTGAAGCCGAGGACATAGGCGTTGCCGTGGTCAATTTTAAAAATGGTGCCGTTGCAACTATTGAAGGTACTGTTAACGCAGTTGAAAACCTTGAAGAAACTTTGTGTGTTTTCGGTGAAAAGGGTATGGTGCGACTTGGCGGAATGAATGCATCCACAGTAGATGTATGGAAATTTGCTGAAGGCGAAGACGAAGACAGTCAAAAGCTTTCAATAGAAGAACCTGCACCTAACGTTTACGGTCACGGACACATCAGCTTATATTATGATGTAATAAATGCCGTAAAAAACAAAAGACAGCCCTACGTTGATTTATATTCAGGTAAACGCGCCGTTGAAATGGTGCTGGCTATATATAAAAGTCAGTTGACGGGGGAAAAGGTAGCTTTGCCATTGGAGGATTTTGCATCTTCCCAAATGACAGACGTATTTACTGCAAAGAAGTGATATTATGACAGTAAAAGAACTGTTGCAAAAGGATATAATTCTGCTTGACGGCGGTTTCGGCACAGAGCTTATAAAGAAGGGCTTGCAACCCCACGAAGATTCTGTTTCCGCAATCTTTTCTCACCCCCAATGGGTGAAGGAAATACACCGTTCATATATAGATGCCGGAAGTAATATTATTATGGCGGATACTTTCGGTGCAAATGCCTGCAAATTAAAAGGAGCACCTTATACGGTAGAGGAATGTGTAAATCAAGCGGTAAAACTTGCAAAAGAAGCGGCAGAAGGAACTGAAGCTCTTGTTGCTCTTGATGTGAGCACAACGGGAGAGCTCCTTTATCCTGCAGGCAGGCTTACTTTTGAAGATGCTTACAATACCTTTAAGCAGGTGGCAATTTCAGGTGAAAAAGCTGGGGTGGATTTAGTCTGTCTTGAAACCTTTACCGATTTAAAAGAGGCAAGAATTGCTTTACTCGCTGTTAAAGAAAACACAGATTTACCCGTTTTTGTAACGTTATCCTTTGATGAAAACTCTCTTACAATGAACGGAAGTACACCTTCCGCCGTTGCGGTTACTCTTAAGGCAGCAGGTGCAGACGCAGTAGGACTTAACTGCTCCTTAGGTCCCGATAAATTAAAGGGTGTAGCGGAAGAATTTTTGAAGTATTCACCCATTCCTGTTATAGTCAAACCAAATGCAGGTCTTCCGGACCCCAAAACGGGCAGTTATACTATGAATGCCACGGATTTTGCAGAGTATATGGCAGAATTTTATGAAAAAGGCGTTCTTATAATGGGTGGATGTTGCGGAACCACCCCCGAATATATAAAATCACTTAAAGAAAAAATTAAAGACACCAAAAAAGGTGTCAGAGAAAATATAATTACCGATGTAATTTGCGGTGTGAATCATACGGTTGAGCTGAATGAACCCCGTGTAATAGGGGAGAGAATAAACCCCACAGGAAAAAAACGTTTCAAACAAGCATTGGAAGAAAACGACCTTGATTATATCCTGAATGAAGGTATATCTCAGGTTGAAGCAGGGGCAGAAATACTTGACGTCAATGTAGGTCATAGCGGTATTGACGAAAAAGAAATGATGAGCTCAGTTGTAAAATCCTTGCAAGGCTCAATAGGTCTGCCCTTGCAGCTTGATTCAACATCTCCGTCCGTTCTTGAAAAAGCCTTGCGTGTTTACACGGGTAAAGCCATAATAAACTCCGTGAACGGCGAAGAAAAATCCTTAAATTCAGTTTTGCCCCTTGCAAAAAAATACGGTGCGGCGGTGGTCGGTCTTACTCTTGATGAGAACGGCATCCCCGAAACTGCAGACGAGCGGGTAAAAATTGCAGAAAAAATAATCAACAGAGCTTTGACGATGGGTATTCCCAAGGAAGATATTATTATAGATTGCCTTACAATGACCGTCAGTGCAAATCAGGGTGCGGCAACAATAACTCTTGAAGCTATGAAAAAAGTGAAGGAGAAATTCGGTGTTAAAACAACTCTTGGTGTTTCAAACGTTTCTTTCGGTTTGCCATCAAGAGAAACGGTTAATACCGCATTTGTGACCCTTGCCCTGGAGAACGGATTGGATTTACCCATAATGAATCCCAACAGCGCACCTATGATAGGTGCTGTGAGAGCATTCAGAGTGCTTAAGGGCTTTGATACGGGAGCATGTGATTACATAAACGCCTTTTCAGATGAAGTGAAAACCGCCGTACAGGTAAAGGAAATCACTTTAAGCGAAGCCATTGAAAAAGGGCTCAAAACTCAGGCAGCGGATATGACATCAAAGGCATTAACGGAAAAAAGTGCCGATGAAATCATAAACGGTGTACTTATACCTGCACTTGATACAGTTGGCGAAAAATTTGAAAGTGGTAAATTATTCCTTCCACAACTTATACGCTCGGCAGATGCGGCAGGTGCTTGCTTCGAGATTATAAAAAGAAAGATGGCAAAAAGTAATTCCGCAGGAGAGAGCAAGGGTAAAATTATACTTGCTACCGTTAAGGGCGATGTTCACGATATAGGAAAAAATATTGTGAAAACCGTTCTCGAAAACTACGGATATGAGGTTATAGATTTAGGAAAAGACGTGTCGCCGGAAGATGTTCTTAAAGCCCAGCAGGAAATCGGCGCAGAGCTTGTAGGACTTTCGGCACTTATGACAACAACTCTTCCTTCTATGGAAGAGACCATAAAGGTCTTGCACAGCAATAACGCCCCTTGCAAAATTATGGTGGGCGGTGCGGTATTAACCCCCGAATATGCAGAAAAAATCGGTGCGGATTTTTACGCTAAGGATGCAAAAATGAGCGCAGACATAGCAAAAAGAATTTTTAATTAGGAGGCTTTTATATGGATTACAATGACCGTAATGAAAACTTATCTGTGAATAATATTGAAAATTCAACGGATGCAACTCCTGTAATTGAAAAACACAATCCGGCAATCAGTCAGGAAGCCCAACCCGCGAATGAAACAAACAATCAAAAGAAAAAAAGCGTGTTGCCCTATATTTTGTTGCCTGTAGCAATGTTTGTTGCTCAGCTTATAAATTCAGGGATAGTTGCGGTTTCAATGATTCTCGGTCCGATTTTACAGACAGAGCTTGGAATTACTCCACAGGCAAGCTCACTTATAAACAGCATAGGCTCAATTATTGGCGGTGTATTGTATATCGCTGTAATTATTGCTTTCAGTCTGTGCTGCAAAACACTTGTTAAAAAGGTATTGTTTGTCACAAGTACCTATGTGGGTGCTGTTTCAAGTGTTTTTTCAAGTTGTTTGATGTTGGTATTATTCAGTATTTTCTTTATTATCGGAGAGATGCCTTATACTACACAGACACTCGTGATCTCTCTGGTCACAAGCCTTAACGGTATTTTATCATCTATATTGGCAATTGCATTTGCGGTGATATTCTTCATTGCCATAGATAAGTATAAAGAAAAAAGAGTTGAAGGTGAAGCTCCTGCTTTTTCTTTCAAAAAGTTTTTGGTCCCGTCAATTTTAATCGTAATCGTTGGGGTTATATCGCTGATAACAAATACTGTTAACGAGCTTGTTCCCGCTACAATTCTCGAAAGCACGGGCGGTTTCGGAAACGTTTGGGGTTCGTTTGTTGTGACGAACGCAACAAGCCTTGTGGGACTTATCATTTTCTGGGGTGCGCTGATTGGTTTAAGCTTTATTATAAAAGATAAATATAAAAGACTTACTTTTATTTGCAGTACCGTTTCAGGTCGGGGTATTGTAGATATTATAACAACAATCGGAAGTATGCTTGCTTCATTGCTCCCTGTTGCAAGCGGCGGAGTGAATTTCATATTCAGGATTATCTTTTTTGCAATAAGTGCCGCGGCAGGTATATTGATTTATATTTTGTTAAATAAAAAGGAATACGAAAAAGTATAATATAACAAATAAATGGGGTTCTTACAGGTATCATCCTGCAAGAACCCCATTGAGTTTTATTTTTTTATGTGGTATGCGCTTTTTTTACATCCCATTTTAATATACTAATCAATCGCAGCACGGGTCAGCTTTTTTCTTGCTTGCGGGTTCAGGTTTTCCTTGTTTGGTGGAATCACCGAGACCCGATGCTTCTGAGAAAAGCACATCCTTTTTAACCGCTTCAACTGCATCAGTAGGCACAATAATCTTTGCCGCCTGACCGTTAGCCATATTAACAAGTGCTTCGTATCTCTTAAGTTCGATAACTGCTTCGTTGGGGTTGGCTTCGATTATAGCGCGTATGCCGTCTGCTTCCGCCTGTTTTGCGAGAAGTAAAGCCTTTGCTTCACCTTCAGCACGGGCGATACGTGCATCTCTTTCACCTTCAGCGGCGAGCACCATAGCCTGTTTGTCACCTTCGGCACGGGTGATGGCAGCAGCTTTGTGTCCTTCGGCCTGCAAAAGAGTTTCACGTCTGTCGCGCTCGGCTTTCATCTGTTTTTCCATCGCCTGCTGAATTTCGGTAGGCGGAATAATATTTTTAAGCTCAACACGAGTAACTTTCATACCCCATTGGTCAGTTGCATCATCAAGGATGGCGGTCATTTTGCCGTTGATGGTGTCACGTGATGTAAGAGTACTGTCCAGTTCGAGTTCACCAACAATGTTACGAAGGGTTGTTGCTGTAAGATTTTCAAGAGCGTTTATGGGGTTAACTACACCATAAGAGTAAAGCTTAGCATCAAAAATCTTAAAGAAAACAACAGTATCAATCTGCATAGTTACGTTGTCTTTAGTAATAACAGGCTGCGGGGGAGAGTCAATAACCTGTTCTTTAAGAGTGATTTTTTTAGCGATTCTTTCAAAGAAGGGAATTTTAAAGTGAAGACCTGCACCCCAGGTCTTTTTATATTTACCTAAAAACTCAATAACATACTCGTGAGCCTGAGGCACAATTCGTATATTAGCAGCAGCTAAAGCAACTAAAAGAGCAACGGGAATAAGGACAAGAATAAATAAAAACTCCATAATAAAACCTCCATTGTTTATTATAATTGAATTCTACAGCATTAAACATCTAAAGTCAATAAAAACGCGATATATACGTTGTACGCGATATATTTTGCTTACGCAAAATGACAATATAATCGGCTTTGCTTCGATAATTTTGCATTCTGCATTTTGAATTTTGCATTTAAAAAATCCCCTCGCAACCGCGAGAGGATTTTTGTCATTTATCTTCTGTTTTTATTAAAAGGACGGCGGGGGCGTCTTTCTCTTTCGGGCTCGTCATCGTTTTCGGGAACAAGTCCTTCAACTTCGATAAGAGCATCACGTCTTGAGAGATTGATTCTGCCCTGGTCATCAATTTCTGTAACCTTAACCATAATCTGGTCACCAACGCTTACGCAATCTTCAACCTTTTCAGTTCTCTTAACGTCAAGCTTTGAGATATGAACAAGTCCTTCTTTACCGGGAGCGATTTCAACAAACGCGCCGAAAGCCATAAGGCGAGTAACAACACCGTTGTAAATTGCGCCGATTTCAGGGTCATTTGCGATTGTGTTGATAATATCAAGTGCGCGGTTAGCATCGTTGATGTCAACTGCGGTAACGAAGATTGTACCGTCTTCTTCAACGTCAACCTTACAGTTACATTCTGCGCAGATTTTCTGGATAACTTTACCCTGTTTACCGATAACGTCGCCGATTTTCTCAACATCAATTTTTGTTGTGAGAAGCTTGGGAGCATAAGCTGAAAGCTCTGCTCTGGGCTCAGCAATAACGGGGAGCATAATTTCATCAAGGATATACATTCTTGCTTTATATGTTTTCTCGAATGCTTCTTTGATGATTTCGGGTGTAAGACCATGAACCTTAAGGTCCATCTGTATAGCGGTGATACCGTTCTTTGTACCGGCAACCTTGAAGTCCATATCGCCGAAGAAGTCTTCAAGACCCTGAATGTCAACCATTGTCATAAAACGGTCGCCTTCGGAAATAAGACCGCAGGAAATACCTGCAACAGGTGCTTTAATGGGAACGCCGGCTGCCATAAGAGAAAGAGTTGAACCGCAGACTGAACCCTGTGATGTTGAACCGTTGGATGAAAGAACTTCGGAAACAACACGGATTGTGTAGGGGAATTCTTCCATTGAAGGAATAACGGGGAGAAGAGCTCTTTCAGCAAGTGCGCCGTGACCGATTTCACGTCTGCCGGGGCCTCTTGATGGCTTTGTTTCACCAACAGAGTATGAAGGGAAGTTGTAGTGATGGATATATCTTTTTTCAACATCTTCGTCAATACCGTCGAGCATCTGTGCATCACGGGCAGTACCGAGTGTTGTTATTGAAAGAACCTGTGTCTGACCTCTTGTAAACATACCTGAACCGTGTACTCTTGAAAGAAGGTCGATTTCTGCGTTAAGGGGACGGATTTCATCAATACCGCGTCCGTCAACACGCTTGCCTTCGTCAAGGAGCCAGCGGCGAACGATAAATTTCTGGAGCTTATAAAGGCAATCATCAATTTTTGCAGCTTCTTCGGGGAACTTTTCGTCAAACTCTGTGTGAACTGCATCGTAGATGGGAGCAAGTCTTTCATCGCGGATTCTCTTGTCGTCTGTGTCAAGAGCAACCTTAACATCTTCGATAGCGAAAGCCTTGATTGCTTCGTAAAGCTCTTCGGAAGGGTCATTTGATTCGAAAGCTATTTTTTCTTTACCGATTTCTGCAACGATTGATTTGATGAATTCAACGATTTTCTTGTTCTCTTCGTGAGCGAACATAATACCGTCGAACATTACTTCATTTGAAATTTCGTTAGCACCTGCTTCAATCATAGCAACAAGGCTGTCTGTAGAAGCAACTGTAACCGTCATTTCTGTTTTGCCTCTCTGTTCAAGAGTGGGGTTGATAACATATTCGCCGTCAACAAGACCGAGAGAAACGCTTGATACGGGGCCGTCCCACGGAATGTCAGAAATAGCAATAGCAGTTGAAACACCCCAGAGTGCAGCGATTTCGGGTGAGCAGTCAGGGTCAACCGACATAACTGTTGCAACAACAGAAACGTCATTTCTCATATCCTTGGGGAAAAGGGGACGGATAGGTCTGTCGATAACACGTGATGTAAGAACTGCCTTTTCGGAAGCTTTACCTTCACGTCTCTGGAATGAACCGGGAATTCTGCCGACTGCATAAAGCTTCTCCTCGAAGTCAACGGAAAGGGGGAAGAAATCAACGCCTTCACGGGGCTTGGGAGCCATTGTAGCTGTACAAAGAACTTCTGTTTCGCCGTAACGAACGATACATGCGCCGTTTGCAAGCTGCGCCATTTTGCCGGTTTCGATAACTAACTTTCTGCCGGCAACTTCTGTTTCAAAAGTTTTGAATTCTTTAAAAAACATAATTTTTACCTCGTTTATTTTTATTTCCGTTTCAAATGGTTTAGCAACAAAGAAAAACTCAAAAAACGCTTGAGCTTTTCTTTATCGCTAAAACCTTAAGCCACGGATTGATTTACAAATTTGCCACAAAAAACCGTTTTAAAAAACGGCTAACGGGACAAACGGATTTCCGTTTGTCCCGAAAAAGGTCATTATTTACGAAGACCAAGACGTGCAACGATAGCACGATAACGCTCGATGTCGGTTTTCTGAAGGTATGCAAGAAGGTTTCTTCTGTGACCTACCATTTTAAGAAGACCGCGACGAGAGTGGTGGTCCTTCATATTGCTCTTAAGATGAGCATTAAGGTCGTTAATTCTCTTTGTGAGAACAGCGATCTGTACTTCGGGAGAACCTGTGTCGCCTTCGTGTGTTGCGTATTCAGCAATAATAGCCTGTTTTTCTGCCTGTGTCATAGTTTTTCACCTCATTAAATATTTACCGAATAACCCAGAAGGTAGGGCAGGTGAATGCGTTTTGAACGCTTACTCCATACTCCGAGTCATAAGGCTTTGGTATTATAACATACAAATATTCATTTGTAAAGTATTATTTACCTGCTTTTTTAGAATATTTAACCTTATAAATAAAATTCATAAGGTGTGCATCAAATGCACCGATGGGTTTTGCTTCTGCGTAAAGCTCTGCACCGAGAGCGGTTTTACAGCCTTTTTCCATAACGAGCTCAACCGCTTCTGCATCATATTCACTGCCTGCTACGCAAAGAGCACCGTTATCCTTAACGAATACGGCATTGCGTTTGCCGAGAGCCTTTGCAACCTTTTTGCCTGATTTGAGAGTGTTATCAGGATCGAATGTTGCGCATTTAACAACAGGACCGCAAAGCTGAGCAAGGTCATCAAGGAAGGGCTTCATCTTTTTACCTTTTCTTGACATAGCAACAACGCTTGCATCTTTAGTGTGGCGGATGTAGTTAACGTCTTTTCTCTTTTTGTAAATTCTCCAGTGAAGATCAGCACTGTCGGGAATTTCACTGCCGCCTATCCAAGCACCGCTCTTTGTATCGATGATAGCGCTGGATTTGTCTTTTTCGCCTACGAAAATACAGTTACCTTTTCTTGAACTGTCGCAGGGAGCAAATTCTTTGGCGGGTTTATATTTTTCGCCTGAAGTGATAACATCAGTAACATAGTCAATAACACCTTCAAATGTGTCAATTGCTTTACCCGAAATATCACTGCAGCGATTGATGATGAAGTTTTCACAAACAGTTTCAAGTGCAATAGCAACCTTGAAAGCGTTGTCATAATCAACACCCATACAAACTGCGCCGTGATGCTTCATAATAACAGCATTGGAGTCCGAACGCTCAAGAGCAGCTATAACACCCTTGCGGAGCTTGGGCTGACCGGGAAGACCGTATGAAGCACAAGGAACAGATGAGCCGAGAAGCTCAGCATCTTCGCCTGTAATATTGTTCACATCGAGACCGAGAGTGCTCACAACAGAAGCGTTTTTCTGATGTGTATGAATTACAAAATTAACATCGGGACGAAGCTCGTAGCAGGATGCGTGAATACCCTTTTCGGAGGAGGGCTTAACATCGCCTTCGTATTCAAGATCAGCGATATTTACGAGCACGATATCGTCCGGTGTAAGTGTATCATAAGCCTTACCGCTGGGAGTAATAACAAACTGAGTATCACTGATACGACAGCTGATGTTACCCCATGTTCTTACAATAAGACCGGCTTTTAAAAGTTCGTGACCGGCACGGATAACTAAATTTTTAGCTTCTAAAATATCCATACAGATATCTCCTTTCAGGAAATCAGTTTCAAAATGCCACGGGGTGAGCCGTGGCATTTTAAATTTAAGTGATTAACCTTCTTTAACTGCAACGTTTGCGAAAACTCTGTCAAATCTGTTAAGAGCTTCGTCGATGAGTTCGGGTGTGTACTGAGCGTTAGTGTAAAGACGGCTGCCTGCGAGAGTAACGAGACCTTCTGCCATATAAGCCGCACCCATATGCTGCATTTCTTTCTTTCTTTCGCTTGTAGCGGAAAGAACACCGGGAATCTGCCAGGGCTTTGCCCAGTTGATGGAGTAGTGCATTGTACCAACGGTATCAATGTGACATACGGAGCCTTGGTTGAAAGCAACGAAGGGAAGGTCGTATTTCTTGATAAGCTCCTGAAGACCCTTTGTAAGTCTGTCACCCATCTGACCTGCTTTCTGGCAAGCGTTCTGTTTGTCGATTTCTTCAAGGGTGTAGTAACCTGCTACGCAAGAGATAGGTGTAGCAGCCATTGTACCGCCCATAAATGCTTTTTTAACTTTTTCGCCGCTAGCATCGAGACCTGCACCGAGATATTTCATATATTCTCTCTTACCGCCGATACCGCCTGCGCCGGGATAACCGCCGGCAATAACTTTACCGAAGATAGTAAGGTCAGGAGAAACGCCGTAGTAGCCCTGAGCACCTGCCATACCGATACGGAAGCCTGTAACAACCTCATCAAAGATAAGGAGTGCGCCGTATTTGCGGCAAAGTCTTTCAACGCCTTTGTTGAAGTCCTTGTCAAGAGGTCTTGTGCCGCTTTCGGGACCGATAGGCTCGATAAATACAGCAGCAGTACCGCCTGTGAGAAGGTTGCGTCTGAGAACTCTTTCGAGTGAATCAAGGTCATTGGGGAAGAATTCCTGTGTATGTTTGAAAAGGTAAAGGGGAACGCCGTGTGCCTGAGTGAATTTGGAGCCGGGAACACGGATACTGTAACCGAGCTGATCGGACCAACCGTGGTAAGCGCCACCCATTTTAACGATATTCTTTTTCTTTGTAGCAAGTCTTGCAACACGGATAGCTGCCATACAAGCTTCTGTACCTGAGCCGAGCATACGGAACATTTCTACTGATTCCATACTGTCGCAGATTTTCTTTGCAAGCTTATATTCAAACTCGTGGAAAAGACCTGTTGAGGGACCGCAGGTGTTAAGAAGGTCGATAACCTGATCTCTGACAACCTTGGGGTTGGAACCGAGAACAGTAGGACCGCCTGCCTGAAGGAAGTCGAAATATTCATTGCCGTCAACGTCATAAAGCTTCATACCGTCAGCCTTTGTGAAAACAAGGGGGAAGGGATAGTTGAAAGCAAGGTTGTGCTGAACACCGCCGGGGATAACCTGTTTAGCTTCCTCGATCATCTCTTTGCTCTTTGCACATTTTTTGTCGAAGTATTCCTCTTCGTACTGTTTAAGTACTTCGGGCTTAATAGTGTAGATGGGTTTTTTGATGAGTTCGTCCAGCTGTCTTGTAACGGCGGCAGCATCATGATACTCACTGATTGCGAATCTTGTGTCCATAATAAGTAACCTCCTTGGAGTGAATTTGCGTTCACCATAATTATACTATAATAATATCAAAAGTCAAGAAAAAACAGTGCAGCGTAAAAAAGTGTGTGTAGTTTTAACAAAAAATTAATACTCCTTTTATGCAGGTTTTAGTGCCGTTTTGGCAATTTGCTAAAAAATCAAAAAAATTGAAATATTTGCGGCGAAAACAACAAAAATAATAGTATTTTGTTTGGTACTCTTTGTTGACATTGCACCAAGCTTCTGCTAAAATAAAATAGACTATTAATGTTTAGCAAAAAAGGAGGATGTTTGTTTTGCAAAATTTAATGGATTCCAGAACACTCGCTTACATAAATATGTATGCAGTTTTAGGAACTTTGGAAAATCTGTGTGAACTTGTTCCTGAAGCATCAGAGCTTCTTGCGGGCAAAAAGCCTGTTTCCATCGGTTTCGAGGTTAAAGGCGGTCCTTCCGCAACAATTTACTTCAAAAACGGCAAATGCCGTATGGAACAGGGCTGCAGTAACTGTGACGTTAAGATTCCTTTCTCAAGCTGTGAGAAGTTCAACGGTCTTATTGACGGTACTGTAACACCCATACCTTCAAAGGGCTTTACACACATCGGTTTCCTTCTTAAAACCTTTACACCCCTTACGGATTTGCTTTCAAAATATATGAGAGCAACTGAAGAAGACCTTAAGGATCCTGTTTTCTTTGAAAGAAGCACAAAGCTTATGCTTTACACCATCGGCGTAGCCATTGCTCAGATCGGTAACAACGATGAAGTTGGTAAATTCAGTGCAAAAGCTATTGAAGACGGCAGCGTTTATATCGGTATCAAAGACAATATAGGTGTTGAGCTTGTTTGCAAGGATCACCGTCTTGTTACGGTCAAGAACACACCTGCAAAATATCGCGCATCAATGATATTTGAATCTATCGAAACTGCACGCGCACTTTTCGACGGCAAGGTTAACTCTCTTGCTTGTATAGGTACAGGTAAAATCGAAATGCACGGACTTGTCAGTATGCTTGATAACATCAACCGTATTCTTGACAGAGTAGCGTTGTATCTTGCATAACAGGGCGAAGGAGGTACAGTAAATGAGTAATAAATTCCCTTTATATAACAACACTAAATCTGACGAATGGTATGACAGAGCCACGAAGGTTATCCCTGCCGGTGTTTATGGTCACCTTGGCCCTGCAGAAGGTCAGTTTATACCCGTTAACAGATGGCCCCGTTTTTCTGAAAAAGCAAAAGGCACATATTTCTGGGATGTTGACGGTAACCAATATATCGACTATATGTGTGCATACGGCCCCAACATTTTAGGCTACGGCGACGAAGATGTTGATGCTGCCGCTATTGAACAGATTAAAAAAGGCAACTGCACAACATCACCTTCAAAGATTATGGTTGAATGTGCAGAGCTCCTTGTTGACACGGTTCATTCTGCTGACTGGGCATTCTTTGCAAAAAACGGTAACGATGCTACACAGGGTGCTATCCTTACTGCACGTGCTCATACCCACAGAAAGAAACTTATTTTCTTCAACAATTTCTACCACGGCGTTTCTCCCATGGTTCAGAAGATTGACTATCCCGGTGTTACACCTGAGGACGTTGCGAACAACCTTTACGCACGTTGGAATGATATTGAAGGTCTTAAAAAGATTATTGCCGAGAATGACGGCGAAATTGCCGCTCTTATCGCACAGCCTTATAACCACGGCAACTTCCTTGACAACTACTTCCCCGATGCAGGCTTCTGGAAAGAAGTCCGCGAGCTTTGCACAAAGAACGGCATCGTTCTTATCGTTGACGACGTTCGTTGCGGTTTCCGTCTTGATCTGGCAGGTTCAGACCATTTCTTTGGTTTTGAAGCTGATATCATCTGTTTCTGTAAAGCTCTTGCAAACGGCTATAATATGTCTGCTTTCTGCGGTAAGGAATTCCTTAAAAATGCCGCATCAAGCCTTTCATACACAGGCTCTTACTGGATGAGCGCCGTTCCCTTTGCGGCTTGTATTGCTTGTATCAACAAGCTTAAAGCAATTGATGCACCCAAGCTTTTCCATCAGATGGGTACTGAACTCACCGATGGTCTTAAAAAAGCAGGTGCAGAACACGGCTTTGACCTTGTTGTATCAGGTGCTCCCGCGCTTTTCTATTTAAGAATTGCTAACGATGATTCACTTCTTCTTCATCAGGATTGGATTGCAGAATGTGTTAACAGAGGCGTATTCTTTGCTTCTCACCACAACCACTTTATTAATGCTGCTCTCACTCACGAAGATATCAACAGAACCATCGAAATCGCTGAGGATGCTTTCAAAGCGGTTAAAAAGCTTCATCCGGAACTTTAATAAAAATAACCGATGTTTTTCGGTAAAATAAATAACAGGAGGAAAATAAAATGGCACTTTCAAAACAGGAGTGGCTTGCTCTTGAAAAGAAAGCAAATGAACTCCGTAATCTCTGCCTTGACACTACCTATTGGGCAGGCAGCGGCCATATTGGCGGCGGTATGAGCGTTATGGATATTATGACAGTGTGCTATCACAAATATATGCACATTAAGGTTGAGGACCCCAACTGGGAGGACCGAGACAGATTTATTCTCAGTAAAGGTCACGCAGGTATTGCTTACGCACCTGTTCTTTGCGACCTTGGGTTCAACGATAAAGAAATGCTCAAAACCTTTAATCTTTCAGGTTCAAAAATGGGTATGCACCTTGACTCAAATAAGGTTGTAGGTGTTGATGCTTCAACAGGCTCTCTCGGTCACGGACTTTCAATCGGTGTCGGTACAGCCCTTGCAGCACGTCTTCTTAAGAAAGACTATAAAACATTCGTTGTTCTCGGTGACGGTGAGCTTGATGAAGGCTCAAACTGGGAAGCAGCAATGAGTGCCGCTCACTATAAACTTACAAACCTTATCACTTTTGTTGACCGTAACCACAATATGATTGACGGTCCGACAGAAGAAGTTATGGCTCTTGAACCTCTCGCAGATAAATGGGAAGCTTTCGGTTTCATTGTTAAGAAAATCGACGGTAACAACATTAAGGAACTCTGCGAAGCGATCGACTTTGCTTATGAAAACGAAACTGACAAACCCGTTCTTATCCTTTGCGATACAGTTAAGGGTTGCGGTATCGACTTTATTGAAGGTGACTTCAGATGGCACTACGGCGCATTTGATGACACAAAATATGAAAACGGCAAAAAAGCTCTTGAAAAATCTTATGCCGCAAGACTTGCACGTGTTGAAAAGGAGGCAGAATAATTATGGCAGGCGGATTAAGTTATACAGCCGAACAGTCAACCTCTCTCTCAACTGCCGAGATTTACGGTCAGGCTCTTGTTGAATTGGCAGAGGCTCATCCCGAGGTCGTAGCTCTTACTGCTGACCTTGCAAAATCAACTAAAATCGGTGATTTCCAGAAAAAATTCCCCGATCGTTTCTTTAACGTAGGTATCGCAGAACAGAATATGTTCGGTGTTGCCGCAGGTATGGCTAAGGCAGGGCTTGTACCTTTCCTTTCCACATTCTCACAATTTGCATCCTTCCGTTCTGCAGATCAGCTTCATACAGACCTTTGCTATCAGAACGTTAATGCAAAAGTTATTGCTACCCATTCAGGTACATCCTTCGGTCAGGCAGGTTCAACTCACCACGCTATCTGCGACCTTGCAGTAACCCGTTCTATTCCTAATCTTACAGTTATCTGCCCCGCTGACGGTTATGAAACATATAACGCAGTTATGGCAGCTTATAACACACCCGGTCCCTTCTACATCAGAATCAACCGTGGTTTTGACCGTGTTCTCTACAAAGATGCAGACTACGGTTTTGAGCTCGGCAAAGCAGTAGAAGTTCACGAAGGCTCCGACATCACTATTATTGCTTGCGGTTCTTGCGTATTCCAGGCTTTCCAGGCTGCTGAATTCCTTGAGAAAGCAGACGGTCTCAAAGTAAGAGTCCTTGATATGCACACAATCAAACCCCTTGATAAAGAAGCAGTTCTTAAGGCAGTTATGGATACACGCCGTATCATCACTGTTGAAGATCATACAGTTATCGGCGGTCTTGGTTCCGCAGTTGCAGAAGTTGTTGTTGAATCCGGTAAGGGTTGTGCTTTCAAAAAGCTCGGTATTCAGGATACATTTGCACCTATCGGTCTTCACGAAGATATTATGAGCACTATCGGTATCGACTCTAACGGTATCATTGAAGCAGTCCGTGAAGTTATGAAGGCTGACTTTGAAGAAGATAATGACTGGGACGACGAGTTCTAAGGAGGGATATTCTTGTCAAACACACAAGAAGCATTATACACTAACAAAATATTCCTTTGCGGTGCATTACCTCTTTTAAAGACAATCGTCGCAGACGTACCTTCTCTTCAGAAGAAGTTTGAAAATATTCACTGCGTATATCAGGTTAGTTGTCTTGACCCTGATGCTCCTGAAGGAAAATGGGCTACTCACTTTGTTGTTAACGGTGACGAATGGCTCGTTCACGCTAACAAGGTTGCTTACAGAATAAAGGACCAGAAATTTGTTGAACTTCAGTTCAAATCCGTTGAAACAATGAACGCATTTTTCAAAGGTAAAATCGGTCCTGCAACGTTGCCCAAATTTATAGGCTTATCAAATGTTAAAGAATTAGCCGCATTTATGATGGCACTTCTTAAAATGTCAAGCCTTCTCACTGCTGAAAAACCCCCGGAAAAAGAAGAAGATAAACGCCTTACCGTTAAGTGCTATTTCTACCTTCTTTCTTCAGGTATCAGCACTCTTAATAAAATGGGTCATCCCGAAATCCATGACTGGACTTCAAAGAGTCCCGACCGTGTTTATGCCTGGAAGGTTGACGGTGAAGATTCTGTTTCAGCTTATATCAGAATCAAAGCCGGTAAGAGTAAAGCAGGCAGAGGCGAATACAAACGCGCTCTTCCTTTCTTTACAATGCGTTTCAACAACCTTGACAGTGCTCTCGGTATTCTTATGTCTATTGACGATATGATTGAATCTGTTCAGCAGGGTAAGCTTATTATGGATGGCGCACCCGAATTTGGTGCACAGATCGGCGCGTATATGATGGAAATCGGCGCCATGGCAAAATAACAATATAATCTATGGCGCAGGACTTGATTTAGCCTACTCGCAGTATCTTATACAGCTTCGTATTCTAAATCTTCGTCCTGCGCTCATATCTTATATCGTTATTACCTCGACCGTGAGTGTAATATACGATATTACAGAGAAAGTCTCCGGACTTTCTCTTTTTGTTTTGTATAGAAAACTGTGCTCCGATTCAAACAATTAAAAATAAATTCACAAATTTCACTTGACACATAGAGTTTGACATTGTATAATGCTAAATGTATATTGATATTTATACCTTTGTTGGTAACAGCGGAGGGAGGGAACTATAAATGAGTCAGGTAAAAGTTAAAGAGAACGAGTCTTTGGACAGCGCTCTTCGCAGATTTAAAAGACAGACATCAAGAGACGGTGTTATTCAGGAAGTCCGTAAGAGAGAGCACTATGAAAAACCCTCTGTAAAGAGAAAAAAGAAATCCGAAGCTGCTCGTAAGAGAAAGTTCTATTAAAAAACGTGGGATGAAGCCTTATTTTAAGGTTTCATCTCTTTTCTTTTTTGTTTTTTTATGATATTATTAAAATGAAGTGATATGCATTTGTCAGCAGGTGAGATTATGCATTTTGAAAAAGATACCACAATAAAATATATGTTCCGTGAAATTCACGATATTACTCCCGAAACAGTAAAAGAATTAGGACTTGAAGGCATACTTTTTGATCTTGACAATACAACCGTAAAAGATGCTACTCTTTCTACAATTCCCGGGGCAATCTCGTGGATAAAATCACTTAAAGCTGCAGGTATAAAGGTTGCCATTGTTACCAACACGCCGCACATAAGAGCGTACTGGTTTTCGAGAACCTTTGGGGTGCGTTTCCACGCCTTTGCGAAAAAGCCATTACCCTTAGGACTTCTCAGAATGTCCCGAAAGCTTCAGGTTCCGATTGAAAAAATAGGTATGGTAGGGGATCAGGTATTTACAGACGTGGCGGCGGCAAACCGTTGCGGTGCGGTACCCTTGCTTGTTGATCCTGTTGAGAACAAATGGTTCTGGAAAAATCACTATAAAAAGAACAGAATTAAAGAAAAGCCTTTGCGCGAGGCGTTTCTGAAGGAGCACGGCTATTATGGAGAAAATAAATAATTTACGCCGTATATTAAAGAATTCTCACGAAGCAATTCTCATTCACTCACCTGAAAACAGGCGGTATTTCACAGGATTTCCGTCAAGTGACGGATATCTTGTTATAACTCAGGATGATGCGGTTCTTTTTACCGACAGTCGTTATATTGAAGCGGCACAGAAAAAGATAATTGTTTGTCGAACTCAGCTTTTAACAAGGCTTTCCGGTGAAATAAAAGCGTTTTTAATTGATAATAATATTGAAAAGGTATATACAGAAACAGAAAAGCTTACGGTTTCACTTCTTTCTCAATTAAGAAAAATATTCTCGTCTATAAAACTAACTCCTTCTCAAAGGCTTGAAAAATTGATTAGCGGAATGCGTTCGAAAAAGTATTCGTACGAGACGGAATGTATAAAAAAAGCCCAAGCGATTGCCGAAGCTGCTTTCGACCATATTTTAGAGTTTATAAAACCGGGAGTAACAGAAAAGCAAATTGCCCTGGAGCTTGATTATTATATGTTATCCCACGGCGCTGAGGCTCTTTCTTTTGAAACGATTGCGGTTACAGGTAAAAAAACATCAATGCCCCACGGAGTGCCTGATGATAGCGTTGTAAAAAACGGTGATTTTGTGACTATGGATTTTGGTGCGGTGTATAACGGCTATCATAGCGATATGACCCGTACCGTTGCGGTAGGCGAAGTAAGCCAAAAGCAACGAGAGATTTACGAAACTGTTCTCGAAGCACAGAAAGCTGCTCTAGGGGTTTTGAAAAGCGGTGTTGAATGTTCTTTTGCCGATAAAGCTGCAAGGGACGTAATCATAAAGGCGGGTTATGGCGATTATTTTGGTCATGCTACAGGTCACGGTGTAGGTATTGAAATCCACGAAAGTCCGAATCTTTCACCCCGAAGTGAAAATAAATTGGAATCAGGCAACGTTGTGACAGTTGAACCGGGTATATATTTACCCGACGAGTTCGGTGTCAGAATAGAAGATATGGCGGTTATCGAAAAGGACGGCTGTATTAATCTTACCAACGCCCCTAAGGAGTTGATAGTTCTTTGAAATACGAGGATTTTGAACAATTAAAGGAAGAATGTTCAAAATGCAATAAATGTTCTTTAGGCTCAACCCGCACAAACGTGGTTTTCGGCGTAGGCAATGAAAGTGCCGACATAATGTTTGTGGGCGAAGGTCCGGGCGAAAACGAGGACTTGCAGGGTGAGCCATTTGTGGGTAAGGCAGGTCAGCTTCTGGACAAATATTTGCAGGTAATAGGTTTAGACAGGAAAAGCAATATTTATATCGCAAATATTGTCAAATGCAGACCGCCCGGTAATCGTGACCCCGAAAGCGGTGAGCAGGACGCGTGCATAGAGTGGTTACGGTGTCAGACGCGGCTTATAAAGCCTAAAATTATAGTTTGTTTAGGTCGCATAGCAGCACAAAAACTGATTTCCGAAGATTTCAGGGTAACACGTCAACATGGTGAATTTATTAAAAAAGGCAATATCCTTTTTATGGGCACCTTTCACCCGGCGGCGTTATTGCGCAACCCTTCCAACAAGCCTGATGCTCTTTCGGATTTTCAGGCATTGAGAGATAAAGCAGAAGAATTAAACATTAAAATATAAACAAGGAGAGCAAATTATGGATATCAAAACTTATATTGAAGAAGGCAAAGCCGTTCTCGGTATTGAATTCGGTTCTACAAGAATAAAAGGTGTTCTTATTGACGATGCAGGTGAAGTTCTTGCTGTCGGCGGATACGAATGGGAAAACAGTCTTGTGAACGGAATCTGGACATACGGCGAAGACGAGTTTTTTGCCGGTCTCAAGGGCTGTTACGCTACACTTAAGCAAGATGTAAAAGAAAAATACGGTATTACTCTTAAAAATCTCAAAGCAATCGGTATCAGTGGTATGATGCACGGTTATCTTGCTTTTGATGCAGACGGCAAACTTCTTGCACCCTTCCGTACATGGAGAAACACTTGTGCAGGCGAAGCTGCAAATAAACTTACAGAGCTTTTCCAATTCAATATTCCTGACCGTTGGAGCATAGCACACCTTTATCAGGTTATTCTTGATGGTGAAGAACACGTAAAAGATGTTTGTTATTTCACAACCCTTGCAGGTTATATCCACACACTCCTTACAGGCGAGAAGGTTCTCGGAATTGGTGAAGCATCGGGTATGTTCCCTATGGACGGCAATAATTACAGCGAGGCTATGCTCGATAAATTTGATGCACTCGTAGCCGATAAAGGCTATCCGTGGAAAATACGTGAAATTCTTCCGCAGGTTCTCGTAGCAGGCGAAAATGCAGGAGCACTCACCGCAGAAGGTGCAAAACTGCTTGACAGTGACGGAGACCTTCAGGCAGGTATTCCTATGTGTCCGCCGGAAGGCGATGCAGGTACGGGTATGGTTGCAACAAACAGTGTAAGAGTAAGAACAGGTAACGTTTCCGCAGGTACTTCTGTTTTTGCAATGATTGTTCTTGAAAAAATGCTTTCAAAGCTTTACCGTGAAATTGATATGGTTACAACACCTGACGGCGCCCCCGTTGCTATGGTGCATTGCAATAACTGCACATCCGACATCAATGCGTGGACATACATTTTCAAAGAAGTTCTCGACCTTTGCGGCGCAGAATGCTCAATGGGCGATTTGTTTACGGCGCTTTTCAAAAAATCCGCCGAAGCAGATGCAGATTGCGGTAACCTTATTTCCTACAACTATTTTTCAGGTGAGTTTATTACAGGTTTTGAAACAGGCAAGCCTTTATTTATAAGAGAGCCTGACAGCAAATTCTCTCTTGCAAACTTTATGAGAGTTCAGCTTTTCACAGCCTTTGGCGGTATCAAAATAGGTATGAATATTCTTGAAAAAGAGAATGTGGCTATTGATAAAATTCTCGGTCACGGCGGTTTCTTCAAGACTCCCGTTATCGGTCAGAGTGTTCTTGCCGCGGCAATGAATGCACCTGTTTCCGTTATGGAAACTGCAGGTGAAGGCGGTGCCTGGGGTGTGGCAGTTCTTGCAGCATATTCTGCTGATAAAGAAGAAGGGGAAACACTTCCCGATTATCTTGATAACAAGATTTTCGCAACTCAGAAAATGACAACACTTGAACCTGATACAGCCATTGTTGACAGCTTTAACAGGTTTATGGAAAACTACAAAAAAGGTCTTTCAGTTGAAAGAGCCGCAGTAGAGATGTAATAAAAAAATCTCTCTTGCATACGTGCAAGAGAGATTTTTTTATATGTACATAAGTTGTCCGTTGTTTTCTCTTGACTTATCTGCAAGGAAAACAGTTTTGTGTCCTGCAACTGAATTGTGAATTGAAGTACAGGATACTGAGGGATTATCATCGCGTATGAATTTTACGAAGTCTGCGGTGAGTGCCGTATCCGCACCACCGTGACCGTCATCGGGTGTATCGCTCAAATCAATAATTCGCTCATTAAAGTATTTACCGGGCTCAGGGTTAATGGTTTTAATTTTTACAAACTTATTTTCAAGCTCTGCATAAATTTCGCCTTTTGTGCCTGTGATGC
The DNA here is from genome assembly GCA_017461235.1 of Clostridia bacterium. Classification (GTDB taxonomy): domain Bacteria; phylum Bacillota; class Clostridia; order Oscillospirales; family Acutalibacteraceae; genus DTU089. The sequence goes on along the minus strand of JAFTYU010000042.1, from coordinate 29,953 downwards.
GCATAGTTCTTAAAGATTCTGCACAACCGCCTGTAAGATTATGTGTGCCTGTTGCACCGCTTTTGAAGTTTACCAGCACGCTCTGGTGGTCAACAACGTCGTTGTCGCATTTGAACATACATCTGCCGAACTCGCTGGTTTTAAGATGTTCGCGACGTTGCTCGTCAGTGAGATTTTCGGGATGGTCAAAATCCTTCCATACGTAAACTTCCCAGCTGTCGGGATGGTCAAGATAAAGTCTTTTTGCACTAAAGTCGCAGTAGTCAACACGGGGACAGTCTACAAGACAACGTGTGCCTGATTCCTTCGGGGCATTCTCGGGTCTGAACTGGAATTTTGAACCGACGGAAGAAACCGAAACAGGCGCATCATCACCCATAAGCCACATCATAAGGTCAAGGTCGTGGCAACATTTTGCAAGGAGCATTGATGTGTGACACTTTTCACTGTTTGCCCATTTTCCGCGGACATAAGAAGTGGAAAGATGATGGTAACTGACGTTTTCAACAGTCTGAATGTTGATAATATCACCGATTTCACCGCTTAATATACTCTTTTTGACGTTAAGGTAAACAGGGTTGTATCGTAGCACGTGGCAAATCATAACCTTACTGTTGTTACGGTTAACTACTTCTACCAGTCTGTTCATTTCGTCTTCGTTGACGGCAAAGGGTTTTTCGAGAAGCATATCGTAACCGACTTCAAGTAAGGGAATAGATGTTTCTACGTGGATTTCATCCATAGTACCGTTTATAACAACATCTGCGAATTTAGGTACTTTTGAAAGCTCTTCGGCATCATAAAAGCACCGGCTTTCAGGGAAACCGAAACGCTCGCGTACCATATTTCTGCGTTGTTCATCGGGCTCGGCGACACCCACAATTTTAAGCTCGTCGGGATGAGCCACCGCATAATCGGCATACGCCATTGAACGGTGACCTGCGCCAAGAATAATTGCTGTAACTGGTTTTTGGGTCATAACTATCACTGCTTAAAGAAGATTTTTTGCCATTGTTGCGGTTTGCAATTTTGTTGAAAGCATTTTGAAACCGTGTCGTTTATAAAAACGTATTGCACCTTCGTTATGGATATCCGCCTGGAGCATAACGCCTTTTACATTACGTTTTTTAAGTTCTGTGAAAAGTGCATCCATAAGTTTTGCACCGTAACCCTTTGATTGATACTCGTCAAGAATATCAATGTGAAGGTGGGCAGGATACTTCCTGCCGAAAAAGTTATAAGGTATGGGAAAAAGCCAGGCTTGTTTGCCGCTTTTTTTATCCAGCTTTTTGATTTCCGGAACATCGATTTTGCGATAAATTTTATTATATCTTTTATAATCAGGCTCGCAAAGAATGTAACCGACGGCCTTGTCGGAATCATCAACAAGCACAAAGCAAGTGTCATAACATTCGCGGACATAATATGTTGAAAACATTCTGGCAATGCGGTAGCCTAAAACGGGGTCTTTCTGACAGCCCGGGCCTGCAGTCATACGGCAGACGTATTCAACATCCTTAAGGTCGTCAGGGCGCATTTTTCTGATAGTAGCCATTAATTTTTTACTCCGTCTGATTTGTTGGGTTTTTTACGTTCTATTTTTTCGCGAGTTCCGTCGGGACGCACGATAACCGTACTGTCCAACTGTGTTTCAAGAGATTTTCTGAAAGCGGCAACGTATTCAGCCCTTAAGGCTTTCTGTTCAAGTGCTTCCGCTTCGGTGAGACCTTGTTCTCTTGATTTTCTCGCAAGAAAATTAATTCTGTCAATTTTTTCCTGAGTAATCATATACCTTAATCCTTTTAATTTACTAAACATATTATAGTATTATAAAAAATAAAGTCAAGAGTAAAACGTTTTTTGTTGGGAGTGTTTTTGCCTTTTGTTGACGGAAAAAATAAGATGTGTTATACTTCCGACAGTATTATTTTTACAAAGGTGAATTGTTAATGAAAAAAGCAAAATATGTTGATCCTACAATAGGTACTGTTGGCGCAGAACAGACCGAAACGTCACACGGTGGCGGAAAAACACATCCCGGAGCCTGTGTGCCCGGCGGTATGGTGCAGCTTTCGCCGGATACAATTACGGGCGGAGATAACGGCACCGGTTATAATTATTGCAACAATACGATAGAAGGCTTCAGCTTTAATCACCTTAGCGGTATCGGCTGGTATGGTGATCTGGGGAATATTCAGATTATGCCCGTTACGGGTGAGACAGATCTTCGTAGCGGCAGCAACGAGGAAGTTGAATTTAAAAATGGTGACAAGGGTTGGAAATCACCCTTCTCTCACGACAGAGAAATTGCGAAAGCAGGTTATTATTCTGTAGAATTGGAGCGCTATTCAATACTTGCCGAAGCGACGGTTGCACCACATACAGGTTTATTGCGCTTTACATATCCGCAAACAGACGATGCCAGAGTTATTTTCAATTTTTCCAGAAGAATCGGCGGTAAAGCCGATTTTGAAGAAATTAAGATAATAAATGACCGTAGGATAGAAGGAACGATTCACTGTTCTCCGAAAGGCGGCGGTTTCGGTCACGGTCACGGTAATATTGAGTATGATTTCCACTTTGTGTGTGAGTTTTCTGTGCCTTGCGAAAAAATGCAGTTTTTCGCAAATGAAAAATATGTGAATGAAAATATCACTTGTTTTGAACACGAAGATGCAGGAATGACAGCGTTTTTTAAAGATAAATTAACAGAACCGTTGGTTATAAAATGTGCAGTATCTTATGTGGATATTGATGGCGCAAGAAATAATTTTAATTGCGAATGTGAAGATGCCGATTTTGATAAAACGGCCGCTCAGGCTCTTGAAAGTTGGGAAAAGGTTTTTGAAGGCGTTGATGTTGAAGGGTACGACGAAACAGATTTAAAATTGTTTTACACGTGCTTATATCACACTCTTCTTGATCCGAGGACAACGATGGACTGTGACGGCAGATATACTCTCTGTGACAAAAAAGTATTTAATGACGGAAATAATCATCTTACCGTGTTCAGCGGATGGGATGTTTACAGAAGCGAGTTTCCCTTGCTCGGTGTTATAAGACCGCAGATGGTGAACGATGCAGTTAATTCGCTGTTGAGAATTGCCTGTGAACGCAACACATCGTTTCCCCGTTGGGAGCTTCTCGGAGTGAATGCGGGTTGTATGGTAGGAGACCCCGGACTTATTGTTGTGGCTGATGCATATCTTAAAGGCATACGCAACTATGATGTCAACAAGGCTTATGATATAGCAAGGGCATCATCGGATTGCGCCGAAGCCTTGTGGGGCGAACCGTTCTTTTCTATAAGACCATATTGCAGCCAATATACTGAAGATGCTTTTGTGCCCGAAAAACTCAGCGACACGCTTGAGTATCTTATGGCGGATTATACTATGTATAAATTTGCCGTGGCAACGGGCAACGAAGAAGATGCAAAGCGTTATAAGGCAAGATTCACGCGTTATACAGAAAACTATAACCCCGAACTTGGCTTTATGGCACCAAGATATGCTGACGGCAGATTTGTTTATGAAGAAAATGAATATGATGATGACGGTTGTGTTGAAAGCAACATATTTCAACAGCATTGGTTTGTGCCGTATGATGTTAAAGGTTTAAGTAAGCTTATGGGTGAAGAACGCACTCTTGAGCTTCTTGACAGGTTTTTCAGTAAAGCGGATCTTGGTGAACTGTGGAATGATGACTACAATCATTCGAACGAGCCTTGTCACAATATTACCCATTACTTTAATATTCTTGGTATTCCGCACAAAACACAGTACTGGACACGCCGTGTGCAGAAGGAAGCATACCGTACAGGAGCCTTTGGCTTTTGCGGCAACGAAGATGTAGGACAGCTTTCTGCCTGGTATGTGCTTTCGGCTATGGGCTTTGCGCAGGTTTGTCCGGGTAATGATGAATATTATATCAATACTCCGTTGTTCAGGAAGGTTAAGATAAAGCTTGACGGCAAATATCACAGCTGTAAGGTGAGTGATGTTTTTATGGTTGAGTGCGACAAGGACCCGTTGAAATATCCCTATATCAAATCAATTCACTTCAATGGTGAAAAGATAGAAGATTACTATCTGACATATTGGCAAATTACGTCGGGCGGCGTTCTGAAAATAGAATTAACCGATACACCGTAATAAAAATAACGGACTGTAAAAAACGAAAGCTTTTTACAGTCCGTTTGTTATGGGATAGAAAAAATGAATCAAAACAGATTCCTTTGGTTTTAGAACACACTGCCTATAATGTCAGCGAAAAATACCAAAAAGATAATAATAAAATAGAAGGAATAAATAACAGCAAAACCGCCGTAAATGCAAGTGTAAACTATTCCGGCGATTTTACCTACAATGCCGAGAATTCGTCCTGCAACAAGTTTACCGGGAAGGCGGATACCCATTGATCTGCAAATTTCCGTAAGAGCAACAATCTCCTTTAAGGCATTGTTTCCGAAAAAAATAGCGATAATAGAAGCAACGGGGAATTCTGACATTATTGCGGCTGCAAGAGCTTTACCGAAAACATCATTGATTCGTTGTTGGATATCGGGCGGTAAAACATTGGGTTGGGTGGTCTGTTGAAAAGTGTGAACAGATGCTTGTGAATCCTGCGCAGGTTGCTCAAATTCAGTCTGCTCGATTTGGGGCTGATAATTGTTATTTTCCATAGTAATACCTCCGTTAAAAATATTTATTTAAAAAGCTCTTAATTAAGCTTCTTTAAAAAGGCTTTTATTGATGAGTCGTATTTTTCAGTATCAATAAATCTTAAAACCGAATGACCACCTTTTGAGAACCATACGATTTCTTTGTTTTTACTGCCACAGGTGTCATAGAGTTTTCGGGCAAAATCAGGGGTTGAATAGGGGTCTTCTTCGCTGTGAAGCATTAAAATTGGTTTGTCCAAGGTGTCTATAACGTCAAGGGGCCCTTTTCGCATTGTGTAACCCGTGCAGATTTTATACAGCATATTGATCGTTTGCATTACGGGGAAAACAAGTGTGTGGAATTCAATAAGGTGATTTCTCATTGATTCGTAGAAGTTTGCGAACATACCTTCTGTTACGATACCTGCCACACAGTCAGGGCATTCGGGATTGGTAATTGTGTACATACCGCCTGCGGCACCTATACAAATACCGTGAAGAACAATTTGTTTTATGCCTTTTTCGTTAATTAAAAAGTTAATCCACTGAAGGTCATCCTTGCTTTCTTCACGACCAAGGGTATTGAAAACACCGTCACTGTTACCATGGGCTCGCGGGTCCATAACCAGAACGTTGTATCCCGATTCCGCATAGGGTTTTGCAAAATAGTAGCCGTATCTTAAGCTCTCGGTACGTCCCGATAAAATCATAACGCATTTGTCAGAGCCGAAGTCAAAATATTCACCGTAAAGATTGATTTTGCCGTTTACAACGTGTACATCCTCTTTGTATTGAACATTCTTTTTCATCCAATCAATACCGATACCATCCATAGTAATCTGCGGTTCAACCTTGAAATGCAGATTTCTGTCCCATTTCTTTTTATTGCGTCTTACCAGAGTGGTGACAAAGGTTATGGTAGCGGCAACCAAAGTAATGCAAAGGTGAATTATAATCAGCAGTGCGATTGCTCCTGCTATTATTCCGCATATCTGTAATGGGGTCATTTGTTCTTTTTCGTCCTTTCGGTTTCTTTGTGTTTTTCCAATTCCTCGCGCAGCTCAATAACTTTGTTGAAAACGATTTCGTTAAGTCTTGTGAAATCTTCTCTTGTGTAAGTGTCAGAGTCCATATAATTCCACAAATCGATTTTTTTACCGACAATAACCCGCGCACGTTTAAAGATACCGTAATTGCCGTCGGTTACAATGGGCACAATGGGTGCTTTTGCATCAAGGGGGATAGCAAGGTAGCTTTTATAAAACGGATGGATTTTGCCGTCGGGAGAATTGCGCCCTTCGGGAAAAATTTGAACAAGATTGCCTTTTTTTATCTGTTCAACGCTTTTGGGGACAAAGCTTTTATCTTTGGTTATGCGATTTGCTTCAATACCACCGAAAAATTTCATACAAAATCGCATAAACGGATTTCTGAAAGCGAATTCTGAAGCAACCACACAAAGCTTGCGCGGACAAACGAGAAACATAGTTAAGACAAAATCAAGAAGGTTGAAATGATTTGATACTATAAGTGCGCCGCCTTTTATGTATTTACCCTGAGATTCTTTATCTTCATAATAAACCTTCGTCTTAAATAAAAGGCGTATAAAGGGTTGACCGAGTATGAGCGCAACCCAACGAAAAAAATCGTAAAACAAAATGAGCCTCCGTGTCATTCAAAAGAGATTGTGAGCAAAGAAGGAAGAGTCTGTGTAGGTATGGTATATACATCAACACAAAAACCTGAATTTTCAATTCTCGAAACAATATTTTCAATGAATTCTTCGGGAATGGATTCACCGTAAAAGATTGTGACAATGTCTTTGTTAAGCGTTTCAAGTGTTTTCTTTACTGTTTCAAAAACAGTTTCATCAAGAACGGAACCGATACCGAGTATTTCTTTGCGGTGCAAGGCATAAAAAGCCTGTTCGACGTTTTCATTTTCAGGTTTTCTTTTAATAAATGAAACAACGTATAAATTTTTAATTGTTTCGTCAATACCGTCAACAACGCTCTGTATGTCAGTAGATTCGAAGTCAATTATAGGGAGCGCTGCATAACATTCTGCAATATCCTTACTGTTTATTACGTGGATATTAGCGTTTTTATAAAGATTTTTTGCCTGCATAGCAGAAAGAATAGCATCATTTCCGTTAGGGAAAACGATTATTTCTTCAGCATCTGTTTTTTTGAAAGCATCTATATAATCCTTGGTGGAAACTCCGTCTTCCGAGTAAATAACGGCATCTGCACCCATTTCAATAAACAGGTTCTGAATCGCACGGTCGAAAGCTACGGCAACAATTGCAAAAGCACCGTCATTTTTTTCCGGCGAGCAAAGGATGTTTTTAACAAGGTCGGTGTGCTGAACAGTCATATTCTCGATTTTTAAGGTGAGAAATTCGCCGAACTGTTGACAATAACTTAAAACATCAGACGGGGTACAGGTGTGTATATGAACTCTTACCTTGTCGCTGTCAAAGGTTGTGACAACCGAGCTTCCCAATTCGTCAAGCTGTTTTTTAAACTCCTCATAATCAAAAAAAGCTTTGCTGTTAAGTAATTGTATAAGCATTTCGGTACAGTAACCGAATTCAAATACGCTGTCTTTGTTAAAAAGAGAATAATCCGTAAGAGTTGTTTCCTGCGTGGTTTCAGAAATTTCAATATTGTCACCGTCAAGGTATTTCTTCATACCCTCAAAAAGGCAAACAATACCTGCACCGCCGCTATCTACAACCCCTGCATCTTTAAGAGTAGCAAGAAGATTCGGGGTGTTGTCCAGAGAAATTTTTGCGTATTGTATAAAAAGATTGATTGTATCATCAATGCTCTGATTCTCATTATATAACTTTTTGACAGCGTTGGTTGCATCCTTAACAACTGTGAGCATTGTGCCCTCAACAGGATTTGCTACGGCAGAATATGCACATATAACGCCTTTTTCCAAAGCCGCAATAAGAAGGGCTGAGTCAGCCTCATCACATTCACCCAAAGTTTCCGAAAATCCTTTTAAAAACTGTGAAACGATAACGCCGGAGTTCCCCCTTGCTTCAAAAACGATTGATTTCGCAAACTTTTTCGAAACAGACGATAAGTCAGTCAAGGATGAATCAACAGAAACGAGACCTTTGCTTATAGTTGTCAGCATATTTGTGCCCGTATCGCCGTCAGGCACAGGAAAAACGTTTAACTGGTTTATGGTTTTGCAGTTTTTGTTAAGGTTTCTTACACCGTAATCAACCATATTTTTAAAACACAAACCATCAATTTTTTGTATCATAAAATCCTCCGTTGGGAATTTTAGCAATTATTTTTCTGTGAGTTTGGCTATAATCGCCTTTTCTTTGGCTAAATCTTCTGAAATTTCCGCACCGAGGAAATATACGCCTACCATACCGGGTCCGACATTAGTGCCGCTACCCGAGAACACGTCACAGATAAGCACATCCTTGGGGTTAGCCTGACTTTTTACCATTTCTGCCAGAGTTTCTGCGTAAGTCTGACGGTCACTATGAGAAACAAGCACAATCTGATTTTCAATATCTGTAGCGCATGCTTTTAAATACTCCACAGTAAGAGCAAGAGCTTTGTTCATACCCTTTGCTTTTGTGAGCACTGAAACGTAACCTTCGCGGTTGCAGTCACCCATAGGTTTAACACCTGCAAAGTTACCCATAATGGCTTTGCCCATTGAGATTCTGCCGCGGCGAGCCACGAAAATCAAATCGTCTATAGGGCCCATCTGATGAACTCTGTGTTTGTTTTCCTCGAGCCAAGCGATAATTTCATCCATGGTTTTGCCGTCATTTTTCATCTGAAGGGCATAAATAACCAAAAGACCCAGTGCGCCTGCCATTTTGTATGAGTCGAAGCAATAGATGTTGCAATCGGGATATTCTTTTTTTACGCGCTCTGCGGCACCGCAAGCCACATTGTGTGTTGAGCTGATTTTTGATGAAATTGACATGGCGAGAATATCGTAACCCTGCTCTGCGTATTTTTTATAAAATTCGTAATAGTCTTCAGGACTTGCAGGAGCAGTAGAAGCCTGAATTTTTTTGTTTGATAAGGTTTTATAAAACTCCTCGCGGCTTATTTTTGACCAGTCAAGAGTTGTTTTTAAATCTCTGCCGTCGCTGAAATGAACATACCCCTCTATGTAGTCTTCAAGACCGAAGGTTTTTCTTATTTCTTCTGATAAATCACATGTGACGTCGGGTAAAATGATAAATTTTTTCATATTACAAGTCCCCTTAAAATTATAATTAATTTTATGCAAAGAGTTCTGTGTTAAGAATAAGTCTGTTAGTTACAACAAACTACACTTAACGCATCATACCTTATACATTATAATATATGGGGATGGTTTTTTCAACACGTTTCGACAAAAACAAATAACGGATAAATAGCAAAATATGGTTGAAAAACGGGTGAATAGGAAGTATAATGAAATCACAAATCACGGAGGTGTTTTATATGTTGACATCACTCGGTCCTATATGGAAGGAAATAGCAGCTATTCTTATGAGTATCATTATGACAATCGGTACTACATTCGGAGCGTTTGTTCCTTCCGATACAGCAAGCCCTGATAAATTTTTGGATAACGAAATTAAAAACGTTATTTACCTTATCGGTGACGGTATGGGCTTCAACCACCTTGAAAAAGCAAAAAATGAACGCAATATTTCTCTCACTATGGATACTTTTGAGTATCACGGCTCATCAATGACCCGTTCGTTGTCATCCGATGTAACCGACAGTGCCGCAGGCGGTACTGCCCTTGCAACAGGTGAAAGAACCTACAACGGTGCCATAGGTGTATATATGTTTGACCCGTTGGGAACATTCTCATACCCCAAGAACATCACCGAGCTGTGTATGGAAAGGGGAATGATGACCGGCGTTATCACAACTGACCTGACATCGGGCGCAACACCGGCATCCTTCTCGGCACACTCATCTGAGAGAGGCAATACCGAAGATATTACCAACGACCAGTTGACATCGGGTATTGACATTATCTGGGGTGCGGCAAACGATGTGGCAACAAAGCGCGGTGCGGAAGAAAACGGCTTTACATATATCACATCATACGATGATATGATGGCACTTGAAGAAGGCAGTCGTAGTTTTGCACAGTTTACAAATAATCTTTGGACACTTGAACAGTCCGATGAAAGAACGCCCAATCTTGAGCAGATGGCAGGGAAAGCAATTGACCTGCTTGATGATACAGACGAAGGCTTCTTCCTTATGATTGAGGGTGCGCATATCGACAAGCATTCTCACAACAATGATGATGAACCTATGACCGAAGCACTGGAAGAATTTGACAGAACAGTTAATCTTGTTCTTGAATATGCAAAACAGGACGGCGAAACACTTGTTGTTATTACCGCCGATCACGAAACAGGCGGAATTGTTCTTAACGATGACGGTACATATTCTTTCACAAGGGGCTCACATTCAGGCACTAACGTTCCGGTGCTCGTCTACGGTTCAGATGATGTGATAAATCCCGGCGAAATCATCAATAACTACGAAATCCCCATAAGAATTGCATACACATTAGGCTTTACAGAGGAAGAGTTCCCCTATGAAGTAATGGTAGCTTAATGCGGATACACTTCACCCACTCTAAAGTAAAAAGAACTGACATTCACAAAAAGAATGTCAGTTCTTTTTTAATCGTTATAAGTAACCTTACGTCCTGTAATAAGCTTTGTGAAATCTCTGCCGATTTTTGTCATAAGTTTTTGTCTTCGTCCTTTATTAGTGACAAGCTTTGCGGTTTTTACCGCTTTAATATCACCGACGGCTTTAAAGCTTTTAATATCTTCAGTGGTGAACATATCGTACCAATGCACAACACGGCAGGTGTAAACCGATGTGTTTTTTTCATCAACTTCAATTATTCTATAGCCGTACATACTCGAAAATCTGTCACCATTATAGCGCGTGCTTAAGGAGTTTACGATGTCGATTCCCTTATGTTTTACGCCGAATGCATTGGTGTGGTCGTGACCACTGAACACAGCAAGAACATCACCTTTTTCAACCATGGCATCGAATTGCCCGAAGTTTGGAAAGCCACAGCAGGGCGTTTCGTTAAGGGTGCCGAAGTTAATTTGTTCGGGGTTGAACATGTAATAATCTTCGGTATTATACATATGACGGAAAGCGTAGAGAGTTTTCCTTGTTTTCTTTAAAACGTCATAAACTTCGGGGACAATAATGTGTTGGAAAGCAAGGGAATAAATTTTACCGCCGTTTTCTTTGGTGATTTCATCAGATTTTTCTCTGTACCAATCAACCGCTTCTTTGCTTACGCAACCGTAGTGACCCTCATCATCGTAGTCACCCGAGTCGAAAACCCATAAATTAAAGGCGGTTTTTGTGCCGTTATCTGATAATACGGGTACGTTGAATGTTCCGTTTTCAACAATTTCTTCGCCGTTTTCCTTGGTGACGGAGTAATCAAACGTGTTATAAAACGCCATAAGCTCACGGCGGGACATTTTGCCGACTTCGGAGTCGTGGTTTCCGAAAGTAACGGCAACGGGAATGTTTAAGTCCCCGAAAACGTTCATAAGTCTTGTTATATATAATTTTGTTTTTTTGTCATCGTCGTAATTGAATACGTTATCACCCGTTATTATTGCAATATCGGGTTTTTCTTTTTTGCATCCTTCACGGATGAGGACGAGAGAATAGTCAATGTTTTCATCTTCAATGTGGGTATCCGTGACGTGCATTATTTTAAGCTTGCCGTCAGGCTTGAATTTTATGGCTCTCGCCGTTGTGTTAGGTTTTTCCATATACGTTCCTCCGGAAATCAATCTTCAATAGCAATCATCTGATGAATGTTAACTTCAGGGACAGTAAATTCAACTTTTCCGCCGGCATATGAAAAATCGATTTCTTCGCAGGTAGGTACTAAAATTACTTTTGACGGCTTTTCTTGTGTTTTAACACAACATTTTACGTTGTATAGCGGCACGGTGTCTTCTATAACCTCCGTACGCTCACTCCTTACCGTGGTGTGAGCAAAAAGAAGGTGAAGAATATGGCGTTTCTTTTCTTCCTGACGGGTAAAGGTTACAACAGCTCTGTCGGGGATATCTGCGTTTACTGTTAATTCGTCACCTACCATGGTTTTGAGAATATGTGTGAAAAGCTCTTTGAAGCAAAGATGACCGTGTTTTGCATATGCGGAAAAAACGTCCCATCCCATATATGCAACATTGCCTTTAATAAATGCTCCGGGTAAATTCTTGTCGGGGTTATTGGGTGCGTGCATATGGGAACAGAATTGTTCGCGTGTTCTGTTGAAATAGGGATTTTGCATAAAGGCAACTTCCTTGCAGTCAACAGCTTCGGTTTTAAAAGAGTCGCAGCGCATAACATATTCGGTAATGCCGTTTACAGTTTCATAACAGGGCACAAGGTACGTGGGCTCAAACTCATTTTTGCCCTTGAATACCGCGCCTGTGTCAAGGAAAAATTCGCCGTTTTTAACTAAAGCTTTACCGCTTGCGATAATTTTACCGCCGTTGTGAACATAGCACTTGATTTTGTCGATAATTTTATCATCACAAATCTCAATATCGGGTAAAATAATCAATTTGAAAGGTGAAAAATCCATTGTTCCGTCAAGGAAATTGTAAAGACAGTTATTTTCAAGCAAAAGGCGGTTTGCACCTATGTCGGCTTTTTCGTTATGATTACCCGTGAGCGACTCGGCACTCAGAACACCTATGTCTGCAACGTTAACCGCACCGTCAAGCCAAGGTTCTTTTTGCTCGACAAGAGAGTAGGCTTTGCCGATAAGCTTATATGTAGCGGGGTTTAATTCACTCAAGGGGTGCATCTGGTCACCTATGGAGCAGCCTGCACCGTTAGCAATGCTCAGGGATGTTTCGTAAATAAGCGCATTCGGATGCTTGAATCCGCCAAATTCACCCCAACTATGATGAAATTTACCCGTCATACCTAAAAAATCCGTGTTTTTCAGTGAGCGTACGTAAGCCGCTGAAAGCGGAAAGTGGTCGTAGCCCCATCCGCCTGTGGGCAGGCTTTCAAGCTCAAGATGAGTGTTGCATTCAATAAAATCATAATTGCCCTTTGAAATGTGACCGCCGTTGTGGAATATTGTTGCGGTGTCGCTATGCTTGCGCACGGCGCTGTTAGTGGCGTCGATGTATTTTTTAAGTACCTTGTCTGCAAAAATTTTTCGGTGGTCTTCATTATTGATATCGAGCCCCGATTCTTTCATATCCGCAACGCATTGCGGGCACAGACAAACTCTTGGTGAAACTATGTCAAGAAAAATGCCGCAGGGATTGTAACGCTCCATAACTTCTTCAATCTGGGCGCACAAAAAATCAAGATAGCCGGTGTTAAAGCAAAGAAGATGAAAGTGCGTTTCGTTGTGATATTCGAGAAGGTCGTTTTCATCCATTGAATGTAAAAGGCGCCATTCGGGATGCTTGTCATACTCTTTCTCATCAAAGCCTGCGGAAATATACACAGGGGCATTTACACCGATTTCTTTGCAGGCTTCAAGCTGTGCGCCGAGCAGATCAAAGTCGAGCTCGGGGTGCATATCACCGATTTTTGTCGGATGGTAAGACCAACCGTGGTGACATTTTGAAAACACGGTTATAGAGTTTACGTGACCTGCTTTCAATGTGTTCTGAAATTGGGCTTTAGAAAAGCTTTTGCCTACGGGCAAAGAGCCGTTAGTATGAAAATCCAGGTGTACCTGACGTCGTTTAATCACAGAATCATCTCCTGACAAAATATTGAATACATTAATTACTGACTATGACGATTATAGTACAAATGCCCTTTTTTGTAAATTAAAAAGGAAGATAAATATAAATTATTGATTTTTGAAAAAAATTATTCTATACTGAAATTCGGAAAGAAAGGCTGTTGCAGAAAAAGCTTCAGGGATAGTAATCTCTGCTTTTGTGTTACTTATAACGGACGGAAAATTTGTGTTCGTGTTTTAAATATGGATTATAAAAAAGGAGAAATTTATGAAAAAATTATTGTGCGTAGTGCTTTCGGCATTAATGGTTATCACGGTTACTCCGTTTGCAGTTCTTGAAATTCAGGCAGTTGATAATGTGACCTACTATATCGATGCCATAGGCGGAGATAACGCAAATTCAGGTATGAGTGAAGATGAAGCCTGGAAGGATCTTGGCGCTTTTAACGGTGAACAGGCGTTGACCGCAGGGGTCAGTGTTCTTTTCAAATGTGGCGGAACTTACGATTTCAACGTAGAGCTCAGAGATATTGCGGGTACAAAAGAGAGTCCGTTTATTATTTCTTCCTACGGGGAAGGGGAAAGACCTATACTCACCACACAGGCAAAGGACGAAATTCTCACGCTTATTGACTGTTCTTATATAACAATATCTAATCTTCAGATGGTTGCGCCCAACGGCGGCGGTATCTGGATTGATACTCTTAACAGAACATCCGAAGGAATTGTTATTGACAACGTGTATTTCCACGGTATGCCCAACGGCAAGGTTAATGCAAGGGATGATATGTCAAACGGTGCGGCTCCTGCAAGGGCGGCTGTTATGGTTAAAGGTCTTCCTGCCCGTTCAAGATACGCGGTTAACGACCTTACCATTAAAAATTGCGAGGTTTATGACTGCGCAAACGGCTTTATGATCTGGGGTTCCTGGAACGATGAGCAGAATCCCTGGTGTGAGGAAGAGGATGCAGATCCCATTTACAACACAGGTCTTCTTATTGAAGGCTGCTATTTCCACGAAATGGATGCCGAAGCAGTCATCATAGGTATCTGTGACGGCGCGTTGGTTACAAATTGCCGTGCAATTGATACCTGTCTTGGTGAAGGTGTTGACGAAAACGGAGAGATTCTCTATTTCACAGCCGCAATGTGGTTCTGGGGTAGCGAAAACAGTACTATTCAGTATTGCGAAATCGCAGGTCAGAAGAATTACGGTGACGGTATGACAGTTGACTTTGACTCGCAGACAAATAACTGCACATATCAGTACATCTACTCTCACGACAATATGAGATTTATGTGCAACAACGCAAAGGCAAGCCCCCAGAAGAATAATACCGTAAGATATTGCCTTTCAGTGAACGACAACGGCGGCAGAAGCGCAATAGCATCGGGAAACGGTGAAGATGGCTTTAATTTCTATAACAACACCATTATTAACTGTGGCGATTTCCACGTGAGATACCTGACAAACAGTTTATTCGCAAACAACATCATAATGCCTGAGGAAGGAGCCATTATCCTTTGGAATCTTTCCGAAGAAGCGGTAGCAGGCAATACATATAAGAACAATTGTTACGGTCAGACAATCAATCCCATTATGGATATAAATTCAATGAACGTTATTCCGAATTTTGTGGGCGGAAGCGACTCCCGCACCGCGTATCAGTTGGCGGAAGGCTCTGCTCTTATAGGTGCAGGTGCGAAAATTGACGATGGCTTGACCGAAGACTTTTTCGGTAACAAAATCACGAGCACCAACATCGGTTGCTACGGCGGCTCGGGTGAAGCGGTAACCGATGATACAGTTGATTCGGAAAATGAAGGCGTTATTGAGAAATTTATAAGAATAATCAAGACAATTTTCAAAATTATCGTTAACGAAATCCGTAAATTGGCGGAAGAATAAAAAGATAAACAACCTGCAACACCTGAATTAAGGTGTTGCAGGTTGTTGAATCGTAGGCTTATAAGTTAATAATATATTCTTTTAAAACGTTCCAATGATTAATTGTGATATATTCACCGTTATTGCCGTCATTGCGCATTTCAAAGGGACATAGGGCATCTTTTTTAAGAAGAACAGGATGCATACCGCCGTTTTTTGCTCCCGTTACATCCGGGATACGTCCGTCACCGCAGTACCAACAGTCGGCAGGGTTAAGTTGCGCGTAGTTTGCAGCGGCAGAGAAAATCTGTTTGCAGGGCTTTGTTAAAAGCAAATCCGCGCTGGTAAGATAAAACTCAAATTTCGCCGTAGGTATAAAACGTCTTATTGCAAGGGCAAGACTTTCACCGCTCATAGCGTTGTTGCTTATAACTGCGGTGCGAATTCCCAGCGCATCGATTTGCGCGAGAAGTTCGGGAACGCCGTCGATTACGGTTCGTGAAGAATTATATCTGTCGAAAATTTCTTCCTGCTCCGACATAGGGATATTAAAACGAAGGCCCGTGTTCATAGTGGCATATTTTATAACTGCGGACAAAGGCACGTCGATAGCAGTTCCCGATTTGCTTTTTATCCCCGCAACTTCATCGAAATATTCATACCAAAGGGAAGAGAGAGTAGCAGAATCCGTAACATCAGGGTTTTCCGCCGCAAGTCGCAACGGTTCAAACCCATCTGCAGGACAACAGGGTCCGTCCTCGAAAAGCGTTCCGCCCACGTCAAATAATATCATTTCTGGTTTTGTGTCATAACCCATATTTCACACCGCCGAGTTTTTTCTGATTATAACACAGAGACAACCGACCTTCAATTCCTTTTGTGAAAACGAGTTTATAGAAAATTATAATTTTCTGTTGATAGAGCGGAAATTCTGCGGTATTATTTCAGTGGGAGATGATGTTATGCGATTTGTTGCAGACCACGATTTTCATATTCATTCAACTATATCGCCCTGTTGTCACGATGAAAACCAGATACCTGAGCGGATTTTGAATTACGCAAAGGAAAATAATTTCAAAAAAGTGTGCCTTACAAACCATTTATGGGATGAAAATGTAAAAAGCGAAGCCGAGTGGCATGACGGTCAGCGATTCAGTTGCCTTTCTTCGGTTTTGCCGTTGCCAAAGGACTCTGACGTGAAGTTTTTGTTCGGTGCAGAGATTGATATGGACTACAACTTCGTTTTAGGTGTCAGTCCCGAAAGATATAACATATTTGATTTCATGGTAATATCAACAACCCATATGCACCTGGCAGGGAATACAGTAAGAACAAAAATACAAACCCCGGAAGAAGCAGCAGAAATATGGGTTTTACGTTTAGCAGAGCTGCTGAAAAAAGACCTTCCATGGCATAAAGCAGGTATTGCCCACCTGACTTGTGGTCACATTTTTCGTGAAAGAACGGCGGAAGTGATAACCCTTCTGCAGGATGAAAAATTATATGCGTTGTTTTCTGATTGCGCACAGAAAGGCGTCGGAATTGAGCTTAATATGAAGACGATTTTTTCTTCCGAAGAAGAAAAAGACATAATGTTAAGACCCTATTATATAGCGAAAGATTGCGGTTGCAGATTTTATCTTGGCAGCGATTCTCACAAAACATCTGCACTATCCGCCGCAAAAGAGAATTTTGAAAATATAATCACGTTGCTCGACTTGAAAGAATCAGATAAATTTATATTATAACCGAACCGCAATTCCTTGATATAAGGAGTTGCGGTTTTTCATAAAAATACTTCTGAAAATAAAGCCGAAAAAATTATTACAGGCTGTCTATTTACTTTTTATGACTGTTTGATATAATAAAATCAGGTGATTGAGTCACCGGATAGATTTTATTGCACAGGAGTAAATGATTATGTCAAAATTAAAAATTGCACTTATCGGAAACGGCGGTATCTGCCGTGGATGCCACATCAACAATTATTATGAAGACGACAGAGTAGAGATTGTTGCCTTCTGTGATATTATTGAAGAAAGAGCAATTGAGCTCAGGGATAAATATTATCCCGATGCAGCAGTATATACAGACTATAAAGAACTGCTGAGGGACGAAAGCATTGATGCTGTTGACATTTGCACCCCCAATTATCTTCATTCTATAATTGCGGTTGATGCATTTAAGGCAGGCAAGCACGTATTATGCGAAAAGCCTGATGCCATTGATGTTACAGAAGTTCTCAAAATGAAAAATGCGGCAGATGAAGCAGGCAAGGTGCTTATGGTTATCAGAAACAACCGCTTTGCCACTGCATCGCAGTATGCAAAGAAATTTGTTGAAGCCGGACGAATGGGCGAAATCTATTGCGGTCGTTGTGGTTGGCAAAGACGCAGAGGTATCCCCGGCAAAGGCGGCTGGTTTACAACGAAGGCTCAGTCAGGTGGCGGACCCCTTATCGACCTTGGCGTTCATATGATAGACCTTGCCGTGTGGCTTATGGGCAATCCTACTCCCGTTGCAGTAAGCGCAAATACATATTCAAAATTTGCGGATAATGACACAAGCGATTCTGAAAATTCAAAGTTCGGCGATGCAAAAGATCAGGGTACGTTTGATGTTGAGGATCTTGCAATGGGTATAATTCGCTTTGATAATGGTGCTGTTCTTCAGATAGAATTCAGCTGGGCATCAAACATCAAAACAGAAAACCGTTTTGTTGAGCTGCGCGGAACAAAAGCAGGTCTTAAGTGGGAAGATAACGAAGTTGAATTTTTTACTGAGGAAGACGGACAGCTTCTTGATATTGCCCCTAAAGGCAAAATGGAGACAAACGGACATAAGGGAAACATTCAGAACTTCATTGATGTTATTACCGAAGGAGCAGAGCCCGTATTTAAACCTTCTCAAGGCGTGGATATGATAAAAATTCTCTGCGCAATATACGAGTCAGCAAAACAAGGTAAGGAAGTTCAGCTTTAATTGTCAGTAAATAAAATTTTGTTCTGCATATAAAATTGTATCCTATACAGAAAAAGAGCTTCGCTATTGCGAAGCTCTTTTTTATGCGATAGACGGGACTTGATGGGCTCTGCCCATCATTCGCTGCGTTTCACTTGCGAACACCCAATTGTGTTCGCCTTCGGCGAGGGGGTTCAAGTCCCTACCTGTTTTCTGACATAAAAATAAAGAACCTACACTGAAGTGTAAGTTCTTTATTTGGTGCGAGAGACGGGACTTGAAGGGCTGGAAAACTCATAAATCCCACAAAATCAATGATTTCTTTCAAGGAACAAAGTCCTGCCGAAAAGCAAAATAAATATTCTCATAACACCTTAAAATCCCAAAACTAATTCCCTAAAAATGCCCGAATTTAAAGCGAAAATTTACACTTTTTCGTTGTGTTTTATAGCCTTTTCTATGTGAGAGATTGGATTTGAGGAAGTGAGGGAATATGGGCGGAAAAATGACTTATATGTAGAAATGTATGTTTTTGGAATGTTGTTTTAACACCAAAAACATTGCAAAAAGTTATTGACTTTTTGATATAAATATGCATATAATGATATTGATAAGACCGCCCGCACCTCTCAACGATGTGTCCCAGTGGCGGCTGTTTTTTTAGGAGCGTTTATATGGATGTGAAAAAACCTTGTTCTTTTCAAGAACAGTTGGAGAAAATAAAAAGTAGAAATTGTGTTGTTAAAAATGAAGCAAGAGCACAATTTATATTGCAAAATATCAACTATTATAGACTTACTGCATATTTTTTGCCGTTCAAACAAGAGGACGGAACATATAAGGACGGTACTACATTTGAAAATGTGTATCGTATATATGAATTTGATAGAAAATTAAGAAATTTAGTTTTTGGTGTAGTGGAAGAAATTGAGTTGATGTTAAGAACACAACTATCAAATTATCACTCGTTAAAATATGGACCTCTCGGATATAAGGATGCTAACAACTTTAATAAAAAACACGATGTTGCGCGTTTTGAAAAACATATTGCGGATGCAATAAAGCACAATGAAAAACAATTCTTTGTAAAACACCACATTGACAAATACAATTCAGAATTTCCGTTGTGGGTTGTTATTGAATTATTTTCAACCGGAGAATTATCTTTTTTCTATTCTGATATGTTGAGAGCAGATAAAAAATATTTAGCCCAAAAATTATTTAATACGACGAATGATATTGCAAGCAGCTGGTTGTTGTGTTTTACCAATATCAGAAACTATTGTGCACATTATTCAAGACTGTATTATAATAAGTTTGGTACTATACCTGCAACGCCTAAACATTATCCTTATAAATTAAAAGATAGAATCTTCGATTACATATTGGTTCTCAAATTTTTGTACCCTGATGCAAATAAATGGAATATTCAATTTTTAATTGGATTAGATAACCTTATAAAAGAATATGATGAAGTTATCGACTTGTATCACTTAGGCTTTCCGAAAAATTGGAAAACCTTATTAGAAAAGAAAGATAATAATAGTGATATAGTCAATTCATAAAATATTATCTTGAAAACTATAAAACATTAACCCGTAACATTCACAACGAGTGTTACGGGTTATTTTTCTTCTTTTGTATATTCAATTATATCTGAAACCTCACATTCTAAAGCTGAACAAATTCTGTCTAAAACATAGCTATCATATCGAGTTACATTGTTCTTATAATAGTTATCAATAATTTGATATTGAATGCCTGTTAGTTTTGCTAAACCATATCGTTTAATATTTCTCTCTCTTAAAGCCTTTTCCAAAGTTAATTTTACCATAAGCATATCACCAACTATATTCTATTAGATATATACTTTATTGACAATTTACTTAATAAAATGTATATTTATATAGATATATACCTATATAAGTATATATCTATGTGGTAAAAATATTCATTTGGAGTAGGTTGGAGATTGATTATGGCAGGAAACACATCTTTGAGAAAGGCTGATAGAGCAAAGAATGACGAGTTTTACACTCAACTTGCTGATATAGAATTAGAATTAAAGCATTATAGAAAACATTTTGTTGGTAAAACCGTTTTCTGCAATTGTGATGACCCATATGAAAGCAATTTCTTCAAATATTTTGCGATGAATTTTAATTACCTAGGTCTTAAAAAGTTGATTGCTACATGTTATACAGGGTCTCCTGTTGCAGGCAAAGAATTTGAACAGTTGTCATTGTTTGATATCTTGCCAAGTGAAGAAAATACACCTCAAAGATACCCATATAAAATAGAGATAACTGAAGTTATTGACATTAATGGTGATGGCGCAGTTGATTTAACCGATGTTGAATATTTACTCCGCAATAATAAAAACTCACTTTCACTATTGAAAGGAGACGGAGATTTTCGTTCAGAAGAATGTGTAGAAATTTTAAAACAGGCGGAAATCGTCGTTACAAATCCCCCTTTCTCCTTGTTTCGTGAATATGTTGCCCAACTTATTGAATATGAGAAAAAATTTATAATTATTGGCAGTCAAAATGCAATAACTTATAAAGAAATTTTTCCTTTACTAAAAGAAAATAAAATGTGGTTGGGTTATCGTTGCGGTGATATGGCATTTACTGTTCCTGAATATTATGAAGAACGAGAAACTCGTTTTTGGGTTGATGAAAACGGACAAAAGTGGAGAAGTTTAGGTAATATTTGTTGGTTTACTAATTTAGACCATAAAAAGCGACACGAAGAATTGGAATTATATAGAAAATATACACCTGAAGAATTTCCGAAATATGATAGTTACAATGCAATAAATGTAGACAAAACTGCCGAAATTCCTGAAGATTATTACGAAGTAATGGGGGTGCCTATTACTTTCCTTGATAAGTATAATCCTGACCAGTTTGAAATAATTGACGGCATAGGCAGATATAGTATTTTAGATAACGAGAATACAAAGAAGGCAGGTAAATATCTTTCTATGATTGATGGAAAAGCAAAATTTTTTCGAATAGTTATTAAGAGGAGAAAACAAAATGGAAATTAAATTACACGAAATATCTGTCCGTGATGTTTTTGACGGCTATTATAATGATGAAGAAAGAGGACAAGTTGTTGCTTATGGTGGCAAACTAAATGTTAGACCTGCTTACCAAAGAGAATTTGTTTATGACGATAAAAAGAAAATTGCTGTTATGAATTCTATTCTCCATGAATTTCCGTTGAATGTAATGTATTGGTCTGAAAATGAAGATGGTACATACGAAATGTTAGACGGTCAGCAGAGAACAATATCAATTTGTGATTGGTTAGATAATGGTTATTCTATATTTGCAAATCCTGCTTCACCAACTACACCTTATTATGCCCATACATCAAAAGAAATCACAGAAAAAGTCCTTAATTACAAATTAATGATTTATATTTGCAAGGGTACGGATACAGAAAAACTTGATTGGTTTAAAATTATAAATATTGCCGGCGAAAAGCTGACAGACCAAGAACTTCGCAATGCTATATACACAGGTGAATGGTTGAGTGATGCTAAAAAGTATTTCAGCAAAAATCAATGTATTGCATATAAAATCGGCGAAAGATATATGAACGGTTCAACAATCAGACAGGATTATTTGCAGACTGTATTAAGTTGGATAGCGAGCAAGGAAGAAAAAAATATTGAGCAATACATGGCAGAGCATCAGCACGATACCCATGCAACTCCGTTGAAACAGTATTACAAAACAATTATTGATTGGGTTGAATTGACTTTCCCGAAATACCGAGCAAAACTTATGAAAGGGTTGAATTGGGGGATTCTCTATAATGAATATGGGAACAATGTCTATGACCCTAACGAGTTAGAGAAAGAAATCAATCTTTTATTACAAGATGATGACATAACAAAACAAAAAGGTATTTATGAATATCTGTTAAGTGGCAAGACAAAAGAAAAAGTGTTGTCAATTCGTGCATTTACCGATAATGAAAAACGGACTTTGTACGAAAGACAACACGGACTTTGCCCAATGTGTAAGGCAGAGGGTAAAGATATTAAATGGAATTTTGAAGATATGCACGCCGACCATAAAATACCATGGAGCAAAGGCGGACACACCACTCTCGAAAACGGTCAAATGCTTTGCAGAGAACATAATCTTGAAAAGTCGGACATGTAAGGAAAACAGGCAGTGTTCTTTTAAGAACACTGCCTGTTAAAATATTAATTTTGATTTCCTACCTGTTTCTCAAGACTATAGATATATACTTTTGTATACACTCCATCCCAAGCACTTACTGATTTTCCAATAGCGTTGGGGTTGTCGTTCTGTTCAGTTGATGAAGTAAGTATGGACTCAATTAGTTTCTCTTTTAATTCGTCCCAAACAACGAATGGATTTTCAATCCAGTCATATTTACCTGTGTTTTTATTTAGTTTTACTAGTGCACGAAAAGCACCAACGAGAGGATACATTAAACCCTTTGGCACAAGATAATATAGAGATTTGTTAGAGAAAAGCGAAATACCAACAGATATGGGATTATGTTTGTCATCTTCATGATATCCTGAATATGGTTTGCGTCCGTATCGTTTGTTCATTCCTTTTGTAACATTTGGTAAATCACATTCGATTTTATCCCACAATTCAATTATTTGTGGAATGAGATTACTCATCCTTTCAATTTCTGCCTCTCTTTTTTCTTTTCTTTTACTTTCGCTTTCTGCCTTAGATAACCCCATATTTAGGAATTTCTTTAAACTCGTTTCTTTACCAGTATAAGATTGGATAGGGTGTCCCTCTCCTTTACCATATAATTCAGGTGAGAACATATTTATAATAGAAATAAATTCTCGTATGTCGATAGTGTTTTTTATATTTGGATTATCATGATGTTGGTTTTGCTTAAAAGAAATGCGAGTATAATAATTATTTCCACATATTGTATGATTTTCTATAATATTTTTTATACAATCGAAACTTTGTTTTAATTCCTCGATTGATGTGGTGTCTACTTGAGTAGATGTGTTTCTTGCTTCAGCAAGGAGAACAGTTGAATCTAGCCCTGTAATTACCTCAAAATCTACATATTGGGTTGTATATTGATTTGGTGATAATTCCATTTGCTTATTGTATTCAGTAATAATACGCAAAGTATGCCCACCATCAATATTTCCATGTAACCTTTCATCGGTAAGACTCATTGTTACATTAGAAGATTTATTATCGTATGAAATAGAGTTCACAGAGAACAATATACCCCTATTCCACAAATGAAAAGATTGATTGTTAGCAATAAGCGATTGCTTTATTTCTCGTGAAACGTCAGTATTTAAATTTTGTTCTCTAGGATTTGTTTCCATCCAATCTAAAAGTTCTTTGGGGACATCACGAACTTCGACATAAAAACGATACTTAGTTTTTTGTGAGCTGTCTTTAAAAGGGTCGTCAAACTTTTTAAAAGACTTAACAGGAAACGTAAAAATAGCCATAATATGACCTCCAAAAATAAAAATACGCTCCCTGCCAAAACAAAGAGCGTATGAAAAGAGCACATATATATCATTTCAATGTGGTATTCTACATCTGTTTCAGCAGATACTAGAGCCGCTACGACTTACAGAGTGTATGCCGAGCTAGAGAACTAACCTCGCTATATAGTATACATTAAAAGTTAAAATCTGTCAACCTTTGACAATAGCGAATTAATCCTGACAAAAAAAGAACCATAACAAATATTATTGTTTTGAGAAAAGTTTAATTCACTTATTCTCTTCACTATTACCTCTTACCTGCACCAAAAATCGAGAGTATTAGAGAAGAGTGAATAGTTAATAGTGAAAAAGTAAAAATCGACATCCTTCTTTCGAAGAATGTCGATTTTTGGTGCGATAGACGGGACTTGATGGGCTCTGCCCATCATTCGCTGCGTTACACTTGCGAACACCCGATTGTGTTCGGCTTCGCCGAGGGGGTTCAAGTCCCTACCTGTTTTCTGACATAAAAATAAAGAACCTACACTGAAGTGTAAGTTCTTTATTTGGTGCGAGAGACGGGACTTGAACCCGTACGGGATTACCACACGCCCCTCAAACGTGCGCGTCTGCCGATTCCGCCACTCTCGCGAGTGCTTAAATACTATACCACCCAAACATTGATTTGTCAACACTTTTTTTAAAAAATTTTTGAAAAATAAATACACGTACAACTAACGGTGAAAATACAGCTCAAAACTACCGTGTTTCCGTCGTGTCTCGTGGATAAAGCTCACCTATATGGCAGAGAGTTGTGCACTCTACGATTCATAGGTTGATAAATTCTGATTGCAAAAGTATAATTTGTTTGAGGTGAAGACAATGGATGTTGTGAAAATCGGTGCATTTATAAAAAGTCAACGAACAGAATTAAAATTAACTCAGAAAGAACTTGCGAAGAGAATAGGTTGTACAGACAAAGCTGTTTCGCGATGGGAAACGGGGAAAGGTCTGCCGGATATGTCTTTTTTAATGCCGCTGTCAAAAGAACTCGATGTTTCAATAAACGAAATTCTTATCGGCGAAAAAATAGCTAAAGACTCCGAGAATCTTCAAGAAGCCGACGTGGTAGCTGAGATTGTCGGAAAAACCGAAGAAAATATTATAAATGTTATTGAGCAAAGTCAGAAAAAGCTTAAACATCAATCAAGAATATCTGTTAGTCTTTGTGTTTTATCAGGCTTGCAAATGATAATATTCTTTGTTGTACCGAACATTATTCCGAACAATTATGAGCCTTTTGAAATGATGCTCTTTTTATCTGTCCTTGTTTCTGTTTTTGTGGGTCTTTGCCGGAATAAATTCAAGTGGTTATTTCCCTTTGCAATTTCTTCGGTATTCTTTCTGATAAACCTGTTTTTTCGCACGGATGAGGGTTTTCTCGGTTTCATACTTTCCCTTTACTTTGCCGCGGGTTCGTTGCTCATTATTGCCGTGTGTTCGTTAATCTCTTATATATACAGAAAACTGAAAAAACAATAACGCTGTCTCCCCATTCCGACGGAGTGGGGCTTTTGCTTTCCTTTTTTACACAAATAAGTCGTTTAAATTTTATGCATTTTTGTAATTGAATAATGGGAATAAGTTTTTTATAATCAAGGTAATATATCCTATGGGAGATGTGTTTATGAATGACAAAAAGCTGTATATTTTAACGTACGAGCATGGCGGTTTTGTTTTGTGGGGTGACGTAGTTAAACCGCGCCTTAAAAAGCTGTTTGAATGGCTCGAAAAATATCCTACTCTCAAGATCGGCCTTGATTATGAATCCTTTACATTTGACGAGTTTTCAAAACAAGATCCTGAAATTGTTGAGATGATAGGCGAACTTCTTGAAAAATATCCCGACAGGGTAGGTCTGGGAGCGACAACATACGGTCAACCGTTATCTCTTACCATCAGTGAGGAATCCAATGCCCGTCAGTTGCTTTATGCAGTGCGTACAAATCTGCATTATTTCAATAAAACACCTTCAGTTTATGCCATTTCAGAGTTTGCACTCAATAATCAGACTCCGCAGATGATTAAGCTTTGCGGATACGATGCTGCTATATTGCGCTCTCACGTTATGGGTTATGGTTATCCTAAAACTTTTGACAGCGCTTGGGGTAATTGGATAGGTAAGGACGGCACATCTGTTCCTGCAGTTCCTACGTATCACGGTCAGGGCAGGGGATACAACTGCACAACGGTTGATAACTGGATTCTTTCCCGTTGGCCTGTTGATTCTGACCTTTATTCTCTCGAAGATTTTGAAAAAATGTTCTCAAAATATGAACCCCTTCTTGCATCAAGGTACGATGACCTTACCCAGCCTATAGAGGAAATTACTGCTTACACACAGAACAAGGAAAATTATCAGTACATATTGCTTGAGGAAATCCCCGGCATATATGGTGAAGCCACAGATGAATTAAAAACCGAGGACAACGATTTTCACGTGCAGATGCCCTGGGGGTATTGCGGTAACGAGATATTCAACGGTTGTCGTAAAGGTGAAATTGATGCATCACAGGGTGAAAAACTCAATGCGTTTTCGGTTATGCTCGGCGGAAAATCACTTCAGCAAAATTCAGAAGAAGCGTGGAAATATGTTCTTGCGGCGCAGCATCACGACGTTACAATATGCGGTCTTCTTGACCTTTCAAGAAGGTTTATTCCGTCGTCGTTAAAGGAGTCCGGGTTTGTTAAAAATGAGTCCCTGAAATTTCTTTCACAACGTTTCGGGAACAAAAACGGAGATAGCGTAATGGTTATAAACACCCATTCTTTTGCCGTTAACGAGTGGGTCGAAACACCGGTTGAAACGGATGTCGAAGTTTTTGACGGCGACAATAATATTCAGAGTGAAATTGTTGAGTGCGACGGCAAAAAAATTCTTCGTGTTTTCGCGGAACTGAAACCTTTGACCGTAAAAACATATACTCTGAAAGCCGCAGAAAAGAAAAACACAGCCGATTGTTCATATAACGCCGCAACAGGCGAGCTGATTACTCCCTTCTATAAAATTACGCTCAATGAGAACGGTATAGCAAAAATCATTGATTTGAAAACCAATCGCTCTGTTATTGATAACGGCAACGGAGCCCTTTTCAGTGCGTGGGTGAACGGTGCTGACGCTCTTTCAGAAGGCGAGTGGAGCATAAAACTCTATGAACATAGCGCGGTAGCGGTTCAGAAGGGTGACATAGGCGGCATTCCCTTCACCTTCGAAATGCAGCTTTCTTCACAGAGTGCGAGAATAGACTGCAAGATGAAGGTTGAAATGCACAACGAACTTGTTGGCAGAACCGACGTTACACAGGGGCGTCCCGTTCCCTTGACCCTTAACGGGCATCATCACGAAGACAAGCTATGCCTTGTGTTGAACGCCTGTCTTGAAAATAACCGCCGTATGTTCCGCGATTTGCCCTATTCTATATCTGAATGGAACGGTGATTTGAGAAAATGCGAGGAATATTGGTATCCTGATGACCGTATTCTTATTGATACACCTGTTTCACAGGAAGAATCTTTTAATTCAACCACCTATTACCATGGAATCTACTGGTTGAATATGCGCGATGAAGAGCGTGGCGTAGCCGTTTTCAACAAGGGTTGTATGGGCGCGGCTGTTCAGGGTAACAAGCTGCTTATTCCCCTTATTTATTCAAATGAATATATGTGCGGAACAAGGATTCTTGAAGGCGTTTTTGAGAATGAATTTGCAATTCTGCCCTTTAGTTCAGATGTTACGAACACCGATATTCACCGCAAGGCTATGGCGTATGCTCAGGGTGCAGAAGCGAAAGTTTTAACATCGGGTGACGGCGATATGACAGAGTTTGCCGTTGCGGATTTTGAGTCCGACGGTGGTGAGGTTATTATGACCGCTTTATACCCCGAAGACGACGGGATTTTAGTCCGTTTCTGCAACTACTCCGATGAAGCGGCAAATATAAGTTTTGTTTCATCCGTAGGTGAAGTGAAAGCTGAGGTTGATTTCCTTGGTAATGAGATAAACGTTACCGACGGTAAAAACATTACCTTGCGCGGATGGGAAATCAAGACGTTAAAAATCAAATAAAATAAAAACACACCCCGTGATTCACGTCACGGGGTGTATATTTATCTTAGGATTAAGCAATGTGGAGAAGCTTTTTGATGAAGTCAAGAAGCATATCAATGAAGCTGTTTACAACTGTGGTTGAAGGAGTGCCGTCTTTAATAAGTTCATCCATATTGCCGTCGTCGCAAACGAAAGCCTGTGTAAGAGTTTTACCGCCTGTACCTTCGAGCTCTGCACGAACGTAGCAACTGATTTCATCACTGTGTGAGCGGAGCTTGATTGTTGAAGAAACTACGCCGTTAATGCTCTTTGAAGTTGTCTGGATAACTTCGCCGTCGGCAATCCAGTTGATTTTGTCACAGTTTTTACCAACGAGTGTGATTGCGTCTTCTTCCTCATCAACGATGATGCAGGTTACAACGGGGTATGAATCACCTTCGCCGATTCTTTCGCCTGCTTCATATCTTGAAACTGCAAAGAACGTGCCGTTTTCCATAGCAGTTCTTACATTAGCAAGAGAGTATGAAGGCATAACGAAATCCATAAATGCGGTGTCAATATCGGGGATGTTGTGAGCATCGCTGTTACCGAAGCCCCAGACGTTTCTGCCTTCGGGGATAACAACCTGAAGAAGTTCGTCCCAGAGAATACGGTCACTGCTTGTGGGTCTGTCGTAAGCGTTGTAAACTTCGATACCCAAGCAGGAATTGTATCTGAGTAAAAGGTCTGCAAAGAAGTGAACGTTGCCGGGGTCACGGGCAATGCTCTCGTCACCTGCGGAACCGAGCCAGTCACCGGGGTGGTTGATGTGAGAGATACCGCCGGCATCTTCAATCATTTTAATCATTGTTTCGAAGTCGCCTTCGGTACCCATAACGCCTTCGGTGGATTTGTCGTTCATAAAGTAGCCGTTGATGTGGTTCTTCTGAGCAACAAGGTAGTTACCTTCAATAGCACCGGGTACGCACTGCAATCCGCGGTCAACGGTACGTCTTGTGGTTTCGTCGGAATATGTACCTGCAGTGATTGCGTTATATTCATCAGTTGTGAGATGAGCCTGATCATTCAAAAGAGCATAGTTATAGTAGTATAAGGGTAAAAGAGTAGGCTCCTGATCCCATTCAACACCAATAACGCCATGGTCAGCAAAAGCGAGCACGTCAAAGTTCTGATTATAGTGCTCTTTAACCATAGCATCAAGGCTGACAACAGCATCACTGTATGTAGAGTGAGTGTGAAGGTTTGTTTTGTAGTGGTTGTCGTCGTTTCCTATGTAAGCCATAACGCTTTCATAGGGGTTTGTGATTTTGTAATCAACAACTGTTGCAAAGGCTGATATCTGTGAAACAGAGAAAAGCATTGTTGCAACAATAACAAGTGATATTAATTTAAAAAATGACTTTTTCATTCATCATTCCTCCCTTTTAACAGATTATAACAATTAGATGAAAAACTGTCAATAATAAATAATTATGAATTAGGAATTTCGAGACACTTCGTGGCAATTATAAGTTGCAAGTTGAAAGTGGCAAGTTTAGGTGCTTCGCCGATTACAGATAAAGTTGTTGTAATACGAAGCCTATCATCCCATTTTTGCGAAGCAAAAATGGGAGGGGGACCGCGTAGCGGTGGTGGGTAGTTCTCTTTCGGTTTTCCTTCAGTATACTGTTATACATAAAAAACTAAAAATTTCTGTTTTTTCTCCGGAATTCAAGTATGGATATTATCTGGTTGATATTTATTGTTTAGTGTGATAAAATAATGTTGCCAAACAAAATTTCATATCATTTTCTCATTAAAGCATAGTGTTTTTACTTTTGGAAAAAATACAGATGCTCTATTTCTGCATACACTTGCTTTTGTGAGAATTGTTGAAATTTTGTTTGGCGACAATTGGAGCTATGTGTTTTTAGTGCGTAGCTTCGGTTGCGCACTTTTTTGTATAGTAAAACCACGCGTTAGACGCGTGGTTCAATTAAATTATATAGCTGAAACAATTCCAAAAAGAAAACTCCTTCGTGATATAATGAAGTTGCGGTCTGCCAACTGCAACAAAAAAGTACGAAGGAGTGT